>JAZLDU010000013.1:0-44939 GCA_045614885.1 Tidjanibacter sp. | reverse complement strand
GTCGAGGTGGGTGAAGGTTGTGGCAGGGGCGGGGTCTGTAAGGTCGTCGGCAGGAACATATACCGCCTGTACAGAGGTAATCGAGCCGCTCTTGGTCGAGGTGATGCGCTCCTGCATGGCACCCATCTCGGTCGAGAGCGTAGGCTGGTAGCCCACAGCCGAAGGCATACGGCCCAGCAGTGCCGACACCTCCGAGCCCGCCTGAGTAAATCGGAAAATGTTGTCGATGAAGAAGAGAATGTCGCGGTTGGCACCTCCGTCGCGGAACGACTCGGCCACGGTCAGACCCGAGAGTGCCACCGACGCACGCGCGCCAGGGGGCTCATTCATCTGTCCGAAGACCAGCGTAGCCTGCGACTTGGCCAACTCCTCGTGGTCGATTTTCGAGAGGTCCCAATCGCCTCGGGCCATACTCTCCTCGAACTCTTTGCCATAGCGCACCACACCACTCTCGATCATCTCGCGCAGCAGGTCGTTACCCTCGCGAGTACGCTCGCCCACACCGGCAAATACCGAGTAACCGCCCAACTTTTTGGCCACATTGCGGATAAGCTCCATAATGAGCACCGTTTTGCCCACACCTGCACCACCAAAGAGGCCGATTTTGCCACCCTTGACGTAGGGCTCCAACAGGTCGATAACCTTGATGCCCGTGTAGAGCACCTCCTGCGAGGTGGTCAGCTCCTCGAATTTGGGGGCATCGCGGTGGATGGGCAGTGCTCCCTCGGCCGAGAGCGCACCGATGCCGTCGATAGGCTCTCCGATGACGTTCATTAGTCGGCCCTTGATTTGCTCACCGCTGGGCATCTTGATTGGCGAGTAGTGCGACACAGCCACAGCTCCGCGACTCAGACCGTCGGTCGAGTCCATTGCCACAGCCCTGACGCTGCTTTCGCCTATGTGTTGTTGGATTTCGCAAATGAGAGTTCTGCCGTCGGGGCGCGCAATCTCAATGGCGTCGTGGATTGCGGGGAGTTCCACTTTGGCTCCCTGGTGTGCGGCATCCTCGAAACAAACGTCGATTACGGGGCCGATGATCTGAATCACTCGGCCGCTAATCGTTTGAAGTCCCTGCTTTGTCATATATATTATAAGGTAAAGTGGGTAGTTTTAGTGCGTAGTTTACAAATATAGCGATTTTTTCCAAAACTGCAATAGCCGAGCCAAAAACAAAGCGGGCCCAAACCCCTCGGTTTGGCCCGCCTATCACGCCACAGCCCCTATGAGCCACGTTTTGCAGAATTATTTACTATTTGATAAAGACCTCCAACAAGCGCCCCTTGCCTCGCAACACAATGTCGGTAGCCTCGGCAGGAATCAGCACCGTTTCGAGTGCCTTGATACTCTCGCTCTCGCCACAACCCGTAATGGTTACCTCGCCCTCGACACACATATAGGCCACAAAGCTATCCAGCGGTGCGTAGTCCAGCTCGATGGTGCCGTCGATGGCAATCAGGTTGACCGTAAACTGCTCGCACGAAGTAAGCTCCTCGGCCGAGCCCGTCTTGGGGTGTTTGGTGATACGCAAGCCGCCCTGAGGCTCCAACCTCACAACCTGAGAGGCCTGATCGAGGTGCAACTCACGGGGTTTGCCGTCTACATCGGCCCTATTCCAGTCGAAAATGCGGTAGGTAATATCGCTCGTCTCCTGCACCTCGGCCACCACCACGCCACTGCCAATCGAGTGAACCGTGCCGGCAGGAATCAGGAAAGCGTCGCCCTTGGCCACAGCAATCCTATTGAGGTACTTCTCAATGGTGCCACTCTCAACAGCCTCGTCGAACTCCTCCTCGGTGAGAGTTCTGTTCCAATCGAGGTAGATATAGCTATCGGGGGCAGCATCGACCACATACCACATCTCGGTCTTACCCCTCAGCCCCTCCTCGGCCACAAAATCATCGGTGGGGTGCACCTGCACCGAGAGCTGCTGGTGGGTGTCGATGAATTTGAGCAACAAGGGGAACTCCAAGCCAAACTGCTCGTAGACCTTGTCGCCCACCAACTCGCCCATATAGACCTCGGTAAGCTCGCTTATGTCGTTCGAGCGGAGCATACCGTTAGCCACAACCGACTCGTGGCCCGCAAGTCCCGAGAGCTCCCAGCTCTCGCCTACCGACGAGGGGTTGGTCCCCTTGGCAGGCTTCTTGCCCGCTGCAACAAGGCGACTTCCGCCCCAGAGAACCTCTTTCAGTTGTGGTTTGAATTTGAGTGGATATAACATAGTGTGGTGGTTGTTCTTAGTTTAAGTATGCAAATAACGGAAAAAATTTCTAATAAGTATGCATCGGATAGTCAAAAAGGCCAACTTTGACCTGTTATTTGTTTGCCGAAAGTGGTTTTTCACCTCCAATTCGGACTAGTATCGGAATAAATTGCTACTTTTGCGTTACTTTCAAACATCGAAAAACTCATGGAAACTTTTTTGAAAATCGAAAATATCACCAAGCAATTTGCGGGCCACACCGCGCTTGATGATGTGTCGTTGGAGATTCCACGAGGCTGCGTCTACGGACTTCTGGGCCCCAATGGTGCCGGCAAGACCACCCTCATCCGAATCATCAACCGCATTACCGCCCCCGACAAAGGGCGAGTACTCTTCAACGGCCACCTGCTCGCACCCGAAGATGTAGCCCACATCGGCTATTTGCCCGAGGAGCGAGGCCTCTACAAAACAATGAAGGTGGGCGAACAGGCCATTTACTTTGCACAACTCAAAGGACTCAGCCGCGCCGAGGCCATCACTCGCCTGAAACGCTGGTTTGTGAAGTTCGGCATCGAGGGGTGGTGGAACAAAAAGGTGAGCGAGCTGAGCAAGGGTATGGCCCAGAAGATTCAGTTTATCGTAACCATCCTCCACGAGCCCGAGTTGCTCATCTTCGACGAGCCTTTCAGCGGCTTCGACCCCATAAACGCAAATCTGTTGAAGAACGAGATTTTGGAGCTTAGGGACAAGGGCGCAACCGTCATTTTCTCGACCCACAATATGTCGTCGGTCGAGGAGGTGTGCGACCACATAACCCTCATCAACAAGTCGAAAAACATCCTTAGCGGCTCGCTCGACGAGGTGCGCCGCTCGCACGGTGGCAACATCTTCGAGGTAGACTTCCGCGGCTCGCGCGAGGAGCTTGTGGCCCGACTCGGCTCGGCACCCTGCACCCTTCTGGACGCATCGCTGAGCGACGACGAGGCCCTCTCGAAGCAGACCTCGGCGCTGAAACTCCACATCCCCACCGACAGCGACATTCGCCCCATCGTTGGTCTTATCAACGAGTCGGTCGAGTTGCGTAGTTTCCGCGAGATTATCCCCAGCATGAACGACGTATTCATTCAGGCGGTGGCCAACCACACGGCCGCCCAACAAAAGTAGCGACACACATAGGAACTATGGGAAAGATTGGAATTATAGCGGCTCGTGAGTTCAACGAGCGCGTAAAGAAGAAGAGTTTTATTATCACCACTATACTGATGCCGCTCTTTTTTGTGGCGCTGATGTTTGTGCCTGCGCTGATGATGAATATCAAGAGCGACGAGGCCAAAGAGGTGATTGTGGTAGACCAGAGCGGGCTGATTGGCGACCGACTTGTGAGCGACGGACAACTCACCTTCTCGCCCTCGGACAAGTCGTTCGAGGAGCTGAGGGACGAGGCTCACGAGGTGTTCGGCATCTTGGTTGTGGGCAGCGACATTGCCACCAACCCCTCGAACTTGCAGCTTTTTGCCTACGAGTCATCGACCATCAACATCGAGCAGGCCATCACCGAGCAGGTGCGCACAATCGTAGAGTCGGAGAAGCTGAAAGAGTATAACATCGAGGATATCGACGCTATCTTGGAGGCCATAAAGACTCCTGTGAGCATTCAGGTAAAACAGCTCGACGAGAGTGGCGACGCCAAGGAGAGCTCGTCGATACTGAACATTGCGCTGGCCTACATCTTTGGCTTTTTGATCTATATGTTCGTGTTCCTCTATGGCAATATGGTTATGCAGGGCGTCATCGAGGAGAAGAGCACCAAGGTTATGGAGGTGATGGTTTCGAGCGTGAAACCCTTCCAGCTGATGATGGGCAAGATTTTGGGTATTGCTTCGGTGGCTGTTACCCAATTTGCCATCTGGGTAGTCTTTATTTTGGTGGTTGGCGGTGCTGCCATGAGCCTGCTGGGCGTGGACGAGATGATGGCTGCTGCCTCGTCGGCTTCGGCTATGGACCCTGCGGCAATGATGGGCGCAGCGGGCGTGCCAAGCCTCGACGACGAGACGCTGTCGATTATCCGCACCGTTACCGACCCCGGCTACTTGCTGAGGATTTTGGGCGGCTTTTTGATTTACTTTGTTGGTGGCTACCTGCTCTATGCGGCCATGTTTGCGGCAGTGGGCAGCGCTGTGGACAACGAGAAGGACACCAACAACCTCCAAATGCCCATCACTATTCCTCTGATTTTGGGTATTTTTGTTATGATGAGCGCGATGCAGGAGCCCCATGGGCCTTTGGCGTTTTGGTTTAGTATGATACCCTTCACGTCACCTATTGTTATGATGGTGCGCTTGCCTTATGGCGTTCCCGGGTGGGAGTTGGCCTTGTCGGTGGGCTTGCTTGTGGTGACGTTTGTCGGTATGGTATGGCTTGCGGGCAAGATTTATAGGGTTGGTGTCTTTATGTACGGCAAGAAACCCACCTTCCGCGAGCTGCTGCGCTGGGCGAGATACAAGTACTAAATTGAAAATTGAAAGTTGAAAGTTGAAAGTTAGGGGGCTCCTATTGAGGAGCCCCTTATTTGTCCTATAACTCTTATTTCTCTTATAACTCCTATTACTCCTATTAAGGCCCACTAAACTCCCTATTTCCTCCGAGCCCCCACCCCACAAAAAAAGGTGCGCCCCGAAAGGCGCACCCTAATTCTCAACTCTCAATTCTCAACTCTACAAGAGTCCCTCGGCGCGGAGCTCGTCTACCGACGCATCACGCACACAGCGCACCTTGTTTGGTTCCTGACCAACAGTAATTGTATTAGGAAGTGAAACCCAACCCATAGCACTGCCTTTGGGATATTGGCCATGCTGGCCAAACGAGTATATATTACGACTTATGTAGTAACTACCACTTCCAACATAACTATACGCATAGTTAAACATAATGGTTAGTTCGAGCATGTTGGGTATTCGATAACCCTCGGGGCAGTGACCGGTACCTCCGCTTGAGGTGGGACCACTACTACCCACATCCTCAATCCATTGATTGTGTTTGAAAAAACCGGTGGTGCTCGTATAACTTGAGGGCACTGATGGCAAGTCTGATTCTTCTGTGGCTATATAGAAACGTTTAGAAAGACGAGTCTGCTCGTTATTCTCGTCACAGAAAACCAACTCGGTATTCTGCTGAGCACGCAGAGCCTGTGGGTTGATACGAGCACAAGTAATCTTATTACCATCAACATCTATATAGTCATCAGGCTCTTCTGTGAGGTCATAACCCGTTTCGAGTGTTTCGTTGGTAGTGCCCAAGTTACGCATACAACGCACCGACCAAGCCGAAAAGCCCTTGTTTTTATAAGGGCCTTCGTCGTCGTCACCCCAGTCCTTTGATTTGCTCCACGAACTAGTTGAGGTAATCTCCTCACCCCACAAAACCTCTGGGTTGTTGCTGTTAAAGTCGTTACCGTGGCTATTTGTCGTGGTACTCGAAACAACGTGTTGGCGCCACCTATTGGGGTCGCCAGAAGCCTTGTCCTCCGAGCTACGTTTGTAGAGCCTCGACTCGGGCAACAACACATCCCTACCTACGGCCATGCCCGTCAACTGTTTCAGGGCGCCCATATACCAGCGAATCTCGTTCTGGTCAATTATGTCGTCGCCATCGTTGTCGCGGTTACGGTTCATACACGAGTAGCGCATATACTTATAGGCATCCTTCAACTGAGGCAACTCGTTGCGCACCTCGAAGTCCATATATATAGACCAATTCCCGGCGGTGTAGGCGGTACCACCCGAGTTTACCAACCCCCACTCTTTCATAGTGTTGAGTCGGCCATTGTATTTATCGGTATTGCCTCGTTTGTCTTCATAGCTTTCACTTGTATATGCTTTGTTCAGCTTGCCCTCATCTTCGTCGGTAATTTCCAAGCCCCAAGCAGTCTTGAATGTGGTATTTGCGGGGTTGGTGTCGAAAATCGACTGGATGGGGTGCTGCTGAATGGTAACCACCGAGCCCGTAGCACGACTCTCCTCGTCGCGCGAGAGGTTCGACTCGCTAAGGATATACATATAGCGGTCGGTGGGGTAGTTTACATACTGTTTCCAGAAGTCGGCAGGAATTTCCTCCAAGGGGTTCAGAGGGTTGTAGTCGTAGTAGAACTCGTCTACAAAGACGGTTACACAAATCTTACGACCATCGGGGTCTACCTCTTCGCCCTTAACCGTACCATTATCGTTGTAGGTAACCATCATACCGTTGTCGAAATCGCTGGTCCACAACTCAGGTTGGGTGGGATCCTCGGTGTCGTAGAGCTTCTTCTGCTCCTTCATATACTTCACCAGCTGACTCACGTTCATCAGGCCATCGGGTTTGGTCACGGGGTCGTAGGGCTCGATGGTGTATGCACGCCTCTGGTCGCTGTAATAGGCACCCGAGGAGGTCTTCCTGTTCACACGGAAGTGCACCCACTCGTAGTCCAAGCCTGGGGGAATTACGTCGTTGCCCTCGAGGTCGATCTGGGGGCCACCCTCACCAAAGGGGGTACTCACCGACCAAGTGAGGTTTTCGGCCACGTTTATAGCGTGGAAGGTGATGGTTTTGGTAACGTAGTGGCAGTCGCAGATGGCAATCTCCTCTTTCGCCACCACCACCTTGCCCGTAGCACCGGGCTGATTCTCCTCCATCTGATAGTTGTTGGAGGTAATGTCGGTACCGCGCGCATCCACCTCTACACGCACATTGTGTACACCATTTACGGTGACGGTGTAGTGGTAGAAGGTGTTGCGATTGGTGTTGTAGTTGTTCACTTTGGCCTCTACGGGCGAAGCGCTGCTACCCGCATCGCCGAGGGGTATGAGATAACTAACGTCGCCACCCAACTCCTGACCGGCCTCAGCACCCGTGAGCTCCATTGCAATGTTACACTTGATGAGCATATAGGGCGAGAGGTTGTTGGCATACATAAAGTTTCTGTTGCCATTGCCATCCACCTCGTTGTGACCATAGCCGGGTGTGAGGGGTGTGGCATCTTTGGTCTGACGTGCACGCTCGAAGTAGGGGTTGTAGTTGGTCTTTGCGGGGTCGTAGGCCTCCCATTCGCTGTCGGGACACGCCATAGGAATCTGCTGCTTGGGTGTCTGACGGCTTTCGAGCATATAGAACCACGCTTTGCAAGTGGTAGTGGTAACACCGGCAGAGGTGCTCTGCGAGATATCGTCGAAACCCACCTCGGCGCTGCTAAACACATCGTCTATCGAGGTTACCTCGCCTTCGCCGGTGGAGGTTGCGTCGTCGGGGGCATATTTCGACCACACATAACTCACTTTGGGCAGATTGACTATCTGGATGCGCGCATTGGAGAGCGACATCACATTGGAGCCGTGTGTGAGTGTTACCTGCACCTTGGCATCCATGTGGTAGAGGTGTAGGGTGGCATCGGTGGCGTGGGTGATGTTGCCATCGCCATCGATATGCACATTCTCCAACTTGCCACTCATCTGCAAATATCCGCTTCGCGAGACGGTCTGCTGCAACATCTTGCCCTGGGTGCGGAGCAGCTCCTCCTCGGTCTGAATCTGCGACAAACGGTCCGACGAGATATCCACAAAGCTCGAATCGAGGTTGGTGATGGCATAGATGCTATAATCGGCGTCGGCCTTGGAGGTGGTGCGAATCATAATCTTGCCCTGAGTGCGAGTGGGCAGCGAGGATGTGTTCACCACCGACCAGCAGTTGTAGTCTTTGCCTGTCACATCGTCTACCTTGTTGCTCGAATCGAAGTAGTAGGAGTAGATCTTGTGTCCGTCGGTGTCGAAGATGAAGACATAGAGGTTACGCACACGGTTTTCGTTCTGGTCGTCGAGGTTCTGTGCACGAGTCTGAATCACCACGTCGCTCTGGGGTGCATCGAAGTTGAGCACAATGCAGTCGGACGAGCCACCGCCATTGGGGCTCATATTATCGTTGCCCAAGTCGTTGGTACAGCTGCCCAGAGCCACGGCTCCAAACAGA
The DNA here is from genome assembly GCA_045614885.1 of Tidjanibacter sp. Classification (GTDB taxonomy): domain Bacteria; phylum Bacteroidota; class Bacteroidia; order Bacteroidales; family Rikenellaceae; genus Tidjanibacter. Next base: position 36,739 of record JAZLDU010000013.1, on the reverse strand, counting down.
AGTGCCACGAGGGGGAGTATGTTGAATAGTCGTTTCATAATCTCGGGGTTGATTAGTCAAATGTTACGTCGCCGCTTACGTTATCCCAGGGCACCACGTCGAAGTTAAAGTCGCCGGTCTGGGGGTTGTAGAATATGTTTACACCCACCTGCAAGTTTTCGTTGCGCTTGATCTGTGTGAGTGGCACGGGGCTTCCGAGGTCGTTGATAAAGGTCAGCGGAGCCGAGTGATAGATACTCGCCGTTACATTCGAACTACTTACATTCCACTGGGGCTTATTTGTAATCTCACGCAACACCCACAACGAGCTGAGATTTGAGGGTATATCCACATTATATTCATAACTCAAAGAAACACTACTGGAAGTTGCACTAAGAAAATATCTATAAGATCCGTAAGTATACGACGAGCGCAAGCACATCGACGAACCCGAAGTGCCCCTCGTAAATGTTTCGGCACTTGACTCGCTATTGGTGGTTTGAAGGGTGGAGTAATCCCTCGAAATCCAACGGCCCGTACCCACATTCTTAATCTTGCCCGCATTCTGGGAAGAGAATGTCCACAAATAGTTTTCGTAATTGGTAGCGGGAACATACTGCGCCAAAGCCAAGCTGTTGCCATTCATGTAGAGGTAACGATTACTATTGGCATTGTAGAGAAGATATGGGTGACCGGCAACCATTGAGTTGTGGTTGTGCTCCGTATCCACCGAGGTACTCATAGAGGTAACTTGGGGGGTTACGCCCGCAGCAAGGCCATTGAATACACCCACAGCGAAGCTCAGCTCATAGGTGGCAGCGCCATCGGTCTCGTACAAATATGAGTCAAACGGAACAGCCTTATCCGAGGTGGGCACCTTCTGAGAGCCCGACGCTCCGTCGAAGAACTTACGGTAGGTGTTGCCCGCAGGAACAGTGTAGTCGTGGTTGAACAAGTAGCCGCTGCTCGCATTGAAGGCCGACAACTCCGCATTCGAAACCACAACCGTGTAGCCCGCATCGACAACGTGGTTATAGAAATTCAAACCAAAGCGACCAACAACCCTCTCAACCTCGGCCGAAACATTGTTGTCGCCCTGCTTGAACATCACATCCACCACAGCCGTCATGGGCATACCAGCCGCCTCGGTGTAGTCGGGCACCGCAGTTCCCGACAAGGTGGCCAGCTTGACTTCCGCCAAACCCAAAGTCGCCACATTCGCACCCTCAGTGTAGGCACTCAAATCCACGGGCGAGTTGGCAATAAGGTATATTTTGTGAGCACCACGCTCCACATCTTTCAGCTCCACAGTGGCCTCGGTCTTGGCTGCATTGAAGCTCGACACCTCGTTGGTCGTATTCGAGGGCACATCCACCCTGCGCTCGATAGTGTCATCGCCCCTAACCAGCAGCAGAGTGAGCGAATTCATCTTGTCGCCCGCCTTGGCCGTACCCGGATCTCCAATGGCACGAGTCTGCTCGGCCATACCCGAAATGGTTAGCGTCACATCGGCATCGTTCACAACCTCCTCGGGACCATAGCCCAAGCCACCGCCCCAATCGTTGCTACAACCCATCGTAGCAATCGCCACAATGGCCGCAAATATATGTTTCAACACTTTCGCTCTCATCGTAATTCTCTTTTTGCCCCACGACCTACTCTACTGGATATAGATATCCACGTTCGACTTCTTGTCGTCCCAGGGTTTGATTGTTACATTCACATCCAGCTCAGCACCACGCACCGTCATCGTGTATACATACTTCTTGCCCGGCTCCCAGGTGATTGCAGGCAAGTAGGCGTGTTGCACAGCCGAGCCCGCCTCTTGGGTGGTAAACTCAAACGAAGCCTGATTGGCAGCAATGGTCTGAGGAATGACAAATATCACATTGTCGCCCTCGAAAGGCTTGGCAACAGTGGTGTCGTTGAAAAGCTCCGAGCCGTTCCACTCATACAAATCGTCCGAGGTGGCCACGGGCAAAATCCAGTTGATACTCTCCTCGGTGTCGCCCACGAACTGCATACCGTAGTAGAGCGTTCCCGAGTCGAAAATACCGTCGATGTGGGCCGAGGTGAGGTAGTCGTTCTCGTGGGTGGCATACTTAACCTCGAACTGCAACGCCGCCAGAGTGTGCTTGAAGTTGAGCGTAACTTTGCTCACACCCTCCGCATCAGCCGAAGGGTTACGAGTGGCACGAGCCACCATCAGGTCGAACTTGTTGGTCTGGGTAAAGTAGTTCAACACCAGCTTGCCCGCATCCGACATCGCCTGAATACCATAGGTCTTCGAGAGGCCGTGCTCACGGTCGGTACCTGTGGGATCGTAGGGGTGGAACGCACGGAATTCGTGGTCCATAATTCGGTTCCAGGGTTTATGCTCTGTGTAATCCCATTTGCCACCGCTATAAGAGAGGTTCTCGGGCTTATCATCGAAGATATCTTCGCCTGTTTCGTAGGCACCGTAGAGGCCGATCGACATGCCCGACATGCCCGATGCATACATCAACGACGAGCCTGCTCCGGTACGGCCGCCGTCGGTTGTCTGCTCCACAAGGGGAGTCCCAAAGCTCAGCAACTCCTGAGCAATAGGCTCGGGCTCACGATTGTCGCAGCCCACCAGAGCCACCAGAGCCAATATGTATACTATATACCTCTTCATAATTTAGTCGAATTCATCAAAAATCACATCGTGCATAAAGCCGATGCCGTCCATATAAATCTTGATGGTGTAGTCATACGCTTTGCCCACCCTCCAAATCATCTTCTCGTCGGTCTCGAAGACCTGGTTGGGGATGACGGTATCGTGGGCATAGTAGTCGCACACCACCGTAACGTGAGCATTTACACTCTGGGGCATAACCCACTGGCTATCGCCCAGCTGCTTGTAGGCCGAGCCCATCACGCCCTCTTCGCCCTCAAAGACAACAACCTCATAAGTGTCGCCCGTAGGGGCCCACGAAGCTTCGGGCAGCGAGCAGAACGAGCCGCAGTGCTGAATGTTGCTGAGCGAGATTTTCTTCACCACCACCTCCACATCGTCGGGAACGTGGGGAATAACCGCAAAGCTCAACCGCGCCAGGGCCGAGGTGAAGGGGATGTTTATCACTCCGTTGTTGAAGGTATAGAGCTGGTTGCTCACGGGGTTGGCAAACATCAGCTTGTCGTTACCATCGGTGAGGATGTCGATGTCGTGGAACTCCACACCATTGCGAATCGAGAACTCTGCCTCGGCGGTTGCGGGCGAGTAGGCCATCAACGAGAGCGACGCATCCGAGGGCCAGAGGTGGTCGGTGGCAGTATTCCACCTTTGTCCATCCCAAGTCACATGTTCATCTTCTATAAAGACCCTCGACTCGTCGGCAGCGGTCTCCCAGAGTTTGTCTTCGTAGAGGGCGCCCACCCACACCCCAAAGGGCACGTCGTTGGGATAGATATTTTGGCTTGCATTTGTGCGGTTGCAAGTCGAGGCAATAACGGGCGCATACCCCACAGGGCCCATTTCGGGCGTGTGGGGCTCGGTTGCGCAGGCCGAGGCCAGCATTGCAACAGCGATGATATGTGCCAATTTTGCTCTCATAAATAAAACCTTACTTCGTGTGCCGATGGTTGTGGGCCTGCCTGCAAACTAATCGATGGTCAGCGTGTAGGTACCAGCGTCTACCCAGTCGCCACTCACGGTGGGAGGATTAAATTCTATGTAGTCGGGATCACCACGGTCTATCATAATCATATAGGTATAGGAGCCGTTGATAACCCAGTTGCTGTCGGGGAATTTGTTACGCAGAATGATGTCGATAGTCTGCGTAGAGCCTGTTTTGGTGTCGTAGTAGACGATTTCGAGTCCGGCACCCGAGGCTGCATTGAGGTGTCCCTGGGGCATTACCAACAAATCGGTGCCGATGGTGGCCGAAGTCAAGTGGCTCAGCTCCACACCCGGTACGTTGTCGTAGATAACAAAATGCTTGGGCTGGCTCAGTTCGGTCCAACGGCCGCTGTTTTCGGTCGAGGAGTAGTTGCCCATGGTGTATATGTTTTTGAGCACCACACTGCGGAGGAAGATTTTGTAGGTGTTCGAGCCCTCTTTGTACTCTGAGGTCAGACCTGCGCGGAAGTTCACACGGGCCAGCTTGTGGCGGAATACGGTGGGGACACCGCTTGCGGCGATAGCCTCGGTGAGGTTGTATTTGGGGTCGGCCATCATCAGGTCTACGTCTTTGTATTTGGCGTCCGACACATCCCAGCCGGTAACTTTCAGCTCGCCGGTGGTGTGGGTGAAGGCAATGTTTTCGATTTCGTAGCCCTGTGCGTCGTAGTAGGGCGAGTAGGCGAAGAAGGAGATTGAGCCTTTGAGGGGCCAATAGTATTCGGCTTGTGTTGACCACGCACCTGGGTAATAGGTGTTATACTCCACCTTGTCGCCGCCGATAAGCTGTGTTGCCTCGCCCTTGTTGGTTTCCCAGGTTTTACCTTCGCCGAGCTGTGATGCGAAGGCTGCGAAGGGGAGTGTAGTTGGATACGACGTACCGTCCAAGATTGCTCGGGTGTCGTCTGCGAGTCCCACAACTGTTTGGTAGTGGATGCTTTGTTGCTCAGGTGCTTGTGTATCCATGTTTGTAACACACGAGCCGAGAGCCATTGCTACCACAACAGTTGCGAGTTTGAGTATGTCGGCCAATCTTGTCATTTTGGTTTGTTTCTTCTTTGTAGTGTAGCACCCAAAGGGGGAATCACTCCCCTTTGGGCCGAGAGGCGCATTATACCCTACGCCAAATGGGTTTGGTTTGTGGTGTTATTAGATAGCAATAACGTTCGACTCGGATTTCCAGCCTTCAACAGAGGGGGTCCAGATAATCTGGGTAGGACCTGCGATCTCGATAGCGTAGGTTACCTGGTCGTTCATCAACCACTTGTCGTCGTTGCTACCAAGGTTGTCAAGCTCCGAGAGTTTGAAGGTGTTTTTAACAGTCTCGCTCGAACCGCCATTCTGGATGGTGTACTCAATGTATACAACCTTAGTATCGGTAAATGCCTGGGGCAGGAAGTAGTTCTGAGTAACAGCAACTGGGGTAGCAGTATCACTATTAACGGGAACATCAGCGGTCAACAAGTCGTAGTCAGCGGTTGCTGCGGTGGGAACCCACTCATCCTCAACCGAACCATACGCGTAGTTGTAAGGCATCGAGTATTTACCAACGTGCTGCAAGCCTTTCAACTGAACTTTGGTCAGAGTGATAGTACGAGCATCACCGGTAGCTTTCTTAACGGTGAAAAGAACGTTGGTCAGTTTGTGACGGAACACTGCGGGAACGTCGTTGGCATTGAGGTTCTTTTCCAAGTCTGCAACCATCAGGTCTTTGTTTTTGTTTGCTGCGATGTTAACATCATATGCTGCGATCTCGTAGTTTTTGGTTGCATTGGCAACAGCGGGAGCGGTTACACCTTTGGGAGTGTAGGCGTAGAAAGTCAAGCGACCCTGCTTGGGCCAGTAGTAAGGGGTGTCGGTAGTCCATTTGCCCGCATTGACACCGCTGGTCTGTTTCTTAACCTCCTGATCAACAAAGTAAACCTCTTTGTCACCGGCAGCGGCACTATCCCAATTGGTGTAGTTGGTTTTGTCACCCTCGATCATATAAGCGGTAGCCAAGAAGGTTGAAGCATCGGGCAGAGCGGTTGCTGCACGGGTGCTCTCCAAGCCCTGAACTGCCTGGAAACCGATAGGCGACTCGTCGATGGGACCAAAATCCATTTCATTTTTAACGCAGCTTGCGAGTGCTACACAGGCGGCTGCCACGAGCAAAAGTTTTTTCATATTCCTTTGATTTTTATTTGTTTATTATTTTTTGTCTATCGTTTGCACCCAAAGGGGGTATCAATCCCCTTTGGGCTATGGAGGCGTAATTCTACCCTACGCCATGTGGGTTATCAGGCTATTAGATAGTGATAGCGTCGTTGTGATCATCCTCCCACTCGATGATGGTGGGCTCCCAGTAGATCTGTTTTGCGTCAGCAATGGTAATGGTGTAGGTGATAAATTTGTTCTTTGCCCAAACAGCATTTTTGGTTGTGCCAGAGTTGTCGTGAATCAGGTCAAAGGTGTTCTCAACAACAACTTTCTCGTGCGATTCTACGCCACCGATGGTAGTCTGTACATCGTAGGTGATCTTCAAAGTAGCATCGTCTGCCAAATCCTGGGGAATGTAGATGTATTTGTCCAAATCAACCTCCTGTGCAGCTGCGTTCAGCACGAGAGTGCCTGCATCGTAGAGGGTGTAATCAACGGTCTGAGGACCCCAAACGTTCCATACATCATGGTCGTCGGCGTCGGTATACTGAACAAAAGTTGCCAGATTTGCAACATTTTTGAGCTCAACTTTCTTAACGGTAATAACACGACCTGTCTGTACGTTCTCAACTTTCATATCCAAAGCAATCTTGGTCATTTTGTGACGGAACACCATAGGAACATCTTCACCAGCTTTGGTTTCAATATCGGCAACCATAAAGTCTACGTTCTTGGTTTTGCCAACAACATCATCCTGATAGTTGGCAAAGGTATAGTTAGTCCTATCTGCCGAAATTACACCAACGGGAACGGTTTTGGGATAGTAAGCAAAGAAGGTCAACGAACCCTGCTCGGGCCAGTAGTAAGGAGTTGCGGTCGTCCACTCGACAGTAGCGTCGGTATCAACGTTACCTTTTTTGGATACCTCCTGGTTCAGGAAGAAGTCCTGAGCAGTAGCCTTGTTGGTAGCCCAAGTCTCGCCACTCTGGTGCAACAGAGCCGAAGCAATAAAGTGATCCTCCCCGGTATCGCCAAAAATGGCACGAGTGCTCTCCAAACCCTTAACGGCCTGGAAGCTGATAGGCTCATTGTTTACAACGGGCTCTACCTCGTTCTTCACGCAGCTTGCAAGTGCTACACATGCAGCTGCAATAAGCATAAGCTTTTTCATAAGTAGAAAAATTTGATTAAGTGAATAAATTAATTGTTTGTTTTTGTGATTGTTTTCTTTTCAAAAAATTGTATATCTCGTGTTTAGTATAGCCCCTTACAGAATAATGTCGTGGTGTTCCTCACTCCAATCTTCCAACGAGGGCTCGAAACCGCCACCTTGCTGATCGGGAGGCGTAGGGGGTGGAGGAGGAATAACCAGAACCTCCTCGAACAGCAACCAGCGGTGCTGCTTAAAGTCGTCGGTGTCGAACAAGTGAGAAATATCGTACTCCTTGGTCAAAACCCTACCGTCGATGGTGTGGATATCGAAAGTCATCCAAAGGTCGTTCTTCGAGCCGTCGATACGACCAAAGGTGTTAAATACGTTACATAGCACAGGTGCACCCTTATCGTCGCTCTTCACCAGAGTAAAGTACACAGCGTTCTCCTTGTCGGTAACCCTCTGGCGCAAGCCAATCTTATTGCTACCAACCATACCCGTAAGCACCGCCTGGGCACTCGACACATACTCCAAGCCCTCGACCTTAATCTGGATATAGAAGGTCTCCACAACCGACTCGGCAACAGCCTCGATGGTGTGAACAGCCTCGTGGTAGGGGATAACCTCACGCTCGTTGGTCGCAACAACCAAGTGGTCGGGCTGGTAGAGAATGTCGGTGGCCTCGTCTACACGAGTGTTGAAGCGGCTGGCAATAGACTCCACAACAGGCTCGGTATAAGCCTCAATGGTAGCACGGCTATTGTCGTTACGAATCATCGTAGAGCGGGTGTCGAAGTTGTAGATAACCATCTCGTATTCGCCGGGGATTACACCCACGCTACCCGAAAGCACACGGTTACCATCGCCGTCGGTCGAAACCGAACTAATATAGCTCTCGCCCGCCACAATGTTGGTGCCGGGCTTATAGAAGAGCACACGCATCATCTCGGGCTCAATAACGGGCAGAGGTATCTTCTCGTTATAAACATCGCAGGTAACATTTGCCAAACTGCGAATGTCTACCTTCACGTTCATCTGGGTAGTAAAGCTCGGATCGAGCAGTTCGCGGCGGTTGCAACCCTCCAAGGCTCCCACAACAACGCCCATCAGCAGGGCCACAATCAGAAGTCTAAACTTTCTCATCGCAGACCTCCTTTCTTGCTAACAGTAATGGGAATAACCAGCGACACCTCGGCCTTGGTGGGGCCCACATAGTGGAGCGTACCCGCATCGAACTTGTCGCGGATAAGGTCTTGCCAATCGTTGGTAGGAACGTAGTGGCGGTAGGGAATACGAGCGTAGCCCACCGAGAGCGAAAACTCCAAATTGAGCCTCTTGCCGATAGGCATAGCATAGCCGTAGCTCAAACCTGCACTCAGGAACTCGCCCTGATAGCAACCCCACTCCTTCCACTGGAAGTCGAACTTGCCACCCATACCATACAGGCCCACAAAGTGGCCCACAAGCCTATCGCGCACAACCCTCTTCTCGCTGGCGGGCCTTGGCTCGGGCTTAATCCAGTAGCGAGCCTCGCCACCCATCGAGAGGAACTCGAAGCAATACTTGTTGTCTTTGCTCAGCCACCAGGGGCAGATGTGGTTATAAAGCACCGAGAAGCGGTCGCCCAGAGGTGCCTCCACAGCGAAGTTTACCGCAGTACCCAGGTCGTACAAAGCGTTGGTTTTGAGCGCCAAAATGGTGCGCTCGGTCGACCACGAAATGGGAGTAATCACAGGCTCGGGCTGGAACTGCTGAGGCTGCTCGACAATGTCGGGAGTCTGGGCAATGTTCGACTGCACAACCCTCGACACAGCAGGCTCGGGCACAGGGGCACCATACATAGTCACCCATGCCGCCAGACGCAAGCGAGGCATGTGTTTGCGTATAATATAATTATAGGTATAGCCTCCGTCGAGCTGTTTGAGTCGCCATTTTTTGGTGTCGTTGGGGATCTTGGCATCGAGGATGCGGAGCACCTTTTTGCGGTCGTGGCGGTGGTAGTTGGCACGCAACTCCTCGCGCAAACCAATCCAGTTCTCCTCCATAGGCAGAATGCGGATATGGTCGGCCGTGAACGAGCTACCCTCGGGCAGCTGGCTCAGGATAAAACGCTTGGCAGCCTCGGCACGCTGGCGCGAGAGCTTCACGTTGTGCTCATATACACCCTCGGGCGACGCCCAAGCGTAGATGGTAATACTGTCGATGTGGGGAGAATTTTTGACGTAGTCACTAATGCGGTCGAACTGCTTGGCATTATCGAGGTAACTACGGTCGAGATTGATTTTGTCGAAACGGAAGTAGATGTGATGTTGTTCGACGGTCTGGTCGGCAGCAGAAATCTCGTCCACCGCCTTATACTGAGGGCCGTCTACTGTCTGTGCCTGCACCCCGAACGAGGCCAACAGCACAAGGCTCAACAAGCCCGCAAATTTACCAAACTTACTAATCTTCATCTATTCCATTATTACCTCCTCGCGGGAGGATTTTTCATTTATTACCCCCGAAGGGGCCATTCCCATTCAATTTATTCTTACACTTTCGCCCTGCAATCACACTCTCTCTTTTTGCGAACGAAAATGTGTGTTTTTACGCTCCAAACCCGCCAACAAAATCCGCCTTCCATTTTCTGCCCCTCCGAAACAAAACCAACATTCACCACGCAGGTTTGCTCACCACAGAGGTCGCGAAAATTGCACATAACCGAGAAACATTGCACATCGCAGTATATCAAATGGTTAATGTGGGCTTTTAGCGACTAAACACAAATGTAAAGATACAAATTCTCCAACAAGAAAAACAAATTTTTTCTAAAAAAAGTGTATAAGATTGTCAAAATTACCCCCCCATTGTGCAATTTTCCCATTTGATTGCTTTTTTCACCGACAAACCCACCCCCTTTGTTGGCAAAATGACACATACGGTAGAAATTTTGAACATCCACACCATCAAGCCCCGCAAAAATCCTCGCCACGCCCACACAGAGCCCCCGTTTTTGCCGGCAAACACCACCCGTTTTCGCACTTTTTTAACCCCCTCGGAGGGGCGATTTGGGGCCAAAAAATTGTAAAATTGTATCAAAAAATGAAAAAATCACACCACGCCCAACCCCCATTTTTATTTTTATAAAAATAAACCCTACATTTATCCTGCAAAACTGACAACCCAAAAAACACACCATAAAACCTAAGACCTTATAGACACACAAAAACAACTTCACAATCCTACTCTGCATAGCAGAGTTCCCACACCACAACAAGACTACAAAAACACACAAAAATCACTTCATTATTGTTTAACTTAAATTACAAAAAACCTTATGAAACAACTTTTACCCAAAATTGGTATTTGGTTGGGGTTATTGTTGGGCCTATGCTCTTTTGAGCTGTCTGCACAGACACGCCTCATAAGCGGTCAGGTTCTTAATGACGACCAGCAACCAATGCCCGGTACAAGCGTTACCGTCAAGGGAGAGACCCGAGGTGTTATCTCTGACAGGGAAGGTCGATTTACCATCGACGTAGCTCCTACCGACGTGTTGGTATTCGAGTTCCTCGGCTACGACACTCAGGAGATTCTCGTGGGCACCCAGACGAAGATCAACGTATTTATGCGTCCCAAAGCCGACGAGCTCGAAGAGGTTACCGTGGTGGCCTTCTCGAAGCAGAAAAAAGAGAGCGTGATCGCCTCGGTGTCGACCATCAAGGCTTCGGAGCTGAAAGTACCTTCGAGCAACCTTACCACCGCGCTGGCAGGTCGTGCCGCAGGTATCATCTCGTATCAGGTGAGTGGTGAGCCCGGACAGGACAACGCACAGTTCTTCATCCGTGGTATCTCGTCGTTCGGTGCTTCGGCCAAGAAGGATCCTCTGATTCTGATCGACAACAACGAGAGCAGCAGCGACGATCTGGCTCGACTCACCCCCGATGATATCGCAAGCTTCTCGGTGATGAAAGACGCAACCGCAGCTGCACTTTATGGTGCTCGTGGTGCTAACGGTGTGATTTTGATTACCACCAAAAATGGTGTTGAGGGTAAAGCAAAACTGAACATCCGTTACGAGACCTCGCTCAGCTCGCCTACTACCAACGTATCGCTCGCAGATCCCATTACATACATGAATCTGCACAACGAGGCAGTAAAAACCCGTAACCCGACCGCTACCCTGCCCTACTCGCAGGAGAAAATCGCAGGTACCAAAGCTGGTGGCAACAACAACGTATACCCCGCAAACGACTGGTATGACATGTTGTTCAAGAATGTTACCGCCAACAACCGTATGAACTTCAACCTTAGTGGTGGTGGTAGCGTATCGAACTACTACATTTCGGGTGCCTTCTCGCGCGACAACGGTGTGTTGAAAAACGACAACATGAACAAATACAACAACAACATCAAGTTGAACCGTTATGTTCTGCGTGCCAACTTCAACGTTAAGGTTACCAACACCACCACCGTTACCGCACGTCTGCACGGTGCATTTGACGACTACACCGGTCCTCTTACCGGTGGTTCGGACCTCTACAAGATGGTTATGAACGCCAACCCCGTTGCCTTCCCCGCAACCTTTGTTCCCGAGGAGGGTATCTTGGAGGCTCGTCAGCACACCATGTTCGGTCGCAACAGCGACAACACCTACACCAACCCCTACGCCGAGATGGTGAAAGGTTTCAAACAGTACTCGACCTCGTCGATGCTGGCTCAGGTGGAGTTGAAACAGGATCTGTCGGCTATCACCGAGGGTCTGTCGGCTCGCGCACTGGTAAACACCAACCGCTACTCGTACTTCGACCTGCGTCGTGAGATGACCCCCTACTACTACACTCTCGGTACCTACGACCGCGATACCGGTGTCTACACCATCCGCGCTCTGAACGAGGGTAGCAACGCACTCTCCTACACCGAGGGTGCTAAGGACGTTAACTCGACCCTCTATATGGAGGCTGCCGTTGACTACAACCGCGAGTTCAACGAGAAACACAACGTAACCGGTCTGTTGGTAATGACCTTGCAGGAGCAGCTCTATGGCAACGCCGGTGATTTGCAGAAATCACTGCCCTACCGCAACATGGGCTTGGCAGGTCGTTTCACCTACGCCTACGACAGCCGTTACTTCTTGGAGGCCAACTTTGGCTACAACGGTTCGGAGCGTTTCGACGCAGAGCACCGTTGGGGCTTCTTCCCCTCGGCAGGTGTGGGCTACATCGTGTCGAACGAGGAGTTCTATCCCGAGGGTCTGAAAGATTATCTGACTATGCTGAAACTGAAAGCAACCTATGGTCTTGTGGGTAACGACGCTATTGGCGAGGGCCGTTTCTTCTACCTCTCGAACGTAAACCTCAACGACTCGAGCCAGAGCATCGCTTTCGGTACCTCGATTAACACCTCTAAACCTGGTGTAACCATCTCGCAGTACGCCAACCCCAACATCTCGTGGGAGATTTCGCGCAAGATGAACTTGGGTATCGAGATGACCATCAAGGATGACTGGTCGTGGCAGTTCGACTACTTTACCGAGAATCGTAGCAACATTCTGATGACCCGTGCATTTATCCCCTCGACCGCAGGTTTCGAGGCTCCCATCAGCGCTAACGTCGGTGAGGCAGAGGGCCGCGGTTTCGAGGTTGCAATGCAGTACAACCACTCGTTCAACCGCGATATGTGGATGACCGCTACCGGTAACTTCACCTACGCAACCAGCGAGTACAAGATCTACGAGGAGCCCGACTACTCGGCAACTCCTTGGTTGTCGCACATCGGCCAGTCGTTGGGTCAGACCTACGGTTACGTTGCCGAGCGTCTGTTTGTAGACGACCTTGAGGTTCTCAACTCGCCCGCCCAGAACTTCGGTGGCGATATTGCAACCTCGGCCGGTGATATCAAGTACAAAGACATCAACAAAGATGGTATCATCAGCTCGCTCGATATGGTACCCATCGGCTACCCCTACACTCCTGAGGTAATCTACGGCTTTGGTGTGTCGTTCGGCTACAAAGGCTTCGATATCTCTTGCTTCTTCCAGGGCTCGGGTCGTTCGTCGTTCTGGATTGATCCCAACAGCGTTGCTCCCTTCATCAACGGCCAGCGTCAGTTGCTGACTGCTATCTCGGAGAGCGTTTGGACCGAGGACAACCGCGACATCTACGCCTTCTGGCCCCGTCTTTCGGAGACCCTGAGCAACAACAACACTCAGACCAGTACCTGGTTTATGCGTGACGGTAGCTTCTTGCGTCTGAAATCGGCTGAGTTGGGTTATAGCCTTCCCAGCAGCAAGACCAAGAAACTCGGTCTTGAGACCGCACGTATCTACCTGAGCGGTACCAACCTGCTCACCTGGAGCAAATTCAAACTGTGGGATCCTGAGATGAAAGGTAACGGTTTGGGCTACCCCATTCAGCGTGTAATCAACATCGGTATCCAGACCAATTTCTAATCCCAACCTAAAAAGAAGCAAAACATGAAAAAATTACTTAATAGCATAAAAGTCTTCTGCGTTATGGGCGCAATGGCCATTGGCGCAGTTTCGTGCGACTTCCTCGACATCGTTCCCGATGACGTGCCGACGATCGACCACGCATTCCAAGACAAGGCTCAGGCTGAGAAGTATCTCTATACTTGCTATTCGTACCTGATGCCTTATATGGACTACACCAAAGATCCCGCAGTTATGGGTTCGGGCGAGTTCCTCTCGTACCAGACCGGTAACGGCGCTATCAGCCTCTACAACCTCGGTCTTATCACCGGCGGTCAGAACGTAAGTGCCCCCATTTGCAACAACTGGGAGAGCGACACCTGGTACGACACCCCCTATCAGGGTATCCGTGTCTGCAACACCTTCTTGGAGAAAATCGACGAGCCTTTCGACCTCGATTTTATGACCAAAGAGCGTTGGATTGCCGAGGTTAAATTCCTCAAAGCATACTACCACTACTACCTGATGAGGATGTATGGTCCTATCGTTATTTGCGACAAGAACTACGACATCAACGCCACTCCCGACGAGATTCGTAGCTATCGCAACACTTGGGACGAGTGTGTTACCTACGTAGCAGATCTGCTCGACGAGGCTTATGAGCACCTGCCCGCCCGTATCGAGAAAGAGACCGAGGAGATGGGCCGCGCAACCAAAGCTATCGCCAAGGCTGTGAAGGCAAAACTGATGGTTCTGAACGCATCGCCTCTGTTCAACGGCAATAGCAACTATGCCGAGATTACCGACGACCGTGGCAAAAAACTCTTCCCCGAGGCTGGCGCCGACAAGAAGAAATGGGAATTGGCTGTTTCGGCACTCGAAGATGCAATCAGCGAGGCTGAGGGCGCAGGCCACACTCTCTACACTCTGGGCACACACGCCTACACTCTGAACGACGAGCTCGAATTGCAGCTCCAAATCCGCAACAAGATTTGGGACCGCTGGAACACCGAGACCGTTTGGGGCTACACCAAAACCAGCACCTACTGGTTGCAGGCTTATGCAATCCCCCGTCTGCACGCCGACGCTTTGAAGAGCTCTGCTGTGAAGGGTGGTTCGCTTGCACCTACCCACTTTGTTGCCGACCTCTACTACACCGAGAATGGTGTGCCTATGGAGGAGGACAAAACTTTCGACTACGACAACCGCCACGAGCTCCGCGCCGCAACCGAGGAGGAGAAATGGAAAGTATCGATCAATGCCGATGCTGCCACCGGTCTTCCCTTTGTTACCGCACAGCAGCACTTCAATCGTGAGCCTCGTTTCTACGCTTCGATTGGTTTCGACGGCGGTATCTGGTGGGGTAACGGCAAAACCGACATCAACAAATATGAGGAGCTCTACACTCTGGCCTCGAAATTCTCGCAGTTGCAGGGTATGACTTGGGCCTCGCTCTACTCGGTTACCGGCTACTATGCCAAGAAACTTGTTGCTCCTGATACCACATTCAGCGCATCGAGCTTCACCGCCGAGGCTTGTCCCTTCCCCATTATCCGTATGTCGGATCTCTACTTGCTCTATGCCGAGGCTCTGAACGAGTATAGCGGTCCCAGCGAGCAGGTTTACGCCATCCTCGACGCCATCCGTGCCAAAGCCGGTCTGAAAGGCGTTAAGGAGTCGTGGAGGAACTACTCGACCAACCCCGCTAAACCCGAGACTCAGTCGGGCTTGCGCGAGATTATCCACCGCGAGCGTATGATTGAGCTTGCAATGGAGGGCCAGACCATGTGGGATATCCGCCGCTGGATGGAGGGTACCAAATACTGGAATGGCAAAGTGGAGGCTTGGAACGTAAGCGGCAAGAGCCCCGCAGAGTACTACAACAAAGTGGTGCTGACCTACGCATTCCAGAAATTCTCGCAGAGGGACTACTTGTGGCCCATCAGCCAGAACCAGATGCTTATCAACCCCAAACTCACCCAGAACTACGGTTGGTAGTTTGCTAACAAGAAATAAAGAGATAAATTATGAAAAAATACATTTTTGTACTTAGCGCGCTTGCCTTTATGCTCTTTGCTTGCGAGGAGCAACCCGTAGGTTCTACCCCTATGGATGGCGTGGCTCCCGGTATGGTAACCGAGGTGGGCTACAATAGCGTACCGGGTGGTGCAGACATTTTCTACACCCTTCCCGACGACGAAGACTTGCTCTACGTCAAGGCTAACTACACCTTGGCCAACGGCAAGAAGATCAACACCCGCGTTTCGATGTACGACGACACCCTCCGCGTGAGGGGCTATGCCGACACCGATCCCCGCATCATCGACATCGTTACCGGCGACCGCAGTGGCAACGAGTCGGAGCCTGTACAGATCACCATCACCCCCAAACCCAGCCCTATCTACGACATCTTGGAGTCGGTAGAGGTTAAACCCACCTTTGGTGGTGTAACCCTCACCTGGGAGAACCCCACCGAGAGCGTTATTGCCGTAACCTTGAAGAGGAGTGTGGCTGGTGGCGACTGGGAAGAGGTTAATACCTACTACTCGAACTCGAAGACCGCTAAATATGCGGCTCGTGGTATGGAGGTTGCCGACATCAAATTTGGTGTATCAATCTCGGACCGCTGGGAGAATGCCACCAACGAGCGCAGGTTCAACGCTAAACCTTGGTATGAGGAGCAGTTGAAACCCGGTACCTACAAAGAGTACAAGATGACCAGCGATAGCGATATCGCCTACGGTTGGGCTCTTAACTACGCTCTGAATGGCGACTTGACCGAGCCTTGGGGTTGGTTCTCGAAACCCACCGTTGAGGGTGGCAACTGGCCCGCACGTTTCACCATGCAGTTCACCTCCAAAGTATCGTTGAGCCGTATGAAACTCGTTCAGCGTCACGGCGAGATGTGGGAGAATGGTAACCCCAAATGTTTCAGCGTTTATGGTAGCAACAACCCCGTTGACGACACCAACGACCCCACTTGGGTTCACCTGAAAGATTTCACCTCGGTTAAGCCTTCGGGTCTGCCTTCGGGTCAGTACTCCGACGAGGATGCCTATGTGGCTCAGAACGGTGAGGACTTCGAGTTCGATCCCGAGAAGATCAATTCGTATAAGTACTATCGTTTCGAGTTCACCGAGAACTGGGGTGGCGACAACACCTTTATCAACTTCTTTGAACTTCTCTTCTGGGGACAGAACAAATAACAGAAAAGCAGTATGAAAACAAAAGTATTATCTTCGATTATTGTGCTTTTTGCACTTGTGGGTATGTTCTCTTGCGACAAGATGAACGACCTTCACCAGCCCTTCCTCGACCAGGGAGAGACTGTATATGCTGCTCGTGTTGACTCGGTTGGCACTCTGATTGGCGTCAACAAGCAGGTTTTGAACATCTTCTACCCCCGCCAGAGGGCAGTTCGTGGTATCGTATATTGGAACCTCGGTGCCAACTCGCAGGAGTTCACCTTCCCCGAGGAGTATACCGACGGTATGATCAGCGTTTCGCTCGACAACCTCGAAGAGGGTAACTACACCTACGAGATCTACACTTTCGACGCTTCGGGCAACCGCTCTATCGCCTACGAGATTACCAGCAACGTACTCTCGGAGGAGACCATGGCCGAGCACAAAGCCATGTTGGCCAAGTCGGTCTACTACCGCGCTTACGACGAGTTGGTAGAGAGCTCGAACTACTTGAAAAAATTCCCCGCAGCAAAAATCAAAAATGCTCAGTGGAATTCCAGAGGTGCTGTGTTTATGTGGGATAGTCCCGCACTGCCCGGAGCCAAGGTGTATTTCACCTACGAGAACTGGGACGGCCAGCAGGAGACCTACATCTTCAATGGCGAGGACATCAAGTATGGCGCTTGGGAGTGGGGTCTGACAAATGCTAAGTGTGTAGAGGGTGGCGAGCTGCCCTTCACCCACCAGACCATCTACGAGCAGCCCTTCGACTACACCGCAACCAAGGAGATTAAAGAGACTATCGACTTGGGCGAGGAGTACATCGACCGCTACTACGAGTATGAGGATACCGTTGAGTATACCATTCACGTTGATAGGGTTGAGCACGCTATCGTAAACGACAACTGGTAGTATAACCTTTCCACTCTGTGGCGGGGGCCCAAAGCCCCTGCCACGGAGTTTTTTTTATCTAAACCCACAACCCAAGAGGCAATCTTCCAACCACTTTTGCCTTATGACCAACCAACAGACCACAAAAACCAACAAACTCACACGAGGATGGTTGCTACTGCTCGTTTGGGCTTGGCTTATGCCCCTACTTGCGGGGTGCCAATCCGAAAACAGGGTGGTCGTCGTAACCTCGGACTTTACCCACGCCGACGAAATTGAGGCGATGGCCGAGATGATGACCGAGTGGAGCAGCGAGCCGCGTGTGGTACGCTTGTCGGAGCTCTCGAAAGAGCACACCGATTGGGCCGACTGCGTGGTCTACCACCGTAGCGACACCACCAACATAACGCCAGAGGAGGCGGCAGTGTTGGGCAGAGTGGCACTACCCTATGTCGAGCAAGGCGGAGCCCTGCTGCTCACCATGGAGGCCACAAGGCTTTTGAACGAGTGGGGCATTGAGCCTCAACCGCTCGAAGTGGTCTACGAAGATGGGCGCGACCACGGCTATGGTCGCCCATTGGGTTATCACGGCTACCGCGAACACCCCATCTATGAGGGGCTGTTGGGCGGAGCCTATGTGTGGAAGTCCGACACCGACCACCTCTCGCGCACGCTGGGCTTCTCGGGCAAAAATCTGCCCCAAGCCGAGGGTGCACGAGTATTGGGCATAAATTGGGCCTACATCCACTATCACGAGGGGCGCAAAATTGTGTGGGAAACCCCTCTGGGCAAGGGCAAAATTCTGGCCATTGGCGGCCACTTGTTCTTTGCCAAGAGGAACCTCAACCGCTCGACCCTCGAAATCTTTTTCGACAACACCATAGCGTGGTTGTGTGGCAGCCGCAAGTTCCACTCGGCCGAAAAGGCGTGGGCCTACGACACCGTTGCCACCACCCAAACACCCTACACTGCTCCCACCATAAAGCTCAAAAAAGAGAACCCCTGGGAGCCAACCCCCAATCAGCTCATAGGCCGACGCAGTGGCAAGCGTCCCTACTTCTGGAACATCTCGGGCCAGCAGATTGTGGCCTTCGGACACGAGCTGGGGGGTGTGGAAGAGGTGTGGATTCACCCCATTATGGCTCTGCGCGACCTTGTAGTGGGTGTTCAGTACAAGGGTAGCGACAAGGTGGTGTGGCTCGATAGGGCCGAGTGCGAAATTGTGCACTGTGCCGACTACTTCGAGCGACGCTTTGCGCTTGAAGATGGCACTGTTGTGAGGGAGATTTACAACGTCTCGCAAACAGAGCCCCTGATGAGCATCAACTATCGCTGGGAAGGGGCCGAAATAGAGAATATCCGCATCAAATACAGCTCCAACCTGAGGCTTATGTGGCCCTACTCGCTCGAATCGACCGGCACACTCTTCTACTCCACCGACCAAGAGGGTGCAGTGGCTGTTGTGGCCGACCGAGCAAAGGAGCTAAACGTCATCACCGCCTTTGACCGAAAGCCTGCCGAGGTGAATTGCAGTGAGGGAGCCAAGCACAAATCAGTATGCTTCGACTACACCTTCGCTGCACAAGAGGGCTGTCTGACGCTCTACATCGGTGGTGGCGAGAGTGGCGTGGACTACACCACCAAACTCATTGGCAAATATATGGGCAAGAGCCAGAGGCTCTACCAAGAGTCGAAGGAGTACTACGCCCACTTCGACCAAGACTTGCTCTACATCAACAGTAGCGACGAGGTGTTCAATGCCGCCTACGATTGGGGGATGATTTCGCTCGACAAGTTCTTCTGCCACACTCCCTCGTTGGGCAAGTCGCTGATGGCCGGTTTTTGGAGCACCTCGCGAGGTTGGGGTGGCGGTCATCCCGTAAGTGGCAGGCCTGGTTATGCTTGGTACTTTGGGCGCGATTGTGCGTTCAGCAGCCTTGCTCTGGTGGAGTATGGCGACTACGCAAAGGTGAGAGATATTCTCACCACCTTTGCCAAATTCCAAGACCCCGACGGAAAGGTCTACCACGAGCTAACCACAAGTGGCTCGGCCCACTACGACGCAGCCGATGCCACACCTCTATATATATTATTAGCGGGCTACTATCTGCGCCGCAGTGGCGATGAGGAGTTTGTGGAGGCACTATGGCCCAAGATTCGCAAGGCTCTGCAATTCTGCCTTTCGACCGACACCGATGGCGATGGTTTTATCGAAAATACCAACGTAGGTCACGGATTGCAGGAGGGTGGCCCCCTCTACGGAGCACACACCGAGGTCTATCTGGCCGCCATCTGGACTGGCGCTCTGGCCGAGTGCGAGCAGATGGGGTTGCTCTTTGGCGACACACAGCTTGCCGAGGAGTGCAAGCTGCTCAGGCAAAAGTGTCAGCAGGGGCTCGACGAAGGCTTCTGGAACGAGGAACTCCAATTCTACAACCACGGACTTATGCGCGACGGCTCGTACCAAGAGGAGAAGTGCATCTATGGTTGCACCCCCGTATTCTTCGGCCTTGCCGACTCGGAAAAAGCCCTGCAAACTGCGCTCAACTTCTCGGACAAATACTACTCGACCGATTGGGGCGTAAGAACCGTAGGCACCAACAGCCGACACTTTGCGCTGGGAGGGTACAACTACGGCAACGTGTGGCCCTTCACAAGCGGATGTGCCGCCACGGCCGAGTATCGTGCAGGATTGCGCTCGCAGGGTTTCCGCCACGCATATAGTGCGCTCCGACTCTACGATTGCTGGGACTACGGCAATCTGCCCGAGGTTATTCTGGGCGACAAGCTCGACTTTACGGGCATCTGTTCGCACCAACAGTGGTCGAGCAGCCTAAACCTCTACCCTCTCTATGTCGGCATGCTCGGCATCGAA
Organism: Tidjanibacter sp.; assembly: GCA_045614885.1. Classification (GTDB taxonomy): domain Bacteria; phylum Bacteroidota; class Bacteroidia; order Bacteroidales; family Rikenellaceae; genus Tidjanibacter. The sequence continues at coordinate 16,465 of JAZLDU010000013.1, read as the reverse complement.
AGCAACGCTCGGAGCAACCATCTGAAACTCGCTCCGTCCTTCCCCGTAGATTGGAGCCACGCATCGGTGGGCAACATCCCCGTTGGCAAAAAACGAGTGGGGGTAGAGTATCAACGCACCCCAAGCGAATACCGCTACACTATCGAGGCCAAAGAGGGTGTGGAGATTGATTTTACGGCAGTGCTGCCCCTGGCCACCGCCGTTGAACGTGTGTGCATCGACGGGCAAGAGGTGGAGTGGAGCCTCTACGACGATGTGCAAAATCGTTGTGTAACCATTGCTCCGCTCACCATTAAGGGTAGCAAAGAGGTGGTCGTACACTACTCCGGAGGTATAGGTGTTATGCTCAACCTACAACCCGCCTGGGTGGGTATGCCCGACGACGGCATAAAGCTCCACCGCGAGAGTTTCGACGCTCAGCAGGGCCTCTATCACCTCGAAGTGGCAGGCGTGGCCGAGCGCAGCTACGACATAGAACTACTCACCCTTTCGAAGGTCAAATCGGTCGGGGGCGGAGAAATTGTGGGCCAGACCGACACCACAACCACCATCCGTGCAACCCTCGGCAAGGCGGGCGGCAAGGGAGAGTTGGCCGACCACACCATTGTTGTTGAATTACAATAAATTTTAAACATAAACCTATGACAATGAAAAAGATTTTTGCAATTCTGTTTGCCATTATGGGCTTCTCGCTCTGCTCGTGCAACGAGCCCGACGAGCCCACACCCTCCATTCCCGAGGGCGACTACATCGACCGCGCTGCCGAGTTCGAAAAGCTCGAAGGTTGGAAATTCCGCTGCAAGGTTTACGCCGAGAGCCAGACCATCAAAGACGAAGGCTCGCAGGAGGATTTTATGAAAAAAGTGGATAAACTGTTGGCCGATGCCAGCAAGTATTTCCAGGTGCCCGGCATTAACGACGAGGGCGGCAATCAGGTTCACTTCTTTATGACCGAACTTGTTGAGTTTCAGGGCGACTCGCGCAAGTATATGACCAGCGCCGATGGCGACAAGGACAAGAGTTGCGACCTGCGTCTTATCATCAACGGCCACCCCTCGGCAGGCGATATGTCGGGCGGTTGGATGGGCTCGCCCTACCTCAATCTGGGCCACGACTACAAGGGTTTGTGGAGCGGCTATGCTATCGATGCACTTGTGCACGAGTTTGGACACACCCGCGGTGTGCCCGACCTCTATGCTGCCGAAGTGCCAGCCGAAGGCAACCCCATAAATGGCGAGGCTTTTGAGGCTGTTCGCTGTATTATGAACTACCCCTATGGCGAGAGGGTGTGGTCGGACTACGCCAAGGCTCTCATCAACGCCTCGGCCGACCAACGTATCTGCGTGATGCACTACAACCACTTCCCCAGCGGCATCAAAGCTACCGCTCTGACCGCCGACGGCAAGACCGCCACGGGTGCTTATATGCGATTCTACCCCGTCTATGCCTACTCGAACAAAGTGGCCGAGAAGCCACTCTATGAAGGCGAGCTGAGCATTACGGGCAACTTTGTATTCCCCAAGAACCCCTTCATCGTTCCCGATCAGGAGAATCCCGACAACAATATCACCAACTACCTCGTAGAGGTAGACCACAACGGCAAAAGGGCCTATGGTTGGATGCCAATGTATGAGGCTCAGTTGGCCAAGACTCAGGGCAACAACAACTATGTTTGCACCATCAAGTTCACCGGCAACGAGGTGAATATCCCCAGCGACGACTACAAGACCGACCGTATGGGCGAGTTTGAGCAGCTCCCCGGCTGGAAGTTCCGCGTGAAGGTCTATGGCGAGAAGCAAACCGTAGCCGACTACGGTGGCCGCATCGAGTTTATGAAGAAGGTAGACAAGCTGATGGCCGACGCCAGCAAGGGTTTCCAGGTGGCAGGCCTCAACGACGAGGGCGGCAACCAGATTCACTTCTTTATGATTGGTTTCGAGGAGTTTGAGGGTACATCAAAGAGTATTATGTACAAGAGCGATGGTAAGGTTTCGACCGAGTTTGACTGCCGCGTAGTAATCAACGCCCACGCCGAAGAGGGTGACGTTTCGGGCGGTTGGATTGGCTCGCCCTACCTCAACCTCGGACACGATTTCAGCGGCTTGTGGAGTGGCTATGCACTCGACGCACTGATTCACGAGTTTGGCCACATGAGGGGTGTTCCCGACCTCTACGCTGCCGAAGTTCCCGCCAAGGGCAACCCCATCAACGGAAGGGCTTACGAGGCTCCCACCTGCATTATGAACTACTGCTACGGCATCCACACCTGGTCGGAGTATGCACAGTTGCTCATCAACGCTTCGGCCGGTCAGCGCCTCTGCGTGATGCACTACAACCACTTCCCCAAAGGTGGCACTCAGATTAAAGTCGTAGACGGCAGCGGCAATGCCATTGAAGGTGCCGAAGTGAAGTGCTACCCTGTGGCTGCATACAGCTCGGAGGTTGCCAAAAAAGCCCGCTTTGTGGGCACCACCAACAGCGAGGGCCTCTACAAATTCCCCGAGAACCCCTTTGTGAAAGCAGGCGAAACAAACCTCGATAGCAACAACGCCAACAACCTGATAGAGATTAACCACAACGGCAAAACCATCTATGAGTGGCTGCCTATGTATGAGGCCGAGACCGCAGGTGCCAAAGGCATCAACACCTTCGTTAAAACCATAACCGTCAAATAGTAATGGCAATAATGCTGAAAAGAAGATTTTTGTTCGTGTGGATGTTGGTAGCCCTGCTTGCAGGGTGTACCGACATCCCCGAAGGCAACCCCCAAGACGACCTCATCAACCGTACCGAAGCCTTTGAGGCTCTGGATGGTTGGAAGTTCCGCTGCAAAGTCTATGGCGAGGCCCAAACTGTGGCCGACAATGGCGGAGAGGAAGAGTTTGTCAAGAGGGTAGATAAACTGCTGGCCGACGCAAGTGCCTACTTCCAGGTGAGTGGTATCAACGACGAGGGTGGCAATCAGGTGCACTTCTACATGACCAAGTTTGTGAAGTTCGAGGGCCCCTCGCACCAGATTATGATGCTCGACGAGAACGATGTAGACGACTCGTTCGACCTGCGCATCGTCATCAACACCCACGCAGCCGAAGACGACTTGGCCGAGGGTTGGGTGGGCGCCCCCTATCTGGCCATTGGCCACACCCACCAGCGCACCTGGGGTGCAAATGCTGTGGGCGAATTGGTTATCAATCTGGCTCGTTCGCGAGGCGTTACTCCTCTGAAAGGAGGCGAGGTGGAGGCTCTGAACAACCCCGTAGCTAAGAAAAAATTCGAGGCCGAGAGCTGCGTCACCAACGACCCCTTCAACACCCACGAGTGGTCGGAGTATGCCAAAAACGTAATCAACAAAGCAGCCGACAGGCGCGTGGCCAAGCAGGAGCTCTCCTATCTGCCCAGCGAGAATATCAAATTGCGCGTCTACAACGCCGAGGGAGCGTTGGCCAAAGGGGCTCAGATGCAACTCTACCCCGTCTATGAAGGCAGTGGCCAGGTGAGCGAAAAAGCCCTCTATCAGGGCACCATGAACGCTGCCGGCCACATGATATTCTTCAAAAACCCCTTCAACGACGAGGCCCCCGACAACGACGACCGACAGATTGTAAACTACTTTGTAACAATCAACTACGACGAGACTCAGGGCTATGGCTGGATGCCCCTCTACGAGGCATTGGCTGCCGGAGCCAGGGGCGACAAAGAGTTTGTAAAGATTCTGACCCTGACCGGCAACGAGGGCCCCATCCCCGGACACGACTACATCCTCCGCAAGAAAGAGTGGGAGAAGCTGGGCGGTTGGAAGTTCCGTTGCAGAGTCTACGCCGAGAGGCAAACCGTCGCCGACCACGGTGGTCGTGTGGAGTTTATGAAGAAGGTCGACAAGCTGATGTCCGACGTGAGTGCCCACTTCCAAGTGCCCGGCATCAACGACGCAGGAGGTAACGAGGTGCACTTCTTTATGATCGACTTCCAGGAGTTTTCGGGCCCTCTGTCGAGCGTTGTTTACCGCACCGGAGGCGTGGGAAATCCCGACTTCGACTTCCGAATGTTTATGCACGGCAACACCAACGACAGCGATACCCCCACGGGTTGGTTAGGCCCCCCATATATGAACGTGTCGCACCGCCACGGCGACCTCTTTACGGGCTATGCCATCGACGCTATTGCCCACGAGTTTGGTCACTATCGCGGAGTCCCCGACCTCTATGCCAGCGAGGTCGAGGCATCCAAAAACCCCATCAACGGCATGGGCCACGAGAGCATTACCTGTATGATGAACTATCCGTATGGCTTGCGCCACTGGTCGGAGTATGCGCTGCTGCTCATCAACAAGTCGGCCGACGCAAAGGTGGGTGTCGATGCCAACGACTACTTCCCCAAGGGTGGTACCAAGGTGGTGGTTGTAGACCAGCAGGGAGCCCCTGTGGTGGGAGCTACGATTAACTTCTACCCCGTATATCCCTACTCGGGTGCTGTGGCCGAGCAGGCTACCTTTGGTGGCACAACCGACTCGGAGGGTTGCTACGACTTTGGCCAGGTGAACCCCTTCTACAAGCCCGGCACCAGCGACAACATCACAAACCATCTGGTGGAGGTTGTCTACCAGGGCAAAAAGTACTACGACTGGATGCCTATGCACGAGGCTCAGACGGTCGGGTGCAAGGATATTAACGATACCTATGTGAAAAAACTGACGCTCAAATAGTCGCGCTTTTTTTGCACAAACCTCTCGGGGTACCCAAATGGTCAAAAAGTCCGTTTGGGTACCCTTTTTTGCACTCTGTGGGCAGAAAAATGGTGTTTAGGGGGCCATTGTGGTTGCTTTTGGGTGGTAAATGTTGATGTTCCAAAAAGTTTACTTATTTTTGTAAGTATTAGGTGGAGTTTGCCCGAAGGGCACACACCACAACAGCAAACACACACTAACACACAAACCGAACAACCCTAAACTACAAGTTAAGCTATGGGAGCAGATATGAAACCACGTCGCCGTCAGCGTTGGGCCGCAGCCTTCCGCAACTACGTCGACTTCTTGAATAAAAACCTATATTGGCGCAGGGTTCACGCCGAGGGTATCGAAAATATGCCCGCCGATGGCAACCCCGTTGTGCTCGTGTCGAACCACCAAAACTGCCTTAACGACCCTCTTACGCTGGCACTGCTGCTCAAAGACCGCAGGCCCAACTTCTTGGCCCGTGCCAACGTCTTTGCCGTACACCCGCTGGCAAACAAATTCCTCCGCGCACTCGGACTTCTGCCCGCCTATCGTGTCAATTACGAGGGCTTCTCGGCAGTAAACAAAAACAAAGCAACCCTCTCGGAGGTGGACAACGCACTCCGTTCGGGCGAAACCGTAATCCTCTATCCCGAGTGTGGCCACCAAAACAAACGCTGGCTCGGTAACTTCTCTATGGCCTATCTGAAAATGGCCTTTGGTGCTGCCGAGGCGAGTGGCTTCGAGAAGGAGGTCTTCGTTATGCCCACCGCAAACCACTACTCGCACTACTTCCACGCCCGCGAGGATATGATGATTCGCTTCGGCGAGCCCATCTCGCTTGCGCCCTACTACGAGCAGTACAAAGAGCAGCCCCGCCAAGCTATGCGCGAGGTGAATGCCATCGTGAGGGCCAAAATCGAGGAGTTGATGCTCAACATCAACAACCTCGAAAACTACGACGAGATTGACTTCCTGCGCGAGAGTGCTTATGGCACTAACTATGCCGAGGCCAAGGGCCTCAACCCCGACCAGCTGCCCGAAAAGCTCCAATCGGACAAGGCTCTGGTGGCCGAAATCGAGAAGGCCGTGGAGCAGTACCCCGACCAGATGAAGAGCATCTTCGAGAAGACCGACCAACTGAGCAAAGGCATCAAAGAGCTCGGTATTCGCGACTGGCTCTTCGAGGGCGAACACCACCGCTACGACCAATTCTGGAAGGGAGCAATGTTGTTGCTCGGCCTGCCACTTTTTATCGCTTGCATAATCCCCACGGCGCTGATGTTTATCGTGCCCGCACTGCTCATAAAGAGTTTTATCAAAGACCAGATGTTCCACAGCTCCATTAACCTTGGCGCAACGGCCTTTATCACCTACCCCATCTGTTGCATCATCCCCTCGATTGTGATGATCTGCACGGGTGGCTGGCTGAGGGGCCTGATTTACTTTGCGCTCTTCCCGCTGATGTTTATCTACGCCTGGAACTATGTGCGCTGGGTGACAAAGGCTATGGGCCACCGACGCTTTGTGTTGTCCCGCAACCGCCAGAGGGTGGAGCAGCTGAGGGCTCTGCGCTCGCAGATCTTCGGCGAACTCGATGAGGTGCTTAAAAAGAGCAGCGCTGCGGCAGAGTAGCAAACCTCAACAACTCTCAAACAGACAAAAACATTGCAGTATGATGAAAAAACTCCAACTCACCATTTGGGCTGTTGCTCTCGCCTTGCTTGCAGGGTGTAGCAACAACAACATCAAGTTTGCCGATGACTACGTAAAAACAATTTGCGTAAATCAGTGGGATACCGACGGTAATGGCAAACTCTCATACGAAGAGGCAGCAGCAGTCACCTCGATAGACAATCGTTTTCGCAACACCAACATCACCTCGTTCGACGAATTTCAGTATTTTACAGGTGTGACCATCATCTACCGCGAGGCTTTCAACAACTGTTTGAAGCTGTCGAGCATTCTCCTTCCTGAGGGCATCGAGGAGATTGGGCCTGGTGCTTTTGGCGGGTGCGTAGAGTTGGAGAGCATTGATATTCCCGATGGTGTTAGCTACATTTCGCCCAAAGGAGTTTTTGAGGGTTGCAACAAGTTGCCCGTGGTGGACGGTATACGATATGCCGACACCTACGCAATAGGGACGGTAGGCAAACCCCAGGAGAGCTACACTCTGAGGGAGGGCACCCTTATAGTGTCGAATGAGGTGCTCTACGATATTGCATATAAAACGGGCCGCATAACCATTCCCGAAATTGTAAACAAGGTGGACGGGTCGGTATTTAAGAATTGTTTGCCCCTCTTGGTTGTAGATATGCCTGGCGTGGTAAAGTCTATTGGCAAGTTTGCTTTCGACGGATGTGAGAATCTTACAAACGTGACCCTCTCTGACAGTTTGGAGTCGATTGGCGACTATTCGTTTCGTGAGTGTGCAAAGCTTACGAGTATTACCATTCCTGCGAGTGTAAAAACCATTGGTGCGTGGGCATTCTTTGATTGTACAGGCATAAAGCAGGTATATTGCCATGCCACAACTCCTCCCACGGTGGGTTATGCCGCATTTAAGCGTAGCGACAACAATCCCAATGCTGTGGGTGCCCAGATGCCCCTGCCCTTGGATTGCAAGATATACGTTCCCGCCCAGAGCGTCGAGGCCTACAAATCGGCCCCAGGGTGGAGCGACTACGCCACCAACATTGTGGGATACTCGGCGCAGTAACAGAATACATATATAACTAACAACCAATAATTAAACTATGAGATTCATTAAACTTTTACCCGCTGTTGTTCTGGGTGCGATTGCGCTGATGTCGTGCCAGAACACCAAAGTTGAGCGTGAGCACGAGTCGCTTACGCCCATGTCGTTCGAGAAGGTAACCTTTGAAGATGACTTCTGGTTGCCCCGTCTGAAAACCCAAAAAGAGACCTTGGTACCCTTCTCGTTGTCGAAGACTGAGCAGGCCGTAGAGAACCTTCGCCGTGTGGGCGAGTGGGTGCAGAAAGGTCGTGGTCAGAAACTCTTGCCCCTGCCTCGCTATGTGTCGTCGGACCTCTTCAAGGTAATGGAGGGTGCCGCTTCGTTGCTTGCAATGGAGCGCGACGAGGAGCTCGAAGCTCAGATGGATGCTATCATCGACATCATTGCAGACGCACAGTGCGATGATGGCTATCTGTATGAGATTTTCTCGGTACCCCAGAACATGCACCAGCACCGTGGTGGTGGCGCCGGCGACGGTCGCTATACCTATGTGGTACACAGCCACGAGCTCTACAACGTGGGCCACATGTACGAGGGCGCTGTGGCATACTATCGTGCCACCGGCAAACGCAAATGGTTGGATGTTGCCGAGAAGAATGCTCAGCACATCAACCGCGTATTCTTTGAGGGCGACCCCAACTACAATGGTGGCAAGCCCATTATGCAGGCTCCCGGTCACCAGGAGATCGAGCTTGCGCTGATTAAACTCTCGCAGGCAACCGGCAATAAACTCTATGCCGAGATGGCCAAGAAGTTTATCGACGTGCGTGGCGTAACCTACCGCCCCGAGGGTAGCGGTGTAATGTCGCCTTCGTATGCCCAGCAGCACCTGCCCGTTCGCGAGCAGCGCACCGCCGAGGGCCACTCGGTACGAGCTCTGTATCTCTACTCGGGTATGGCCGACGTGGTTGCTGAGTTGGGCGACACCACTCTCAACCCCGCTCTGGACGCTATTTGGAGCGACATTATGGACAAGAAAATCCACATCAACGGTGGTTTGGGCGCAGTTCCCGGAATCGAGGGCTTTGGTCCTGAGTACATGCTGCCCAACAAAGACACCTACGACGAGACTTGTGCTGCCGTTGCAAACGTATTCTTCAACTATCGTATGTTCTTGGCTTCGGGCGAGGCTAAATATGTAGACGCTGCCGAGATTTCGCTCTACAACAACGTGTTGGCAGGTGTGAACATCGAGGGTAACAAGTTCTTCTATGTAAACGTCTTGGAGGCCGACGGCAAAAAGGCATTCAACCACGGTCGCGCAGGTCGTTCGCCCTGGTTTGGCACCGCTTGCTGCCCCTCGAATATGGCTCGTCTGATTCCTCAGGTGTCGGGTATGGTTTACTCGCACACCGACGACGACATCTACACCGCTCTCTATGTTGGCTCGTCGACCGTTGTGCCCCTGGCCGCAGGCGACGTGAAGCTGAAACAGCAGACCGCATATCCTTTCGAGGGTAAGGTTACCATCGAGGTTGAGCCCACCGTTTCGGGCGAGGAGTTCACCCTGTGGTTGCGTATCCCCACCTGGTGTGGCGAGCAGTTCATCCCCGGCAAGCTCTACACCTATGCCGACAACAACAAGTCGAAAGTTTCGGCCACTGTTAATGGCGAGAAGGTGCGCACAGCAGTTGTGGATGGCTATATGCCCGTTAAGCGTGCTTGGCAGGCTGGCGACAAGGTTGAGTTGGAGTTGCCTATGCCCGTGCGCTACTCGGTGGCCGACGAGCGTGTAGAGGCTGACGTAAACCGCGTCTGCATCACTCGTGGTCCTCTGGTTTACTGCGCCGAGCAGCCCGACAACGAGCACATCGCTTCGCGCTATATCGTAAGCAAAATTGGCAAACAGGGCGAGCTGGGTAGCTTCTCGGAGGGTATCCTCAACGGCATTTCGTATGTAACTCTGCCCGCCAAAGCCCTCACCGCAGAGGAGAAAGAGGTTTCGGCCAACCTGACCCTTATCCCCTACTACGCTTGGAACAACCGTGGTGACAATGTGACCATGAACGTATGGTTTGCCCGCGACGCTCAGACCGTTCTGGACGGCATCGAGCACCCCGCAGGCAATGTTAAAGCCATCAAGACCAGCTTCACTTGCAGCTCGGACAGCGACTTGGCAATTGCCGACGGCAAACAGCCCAAACACTCGGGCGACGGTTCGATTCCTCGTTGGACTTCGTATCCCCAGCGTGGCAAAACCCAGTCGGTAGAGTTGGAGCTCAAAAAGGAGCAGGAGATCGAGAGCGTGTCGATCTATTGGTACGACGACAAGGGTGGCGTTCAGCTGCCCGCAGCTTGGGATTTGGAGTACCGCACCAATGGCGAGTGGAAGACCTGGGAGTTGTACAACACCGACGACTACAACCTCTTTGCCAACCAATATAATATGGTACACCCTGCCGAGGCTATCAAGGCTGATGCAATCCGCATCAACATTACCGCCAAAGCCGAGGCTGCGGTAGGTATCTTGGAGGTTGTTATCGAGTAGGTAATAGCACAATCCTAAATAAGAAAAGAGCGCTACCGCTGGTAGTGCTCTTTTTTTGCATATATCCGAGGGGAGCGTTCCGAATGAAAACTGCGCTCCACACAACAAAAAAAGTGCGCCACACTGCTGTGTAGCGCACTTTCTCTGAGGTCTGAAGCGGATTCGAACCGCTGTAGAAGGTTTTGCAGACCTTTGCCTAGCCACTCGGCCATCAGACCATTTATTCTGCTTTCGGGGGACAAAATTAGTCAATTTATCTGAAACTCCAAATTTTTTTACTATTTTTACCCTCTCGACAACTCTCTTAGCGATGAACATCGAAAACATAGCCCTCACTTTTGTGCACGGATTGGGCACAAAAGGCACCCGACACCTGCTCGACATATTTGGTTCGGCACGGGCTATCTTTGCCGCATCCGAAGAGGAACTCCGAGCACGAGCACACATCAATCGTGCCGACCTCTACAAAGAACTCCACGCCGACAACCCCTTCCGCGAGGCCGAAAAGGTGCTCCGACACGCCGAAAAGCACCACATCACTCCCCTCGCCTCTACCGAGCCCGCATACCCACCTCTGTTGCGCGAGATTCCCGACGCACCACATATTCTCTACGTTATGGGCAACATCGAAGCCCTCCACCGCCCATCGGTTGCAGTGGTCGGCACACGCAATATCACCTCCTACGGTCAGCGCATGGGCGCAAAGGTGGTGGAACAGTTGCACGAACTTGTGCCCGAGGTGAGTATCGTGAGCGGTCTGGCCTTCGGCAACGACGGCAACGCCCACCGAGCAGCGCTCAACTGCGGAGCCGCCACCGTGGCTGTGCTCGCAAATGCCCTGCCGGAAGTTACCCCCGCCGAACACCGCACTCTGGCCGACCTTATCCTACGAGAAGGTGGAGCTATTGTTACCGAGGTGTCGTCGGAAACCAAAAACAACGGCCGCTTTTTCACCCCTCGCAACCGCATAATTGCAGGCTTGGCGAGCGGCACTCTGGTAGTGGAATCGCCCTATGGCGGAGGCTCGCTCCAAACGGTCGATTATGCCCTCGACTATGGCCGTATTGCCATGGCTCTTCCCGGCCGTGCCGACGACAAAAGCTCCTATGGCTCAAACCTTTATATCAAACAGCTAAAAGCAGCAATGGTCTGCTCGGGTAGCGACATTGTCCACGAGTTGGGCTGGGATGTTGTGGCCACCCCCGAGGCCACATTTGCCCCCGAAATGGCGGCCGTCGAAACCCTCAACCTCGCGCCCGACGAGCGCGCCCTCTACGACGCAATCGGCGAAGGCGAAGCAGTGGACTACGAGGTGTTGGTGGAGCGTTGCGGACTGCCCGCCCAGGCCGTAACCTCGCTACTTATGTCGCTCGAATTGGGCGGAGTGGTGCGCACCCTCCCCGGCCGCAAAATCGAGCGAGCATAAACCACAAAAAACAGAATGAAACTGATAGATACACATAGTCATATTTACGGCCCCGAGTTCGACGAAGACAGAGCGGAGGTCTACGAGCGTGCACGCGCTGCGGGTGTGGAGGCTCTGGTACTCCCCGCCATCGACTCGGAGTGCAACGGTGCAATGTTCGAGATGGCCCGCAGTTACAACAACTGCTACCCGCTGATAGGTCTGCACCCCACGTCGGTAAACGACAACCCCCGTTGGCGCGAGGAGTTGGCCGAGGTGGAGCGACTCTTGAAGGCGTGCAATGGCGGAGCAAGCAGTGCCCCCATTGGTAGCCCCGAGCGCCCCGTAGAGCGTTTTTGGGGCGTAGGCGAAGTGGGTTTGGACTTTTATTGGAGCGCCGATTGGAAGGCCGAGCAGAGCGAGGCTTTCCGCCGTCAGGTGGAGCTGGCCATCGAGTATGACCTGCCACTTGTGGTACACACCCGCTCGGCCTGGAACGAGATGCTCACCCTGCTCGAAGAGTACAAAGGCAGGGCCCGAGGTGTTCTGCACGCCTTTGGCGAGGGTGTGGAGGTCTACGAGCGCATCAAAGAGCTTGGCGGTTTTGTGGTGGGCATAGGCGGAGTGGTAACATACAAGAAGAGTGCTTTGGCGGAGAGTGTTCCGCATATTGGATTAGAGGATATGGTGCTCGAAACGGATGCTCCGTGGCTCACGCCTGTACCTTTTAGGGGCAAGCGCAACGAATCGGGATATTTAGTGTATATTTGTCGTAGGGTTGCCGAGTTGAAGGGCATCACCCCCGAGGAGGTTGCAGAGGCTACAACCACAAACGCTCTGAGAGTGTTTGGAATGAAAAATTGAAAATGGAAAATTGAAAATTTTTGGCTGAGCATAGGCCGTAAGAGATACGAACGCAGCGAGTATCTCAGAAAAGTTTTTGGTGCAGCTTTTTACAAAAAGGTGCAACACAAAAGAAAAAAACTCATAACACAAAATAAAGAAAATGAACAGTTCGGTATTGTTGATTTATACGGGTGGTACTATCGGTATGAGGACCGATGCTACTACGGGTGCGCTGGTGCCTTTCGACTTCAACCACATCTACGAGGAGTTCCCTTCGCTGAGGGAGTTGGATGTCGATATCGAGATTCTGCCCTTTGAGCCGATAGACTCGTCGAACGCTTCGCCCGAGTTGTGGGTGAGGTTGGCCGAGATTATCGCCCGCTACTACGATAGTTTCGATGGTTTTGTGGTGTTGCACGGCACCGACACAATGTCCTACACGTCGAGTGCGTTAAGTTTTATGCTCCACAATCTCGCCAAGCCGGTGGTCTTTACGGGTAGCCAGATTCCTATCGGTGTGTTGCGTACCGACGGCAGGGAAAACCTCATTACGGCCATTGAGATTGCGGCAGCCAAGGACTCGAAGGGGCGCGCTGAGGTGCCCGAGGTGTCGTTGTACTTCCAGAACAGGCTCTTCCGCGCCAACAGAACAACCAAGTGGAGTGCCGAGGAGTTGAACGCCTTTGCCTCGCGCAACTATCCACCGCTGGCCGAGGTGGGCGTGAGTATTCAGTACAACCACAGCCACATACGTCGTCCCAAGGCGGGTGCCGAGTTTGGCATCTGCACCTCGTTGGTGAAGGATATTGCGGTAATAAAAATCTTCCCCGGCCTGACCGAGTCGGTATTTAGGGCGATGCTGGCGAGTGGTGTGAGGGGCGTGGTGCTCGAAACCTATGGTGCGGGCAATGCTCCCACGAAGGAGTGGTTTATCGGAGCGCTCAGGGAGGCCATCCGCAAGGGTGTGTGCGTGGTGAACGTAACCCAATGTGGCAACGGCGAGGTGAACATGGACATCTACGAAACGGGCGTGGCGCTGCAAGAGATTGGCGTAATCAGCGGTAGGGATATGACCACCGAGGCTGCGACGGCCAAGATGATGTATGTGCTGGCCAATTATACGGGCCGCAAGCGCATTGCAGCGCAGTTGAAAAAGAACTTGTGCGGAGAAATTGGTGACTAAAATTTCGGTAGAAATAAAATAATTTGTATATTTCGGAGATTTTTGTGCGCAAAAGTGTTCGTACCCGAGGTGATGGGTGCGGGTGGTTTGTGTGTAAAAGATTGACACATAAGCGTTTAGGGCACAAAATAAGGAGAGATGTCCGAGTGGTTTAAGGAGCGCGCCTGGAAAGTGCGTATGCCTCAAAAGGGCATCGGGGGTTCGAATCCCCCTCTCTCCGCACAAAATTTTTAGAAAAAATTAACGAGGAACAAAACTCAATACACAAATAACAACACGTTTAATTAATTCCAAATTCAAAGTTATGAAAAAACTTTTTATGATTTTGTCGGTTGTAGGTCTTATGACCTTCGCAACTGCTAACGTTTATGCACAGGATGCAGAGGCTGTTGCCACTGAGCAGGTAGCCGAGGACGCTGAGGCCGTAGCTGAGGAGCCCGCTGCTCCCGCTATCGACGAGGAGACCGAGATTGCAGGTGTTCCCTTCCACCAGGCACTGAAACAGAAATTTATCGAGGGTGGTGTATTCTGGATGACCCCCGTATTGCTCTGCTTGATCATCGGTTTGGCAGTAGCTATCGAGCGTATCCTCTACCTCTCGTTCTCGAAAATCAACACCAAGAAATTCATCGCTCAGTTTGAGGAGGCTCTTAACAACGGTGGCATCGAGGCTGCCAAAGAGGTTGCTCGTAACACCAAAGGCCCCGTTGCCAGCATCTACTATCAGGGTGCATTGCGCTACAACGAGGGTATGGACGTTGTTGAGAAAACCGTTGCATCGTACGGTTCGGTACAGAATGGTTTGATGGAGAGCGGTCTTAGCTGGATCAGCCTGTTCATCGCACTGAGCCCCTCGTTGGGTTTCATGGGTACCGTAGTAGGTATGATCGAGGCATTCGACCAGATTCAGGCAGCAGGTGAGGTATCGGCAACCCTCGTAGCAGGTGGTATTAAAGTGGCTCTGTTGACCACTCTGGCCGGTCTGATCGCAGCAGTTATTCTTCAGTTGTTCTACAACTACATCCTTAACAAAATCGACAGCTCGGTTGTAGAGTTGGAGGATACTTCGATTACCTTGGTTGATATTTTGACCGCTTACAGCAAGAAATAATTACACACCTATTAAATATACGCTAAGAATATGAAATGGGTTAAATACGTAGAATACGTACTTTTCATCATCACCATCGTATGCTTTGCATCGCTCTTCTTCCTGCCTCAGGTGCAGCACATGGGCGACATGCACGCAGACTGCGAGTGGATGATCTGGTGGTTGTACGGCATCGTAGGCATCGGCATCGTTTGTGCCTTGATTTCGCCTGTTAAGAATCTGTTTACCTCTCCCAAAGCTGCTCTGACCACCCTTATCGGTCTTATCGTAGTGGCTTTGATTATCGGTGGTGCTTGGATGCTTTCGAGCGCAGCACCCGTGCCCAACTCGGCCGGTGGTTTCTTTGAGGACGCTTTCGAGTTGAAGTTTACTGATACCCTGATTTATGTAACCTATTTGGTTGGTGGTGTAAGCCTCCTTGCAATCCTCGCAGGCGAGATCCGCAACGCCCTCAAATAGTTTGGTACCATATTGAAAAAACGATTGTAATATGGCAAGAAAAACACCGGAGATCAACGCCAGCTCAATGGCTGATGTGGCCTTCTTGCTGCTTATCTTCTTCCTTGTTGCAACTACAATGGACATCGACTCGGGTCTGAACCGTGTGCTTCCTCCTTGGAGCGAGAAGCAGACCGATGCACCCGACATCAAAGAGCGTAACCTTTTGTTGGTTCACGTTAATAAGTATGACCAGATTGCAGTTCAGGGCGAGGTGATGATGATTCATCAGCTCAAAGATAAAGCAAAAGAGTGGGTGCTCAACCGCACTGACGACAAGAATCTCCCCGAGAAAAAAGAAGAGGATATTCCTCTCATTGGTAAGTACGCAATCAGCCAGGGCGTAATCTCGTTGCAGAACGACCGCTCGACTACCTATGAGATGTATATCAAAGTACAGAACGAACTCACTCGTGCCTTCAACGAAATTCGTGACGAGCTTGCAAAGGCCCACTTCGGTAAGACCTTCGTGGAGCTCGAAAAAGAGCAGCAGGACGCTATCGCTAAGGCTGTTCCTATGAAGATTTCGGAGGCTGAGCCACAAAACATCAAATAAAGACTATGGCAGTAATTAGGAAAAAAGAGAAAAAAGAGATTGGCCAGATTTCGACCAGCTCGCTCCCTGATATCGTCTTTATGATTCTGTTCTTCTTCATGGTTTCGACCTCGATGAAGGAGACCGAGCTTGTGGTGAAGTTCAAGGCACCCGAGGCTACCGAGATTCAGAAGTTGGAGAACAAATCGTTGGTTAGCTACATCTATGTAGGCCCCCCCGTAGAGTCTTTGCAGGCTAAATTCGGTTCGGCCCCCCAGATTCAGCTGAACAACAGTTTTAGTACTCCTCAGGAGATTGGCCAGTTTATCGCTTCGGAGCGTGACGCGCTCAACGAGGCAGACCGTAACAAGATGACCGTATGTCTTAAAGCCGACCGCGAGACTCGTATGGGTATCATTACCGATATCAAACAGGAGTTGCGTAAAGCCGAGGCATATAAGATTAGCTACGCATCGCTCAAAAGCGTTAAGGGTTACTAATCGGCCGTCGTCGATACAAGTATGACAAGAGAGGGTTTCGCCAGATGTGGCGAGACCCTCTTTGTTTTTGGCGAGGGGCGAGAGAGGGTTGAAGAATTGGGGGGGTAAGGGCTCTAAGGAGTTTAAGGAGTTTAAGGGTCTTAGTGTCTTTATGGGAGAGATAGGAGAGATAGGAGAGATAGGAGTTATAAGAGTTATAAGAGTTATAAAATTCCCTGAACTCCCTACACCTTTGCGCCCTGGGTATTATTTTTAATACCCGAGAATAAAAGGTATTCCCCCTCTAAGTTAGAGGGGGTGCCTGAAAGGCGGGGGCGTGTGTAAATAAGAGCGGTAGATGCCAACCGCCTGCCTTGCGGCAGTCGTGGCAAGACTACAAGCAATCGACGTTAGACGTTGGACGTTAGACCTCAGTCGGTTGACGGTCGAC
>JAZLDU010000012.1:0-68689 GCA_045614885.1 Tidjanibacter sp. | reverse complement strand
AACTCGCTGAGGCTCTGCTGTGTAATTTTTGTAGAACGGGGTGTGGGCAGTGCGGGGGTTATCAGAGTTGTCATTCCCGAGTGACTACCTTGATAACCTTGTCGACGTTAGACGTTAGACGGTCGACAATTTTGAATCTTGAATTTTGAATTTTGAATTCTTTTTGTATATTTGTAAGTTGAGAAAAGTATAATCCAAAAACATAGAGCTATGTCGGAGAAAAACCAAATCAAAAAGCTGGCAGACAACGCTTACAGGCCACTTGCCAAGGGCGAAGAGTATGAGCCCATAATGGGCCCCGCAGAGCAGCCCAAAGAGGTTACGCCCTACTCGGTGGGTATGGGTGTGCTGATGGCCATAATCTTCTCGGCCGCAGCAGCCTACCTCGGACTGAAAGTAGGACAGGTATTCGAGGCCGCCATCCCCATCGCAATTATCGCTGTGGGCGTGGGCACAATGACGGGCAAAAAAAATATGCTCGGTCAGAATGTTATTATCCAGAGCATCGGCGCATCGTCGGGCGTGATTGTGGCAGGCGCAATCTTCACCCTGCCCGCACTCTACATCCTCGGCTTGGAGGCCAAGTTCTACCAGATTTTCCTCTCCTCGTTGTTGGGAGGTCTGCTGGGCATCGTGCTGCTGATTCCCTTCCGCAAGTATTTCGTGAAGGAGATGCACGGCGTATATCCCTTCCCCGAGGCTACGGCTACAACCGAGGTGCTGGTCAGTGGCGAGGGCCAGAAAGGACAAGCCAAACTGCTGGCCATCAGCGGTTTGATTGGTGGTTTGTATGACTTTGTGGTGAGCACCTTTGGTCTGTGGACCGACACCATCACCACCCGCCTAACCGCTTGGGGTGCACAGATGGCCGACCAATTTAAGACTGTATTTAAGCTCAACACCTCGGCTGCTGTGCTGGGTTTGGGCTACATCGTGGGCCTCAAATATGCCGCCTTCATCTGTGCTGGCTCGTTCTTGGTATGGTTTGTAATCGTACCCATGGTGGGCTCGTTCGAGGCGGGCGTAGATGCTGGGAATCTGGTGGCCCTGCTGGGCATCACCGACGCACGTTTGTTGGCTAATCCCCAGCTTATCTTCACCCCCGAAAACCTCTTTGCCTACATCGGCAAACCCTTGGGCATTGGCGGTATTGCCATGGCGGGTATCATCGGCATTATCAAGCAGGCGGGCATCATCAAGAGCTCGCTCTCGATGGCCGTAAGTGAGCTGAAAGGCAGCAAGGGCGCAGGCGAGGCCAAGCGTACCGACAAAGATATTTCAATGCGCACCATTCTGGCCGTGCTGATTGCTCTGCTGGTGGCCACTCTGGTATTCTTCCGCGTGGGCGTTCTGGGCAGCTGGTGGATGTCGGCTGTGGCTCTGTTGGTGGTCTTTGTGATTGCATTCTTGTTTACCACCGTGGCAGCCAACGCCATTGCTATTGTGGGTAGCAACCCCGTGAGCGGTATGACTCTGATGACGCTCATTCTGGCCTCGTTGGTGCTGGTGAGCATCGGTTTGGAGGGCACAAGCGGTATGACCGCAGCGATGATTATCGGTGGTGTGGTTTGTACGGCGCTGTCGATGGCAGGCGGTTTCATCACCGACTTAAAGATTGGCTACTGGGTGGGTACTACCCCCAAGAAACAGCAGAGTTGGAAATTCCTCGGCACACTCGTATCGGCCGCCACGGTGGCTGGTGTGATGATGGTGCTCAACAAGACCTACGGATTTACGGGCGAGGGTGCTCTGGTAGCTCCTCAGGCCAACGCTATGGCTGCCGTAATTAAACCCCTGATGACGGGTGGTACTACTCCCTGGATGTTGTACTTTGCAGGTGCTGCGCTGTCGCTCATCCTGACTATGATTGGTGTTCCTGCCTTGGCCTTTGCGCTGGGTATGTTCATCCCCTTGGAGCTGAACGCACCTCTGCTGGTGGGTGGTCTGATTAGCTGGTTTGTAACCTCGCGCTCGAAGGATGCCGAGGTGAACAAGAAACGCGGCGAGAGAGGTACCCTGATTGCTTCGGGCTTCATTGCAGGTGGTGCCCTGATGGGCGTGGTTAGTGCCGTGCTGAAATACTTGGGCGTAGACCCCTTTATGACGGAGTGGTACGCATCGAGCGGTGCCGAGTGGCTGGGCGTAGCGACCTACGTTGCACTTATTGCCTACTTTGTTTGGGACTCGAAGAGAATTCAAAATTCATAATTCAAAATTCAAAATTGACACACGCCCCCGTCACTTCGTGACACCCCCTCTAATTTAGAGGGGGAATTCAGAAAAAACTCTCCCCCTAAGTTAGGGGGAGTACCCGAAGGGGGAGGGAGTGTGTAATTAAAAACTGACGGTCGACGGTCGACGGTCGACAAAAAAAAGTATGGAACTGAAAGAGAGATTTTTGAACTACGTCGCCTACGACACACAGAGCGACGAGAATAGCATAACTTTTCCCTCTACGGACAAGCAGCTCGTACTGTTGCGAGCATTGCGCGACGAGATGATAGCACTCGGCATGACCGAGGTAACGATGGACTCGCACGGCTACGTGATGGGTACCATCGAGGCAAGCGAGGGGTATGAACACGTGCCCACCATTGGCTTTATCAGCCACGTGGACACCTCGCCCGATATGAGCGGTGCTGCCGTGAAACCCCAAATCGTGCCCCACTACGACGGAGGCGACATTGCTCTGGGCGGAGGTCCCGTAGTGATGAAGGTGGCCGACTTCCCCGACTTGGCCTTCTACGAGGGTCACACCCTGATTACAACCGACGGCACCACCCTGCTGGGAGCCGATGACAAGGCTGGCGTGGCCGAGATTATGACCGCAGCCGAGCACCTGCTCAGCCACCCCGAGGTGAAACACGGCAAAATCCGCATAGGCTTCACCCCCGACGAGGAGATTGGCCGAGGTGTGGACTACTTCGACGTGGAGGCCTTCGGTGCCAAGTATGCCTACACCGTAGACGGAGGTATGGAGGGCGAGTTGGAGTACGAGAACTTCAACGCCGCAAGCGCCAAAGTGGAGGTCTATGGCCGCAACATCCACCCCGGTACCGCCAAAGACAAGATGATAAACGCCATGCATATTGCTATGGAGTTCGACTCGCTGCTGCCACCCCATTGGAGGCCCGAGCACACCGAGGGCTACGAGGGCTTCTACCACCTTGTAGGTATGAAGGGCGGTGTGGAGTATGCCGAGCTGAGCTACATCGTGCGCGACCACGATAGGGCCAAGTTTGAGCAGAAAAAAGAGCTTATGACCAAGGCGGTGGAGTATTTGGCCGCCAAGTATGGTGCCGAGCAGGTGAAACTCACCCTCAAAGACCAATACTACAATATGCGCGAGATGGTGGAGCCCCACCCCGAGATTATCGAGAAGGCCAAGGAGGCTATGGAGAATGCGGGTGTAAGGCCAATCGTTAAACCCATTCGTGGTGGTACCGACGGCAGCCGCTTGTCCTATATGGGCCTCCCCTGCCCCAACATCTTCACGGGCGGTCAGAACTTCCACGGCAAGTTTGAGTTCATCTCGTTGGAGAGTATGCACGCAGCCGTGCGCACCATCGTAGGCCTCGCACAACTCTGGGCGGAGTGATAAAATTCAAAATGCAAAATTCAAGATTCAAAATTATAACCCCTATGAAGAAACTATTTGTAACAGTATTGGCTGTGATGGCAGTATGCGCCTCGGCCAACGCTCAGTTCAATCTGAAAAACCTCTTCAACTCGGTGAAACAAGTGGCAGGCGACGCTGTGGAAGATGTGCTGCCCGACGAGGTGAAAGGCATCCTCGGAGCATTCATCAAAGAGGCCGAAGTGCCAGGTACCTATGTGTACCAGAGGCCCGCAGTGGAGTTCGAGAGCGCCGATATGCTCACCAATGCTGGTGGCGTGGTGGCAGCCGAAACCGTAGAGGAGAAACTCGCACCTATGTTTGCCAAGGTGGGCATCAAAGAGGGGCTCTTCACGATGACCTTTGCCGAGGATGGCAACGTAACCCTGCTGGTGGGCAAAAAAGAGCTCAAAGGCAAGTGGAGCTACGACAAAGAGGCCGAGAAGGTACACCTCTCGCTCAAAGATGGTGGCAAAGATTTCGCAACCCGTATGACCGTAGCTCACGAGGGCGTGAGCATCTTGGTTAAGGCCGACGGCCTGTTGGAGCTGATTAAGACCATCTCGGAGGGCTCGTCGAACACCACCCTTGCAACCATCGGCACCGTGGCCAAGAGCTACGACGGCATGAACATCGGCTTCGAAATGACCAGACAAGAGAATTGAGAATTGAGAATTGAGAATTGAGAATTGAGAATTCTCCTATTTCTCCTATTCCTCCTATATCTCCTATGTCGTTCGTCGTTAGACGTTAGACCAAGAAACAAACAAACCTAACATAAACACAAACAACACAAGACAATGAAAAAACTTATCGTAGCATTGTGTGCTCTGGCTGCCGTTTACAGCGCAAGCGCACAGGAGGATGGCTTCCAGTTCACCGTAGTGAAAGAGAACCCCATCACAAGCATCAAAAACCAGAACCGTGCAGGTACCTGCTGGTGCTACTCGTCGCTGGCCTTCATCGAGTCGGAGTTGCTCCGTATGGGCAAAGGCGAGTTCGACTTCTCGGAGATGTACATCGTACACAAAACCTATCAGGATCGTGCCGACAAAGCAGTTCGCACCCACGGCGACGCTTCGTTCTCGCAGGGTGGCTCGTTCTACGACGTAATCTACGGCATGGAGCACTATGGTCTGGTACCCGAGGCCGAGATGAAACCCGGTGCTATGTATGGCGAGACTCTGAGCAACCACAACGAGCTTTCGGCCGTTAGCGATGCAGTCGTAAGGGCTATTGCCAAAGGCAACCACCGCAGCTTGCAGGTAGACCCCGAGGGCAATATGCTGTGGAAGAAAGCCATCGAGGCTATCCACGACATCTATCTGGGCGAGTGCCCCGAGACCTTCGTTTACGAGGGCAAAGAGTACACCCCCGCATCGTTCTATGAGGCTACCGGACTGAAAGCCGACGACTACGTTTCGCTCACCTCGTACACCCACCACCCCTTCTACGAGTCGTTCGTATTGGAGATTCCCGACAACTGGCGTTGGGCTCAGTCGTACAACCTGCCCATCGACGAGCTTATGGCGGTGTTCGACAACGCTATCGAGCAGGGCTACACCATCGCTTGGGGTAGCGACGTTAGCGAGAGCGGCTTTACCCGCGACGGCGTGGCAGTAATGCCCGACGACGAGAAGGCTCAGGAGTTGAGCGGCTCGGATATGGCTCGCTGGCTCAAACTCTCGCCCGCCGAGAAGAAGCTGACCACCAAACCTCAGCCCCAGAAATGGTGCACCCAGGAGGAGCGCCAGATTGCCTACAACAACTGGGAGACCACCGACGACCACGGTATGCAGATCTATGGCAAGGCCGTAGACCAGGAGGGTACCGAGTACTATATGGTTAAGAACTCGTGGGGCGAGAGCGGCAAATACAACGGTATTTGGTACGCATCGAAAGCCTTTGTTCGCTACAAAACCATGAACATTGTTGTTCACAAAGACGCACTCCCCAAGAGCATCAAAAAGAAACTCGGCATTAAATAAGCAAAAGAGAAGCCCGCTGAAAAACAGCGGGCTTTTCTTTTTTTGTCGACCGACAACCGACGACAATTTTCAACTTTCAATTTTCAATTTTCAATTCAAAATCTTACCTTTGTGGGTTAATTGGGACAAAATCGAACAAAACAAAATATAACACTTATGAGCAACCTCAATCTTAGCGAACAAGAGATCCAGCGCCGAGCCTCGTTGCAGGCCCTGCGCGATCTGGGCATCGACCCCTATCCCGCTGCACGCTACGACGTTACGGCCACCGCAGCACAGTTGGCCCAAGAGTTTAACCCCGAGAGTGCCGAGCGCTTTGCCGACATCACCATCGCCGGCCGTATGATGAGCCGACGAATTATGGGTAGCGCCTCGTTCTTCGAGATCCAAGACCACACAGGCCGTATTCAGGTCTACATCCGTCGCGACGAAGTGTGCCCCGAGGGCGATACCACCCTCTACAACACCGTATTCAAAAAACTGCTCGACATTGGCGACATCATCGGTGTACGCGGCCACGCCTTCATCACCCAGACCGGTGAGTTGAGCATCCACTGCAAGGAGTTCACCATCCTCAGCAAGAGCATCCGCCCCCTGCCCATCGTTAAGGAGAAAGATGGTCAGGTATTCGACGCCTTCACCGACCCCGAGCAGAGGTATCGTCAGAGGTATGTCGATCTGATTGTGAATCCCCACGTTAAGGAGGTATTCGTCAAGAGGTCGAAGATTATGGCCACTATGAGGGAGTACTTCAACGAGGCTGGTTGCTTGGAGGTAGACACCCCCGTATTGCAGCCCATCCCCGGTGGCGCAGCCGCAAGGCCCTTCATCACCCACCACAACTCGCTCGACACCGACCTCTATCTGCGTATCGCCAACGAGTTGTATCTCAAAAGGCTCATCGTGGGCGGTTTCAACGGTGTGTACGAGTTCTCGCGCAACTTCCGCAACGAGGGTATGGACCGCACCCACAACCCCGAGTTTACCTGTATGGAGATCTACGTGCCCTACAAAGACTACTTCTGGATGATGGAGTTCACCGAGAAGATGTTGGAGAAGGTGTGTGTGGCTGTAAACGGCACCACTACCGTAAACATCGGTGGCAACCAGATTTCGTTCCAGGCTCCCTTCCGTCGTCTGTCGATGACCGATGCAATCAAGGAGGCCACCGGCTACGACATCACCGGCCAGAATGAGCAGCAGCTCAGGGAGGCTTGCCAGAGGCTGAATGTAGAGATTGACGACACTATGGGCAAGGGCAAGTTGATTGACGCAATCTTCGGCACCTACTGCGAGGAGAAGCTCATCCAGCCCACCTTCATTACCGACTACCCCATCGAGATGTCGCCCTTGTGCAAACGCCACCGCTCGAATCCCGAACTTACCGAGCGTTTCGAGCTCTTCGTAAACGGCAAGGAGCTCTGCAACGCCTACTCGGAGTTGAACGACCCCATCGACCAGTATGAGCGCTTCCAGGAGCAGTTGAAGCTGAGCGAGAAGGGCGACGACGAGGCTATGTTTATAGATATGGACTTCGTGAGGGCCTTGGAGTATGGTATGCCCACCTGCTCGGGTATGGGTATCGGCATCGACCGTCTGACAATGTTTATGACCGGTCAGCAGACCATTCAGGACGTGCTGTTGTTCCCCCAGATGAAGCCCGAGAAGGGTGCCCAGAAGGACAGCGACGAGAAATACATCGCCAAAGGCATTCCTGCCGAGTGGATTCCCGTGTTGCAGAAGATGAGCTTTGTGAAGGTAGAGATGTTGCAGAAACTCTCGGCCGGCAAACTCTTCAACGACCTCTGCGGCTTCAACAAGAAGAACAAGCTGGGATTGCAGAATCCAACTATGGATGATGTGAAACGCTGGGTAGAATAATTCAAAATGCAAGATTCAAAATTCAAAATTATACTTAAAGACTTAAAAAATTATGCGTAAAAAAATTGTAGCGGGTAACTGGAAGATGAACACCACCCCCGCAGAAGGTTTGGAGTTGGTTAAAAACGTGATTGCTCAGAGCGCCGAGGTTTGCGAGTGCGTAAACTTCATCGTGTGCCCTCCCTTCACCCACTTGTCGATGGTTGCCGAGGCTGCCAAAGGTAGCCGTGTGGCAGTAGGCGCACAGAACTGCGCTGCCGAGGCTAAGGGTGCCTACACCGGCGAGGTGAGCGCAGCAATGTTGGCTTCGCTCGGTATCGAGTACGTTATCCTGGGCCACAGCGAGCGCAGGGAGTACTACGGCGAGACCAGCGCAACCCTGAATGCCAAGATGGCTCAGGCTTATGCCAACGGTTTGACTCCCATCTACTGCGTGGGCGAGAAACTCGACGAGCGCGAGGCCGGCAACCACTTCGAGGTTGTTAAGGCTCAGTTGGAGGAGGTAGTTTACAACCTCACCGAGGAGCAGTTCGAGAAACTCATCATCGCTTACGAGCCCGTGTGGGCCATTGGTACCGGCAAGACTGCAACTGCCGAGCAGGCCGAGGAGATTCACGCCTACATCCGCAAAGTGTTGGCCGACAAGTTTGGTGCTGCTGCCGAGCAGACTGCCATTCTCTATGGCGGTAGCTGCAAGCCCAGCAATGCCGAGGAGATTTTTGCCAAAGAGAACGTAGACGGTGGCCTTATTGGTGGCGCTGCTCTGAAAGCCGAGGACTTCATCGGCATCGGCAAAGGCTTCTAGGAGAATTCAAAATGCAGAATTCAAAATGCAAAATTAGGGTGTGCCTTTCGGGTGCACCCTAACTTTTTAATAGGAGTTATTTGAATTCGTCAGTCGTCAGACTGACAAAATGTCAGTCCACTCTGCGTGGCACACACTTTGCTCCGAGGTAAGGTCATAAAACGCAAACTATAATAATTTACTTTTCGCCAAAGGTCGGCAGACTTTTGACGTTAGACGTTAGACCAAATATGACTATGAAAAACGGAACTATTGGAGTAACAACGGAGAACATCTTCCCCGTAATCAAAAAATTCCTCTACTCGGATCACGAAATCTTCCTGCGCGAAATCGTAGCCAACGCCGTCGATGCAACACAGAAAATGCGCACCATAGCCTCCTCGGGCGGCTACAATGGCGAGCTGGGCCAGCTGCGCGTGAGCGTCAAGGTGGACACCGCCGCCAAAACCATCACCGTAAGCGACAATGGTGTGGGTATGACTGCCGAGGAGGTAGACCGTTACATCAACCAGATAGCCTTCTCCTCGGCCGAGGAGTTTATGGCCAAATACAAAGACCAAGCCATCATTGGCCACTTCGGCTTGGGTTTCTACTCGGCATTTATGGTGAGCCAGAAGGTCGAAATCATCACACAGAGCTACAACGCCGAGGAGCCCACAATCATCTGGTCGTGCGACGGTACCCCCAACTACACCCTCGCAGAGAACACCACCAAGCGTGAGCGCGGTACCGATATTATTATGCACTTGGCCGACGACGCTCTCGAATTCAACAGCCAAGAGCGCATCCGCGAGATGCTCACCAAGTACTGCCGTTTCTTGCCCGTAGAGATTGTGTGTGGCAAGCAGCAGGAGTGGAAAGATGGCAAGTATGTCGACACCGACCGCGACTTTGTCATCACCGACACCGCCCCTCTGTGGAGCCGCAAGCCCTCGGAGCTTACCGAGCAGGAGTACAAAGATTTCTATGCCGCCCTCTATCCCGCCTCGGAGGAGCCCCTGTTCAGCATCCATCTGAATATCGACTACCCCTTCAACCTCACCGGTATCCTCTACTTCCCCAAGATTCGCAGCAACTTCGATATGCAGAAAAACCGCATTCAGCTCTTCTGCAACCAGGTATACGTTACCGACTCGGTCGAGGGCATCGTGCCCGAGTACCTAACAATGTTGCACGGCGTAATCGACTCGCCCGACATTCCTCTGAACGTGTCGCGCAGCTACTTGCAGAGCGACAGCAACGTGAAGAAGATTTCGAGCTACATCACTCGCAAGGTGGGCGACCGTTTGCAGGAGTTGTTCAACACAATGAGGCCCGAGTTTGAGAGCAAGTGGGACGACCTGAAAATCTTCATCGAGTATGGCATCGTTACCGACGAGAAGTTTGCCGAAAAGGCTCAGGGCTTTATGCTCTTCAAGAACAGCGAGGGCAAATACTTCACCGCCGAGGAGTACAAGGCTCTCATCAAGGAGAACCAGACCGACAAAAACGGCACCCTGGTATTCCTCTATGCCGACAGCGTCGAGGATAAATACTCCTTCGTGGAGGGCGCCAAGGCCAAGGGTTACGACGTGTTGCTGATGGACGGGCCTCTGGACAGCCACTTCATCAACTGGTTCGAGAGCAAGAACGAGAAGTGCTCGTTTGTGAGGGTAGACTCCAACGTGATCGAGAAGCTCATCCAGAAAGAGAGCGACCTGAAAATAGCCCTCAGCACCGATCAGCAGGAGCTTCTGCGCCCCGTATTTGAGAGCCAGCTGCCCGAGAGCGACAAGATTCACTACAACATCGCCTTCGAGTCGATGGAGCCCGACGAGGTGCCCGTGTCGATCATCCGCGACGAGTTTATGCGCCGTATGAAAGAGATGGCCCAGATTAGCGGTGGCGGTATGAGCCAATTCTACGCCCAGATGCCCGACAGCTACACCATCGCCGTAAACGGCAACCACCCCTTGGTGGCCGAGATTTTGGGCGACGTGGAGAGGGAGTGTGGCGAGAGCCTTGCTGCTCAGGACAAGAAGATTGCCTCGGCCGAGAGCCAGCTCAACAACATCCGCACCCTGCTGAAAGACAAGAAGGAGGAGGAGCTCACCACCGAGGAGCGCACCCAGAGGGACGACCTCCAAAAGCGTGTAGACGACCTGCGCGAGGCACGCCTCGAAACCCTGCGTGGCGAGGGCAAGAAGAACACCCTTGTTAAGCAGTTGGTAGACTTGGCCCTGCTCTCGAACGGTATGCTCAAAGGCGAGCAACTGACTGCCTTCATCCGCCGTAGCGTGGAGCTTATCCACAAGCAGTAAGGACCGAATTCAAAATTCAAAATTCAAAATTCAAAATTGTCCTCCCCCTAATTCCCCCTCTAAGTTAGAGGGGGTGTCACGAAGTGACGGGGGCGTGTGTAAAAGAAAAGGCTGAAAGGATTTCCTTTCAGCCTTTTCTATTGACGTTGGACGTTAGACGTTCGACGTTAGACCACGGAAAAAGTGCCACAGCACCACGCCACCCGTAACGGCCACGTTGAGCGAGTGTTTGGTGCCCACTTGGGGAATCTCTATGGCCCCATCGCACACGTCTACAACGCTCTGGTCTACGCCCTCGACCTCGTTGCCAAAGACCAGCGCATACTTCTGCCCCTCCTCGGGCACAAAGTCGCCCAGCATAATCGAACCCTCGCACTGCTCTACGGCCAGCACTCGGTAGCCCTCCGAACGCAGAGCCTCCACAGCCTCCAAGGTGGTTGGGAAGTGTCGCCACGCAACGGTCAGTTCGGCACCCAGAGCGGTCTTGTGAATCTCCTTTTGGGGCGGAGTGGCGGTAATGCCACAGAGCACCACCTCGGCCATACCGAAAGCATCCGAGGTGCGGAAAAACGCACCCACATTGCCTGCCGAGCGCACATTGTCGAGTACCGCCACCACGGGCAGTTTATCCATAGCCTTGAACTCCTCGACCGACAAGCGGCCCATCTGTTGTTGTGTAAGTTTCTGCATAATCTGGTTATTTTGCAATCTCTTTTTTACTATCGAGGCGTTTCACGACAATTTGGTAGATAACCAGAGCCACAGCAGCAACGGCTGCAATGGCAGCAAAGTAGTACCATATATAGTGGGCGTTGGCCGATGCCGCAAGCCACTCCTCGTGGGTGGCAAAGCGTGCAGGGTCGGGGCAGTATTTGTCGAGCAACCAGCCCGACATTGCAAAGCCCACAAGAGTCGAAACAAACGACTCCAACTGAGCAAAGCCCAGGTACATACCCTCCTCGCCCTTGGGCGACTGCAACGAGAAATACTCCAAATATCGGGGCGAAATCAGCGCCTCGGCCAAGGCCTGAACAACAATGCCGCAAAGCATCATAAAGACCACGGGGTGGAGCCCCAAAATGGGCTCGCCAAACATATGGCCCGACGACATAATCAGCGCCGAGATGGGGATGATACACATACCCAGCATCATCGAAAACAGAGCCGAGCGTTTGGACAACATTCGCGTAAGTCCGTTTACCGTAAGTATCACAATCAGCGGGTTAAGCATCGTATACCAGCCGATAGTGCTCGCCTCGCCCGCCAAGCGGATGACATATTTGGGCATAGTGGCGTAGAGCTGGTAGTAGACAATCCAAAAGCCGCTCACAATCAGAATCAGTGCAATGAGCCTACCGTTGCGCAGCAGTTTGCCAAACGACTGTATGGTGTGGCGCATAGTTTTGCTCTTGTCGGGCTGGGCGTTGTCGCTACGATAGAAGACGTAGATTGCCACCAGCGCCAGCAGCGTCATTGCCACCGAGAACCAGTTGAGATAAATCAGGCCGCTATCGCCAAGTCCCTGGCGCAGAGGCTCGATGATAAACTTGCCCGAGAACGAGCCGATGTTGATCATAGCATAGAAGATAGCAAAGCCTCGTGCCCTATTCTTCTCGTCGGTCTCCTTGGCCACGCTGCCGCTAATGATGCCCTTGATGAACGAGCCACCCACCATCAGCACCACCAAGATTGGCACAATGGCATAGCGGTAGCCGCTTGTGGTAAGGCCCGTAAAGAGGGTTTTGTCGCCATACTCCACCAGCCCTGCGGCCTCCAAGCCCGTGGGCAGCAGTGCCAAGCCCGCATAGCCAATCGTCAGCAGCGTAAAGGCCAGCAACATCGACTTGCGGAAGCCTATGCGGTCGGCATAAGCACCCGTAAAGGGGGGCAGAAAGTAGAGCAGCGATGCATACAGACCGCTGATAACACCCGCCTCGATATCGCTGAAACCCAAAATGTTGCTCAGGTAGAGCGTAATTACCACAAAGACGCCATAGTAGGCAGCCCTCTCGAACATCTCGGCCATATTGGCTACCCAAAAGGCCTTCGAGAATTTCACTTTTTCTTGTTTTGCCATCTTTATCTGTTTGGTTTATAGTTTTCTATCTCTCGCCTTGCCGCCCCACCCTACTCGGCCACAATGCGTGTTCCGCACGAGGGGTTGTGCAGTTCGGCCGCATCGGTGATGATGCACTCCTTGCCACCCGCCTCGATATAGTGGATAGCCGCGCGAATCTTGGGAGCCATCGAGCCCTCGGCAAAGTGTCCCTCGGCAAGGTATTGTTTGGCCTCGGCCACGGTAATCCTATCGAGCGTGCGCTCCTCGGGGGTGTTGAAGTGGAGGCACACCTTGGCCACATCCGTCAGGATATAGAACTCGTCGGCACCCACCTCTACGGCAGCACACGCCAGCGCCAAGTCCTTATCTATAACGGCCTCTACACCTCGGTAGTGGCGGCCCTCATCCACAACGGCCACACCACCGCCACCCACGGCAATCACAATGTTGCCCTCGTCGGCCATCTGCTTTATGAGCTCGACATTGAGAATGCTCAGAGGCTTGGGCGAGGCTACAACCTTACGCCAACCACGCCCCTTGGGATCGCAGTGGTAGGTTTCGCCCTTGCGCTGTGCAAAGACCACCGCCTGCTCCTTGGAGTAGAAGGGGCCTACGGGCTTGGTGGGGTTGCCAAAGGCGGCATCACCCTCGTCTACGACCACCTGCGAAAGGAGCGTCACCACCCTGCGGTCGATACCCTTCGACAAGGTCATATTGCGCATACCGTGCTCGATCATATAGCCCAGCGCACCCTGCGTCTCGGCCACGCAAAAGTCGAGCGGCATAGACTCCAAGCCAAAGACCTGACGACCTGCCTCGTGTTGCAACAACACATTGCCCACCTGGGGACCATTGCCGTGGCCAATAATCATCCTCACACCCTCGGCAGCCATTGCCGACAGCTGGTCGCAAATCTGCTCTACGTTCCGCAGCTGCTCTTGGTAGCTGAGGTTTTCGCCCTTGCGCAGCAGTGCATTACCGCCAAAGGCTATTACAACAAGTTTCTGGTTCATAGTATAGTGTGGTTTTAAGGTTAGTGTTTGTATTCTTCGATAAGTTTATCGACCAGCAGCGGTGTGCCCTCGGCCGAGCGCAAGGGTATGTACTCCCTCAGGTTGCGTATGCCGTGGCCTGCGGGCAGGTGGGGATCAACCAAGTAGACGGGCACCTCGGGGCGCACATACCTCACCAGCGACGCTGCGGGATAGACCGCCAGCGAACTACCCACCACGACCATAATGTCGGCCTGGGCTGCAATCTCTACCGCCCTGTCGAACATCGGCACACTCTCGCCAAAGAAGACAATGTGGGGCCTCAGCAGGGCACCATCGGGCCCTCTGTCGTCGAGCCTTTGCTCCCACCCCTCGATGGGTACAACGATGTCGGGATTGCGCTCCGAGCGCAGCTTGGTGACCTCGCCGTGGAGGTGCAACACACGCTTCGAGCCGGCCCTCTCGTGGAGGTTGTCGATGTTTTGGGTTATCACATCTACGTCGAAGTGTTCTTCGAGCTTGACCAGAGCATAGTGGCCAGCATTGGGCTCTTTGGCGAGCACCTCGCGGCGGCGCATATTGTAAAACTCCACCACCCCGGCTCGGTTGCGCACCAAAGCCTCGGGGGTGCACACATCCTCTATGCGGTAGTTGGCCCACAGGCCGTCGCTATCTCGAAAGGTGGCAATGCCGCTGTCGGCACTCACCCCTGCTCCCGTAAAAACAACCAATCTCTTCATCGTCGCAAAGCATTAAAAAGCAAAGATAAGAAAACGAATGGAAAATTGAAAATTGAGCGTGGAAAATTAGTCGGTCGATGGTTGACGGTCGACGGTCTAAGTGATTACGTCGCTCCTGGGCTACACAAGGTAGCCCTCCGCTCCGTGATCACGTGGTTGGGGTGACTGAGAGATAACAAAACCAACGAGCCTCGCCACACCGAGTTATTTTATTTGTGTTAGGGGCGCATTTGAACAAGTTCAAGCGCCCCTAATACAAATAAAGCCACCCGCACAATGTGCGGGTGGCTCCTTGTTTTTGTTATCTCGTCGGGGTGAAGTGATTCGAACACTCGACCCCCTGCTCCCAAAGCAGGTGCGCTAACCGGACTGCGCTACGCCCCGAATTTGATGCTGCAAAAGTAGGAAAATTATTTTTGATATCCAAATGTTCGCCCTCTTAAAAATTTTATCGCGCAGTGTGGCAGGCACTTAACCACCACTAAACCAATGCCGTTGAGTAGGTTTGGACCCACACTCCTTCTGCCACGCACAAGCCCCCTGAGCAACCTTCGGGCCAACCTCTCGGGGCGTTCAATCACGCCCCAGCGCACCGCCCTGCGTTGCCACACGGCCGAGAGTCCGTAGAGGTCCGTAGCTACTCCGCCCGGCCTTGCCGAGCAGACCACCACCCCACTATCCCTCACCTCGTCGGCCAGCGCAAGGGTGAAGTTATGGATATAGGCCTTCGTGGCGCTATACATTCCGAGTCCGGGTAGCGGAAGCGATGCCGCCATTGACGACAGATTGAGCACATAACCCCCACCCGCAGCCACCATATCGGCCACAAACAGACGACAGAGAGTTGTCACAGCCCCAACGTGGAGCGCCAAAATCTGCTCCACACGCTCAGGGGTAAGCGCCACAACATCTTTATATATAAACGCGCCCGCGTTATTGACCAACACTCCCACCTCGACACCTCGCTCGTGGCACTCACGATAGAGCCGCTCGGCACCTCCCTGAGCAGCAAGGTCTACCGAGAGAGTCACCACCTCGGGTGCGCCCAGAGCCATCAGCTCGGCCTTAGCCTTAGCAAGTCGCCCCTCGTTGCGGCCCACAACAACAAGTCGTAATCCACTCTGGGCCAACTCCTTAGCAACAGCCAACCCAATGCCGCTCGAACCACCCGTCACAAGTGCCCAGCGCCCCGATATGTTCAACTCTCGTTTCATACTCACCACAAACTTACGAAAAAAATTGCCAAAAGTGTTGCAATTAAGAAATTTTGGTCTAACTTTGTGATATCATAATGATATTACTTTGAATTGCGACAAATAAGTATTAACCCTAAAAATAACGGAACTATGAAAAACAATGAGTACAAATTTGCAGGTACCAAGATGAATGGTTTTGTGGCTCTGCTGGCAATTCTGGCCATTACGGCTTTTTCGATTGGCGCAATCGTGCAAGATGCCTATGCTGCGTTCAACATTGCAATCTTTGTGGTGGGCATTTTGGTTGCCTTCATTATGCTCTTCGGTCTGATGACCTTGGAGCCCAACGAGGCCCGAGTGATGGTCTTCTTTGGTAAATACAGCGGCACCTTCACCGATGCAGGTTTCTGGTGGGTAAACCCCTTCTACACCAAGAAGAGCGTGTCGCTGCGTGCCCGCAACCTCAACGCCGACGCTATCAAGGTGAACGACAAGACCGGTAACCCCATTATGATTGGCCTCGTGCTGGTGTGGAAGCTCAAAGATACCTACAAAGCCCTCTTCGAAATCGACTCGCAGACCATGGCGGGTGCTGCCGCAGGTGTGGCAACCGTGAGCAGCCGTATGAACGCCTTCGAGAGCTTTGTGCGTGTGCAGGCCGATGCAGCACTGCGTCAGGTGGCAGGCAACTACGCCTACGACACCAATGGCGAGAGCAGCGAGGAGATTACCCTCCGCAGTGGTGCCGACGAGATTAACGAGTTCTTGAAACAGGCCATCAACGAGCGCCTCTCGATTGCAGGTATCGAGGCCGTAGAGGCTCGCATCAACTACCTTGCCTACGCACCCGAGATTGCAGCCGTAATGTTACGTCGTCAGCAGGCCGATGCCATCATCAGCGCCCGTGAGAAGATTGTAGACGGAGCGGTTGGTATGGTTAAGATGGCTCTGGACAAGTTGGCCGACGAGGGCGTTGTGGAGCTCGACGAGGAGCGCAAGGCCGCCATGGTGAGCAACTTGTTGGTTGTGCTGTGTGCCGACGAGAGCGCCCAGCCCGTAGTAAACACCGGATCGCTGTATAACTAATTGAGAGTTGAAAGTTGAAAGTTGAAAGTTATTTAGAGAACTTAGGGAATTTAAGGAATTTAGGGTATTTTCAATTTTCCATTTTCAATTTTCAATTTCAATCCGTCGTTAGACGTTAGACGTTGGACGTTAGACAAAAAGAATCATGCCAAAGGAGAATACCACAAAGAGTTTTGTGCTGCGAGTAGACAGCGACACTTGGGAGGCCCTCGAAAAGTGGTCGGCCGACGAGTTTCGCAGTGTCAATGGGCAGTTGCAGTGGATTATTGCGGAGGCATTGCGCAAGAGCGGTCGCACTCCCAAGAAGAGTCCAAAACCCTCCAAGGATAAATAAATATATGTAGCCGAGCCGAAGTGATTTCCAACCTCGGCTCGGCGCTTAACACACATAACCAAGTCATGAAAAAGATTACTATCTACTCCGTTGCGGTCTGCCTTGTTGGATGGGCCGTGGCGCTAATCTACAACTCGGTGGCGAGTGCTGCCGGCAGCTTCGGCTACTCCATATTCGGGGCGCTCTATATGTTTATTCCTATGCTCACCGCCTTGGCTATGCAGTGTTGCAAAAAGTGCAAAGGCGAGGAGGCAGACCGTTACAAAGAGATGCTCCGCTTTCGCCCCCGTTGGTCGTGGTTGGCCGGCATAGGTGTAGTTCTGGTGGCCATATTTCTGAGCCTTGGGCTTGCGGGCCTCTTTATCGACATCGTTTCGATGAAGGAGGGCTCCCTCGCCCAGCTCCAAGCCGCAGGTCTTAGCCCCGAGGTGGTGGAGCAGAATATGGCGCAACTCGCCCTGGTGCCCGATTGGGCCATGATGGTCGGAACGATTGTGTCGGGCCTCTTTGCGGGTGTGACCATCAACGCCCTGTTTGCCTTTGGCGAGGAGTATGGCTGGCGCTACTTTATGGTGCGCGGCTTGGCGGGCAAAAAGTTCACCCCCTCGGCACTCATCATCGGTGCTGTGTGGGGCATTTGGCACGCACCTATGATTCTGCTCTTCGGCCACAACTACCCCAACGACCGAGTGCTGGGTGTGGCTATGATGGTGCTCTTCTGCATTGCCGGTGGCATCGTAGAGCTATACTTTGTGCTCAAAGCAGGGTCGATGTGGCCCGCAGTTCTGATTCACGGTGTCATGAACGCCATTGCGGGCATTACTGTACTGATGATTGGTACCGAGTCGGTGGTGCTCTATGCCTTTATGGGCGTGGCGGGCATTGTGGCTCTGCTGCTCACCTCGGGCGCACTCTACATCTACGACCGCTTTGTGAGCCACGACAATATCTTCGGCTCGACATTGGGCGCATCGCTTGACAGAAACAAAGAATAAATTTATATCTTTGTGCTATGGAAATCATCTACCGCTACCGATATCATTGGTCCGACATTGTGTTGATGCTCGCGACTATGCCCGCGCTTATCCTCGTAAGTATTCTTATGATCAAGGGAATTATTCCCCTCGATCCGGGCGAGGAGGCTGCCCCCTATGTGCTCATGGCAATCTCGGTTGTCGTGGTCGCAGTGTTCTTCCTTGTGAAGCCCCGCTATGTGTTGGTCGACCAGAGCAACCTCTATGTTCGTTGCAGCCTGCGCACCATAACCATCCCTCTGCGCGATATTGTCACCATCGAGCCTTTCGACCAAATGATGGTGGTGAAGTCTTCGGGCGTGCGTATGGGCGGAATCCAGATGAACATTGGCAAGTATCAAACGCCTCGCTTTGGACGTTTGGAGATGGTTACCACCAGCCGCGCCAACCGAGTGCTCATCTCGACCGGCTACGGCTACCGAGTGGTCATAAACGCACCCATCGATACTCTTCAAAAATATGTAGACAAGGTTAAAGCAAGATAAAAGTTGCAAATCCTACAACAACTCCAACCACAAGCCCCGCATAGATATGTGTCGGGGCTTGTTTTGCATTTACAAGGCGGGCGCTACACACCACTCCCGCAGCCAAAATCGTAGCAATAAAGGGCCACAGCAGTCCCACGTTGCCCACATAGAGCAGCACCCACTCGACGCTCAGCACGGCACCTATGGCTGCCGAGTGGTGACACAAGGGCCACAGCCACTCCATAATCCACAGCACCGCCACCAGCACTGCCGCCGTGTAGAGCACCTTTCGCACCACAAACAGCATCGCAAACTTGGCAAAGACCGAGCCGCATCCCACCAAGCACAACTCGGTGGCCAGCAGCATCATACGCCTCATTTTGCGTTCGTCGGTAGCGCTCCCGCCCTTGGCACCCAGAAAGCGCACAATGAGCCAGAACACTATGGGAGTAGCCAGCGTCATTCCCGCCACCGACCACACCACAAAGGGTTTGAGCGTAGGCACATAGGCGACCGACGTGGCATTGCCATAGACCACTACAATAGTGGCCAGCAGAGGCATTACCAGCGGGTGCAGCAACAGCGATATGCCCTTGGAGAAGGTGGTAATTATGGCTGAATGATTGTTCATATAGAAGTTACGGCTAAACCTCTCTGCGCAGGCGAGCCACGGGAATCTTCAACATCTCGCGGTACTTGGCCACCGTGCGTCGAGCAATGTGGTAGCCCTTGGCGTTGAGAATATCCATAAGAGCCTCGTCGGTCAGGGGGCGTTGTTTGTCCTCGCCCGCAATGCAGTCCGAGAGAATCTGCTTAATCTGGTACGACGACACCTCCTCGCCACTGTCGGTCTGCATAGCCTCCGAAAAGAGGCTCTTCAAAGGGATAATGCCAAAGTGGGTCTGCACATACTTGCTATTCACAACCCTCGAAATGGTCGAGACATCCAGCCCCGTGCGGTCGGCTATATCGCGCAGAATCATAGGTTTGAGCTTCTTGGTGTCACCATCGGCAAAATACTCCCTCTGGTACTCAAAAATCTCGGTCATGGTGGCCAGCAGCGTGTCGTGGCGCTGTTTGATGGCCGAGATGAACCACTTGGCCGACTCAATCTTGTTCTTCACAAATTTCAGCGCCTCTTGGTCCTGCTCGCCCGTAATTCCGCCCGACATCGACTGGCGAATCATCTCCATATATCGGCGGTTGATTTTCAGGTCGGGGATGTTGTAGGAGTTCAATCGCAGGTCAAACTCGCCATCCTCGTAGTCCAACACAAAGTCGGGCACCACATAGGGCGCAGCATCGTCGGGCGAGTCGCCATACATATTGCCCGGCTTGGGCGACAAGTGGCGAATCTCCTCAATAGCCTCGGCAAACTCCTCGCGCTCCACACCCAAGCGGGCCGGCAAGCGGTCGTAGTGTTTCTTGGCAAAGTCGTCGAAATAGTCGGTCAGAATGAGGCGGGCCAACTGCTGGCTCTCGCTCAGCGGAGCGAGGGCATCGAGTTGCAATACCAAGCACTCCTGCAAGTCGCGGGCTCCCACGCCCGCAGGCTCCAATTGGTGGATAACCCCCAGCACACGCTCCAACTCGGTGGCCGAAATGTCGAGCCCCACGCTAAAAGCAATATCGTCGGAAATGGAGAGCAAATCGCGCCTCAGGTAGCCGTCGTCGTCGAGGCTGCCAATCAGATACTTAGCCACAGCCATATCCCTCACCGACAGATCCTTATAGCCCAACTGTTCCTCCAAAAACTCCTGCAATGACTGGCCACCCGACATAGTAACGGTGGGTTGTTTGTCGTCTTTCGAGAAGTTATTTGCGTGGAGTTTATAGTAGGGCGTATCGTCCTCTTTGAGATACTCATCGACCGAAATCTCTTTGGGTTCTTGCTCGTCGCCACGCTCCTCGGAGATCTCCTCTTCGAGCACAGGGTTCTCCTCCATCTCCTGCTTGATACGCTGTTCGAGTTGGAGCGAAGGAAGCTCCAACAGCTTAATCATCTGGATTTGCTGGGGCGAGAGCTTCTGTTGAAGCCTCAGAATCTGTCGTTGACTAAATGATGAACTCATAACTACTTATTTAATGATGTTAAACGAAAAAAATCCACATTTGGTATGGGATTTCTTCATCATTCGTATAGTTATGGAATAGCAGTTTTATATGATAATTCAAAATGCAAAATGCAAAATGCAAAATTTACAGACCCCTCTACCACTTCGTGGCACCTCCCCTAAGTTAGGGGAGGAATTCCCCTCGATTTCCCCTCCCCTACGAAAAGGAGGGTGGTCGAAATTGCGGGCGAGTCCCCGCGCGCACTCCCCCTCTAAGTTAGACGGGGTGTCGCGTTGCGACGGGGTCGTGTGTCAATTATGAATTTTGAATTCTAAATTTTGAATACCCTATTAGTACTCTGCGTTCTTGGGAGTACGGGGGAAGGGAATTACGTCGCGGATGTTGGCCATACCGGTCACGAACAACAGCAGTCGCTCGAAGCCCAAGCCAAAGCCGCTGTGAGGTGCCGAACCCCAACGACGGGTATCGAGGTACCACCACAGAGTCTCTTTGCTCATACCGCGCTCCTCGATGATGGCGTTCAGTTTGCCGTAGTCGGCCTCACGCTCGCTACCACCGATAATCTCGCCAATCTTGGGGAACAAAACGTCCATTGCACGAACGGTCTTACCATCCTCGTTCTGTTTCATATAGAACGACTTAATCTCCTTGGGATAGTTGATCAGGATAACGGGTTTTTTAAAGTGCTCCTCAACCAAGAACCTCTCGTGCTCGCTCTGCAAGTCGCAGCCCCACTCGCAGGGGAATTCGAACTTCTTGCCGCTCTCTTTGAGGATGCGGATACCCTCGGTATAGTCGAGCCTTACGAAGTCGCAATCAACCACGCTTCTCAGGCGGGCGATAAGCTCCTTGTCGAACATATTATTGAGGAACTCCAAGTCGGTCATGCAGTTGTCCAGAGCATACTGAACGCAGTATTTGATAAACTCCTCGGCCAGCTCCATATTGTCCTCCAAGTCGTAGAAGGCCATCTCGGGCTCGATCATCCAGAACTCGGCCAAGTGGCGTGGAGTGTTGGAATTCTCGGCACGGAAGGTGGGGCCGAAGGTGTAGATCTGGCCCAGAGCCAGAGCACCAAGCTCGCCCTCCAACTGTCCCGAAACGGTCAGTGCGGTCTGGCGGGCAAAGAAGTCTTGCGAGTAATCCACAGCACCCTCCTCGGTCTTGGGGATGTTGTTCAAGTCCATAGTGGTTACGTTGAACATTGCGCCTGCACCCTCGCAGTCCGAAGCGGTAATCAGAGGGGTGTGCCAATAGTAGAAGCCCTTATCGTTGAAGAATTTGTGGATAGCGTAGGCCATAGCGTGGCGGATGCGGAACACTGCACCAAAGGTGTTGGTACGGGGGCGCAGATAGGCAATCTCGCGCAAGAACTCCATCGAGTGGCCCTTCTTCTGCAAGGGGTACTCGCCATCGGCTTTGCCATAGATCTCGATATTGCGTGCTTGCACCTCTACGGGCTGGCCCGAGCCAACCGACTCGACCAACAGACCAGTTACACACAAGCAAGCACCGGTGGTTACCTCTTTGAGCAGCGCCTCGTCGGTCTGCGCAACGTCTACAACCACCTGGATATTATTTATAGTCGAGCCATCGTTCAGGGCGATAAATGCCACGTTTTTGTTACCGCGTTTGGTGCGAACCCAACCCTTAACTTCTACCTCCTGACCTTTTGGCTTAGTCGAAAGCAACTCAGAAATGCGTACTTTTTTCATAGTCTAAATTCGTTCTTACTTTTAATGATTGGTGCAAATTTATAAATCTTTTCGGAAATATGGCCCACAACCGCTAAAATTACACCCCAAGAGTACACTTTTAGCAAAAAAAAGAGTACATTTGTGGGCTATTTTGGCAGATTAGCAATTAAAAATTGCTCCGAATTGGGCCCGACACTCCCGCCCGATTCACACCAAACGCAACAAACCAAATACAATAACACAAACAAACTAAACAACAAAACTATGAAACTTCCCTATGCAGAGCCCTACCGAATTAAAGCGGTAGAAGCAATCAAACCCTCGACCCGCCGTCAGCGCGAGAAATGGATCAAAGAGGCAAACTACAACCTTTTTGCACTGCCCGCAGAGCAGGTTTACATCGACCTTCTGACCGACTCAGGTACCGGCTCGATGAGCGACAACCAGTGGGCTGCACTGATGACCGGCGACGAGAGCTATGCAGGTGCAACCTCCTACTTCAACCTCAAAAAGACTATTCAGAACATCTTCGGCTTCGAGTACTTCATCCCCACCCACCAGGGACGTGCTGCTGAGAACGTACTCTTCTCGGCACTCGTGAAAGATGGCGACATCGTTCCCGGCAACTCGCACTTCGATACCACCAAAGGTCACATCGAGTCGCGCAAGGCTACCGCTCTGGACTGCACCATCGACGCTGCCAAAGATACTCAGCTCGAAATCCCCTTCAAAGGTGAGGTTGATATCGAGAAACTCCGCGCCGTATTTGAGAAATATCCCAAAGAGCGCATCCCCTTCTGCGTACTGACCATCACCAACAACTCGGCAGGCGGTCAGCCCGTTTCGATGAAAAACATCCGCGAGACCTCGGAGCTCTGCCACCAGTACGGCATCAAACTGTTGCTCGACTCGGCTCGCTTTGCAGAGAACGCCTACTTTATCAAAAAACGCGAGGCTGGCTACGGCAGCAAAACCATCAAACAGATCGTTAAAGAGATGTTCTCGTATGCCGACCTGATGACCATCTCGGCCAAGAAAGACGGTATGGTGAATATGGGTGGTTTCTGCGCTATGCGTACTCAGGAGGAGTTCGACGCCGCAAAACGCTTCTGCATCATGTACGAGGGCTTCGTAACCTACGGTGGTTTGGCAGGTCGCGATATGAACGCTCTGGCAGTTGGTCTCGACGAGAACACCGAGTTCGAGCAGCTCGACGCTCGCATGCGTCAGGTTGCCTACCTGGGCAAACTGCTCGACCGCTACGGCATCCCCTACCAGCGCCCCGCAGGTGGCCACGCCATCTTCGTAGACGCCAAGAAGATGCTGCCCAACGTACCCAAAGAGGAGTTCGCAGCTCAGACTCTGGCTATCGAGCTCTACTTGGAGGCAGGTATCCGTGGTTGCGAGATTGGCTCAATCTTGGCCGACCGCGACCCCGTAACTCGCGAGAACCGTTACAGCGACCTCGAGCTTACTCGTTTGGCTATCGCTCGTAGGGTTTACACCGACAACCACATGGCAGTTATCGCAGCCGCTCTGAAAAACATCAAATCGAGGGCCGACAAAATCAACGCCGGTTACAAGATTGTAGAGGAGGCTCCTATCCTGCGCCACTTCACCGTTAAGCTCGAAAAAATCGAGCGCTAAAAACCCTCTCTCCGCAAGGAGATAGTCAGCAAATAACCCAAGTCGAGTCTTCGAGCCCCCAAGTGACCCGAAGACTCGGCTTTTATAAAACAGACTCACAAACCAACAACCTCACCGTATCAAGATGAAGAGATTTATTGCCGCATTGTTGTTTCTGCTCGCCTCGCTCCACCTGGCCACCGCACAGAGCGCCGAGGGTTACAAAAACCTGGCCCCCTATCGTAGCGAGATTGTAACTTTCTCGACACGCAACCTGGCCGAGAAAGGCGACCGCAGTGCCGACAAATTCTACCTCGATTTGGACAGCAAACTCACCGAAACCGTCACCAACAGCGACGGCTCGAAGAGCCTCACCTACGAGGTGGTGTTGCCCCTCATCTGGCGCGACAGGGTTGTGTTTCTGCACACCGAGGGCGGTGCCAACAGCCGCACGGTGAGCGTCAATGGCAAAGAGGTGGGATGCTGCAAAGATGAGTATGCCCCCTCGGAGTTTGCGATCTCGCCCTATCTGAACGATGGGCCCACAAAGATCGTCATCACCTACAACAACAGCGACCGAAGGCCCGCCGAGATGGTGGCCGACAATCAGGCTCGCACCACTAACTTTATCTACTCGCAGCCACCTATCCGCATCCACGACGTGGTGGTAGAGGCGGTGCCCAGCGAGAATAACCAACACGGAGTCTTGAATATAGATGTGGTCATTGCCTCGTCGCGCAGGGCTCCCGAGCAGGTGTCGGTAGGCTACGACATCTACTCCCCCGAAAAAGAACTCAAATACTACGACATACGCGAGGCTGTCGCTACGGGTGTAGGTACCCTCGACACGCTCCACTTCCAGACCAACATCTATGGCGCAATGGAGCGCCTGTGGAGTGCCGAGAGCCCCAAACTCTATGATGTTACCCTCTATGTGAAGCACAACCGCATCATCACCGAGTATCTGAACATCAAAGTAGGCTTTGGCCGCACCAGCCACGATGGCGAGCGCATCTACCGCAATGGCAAGGCTATCGACATCAAGCCCGCCTACTACAACGCTGCCGAGACGGCCAAGATTACCGAGGCCGACATCAAGAGGCTCAAAAAGGAGGGCAAAAACACTATCCTTGTGGACTACCCCCAGCCCTGGTGGTTTTACGACATCTGCGACCGCGTGGGCATCTACGTTGTGGACCAGGCCAACATCAACACCGACGATAAGGGTGGCGATATGAGTCTTAGCGGCACGCTGGCCAACAACCCTGCGTGGTTGGGCGAGTTTGTGCAGCGCCAACAGGCCACCTGGTGGCGTTCGAGGCGTCACCCCTCGGTTATTGCATACAGCCTTGGTGGCCCTTCGGGCAGCGGCTACAATATGTATAAGTGCTACGAGTGGATGAAGAGCGTCGAGCCCAACCGCCCCATTGTGTACAGCGGCGGCGAGTGGAACAGCGATCTGCAACTGCCCTAACTTTACACACCCCAACAAGCCGATGAACGTAGAACTTATAGTGGTGGGCAAGACCGACTCGCGCGAGGTGAATGCCCTGGTGGAGGAGTACAAAGGCCGCATCGGGCACTACACCCGCTTTGGCATAACCGTCATCCCCGACATCAAAAACACCCGCTCGCTGAGCGAAGCACAGCAAAAAACTGCCGAGGGCGAAGCGATACTCAAACTGCTCACCCCCGCCGACTACGTTGTGCTGATGGATGAGCGAGGGCAAGAGTACACCAGCCAAGAGTGGGCCGCGTGGCTCCAAAAGCGTATGGCCAGCGGCTGCAAAAGGCTCTGTATGGTCATCGGTGGTCCCTATGGATTCTCGGCCGAGGTCTACGCCAGGGCCGACAGCAAAATTGCCCTCTCGAAGATGACCTTCTCGCACCAAATCGTCAGGGCCATATTTGCCGAGCAGCTCTACCGAGCCTTCACAATCATCAACAACGAACCATATCATCATAATTGAGAATTGAGAATTGAGAATTGAGAATTATTTTCCTATTCTTTCCAACTCTCCCATAACTCCTATAAGTCCTATAACTCCTATAAGTCTTACTAAATGAAACGATTATTTACCCTTTTGGCCGCAGTAGTGGTGGCTGCCACTACCCTCTCGGCACAGCACTACGACAGCTACTTCGCCGACCGCACCCTGCGCAACGACTTTATCTTTGCGGGCAACAGCCAAATTCAGCAGGTCTTTCTGCGCCAGATGCTCTCGTGGGAGGGCTGGGCAGGCCGCAGAGTCAATCTCGACCAAGTGGCCCTCGGTGGCAACGGTCAGCTCACCATGACCGACTGCGCCAGCGGCAAGGTCATCTACCGCACCTCGTTTTCGAGCCTCTTTCAGGAGTGGCTCTCGGGCGACGAGGCCAAGACTACAAACAAAGGCTACGAATTCACCATCCTCACCCCTCTGCCCCTGGCCGAGGCCGAGGTGTGTGTA
Source organism: Tidjanibacter sp. (assembly GCA_045614885.1). Lineage (GTDB taxonomy): Bacteria > Bacteroidota > Bacteroidia > Bacteroidales > Rikenellaceae > Tidjanibacter. Next base: position 42,342 of record JAZLDU010000012.1, on the reverse strand, counting down.
ACCCTGCGCAACTCGCTCCAAGAGGTTGTGGCAAGCCTCAACTACCACATAAACCCCACCGACATTCTCATCCGCAACGTCGATGGCACCCCCACAACACCCCACCGACTGCTCCACCAGAGCGGCCCCGCAAGTGAGAAAATCGACGTGGCAATCATTGCCGAGGGCTACACCGCCGAGGAGATGGATATCTTCCGTGCCGACGCTCAGGCTACCGTAGATGCCATTCTCTCCTACGAGCCCTTCAAGAGTATGGCCGACAGGTTCAACTTTGTGGCCGTAGAGTCGGCCTCGACCGATAGCGGCGTGTCGATTCCACGCGAGAAAATCTGGCGCAACACCGCCGTAGGCTCCCACTTCGACACCTTCTACTCGGCCCGCTATCTGACCACCAGCGAGGTGTTCCGCCTCTACGACCTGCTCAATGGCCTCGACTACGAGCACCTGGTAATCTTGGCCAACACCGACACATACGGCGGCGGAGGCATCTACAACTCCTACACCCTCACCACCGCCCACCACGCCCACTTTGCACCCGTGGTGGTACACGAGTTTGGCCACAGCTTTGGCGGTCTGGCCGACGAGTATTTCTACGAGAACGACGACGTTCTGCTGCTGGCCTACCCCGCAAGCGTGGAGCCCTGGGAGCAGAACATCACCACCCTGGCCGACTTCGAGAGCAAGTGGGCCGATATGTTGCCCGAGGGCACCGCAATCCCCACCAAGGTAACCCCCGAGCGCAGCAAGAACTACACCGTGGGTGTCTACGAGGGTGGAGGCTACCAATTCAAGGGAGTCTATCGCCCTGCCGACATCTGCCGTATGAGGGACAACGTGGCCACCCAATTCTGCCCCGTATGTCAGAGGGCCCTCAGCCGCATCATCGACTTCCACACCTTGCAGAAATAAGAATTTACATAAATATAATAGGCCGCAGTGTACAACATTGCGGCTTTTTTTGTATATTTGTTTGCAGACAAATTGTTTTGATGTTTAACCCCCAATTCTAAACCTTTATAAAACTATGGAAGTATGGCACTATTGGGCTCTCGCAGCCATCATTCTCATCGTGGGTGAAATACTCACCTCGGGCTTTGCACTCATCTGTTTTGCCGTGGGCGCAATCTTCGGTGCAGTGGGCGCAGCCGTAGCACTCTCTATCGAGTGGCAGATTGGTCTGTTTGCCATCGGCACCGTCGTAGCCTTCCTCGCAATCAGGCCCCTGCTCCTGAAACTCTCACAGAAAGACGAAATCGCCACCAATGCCGATGCCCTCATTGGCCGCATCGCCAAGGTGAGCGAAGAGATTAACCCCGCCGAGGGCACAGGCCGTGTGGCCATAGATGGCGACGACTGGAAGGCCGAAAGCGAAAATGACCAAATCATCGAAAAAGGTGCAAAAGTGGTCGTAACGCATCGCGAAAGCATCATCCTCACCGTCAAAAAACAGTAAAATTAACCTATCCAAAACAATAACACACACTATGGGAACTTTAACCGTTATCGTAGCACTCGCTATCATCGTGGTAGTATATGTGCTCTCGGGCCTGACCATCATTCAGCAGTCCGAAACCTGCATCGTTGAGCGTCTGGGTAAGTACAACAAAACCCTCACCTCGGGTATCAACATCATCTGGCCCATTCTCGAAAAACCCCGCAAAATCTACTACCGCCACTCGATGACCGATTGGGAGGGCAACGTGCGAGTGTCGTTCAAATACAGCCCCCGCATCGACCTTCGTGAGCAGGTCTACGACTTCCCCGAGCAGAACGTGATTACCAAAGACAACGTAACCACCCGCATCAACGCACTGCTCTACTTCCAGATTGTAGACCCCGTAAAGGCCGTTTACGAGATTAACAACCTGCCCAACGCTATCGAGAAACTCACCCAGACAACCCTGCGTAACGTCATCGGTGAGCTCGAACTCGACGAAACCCTCACCTCGCGCGATACCATCAACGCCAAGCTGCGCAACGTGCTCGACGAGGCTACCAACAAGTGGGGCGTGAAGGTAAACCGTGTAGAGTTGCAGGACATTACACCTCCCGCATCGGTGCGCAATGCTATGGAGCAGCAGATGCAGGCCGAGCGTGAGCGTAGGGCCAAAATCCTCCGTGCCGAGGGTGAAAAGCAATCGGCCATTCTCCAATCCGAGGGCGAGAAGCAGTCGCAAATCAACTACGCTGCTGCCGAGAAAGAGGCTCAAATTCTGAAAGCTCAGGGTGAGGCCGAGGCAAAAGTGCTCCAAGCAAATGCCGAGGCCGAGGCTATTGCCCGCGTAACCGAGGCTATCCAGAGCACCAAGACCGACCCCGCAACCTATCTGTTGGCCGTTAAGTATATCGAAACGCTCCAAGAGATGACCAGCGGTAAGGACAACAAGGTGGTTTACCTCCCCTATGAGGCCACCTCGGTACTCGGCTCGATTGGCGGCATCAAAGAGCTCTTCAAAAACGCATAACCCGCCCCTGCTGAGGGCGCAACCTTCATACAAAAGCAAGGGGCTGTCGAAATTCGACAGCCCCTTGTTGTTTGAAAGTGTATAAAAAGAGGGATTTCAAGGCTTGCGAAGCCCGAAAAACCGCAGTTTACTAATCGTAAATGAGGATTTTGAGGGCGAGCATAACGCAGAAATCACCTTTTTTAGACACTTTCGCTTGTCAATCTATCTTCACTACATTACCCTTGGGATCGAAGGTCAGCTCGGTGCCGTCGGAGAGTTCCACCTCGTGGGCCGTACCCTCCTGCTCGATGCTCATAATCATCACGTCGGGGTAGGCATCCCACACATAGGTAGTGATATACTCGGGGATAATCTCCACGGGTATCGAGTCGCCCCTGAGCTTAATTTTGGTCCAATGGCCCTGGCTGTCGAAGTTCACCTTGCTGCCGTCGGTAAAGAGCACATTGTAGCTCTGCCCGGTGCGGTGGTGGTGGGCACGAATCTTCTTGATTTGGTCTTTGGCAAAGTACTTGCCGATGAACTCCTGAGCCTGCTGGGGCAGTTGGCGGAGCGACACATCGGCAGCCCAAGCAATCATAGAGATTGCGCAGAGGGCAAAAAAGGTAGAGATAATCTTTTTCATAGCGTTTGTGTGTTGATTAAATGGTTACACCCCGCAGGAGTGCAAAAAGGGTGCAAAAGGGAGCGAACACCTGTGGCGGTGCAAAATTTATGGACAAAAATGGTGCTCGGGCCAATTGTGGCACAGCATTTGCGACACTATGGAGCGTTGCTGCCGTAGAGCCTGCGATTATGTGCGTGAGCACGGATTTGGGGCTGCATCCGAAGAGGTGCGCGACAGGCAACAAAAGGTTTCTTCATTTATTTAAGTTTGGGTTAGTAGTTTTGTAGGGGGTTCCGCTGAGATAGCTCAACCCCTTTGTTTTGTGGCGATTACAACTTAAATAAATGAAGGATTCTTACCCACCCCCTAAATCCCCCGCCTCTGGCAGGGGACTTGGTTTCGCCTTCGGCTCAATAAATAGGTGTGGTAAACCACATCTCCATTTTCAAGAGTTTGGGTTAGTAGTTTTGTAGGGGGTTCCGCTGAGATAGCGCAACCCCTTTGTTTTTTATGTGGATTAGGTATATTAAGAAGTTCTCAACTTTCAACTTTCAACTTTCAATTCTCAATTCTCAATTCTCAATTCTCAATTCTTTTTTCGTATCTTTGGGGAGAAATACAAACACAACAATTATGAAACGACTTCTCTTGGCCCTTGTGGCCCTCGCACTCTGTCTGTCGGCAAGTGCTCGCACACACCTTAGGCGCACCTTCACCGCCTCCAACGGCGTCACCCTGCCCTACCAAATCGTCTACCCCGAAGGCTTCACACCCGCCGAGCAATACCCCCTGCTGCTCTTCCTCCACGGCTCCGGTGAGCGTGGCAGCGACAATGAGTTGCAGCTTGTGCACGGCCGCACCCTGCTCACCACCTCGCCCGAGCTCGCAGGTGCCATTGTGGTAGCCCCCCAATGTCCCGAGGGCGACTGGTGGGCCGACATAGACCACACCGTCTCGGCACGCAATCTGCTCGCAATGAATCCCTCGCCCGAAATCACCGCACCCCTCGCAGCCGTGATGGAGTTGATGGACACCCTCTGTCAGCTCGACATCGTAGACACCTCGCGCATCTATGGCGTGGGCCTCTCGATGGGTGCTATGGGCATCTGGGACTTGGTGTGTCGCTACCCCGACCTCTTTGCGGCCGTACAGCCCATCTGCGGTGCTGTGAACACCTCCGAGCGTCTGGCTGCCTACGAAGGCCCCACACAATTCCGCATAATCCACGGCTCCGACGACCCCATAGTGCCCGCCGACTGCTCGCGCAATGCTGCCCAGGTGCTCACCCAAGGCGGCCACAAGGTCGAGCTGGTGCTCTTCGACGGTTGCGGACACCTGAGCTGGAATCCCGCCTTCGAGATGAGCGACTTCCTCGGTTGGATGCTCTCCAAGAGCAAATAGGCGCATATACCTATTGAAATATAAAGGCTCGGCACCCCACAGGTGTCGAGCCTTCTTATTCTATCTCTCGCCAAACGATTATTTCTGCTTAGTACGGTAAGCGGCCGAGTATTTGCCCTTGGCCATAGCCGTAAGTTTGTTGCGCAGCAGAGTTTTGCGCAGCGAGCTGAGGCGGTCGGTAAAGACAAAGCCGTCGAGGTGGTCGTACTCGTGTTGCACAACACGCGCGGGCCAACCTGTCAGTTCCTCCTCGTGCTCCTCGAAGTTCTCGTCGAGGTAGTTGATACGGATAGTCTCGGGGCGGTATACATCCTCGTGAATTCCGGGCACCGAGAGGCAGCCCTCGTTGAGCAGTACCTCCACGTCGCTCTCCTCCACAATCTCGGGGTTGATGAAAACCTTCTTGAAATCCTTGGCCGTGGGGTCGATGTCGGCAAAGCCACTTGCATCCACCACAAACAGGCGAATATCTTTGCCAATCTGGGGAGCCGCCAAGCCCACGCCATCCGAGGCATACATGGTGGCATACATATCCTCAATCAGTTTGCCCAATTCGGGGTAATCGGGCCCAATCTCTTCGCACTCTTTGCGGAGCACCCCCGATCCATATATATAAATAGGGTAAATCATATCGTTCTCTTTATTTGCCGACCGCCGACCATCGACCGTCAGTTTGGAATTCTACATTTGTTGGTACTGCATCGAGTCCATAAAACTTTGCAGTATAATGGTAGCGCTGATTTTGTCCACCACGGCCTTGTCGCGCCTTGCCATCTTCTTCATACCACCGTCGATCATCGCCCTATGGGCAATTACCGAGGTGAAGCGCTCGTCGTGGAGCACCACCCTCTTGTCGGGATACTTGGCCCTGAGTCGCTCCACAAACGGCTCAATGGCGGCCCACGACTGGCTTGGCGAGCCGTTCATCTGCGTAGGCTTGCCCACCACCACAATATCAACGTCGTTGGCGGCAAAGTATTGCGCCAGCCACGCTTCGAGTTGGGCCGTAGGCACTGTTTCCAGCCCGCCCGCAATGATTCGCAGAGGGTCGCTCACGGCAATACCTGTGCGTTTAAGTCCGTAGTCTATGGCCAAAATTCTTCCCATACGGCCACAAAGATACAATTTTCCATCCTTAATTCCTCGTTTTATTGTAGGTTTTCTTATATTTGCGGTAGGTATAACCTTATTATAAACGAGTTGAGTATGGCAAACAAAGTGTGGAGCGAGTGCCGCGTGTCGGGTACCATTACGGCTTGCGACCCCGGCCGTAATACGTGTTCGGACTCGTCGCGTAGATATACACGCGAGGATCTGACTGTGGGTATGAACTTATGTAGGTATGACGACTCTCTGCCCGATGTTATTGTAAGGAGCATTGGGTTGGATAGCCTGATGGTAAAGATTGATGGTAGGAGCTATACGGTTACTACGGGTGGCCGTATCGATTCGGACCGCAAACCCCTCAGCTATGCCTACTCCGAGGTGTCGATTTTCTTGGAGTAGAATTGAGAATTGAGAAGCGCCCTAACGGGCGCTTCTTTTTTTAGGGAGGTTAGGGAGGTTCGGGAGTTATAAGAGTTATAAGAGTTATAAGAGTTATAAGAGTTATAAGAGTTATAGGAGTTATAGGAGATATAGGACTCCCTAAATTCCCTAAACACCTTAAAGACCTTTTGACGTTAGACCTCTCTCGGTTGACGGTTGACGGTTGACGGTTGACGGTCGACGGTCGACGGTCGACATTTGTAATTTTTGCGAGGGGGATGCAACTAACTCTCGAAATAAAGAGGTAGAGAGCGGTGGGATTTTTGTGCCAAAAAAAGGAGCGAGTCCGCAGCCTACTTAGTCGTAGGTGAGGAACTCGCTCTCTGAATTTTGCGAAGGGATAAAAGATGCAATCCTCTCGAAAACTATTTGTGATTTTTGCGAGGGGTTTACAAGGCTTGCGAAGAAGGCGGCTCCGCAGTTTACTGAACGTAAATGAGGAAGCCGCCTTCGAGCGTAACGCGGGAAACACCCGCAATAAATCACAAATTATTTCGAGAGTGCGCCAATCTCGTAAAGAACCTCATTGGTCTTCTTAACGGCTGCAACGCTCTTCTCCCACTGCTCTTTCTCAGCAGCAGTAAGTTTCAGGTTAACGATCTTCTCGATACCGTTCTTGCCGATAACAGCGGGAACGCCGATGAACAGATCCTCTGCACCATACTCGCCCTCCAAGTAGCAGCTCGACGAGATAACCCTCTTCTGGTCGCCCAAGATGCTCTCAACAACGCTTGCAATAGCAGCACCGGGAGCATACCAAGCCGAAGTACCCAGCAGTTTGGTCAGGGTAGCACCACCTACCATAGTGTCGGCAGCCACCTGAGCCAATTTCTTCTTGCTGAGGAACTGGCTAACGGGAACACCACGGTAGCTTGCTTTCTCAACCAGAGGAATCATGGTGGTATCGCCGTGGCCACCGATAACCATACCATCTACGTCGCGGATGTCGGCTTTGAGAGCCTTAGCCAAGTAGCAGCGGAAACGCGACGAGTCGAGTGCACCACCCATACCGATTACGCGGTTTTTGGGAAGACCGGTAGCTTTCAGAGTCAGGTAAGCCATGGTATCCATGGGGTTCGACACGATTACGAAGATAGCTTTGGGCGAGTACTCCAAGATGTTATTAACCACCGATTTAACGATGTTTGCATTAACACCGATGAGCTCCTCACGAGTCATACCGGGTTTACGGGGAACACCCGAGGTGATAACCACTACGTCGCTCTTAGCGGTAGCTTTGTAGTCGTTGGTTACGCCCACGAGTTTGGTATCGAAATCGAGCAGGGTCGAGGTCTGGTACATATCCAGAACTTTACCCTCCGACAGGTCGGGTTTGATGTCAATCAGGACAACCTCGCTTGCAACCTTGCGAAGAGCCAAAACATTTGCAGCAGTTGCGCCTACGTTACCAGCGCCAACTACGGTTACTTTTGTTGCCATTTTCTAAAATGATTTTGAATGTTGAGTTATGAATTTTGAATTTACAACAGTGCTTTGTAAGCCTCGGCGTCGAGCAGATCCTCCAACTCGGCGGGGTTCTCCATGCGGATACGAACCAACCAGCCACCCTCGTAGGGCTCTTTGTTTACCAATGCGGGATCGGCATCAACCTCGGGGTTGAACTCCAAAACCTCGCCGCTTACGGGCAGGAACACGTCCGATACGGTCTTAACAGCCTCGATCGAGCCAAATACCTCGTGAGCGCCTACAACCTCACCTACGGTGGGAACGTCTACGAAAACGATGTCGCCAAGCTCGCCCTGAGCAAAGTCGGTAATACCTACCAATGCCTCGTTGCCATCAACCACTTTAATCCACTCGTGGTCTTTCGAATACTTCAATTCTGCGGGAATGTTCATAGTGTAAAAAGTTTTATGTTATTAGTGTTGATTTGTTTCCAAAAAACAGTTCTCCAAAAAAACTCTCCAAAGATAACTCTATTTTATTTGAATTCAAAGCCCCCGTGTTATTTTTTTAACATTTTGTGGCACGCGCTTGGAAAATCAGAAGAAAAACACTACTTTTGGAAACACCTAAAAAACTTCACCTAAAACAACCACACACTATGAAACCCATTGTAGACAGCCAGCTCATAGAGCAGACGCTGCAAAAAATGGAGGTCGACTCGCTCGACCAACTATCCATACGACAGCTTGTTGCTGTTGTGAAAAATTTTGAGGCCGCCACAGGACAAGAGTTTATCCACTTCGAGATTGGCGTGCCCGGACTGCCTTGTTCGCGCATTGGTGCCGAAGCACAAAAAGCCGCCATCGACCGAGGTGTGCCGGCCGTATACCCCGCCATCGACGGCGAGCCCGAGCTGAAACAGGCCGCTTCGATGTTCATCGAGGCCGTCATTGGCACCCACATCTCGCCCCGCTCGATAATCCCCACCGTAGGCTCGATGCAGGGCGCATACGCAACCCTGATGGCCGTGTCGAACCTCTCGGCCGAGAAGGATACGATTCTCTACATCGACCCCGGATTCCCCGTACAGAAAGTTCAGGCCGACATCATCGGCATCCGCAAAGAGTCTTTCGATTTGTTCGACTACCGAGCCGAAAAGTTGGAAGCCAAATTGGAGGAGGTGCTCAGCAGCGGGCGCATTGCCGCACTGCTCTACTCCACCCCCAACAACCCCTCGTGGATGTGTCTGACCGACGACGAACTGCGCACAATCGGTCGTATGGCCAACAAGTATGACGTGGTTGTGATTGAGGATTTGGCCTACCTGACTATGGATTTCCGCCAGACGGAGATGGCCCCCTGCGGACTGCCCAAGCAGGTGAGCGTGAGTCACTATACCGACAATTATGTAATGCTGCTAAGTGGCTCGAAGATATTTAGTTATGCAGGCGAGCGTATTGCTGTGACCTGCATCAGCGACGCGCTGTTTGAGCGCAAGAGTGAGCAGCTCCAAAAGCGTTTCGGCCTCGCCTCGTTCGGCAACGTATTTGTCCACAAGCTCATCTACACCCTCTCGTCGGGCGTGTCCCACTCGGCCCAGATGGCTCTGGCCGAGATGTTCCGCATGGCAGCCGAGGGCAAGTACAACTATGTAGAGGAAATCAGGGAGTATGCCGCCCGTACTGCCCGACTGAGGGAGATTTTTGCCCGCCACGGCTTCAATGTGGTCTACGACACCGACGTTGACCAGCCCGTGGGCGACGGTTTCTTCTTCACCATAGGCTACAACGATATGGACGAAAACCTGCTGCTCGAAAAGTTGCTCATGTGTGGCATTAGCGGCATTACGCTTGCCTCGACGGGTGCTACCCACCAAGGCATTAGGGCTTGTTCGAGCGCCATCAAACCCCACCACTACGCTCTGCTCGACGAGCGCCTTGCAATGTTCGAGAAACTTGTAAAAAATTGAAAATGGAAAATTGTTGAGAAGTTATAAGAGTTATAGGATTTATAGGAGATATAGGATTTATAATGGCTTTAAGGACTTTAATCTCCCTAAATTCCCTAACCTCCTTAAAGACGTTAGACAAATAAAGATATATGGCAAACTACACCACCGCTGCCGAAGCAGCAAAACTGATTAAGAGTTACGACAAGGTATATGTTCAGGGCTCGACCAGCATCCCCGAGGTGCTCATCGACGCCATGACCGCCCGCGCCGACGAATTGCGAGGTGTGGAGGTTTACAGCGCCTTCGCCATCGGCACGCGCGACATCCCCTATGGCACCCCCGAAATGGCCCAGAGTTTTACACCCCAGAGTTTCTTTGTGGCCAACAACTTCCGCAACACCATAGCCAGCGGCTACGGCTCCATAATACCCTGCTTTCTGGGCGAGGTGCCTGCGCTGGTCAGGGAGGGGTATGTGAAGTATGATGTCTGTCTGCTCAACTGCTCCGAGCCCGACGAAAACGGCTATTGCAGCTACGGCATTTCGGCCGACCTGGCCGTGAGCGCCGCCGAGACCGCCAAGATTATCATCGCACAAATCAATCCCCGCATACCCTACACCTATGGCGACGCTCTGGTCCACATCGACCGCATAGATGCAGCCGTGAGGGTGGACCAAGAGCCTGTGGCACTGCCCACAGTCGAGCCCAACGACGACGAGCGCAAGATTGGCGGCTACATTGCCGAGCAGATTCCCGACGGAGCAACCCTCCAAATCGGTGTGGGCGGTATTCCCAATGCCGTGTTGGCGGCTCTGTCGAATCACAAGCACCTCGGACTCCACACCGAGGCTCTGACCGATGGCGTGGTGCCCCTTATCAACAGCGGAGTGATAGACAACTCGCAGAAGGTCATAGAGCCCGGCAAGACGGTGTGCTGTCTGGCCCTCGGCTCGCGTAGGTTGTACGACTATATGGACTACAACAAAGAGCTGTTGGTGAAGGATGTAGCCTGGACCAACGACCCCTTCCGCATACGCCAAAATCCCAAGATGATGGCCATAAACTCGGCCTTGGAGGTAGACCTGACAGGTCAGGTGTGTGCCGACTCCATCGGTACTCGCATATTCTCTGGCGTGGGTGGTCAGCACGACTTTATGTATGGCGGTGCGCTCTCGGAGGGTGGCAAAACATTTATTGCGATGAGCTCTATCACGCCCAAGGGGGTATCGAAGATCAAGCCCGTGCTGACCGAAGGAGCCGGAGTGGTTACCACCCGCTTCCAGACTCAGTATGTGGTTACCGAGCAGGGCATAGCCTTCCTGAAAGGCAAGAACTTGGCCGAGCGTGCCCGTGCGCTCATCAACATTGCCCACCCCTCGGTGCGCGAAGAACTCGAGAGGGCTGCCTGCGAGCGCTTTGGCTACTCGTTCCTAAGGCTCAAATAAAATGAAAAGTTGAAAATCAACACACGCCCCCGGCCTAACGGCCACCCCCTCTAACTTAGAGGGGGGAAGACCAAAATTTTCAATTTCAATCCGACGGTCGACGGTCGACAAACACAAGAGAGGCTCGGAAATGTTCCGAGCCTCTCTTGTGTGTTTAGTCTGGAATGCTGTTCATCTTCGTAGTGAAGAAGTTGTTTACGGGCGACAGCAAGCGGTACTGGTGCTGGTTGCCCCACGATGCAGGGCGATCCTTAATCTCCATATCCTCGCCCGTGTCGTTGGGCACATAAGGTTTAATCTTCGCCTGCCAAGCCTGAATGCGAGCAATACTCTCGGTCGTAGCAAACAAATCTTTGCCCTGAGTTGCAAGCTCATTCAGTGCATTGACATAGATTCGGCGGTAGTCCTCGAACTGCAAAATCTTGCCAATCAGAGGTGCCTTATTCGTGTCGCCCCATTCGAGCGGGTTGTGGGTACCCGAGTCGCTAATCACACCGCAGTTGTGCGACGTTCCCAGCGTGTTGTCGTAGTCGTAGGGAATAAAGAAGAACTTATAGTACTCGTCGGTGCGGTTGAAGTAGATGTAGAAGTTGCTCATATTGTTCCAATAGTCGTCCCACATACCTACCATCACATTCACGGCATAAGTCCTCAACAGCAGCTCCACATCGGTAACCTCGCCAATCCAATCGTGGAACTCCTGGCCTTGGAGGGTGTTGAGCTTGCGGATAAAATCTTTCAGCTGGGCCTTAGCATCGTCGAAGTCGGCATTCTCGGTTTTCAGCTCGTAGGTCCACTCCTCGTCGCCGCCCTCATCGAGGCCAAACTTACCATCGTCGTTGAGCTCCTTCAAGTCGGCACCCCAGCGACACTTCCACAAGTTACCCTTGGCACCTCGGAACTCCATAACGCGAGCCTTCAAGTATTCGTCGTCAATCGCCTCAATCATCTGATAAACGCCATAGTAGGCCGGAGCCGAATCGCCCTCGACGTGGAGCGACAGTCGGCAGTAGACGTCGTTTACGGCAGTCCACACGCCAAAGCGACGGAAGAGGTCGTAGCAGTAGAGCTCCCTCACATACATTGGATCATCTTTGAACCATTTGAGGTTTACCTTGCGCACACCGTTGATTGTGTGGTCTTTGTCTTTGTAGAACTTGCGGAAGTTCAGACCAAAGTGGCAGTGATTCCAATCGGTATTGTCGGTGCGGTGGTGGGTAATGCCATCGACAATGCTCTCGGGCCTACGGCGCGAGGTGTTGCCCCTGAGTCGGACACCCGCATCGCGAATGGTGCGAGTGCTACCCGAACGACTGTACGACACGTTACACCTGACATATTTCTTGGTTTTGGAGTTGTGGTCGTAGTAGCCCAGCAGCTTGTTCCACTCCTCCTGCGAGATGCTAATCTTGAAGGTGGGCATATTGTCGAAGTCGAAGAGCGAAGCCAGGGCCTGCTCATATTCGAGGTCCTCTTTGAGCACCTCGCCACTACCCACCCAATTCATCTGGGTATTCTTGAACTCGAAGCTCATAGAGGTATTATTCTCCTTGCCCGGGGTACCTCCGTCGCTTACCCACCAACCCGAGCCGTCGGGAATACGGGCAGCCACATCGAAGCGGTGCTCGACATATCCGCCCCACACATCCAGAGCCTTGGGCTTGGTGATATAGGTATTCACGAAGTAGTCGATACGCTCGCCCGAGGCCGAGAGCAGTTCGAGCAACATCGACACGTCGCCCTCGATTTTGGTGGCCGTTGCTCCATAGAAGTTGGGGCAATCGTAGGTGTCGGTAACGCCATTACAGCCAATCAGCGCATAGCTCTTGGGGGCCAGCTCGGTGCCCGCAGGGATGCTCCACACGCCACCCTCGGCGTTGGTCATCATCTGGTTGCTGTTCTTACGCAGGGTTGCGCCTCCTATCTCCACCGCATCGTCGCCAATGTTGTAGAGCTCGATGTACTGTTTGTGTACATTTATCTCGTTGATAACCACGCTACCGGCCACAGGATCGGGAGGTGGTGTAGGAGGGCCTGGCGGAGTGGGTTCGGGGGGTGTTGGGCAACAGCCCACAGCCATCAGTGCCACAAAGAGTGTGTAAATAAACCTTTTCATCTGCTAATTTTGAGTATTTATTTCTATTATCATCGTCTGCTAAAACATACCTCCGCCAATATCTATTGACAGAGCAATCACCTGCTGCCATCCCCAGCGCACACCGTCGTAGTGGTGTACCGACGACATTCGCAGCCTCACACCACCTCGGAGTCGAGGGGCGTAGTAGAGTTCGAGCCTGTTGTAAATTCCCTTTTCGCCCGTGCGGTAGAAGGTGTCGCCAAAGTAGAGCTGCTCGGCATAGGGAGCACCATTCTTATCCTCGTAGGGCGAGTCGTATAAGGGCATAAGGTCGCCACCCTTATAGAACGTATTGCAGAAGCCCACATCGTGGTGTTTCAACCCCACCTCCAACTGCCAGCCACCCGGCAGCGTGGGGCCATCGCCATACTTGCGGTCGTTTTGGTAGCCCTGCAACCACCCAATCTCCACATAGGAGTAGTCGAAGGGGAGAATGTTCTGGAAGTCCAGACCGAGATAGACCTCGGCCAAGGCATTATCTACCACTCCGCCCAGCGTTTTGCTACCCGCGTGGTGGAACAGCGTGCCGGCATAGCCCGCATAGGAGAGTCCCTTCCAGGCCCTACCCGCACAGAAGAGCATAAATCGCTCCCTCTGCGTCTCGGTGGGCAGGCCCATCCAGTCGCACCCCAGCTCGGCATACCAATCGGAGGTTACATACTGCACCAAGGCTCCCTCGATGACCTTGTCGTTAAACCTCACCGCCTCGGAGAACATGGCCAGCGAGTAGTCGCCACGCATTGCTGCTCGTGGGAAGATGCCCGTGTAGGCCTTGAAATTGTCGCCATCGAAGTTGTAGTAGGCCATCCACTCGGGCTTGCCCATAAAGTTGGGGCTACCCATATCGGCCGGCAGCACAGCACCCGCCATCAGCGAGTGGTTCACGCCCCACCCCAGGCCTATTTGTGGTTGCAGGTGCGCTCCGAAGAGTGTTTCGGAGGGTGCAATCATCAGGCTTGGGTCGCCATACTCGCGGTTGTCGAAGCGGAAGTCGAAGGTGGCATTCCACAACAACTCCTGCGCGCCAACGCTCCACGACATCAGCACGGCACCCAACAGGGCTACGACAAATTTGGGCATACTACGATTCATAGCCACAAAAGTAGTTATTTTTCGCGAAAGTGGGCCTATTTCTGGCAGAAACTTACTACCTTTGTAGTAAACGTACAAAAATCGGATATTATGATAGAGAATTATTTCGAGTCGGTAGCGGTGGCAATGACCGTATGCGACAAAGAGGGCAAGGTGGTGTATCAAAACGACCGAGCCATAAGCGCGCTGGGCGATGCTCGCGGCGCAAACCTACAAGAGTGTCACAAACCCGCCTCGTGGGAGGCCATTCAGCAGATGCTCGCACAGGGCTCCTCGAACGCCTACACGATAGAGAAAAAGGGAGTGAAAAAGCTCATCTACCAAACCCCTTGGTATCAGGGCGGCGAGGTGGCCGGACTTGTGGAATACTCCATAGTTCTGCCCGAAGATATGCCCCACAAAATCAGATAGTTAAACCACACCCAAACATTCCACAAACCATGACAAAAAGATCCGCCATATTTTTGACCGCACTCTGCGCCCTTCTTGCGTCGTGCACCACCTCGTCGTGGAGCGACCAAGAGCGCAGTCTGATAAACGCTGCCCACTACTCGCGCATGCGTCTGACAACCATCGACAACCGCCCCGACTCGCTACTTCTGCGCACTCCCTCGGCACCCCTATCGGCCGAGGATATCCAATCGCCCCTGTTCGGCCGACTCGCAGCCTCGATGATCGAGACCGTCTGCGACGAAAACCATCGTGGCGTGGGCATCGCAGCTCCCCAAGTGGGCATTCTGCGTCGTATGGTGGCCGTGCAGAGGCTCGACAAGCCGGGCGAGCCCTTTGAAATCTACGTCAATCCCACAATCGTATGGCGCAGCCAGGAGTGTGCCACGGGTGGCGAGGGGTGTCTTTCAATCCCCAATCAGCGAGGCCGAGTACCACGCTCGGTGGCCATCGAAATAGACTACAACGATGCCGTAACCTTCGAGCCACGCCACGAGCGCATAGAGGGTTTTGTGGCCGTAATCTTCCAGCACGAAATAGACCATCTCGACGGAGTGCTCTACATCGACCGAGCCGAGTAGCACACAAAAAAAAGGCTATGTTGCCGCAGCAACATAGCCTTTTTTTATTTCACGCACCGCTTATCGAATGCGGTCGAGCGAGCGCACCAAGCGTTCATCTTTCAGAATACCCCTAATGGCCATAATGGTCAGAATAACACCTACAATGGGGAACATTACAGGGGTGCACATCTGGCTCATCGACACCTGGCTCATGCTCTCCACCACATTGCCAAAGCGAACTGCATACCAGAGCGCAAAGACCTGAGCACCAAGCAGCAACACCAACTCGGCACAGCAGAGCCTAATCTGCAAAAAGCGGTTCTTAAAGAGGAAGATGGTCACCAATGGCACCAGCGCACACAAGGCCAGCAGCGCCCCCAGCCACCAAAAATCAAAAGCCACAAATACATCTTCCACACCCTCGGCGGCATATTTAGCCAGAGGAGTGAGGCACATTGCGGTCATCAGTCCCGTTACAATCAACAGGTAGAGTGTTTGAATTCGTTGTATCATTTTTTTCTTTATTTTTTCGTTTTATTTCCTTTTGCACCTTTTTGTAAAAAGCTGCACCAAAAACTTTTAGGCGATACTCACTGCGTTCATATCGCTATACTGAGTCTGCTCAGAACCACCGATAAATTCGGAGTGCCCGACGGCACCAATTTTCAACTTTCAATTTTCAATTTTCAATTCTTCATCTATGAAGTAGTGGTTGCGTTCGGGGGCGTTGCGGTTGATAAGCTCGCCAATGAAGCCCGCCAAAAACAACATCACACCCAGCACAATAGCCACCAAGCCGAGGTAGAAAAGAGGCTGATTGGTGAGCGGATTGCCAAGGGTGAACTTCTCGATAATAATCCACACAACCGACACAAAGCCCACTAAGAACATCAGCGTACCCGCACCACCAAAAAAGTACATGGGCGAACGGCCATACTTCGACACAAACATAACCGTAATGAGGTCCAAATAACCTTTCAGAAACCTCTCCCAGCCATATTTCGACACGCCAAACTTGCGAGCATAGTGGGTAACCTCCTTCTCGCCAATCTTGCCAAAGCCGGCCTTCTTGGCCAAGATGGGTATGTAGCGGTGCATCTCGCCATAGACCTCGATGCTCTTAACCACTTTGTTGCGGTAGGCTTTGAGGCCACAGTTGAAGTCGTGCAGTTTGATGCCCGACACCCAGCGGCAAGTGGCATTGAAGAGTTTGCTTGGCAGGGTTTTGGCCTTGGGATCGTGGCGGCGGCGCTTCCAGCCCGACACCATATCATACCCCTCCTCGGTAATCATTCGGTACAAGGCCGGAATCTCGTCGGGCGAGTCTTGCAGGTCGGCATCCATAGTTATTACCACGTCGCCCAAGGCACGCTCGAAGCCGCAGTAGAGAGCCGCACTCTTGCCGTAGTTGCTACGGAAGCGCACCGCCCTGACGTGGCTATCGGCCGCAGCCAGCGCCTCGATGGTCTGCCACGACGAGTCGGTCGAGCCGTCGTCTATAAAAATAACCTCGTAGGAGTAGCCCTCGGCCACCATCACTCGGCTAATCCACGAGTGGAGTTCGCCCAGCGACTCGGCCTCATTGAGCAGAGGTATTACAACCGAAATATCCATATCGTTTTCGTTACTCTTGGTCGTTGTTGTTCTCCACCTCTTTCACCTCGGGGGTTGCAAAGATGTCGGGCTGACGGCGGGTAATGCCCGCAACCACAACCGCAAACAGCAAGCCCGTAAAGAGGTTGGATATAATGTTAGAAACGGTCAAAATCAGAGGGTTGATGACTGCGCCACGCATAGTGTCGTAGGTGGCCTCGAATTGGTCGGCAGGAATGGTGTCCTGCATCTGTGCCATGATGGTATCGACGCTTGCCAGCAGTTCGTCTTTGATGAAGAAGTTGGCCATAACGGCGCTATAAATACCGCTCAGCGCACCCACAAAGAGCATTAGTGCCAAGATAAACTTAATGCCCTGGCCATACGAAAAGCCCTCCTCGGGGGTGTGCATCGCTGCAAAGCGGCGGGTGTAGCCATAGACCAGCAGAATGGTCACAACCACCGACACAAAGTTGAGCACCTGAATCCAACTCGACTCGGGCTGTGCGCCACTAAGAGCCTGTACTGCAATCGAAAAAGCCACGCTCACAAGGCCTACAACAGTACCCGCTTTGAGCGCCTCCATCCAAAAAATTGTCTTATTCATGTTTGTTTTTGTCTAACGACTTTTTATTTACACATATTTGAGGTCTTTAAGGGCCTTAAAGTCTTTAAGGACATTAAGGAAACCTTTTTTCAATTTTCAATTTTCAATTTTCAACTTAATTCTCCTGCGCCTTCGCGCAAGATTTCGGGCTCGTCGCCCGTGAGGTCTACCAGCGTGGTGGGCACCAGCGAGCCATAGCCACCATCGATGACCACATCGACCACATCGTCGTAGCGCTCCAAGAGCAACTCGGGGTCGGTGGTGTACTCCACAACCTCGTCGTCGTCCTTCACCGAGGCCGTAACCATCGGGCAACCCAAGCGCTCAACGATGGTCAGGGGGATATTATTGTCCGGAATCCTCACACCCACAACTTTGCGACCACCCAGCGCCCTGTCGGGCATCTTCGACGAAGCCTCCAACAAAAACGTGAAAGCACCCGGAGTGTTTCGTTTGAGCAGTTTGAACTGCCAATTATCTATGCGGGTAAACTTGTCGGCCATAGAGATATCGGTGCAGACGATCGAAAGATTTTTGTCCGACTTGTCGCGCAGCTTGGCAAGCCTCTCGACAGCCTTGGGGCTCTGCAACGAACAACCAAAGGCATAGACTCCGTCGGTGGGATAGATAATCACTCCGTCGGCACGCAACACCTTTACGACGCGCTCGATTTCGCGTTCGTTGGGGTTTTGGGGGTAGATTTTAACAAATGTAGCCATAGTTTTAGGGGCCCGCAAGCCGTGGTCAAAAAGGGTGAGCTACTCAAATAAAAAAAGGGTAAGCTACTTATATCGCACCGCTACAACCACCTACCCTTGCTCTCTTCCAAGCCTGGGGGATTCAGCAGGAGCTGGTCGTATAAGACTTACCCGAGGTGCAAATGTACAATTTTTTCTTACATTTGCAAAAAATTTGATCTTTTATGGCAAAGAAACGCAAATCAGCAGCGATTTTCGTGGCCCTGGTGGCCATCATAGGTATAATTGGAGCACTCGTGCTGGGCAGGGCTACGGCCTCGTGTCTGCCACAGAAGGCCGAGTTCTATCTACCCACAGGCTCCACCTACACAGCCCTGCTCGACACCCTCGAAGATAATGGCGTGGAGAGGATGAGCGTGGTAGCTCTGGTGGGCAAGCTCCGCAAACTCGACCAGAGCGTCAAGCCCGGACACTATGTTCTGCCCGCGGGTAGCAACGCTATGGGCATTGTGGGTACACTCCGCGCAGGAGCACAGAAGCCCGTAAAGCTCACCTTCAACAACATCCGTACCCTCGACCAGCTCGCAGGCCGTCTGGCCACACAAATAGAGGCCGACTCGGTGGTCATACTTGCCCACCTGACCAACCCTGCAACGGCTGCCAAGTACAACTTAAAGCCCGAACAGCTCATTGGCATATTCATCCCCAACACCTACGAGGTGTGGTGGACACTCACGCCCGAGGCCCTCACAGACCGAATGTTCAAGGAGTACAACTCCTTCTGGAACGACTCGCGCAAAGCCAAGCTGGCCCGCACCAAGCTCACCGAAATTGAGGTCATAACCCTTGCTTCTATCATCTACGAAGAGACCAAAGTGGCCTCGGAGATGCCCAAGATTGCGGGCGTATATCTGAATCGTATGCGTCGTGGCATACCCTTGCAGGCTTGCCCTACGGCCAAGTATGCCCTCGGCGACTTCTCCATCAAGCGCGTGCTCCACAAGCACACACAAGTAAAGTCGCCCTACAACACCTACCTCAACCGAGGTCTTACCCCCGGTCCCATCTGTCTGCCCTCCATTACGGCCATAGATGCGGTGCTCGACTTCGAGAATCACTCATATCTCTACTTCTGCGCCAAGGAGGATTTCTCGGGCCGTCACTACTTCTCCAAGACTCTCAGCGAGCACAACCGCTACGCCAAGCGCTATGCCGCAGCACTAAGCAAGGCGGGCATTAGGTAATTTCGGCACAAATTTGTACCTTTGTAGTGATATGGAGCCAAAAGAGATTATAAACAAACCCGCACTTGTGATTGCGGGCCCTTGCAGCGCCGAGAGCCGAGAGCAACTCCTCACCACCGCCACCCTTCTTGCCCAAACGGGCAGGGTGGATGCTCTGCGTGCCGGAGTGTGGAAACCCCGCACCAAGCCCGACTCGTTCGAGGGTGTGGGAGAGGTGGGCCTCGAATGGCTCGCCGAGGCCAAAAGGCTCACAGGACTACCCATTGCCACCGAGGTTGCCTCGGCCGACCACGTCGAAATGGCCCTCCGTGCCGGGGTGGATATTCTCTGGATTGGTGCTCGCACCACGGCCAACCCTTTCAGCACTCAGCAGGTGGCCGACGCACTCCGAGGTGTGAACAATGTGGCCGTGCTGATTAAAAACCCCACCACAAGCGATATCGAGCTATGGTGTGGAGCTGTGGAGCGCATAGCGGGCAGCGGTGTGGAGCAGATAGGGCTTATTCACCGAGGCTTTGCGGGCTACACCACAGCAGGCGGCTATCGCAATGCTCCGCTGTGGCAAATTCCGCTCGAAATGCGTCAGCGTATGCCCCACCTGCCGATGCTCTGCGACCCGTCGCACATCTGTGGCAATCGTGAGGGTTTGCGAGATATGGCACAGCAGGCCGCCGACCTCGACTACAACGGTCTAATCATCGAGAGCCACCACAACCCTGCGTGCGCACTTAGCGACGCTCAGCAGCAAATCACTCCTGCCGAGCTGGCCACCCTGCTTGCCTCGATAGAGTGGCGCAGCAAGATTAGTCAGCAAAGCGATTACAGCAACCAAATAGAGGCTCTGCGTGGCACAATCGACCGACTCGACGAGCAGATCTTCTCGCTGCTTGCCGAGCGCATGAACATCTCGGAGCAGATAGGTGTGCTCAAACAGAGCAACAATCTGGCCATTCTCCAATCGGGGCGTTGGGGCGAGGTTGTGGAGCGCGTTTTGGCCCACACCCACACCCTCAACCTGAGCGACGAGTTTGTGCGCAGCGTGCTCGAAAGCATACACCTCGAAAGCATCGAGCGACAAAAGCACATTATCCACAACAAATAATTCCACCCCCACACACCACGCCAACACTATGTACTGCACAAGCATAGCCGAGCAGAGCGCCCAGCGTTGCCGAGAACTGATGGCAGGCGCTCCGATGGTCGAACTCCGTGGCGACCTGTGCAGGTTATGCCCCGAGGAGTTGGCCGAGGTGATAGGCTCGCACCCCAACGTGCTCTACACTTGTCATTTGGAGAGTACCGATGCCGAGTGGGCAGCCAAGCAGTACGAAGTAGTCCTTCGTGCGGGCGCAAGGTGGGTGGATGTAGAGATTGACGCACCCGAGGGGTTGATTGAAAGAGTCGAATCGTTGGCCCACCAGGTGGGAGCAAAGCTCGTTATATCGTATCACAACTACGCCATCACTCCTTCGGCAGAGGAGTTGGCTCGGGTGGCCGAGAGGTGTTTTGCGCTGGGGGCCGACATTGCCAAGGTGGTAACCACCGCAACCGACACGGCCGACTGCATAACAATCTGCAAACTATACCGCTCGCTGGGTGAACGAAAGAGTGCTCTGGTGGCCTTTGCTATGGGTAGCCGAGGGGCTGCCTCGCGCCGTCTTTCGCTCATCGAGGGAGCGCCATTCACCTTTGTTGCGCCCGAGGGTGGCACTCCCACCGCACCTGGGCAGCCAACACTCGCAGGTTTGCGGGCCACAATGGAGGGCCACTCGTTGGAGGGGCTGAAACTCCCCACCGAGGCCACTCCGCCATGCAGCAAGAGTTATTTTCAGAGGGCCATTGTGGCCGCCACGCTGGCCGAGGGCGTAAGCCACTTAGCCTACGAGGGCGAACTCTGTGGCGACAGCAGTGCCGCCATTGGGTGGGCACGCTCGCTGGGAGCAAAGGTCGAAATCACAAGCAGCACCATAACAATCTGTGGCATAGGTCGCGAGGGTTTCCAGAAGGCCCTACCCTGCACGCTCGACGTGGGCGAGTCGGCCCTACTCGCAAGGCTCTCGATGGGCATTGTGGCCTCCATAGGTGGGGGTGCAACCATTGTTGGAGGTGGCTCGCTCTTGGGCAGGTCGTTTGAGAAAGACATTGAGATACTGCGCTCGTTGGGCATAGAGGTAGAGAGCGCCAACGATCATCTGCCCATAACACTCGGCGGAGCAATCGTGGGCGACAATATAGAGATTAGCGCACCCCACTCATCGCAACTCGCATCGGGATTGCTTATGGGTGCTCCACTACGCCACAAGAGCCACTCAATCACCGTCGCCAATCCCGCAAGCAGGCCCTATCTGGATATGACCTTGAATGTGATGTTGCTCTTCGGCATCGACTACGGCTCGGGATATGGTCTGGCGGAGGAGAACGCTCAGCCGCTCTATTTCAACATCGGCGAGGGCGAAAGGTACACGGGTAGCGATCTGGTCATCGAGGCCGATTGGAGCTCGGCAGGCTATCTGTTGGCCGCCGCAGCCATTGCCCAGAGTGGCCCAGCCCAAAGGCCCGAAGGCTACCGCATCCGAGGGATGAACTTCTCGTCCAATCAGGCCGACAGGATGATAATGCGCCTACTGCTGGTGGGCAACGACAACATAAACTTTATAGATACCCACGCCACCTGTCGCACCTTCGACGGCACAAGCCAGGTGGTGCAGGAGATTTGCGACCTGGTCGTAATCCCCTCTGCCCCCCTCCGTCCCATAGTCTGCAACGCCACCGATGCCCCCGACGCCATACCCACCCTTGCGGTCTTGGCGCTCTTTGCCCAGGGCGAAAGTCGCATTGCAGGGCTCGGCAGGCTCACCAACAAAGAGAGCGACCGACGCGGAGCACTCATAGCCGAACTGCTGGCCCTCGGAGCCGACATCAACATCGTGGGCGACGAATTGGTGGTGCGTGGTGGCAAACCCCTGCGTGGAGCGTCGCTCTGCGCCCACAACGACCACCGAATGGCTATGGCCTTGGCGGTGGCAACGCTCTTCGTCGAGGAGCCCTGCACGCTCGACTCGCTCGACTGCGTAGCCAAGTCGTGGCCCTCGTTTTGGGAGGTTTTCGGATTGAACAAATAGCAAAAACAGAGAGATACAAATGAACACTTTTGGCACAAAACTGAGGCTCGCAATTTGGGGCGAATCGCACGGCCCTGCGCTGGGCATCGTCATCGACGGAGTACCCGCAGGCATAGCTATTGCCGAGGGCGACTTTGCCATCGACATCGAGCGTCGCAAAGGGGGCAAGCCCTCGACAACCCCTCGAATCGAAAGCGACACCCCTACCCTGCTGAGCGGCATCTACAAGGGCCACACCACCGGAGCACCCATCTCGATTCTCTTCCGCAACGAGAATCAACACAGCGCCGACTACGACTCGTTGGCCGCAACCCCTCGCCCCGGACACGCCGATTGGGTGGCTGCCCACAAATTCGAGGGCTACAACGATCCCCGTGGTGGCGGACACTTCTCGGGCCGTCTGACTCTGCCCATCGTGGCAGCAGGCGTGGTGGCCAAAAAAGTGTTGGAGCACAAGGGTTTGAGCATCGCCCTCTGCGCCCGCATTGTGGAGCTCGGAGGTGAGAGAAACAGCGAGGCTTGGCCCGAACTTTTGGCCCGCACCACAGCCGAGGGCGACTCGCTCGGAGCCATTGTGGAGTGCACAGCCGAGGGTGTTCCTGCCGGCCTTGGCGAGCCATTCTTCGACTCGTTGGAGAGCCGTTTGGCCCACATTCTCTTTGCCATTCCCGGAGTGAGGGGTGTGGAGTTTGGCGATGGTTTCGAGGCCTCACGCAAGAGGGGTAGCGACCACAACGACGCCATCATCTCGCCCGACGGCACCACCGCAACCAACCACGCAGGGGGCATAAACGGCGGCATCAGCAACGGTAATCCGCTCAAATTCCGCGTAGCCTTCAAGCCCACTTCGAGCATCGCCCGCACCCAGCACTCGCTGAACCTCGCAACGGTCCAAGTGGAGCCTATGCAGGTGGGTGGTCGTCACGACGTTTGTTTCGCTCTGCGCACCCCCGTAGTGGTCGAGGCCGCCGCAGCCATAGTGTTGGCCGACAGTGTTTTGTAGCATATTAAAACCCACAAATAAGAGGGCCGAATTGCATCACGCAGTTCGGCCCTCCCTCATTAATTAACTACTACAATTATCACAATCTATCAACCAAGCAAATACAATGTGTAGGCGACATAGATGCCAAAGAACACAAGGCCCTCGAAGCGGCTAATCTTGTTGCGCCCAAGCACAAATGCCGACAACAACACCGCCACAACAGCCGACACCATAACGGCCATATCGACAGCCGTGATACCACCCAGACGCAAGGGGGTGATGGTTGCACTCGTGCCCAAGATGAGCAGAATGTTGGCAATGTTGGAGCCCAAGATGTTGCCCAAGGCTATATCGTTCTTGCCCCTGAGGGCAGGAACAAGCGAGGCAAAAAGTTCCGGCATGGAGGTACCAGCCGCAACGAAAACTATGCCAATAACCGCCTCGCTCAATCCTACCCTACGAGCAAGCTCGATGCTGCCATCGAGAAACATATCTGAGCCCAAAACCAATCCACCTACGCCCAAGACCACAAGCAGCAGCGATCTCCACAAGGGTTTCTGTTCTTCGCTCCCTGCGCCCTCGTCGGCCGTGGCCGATTTGCGCCCGCCACCTATCATAAACCACAAGAACACCCCATAGAGCAGCAGAAGAATCACACCGTCGGTGCGGCTCAGCTCGTTGTGCGCCCCACCCCACAGAGTCATATCGAGCGCAATCAGACACAGCAGCAGCGATACCGCCAAGCAGATAGGCACATCGGCTCGCACATTGCTACGCACAAAAGTGATGGGCACCAGCATACTCGTAAGGCCCAAAATGGCGTAGACGTTGAAGATATTTGAGCCCACCACATTGCCTATCGACACGTCGGCCTGGCCCTGAATGGCGCTCTGGACACTCACGACAAACTCGGGCATAGAGGTACCCACAGCGACTATCGTGGCGCCAATCATAAACTCCGACACTCGCAGTCGTTTGGCCACCCCTACCGCACCGTTGGTCAGCAGGTTGGCTCCAAAGGTGAGCAACGCAAGGCCCACAACTATCAGTACTACAAACATTCGTAAAAAATGGTTTTGGGATTATAAGTTCGGCTCCCTTACTTGATAATCACCACGGGTTCCATGGTGGGTTTATACTCATAGGGAACATATTGTTGCAACTGAGCCGCATAGAAGCTGCCCGAGTGGGTAGACCAGCAGACCGACATCAGAGGGCCACTACCCTCGGCCTGCAAGAGTTCCAAGGCACTCACATTGCCATCGACAATGGCTCGCTCGACGTTGGGCATAACGCTCTGCTCGTGGCTACGTTTTTTCAGGCGCACACGCTCGCCCGTGGGCTCATAGATCACCTTATCGCCAGGGCATACACACATCACCACGCCCACAATAGTAAGCACAAAGCCCGCCGTCAGCAGTGCGGTGCTCAGGTTGTGGGCCTCCTTGTCGACCATAAAGGCCGACACAATCAGAGCCACACCCAGCAGCAACATCACCACGGGCACAAAGCGGCTCTTGCGGGTTATACGAATATCGCCACTAAGGGCCAAGAAATCTTCACGTTTGGTTATATCTTTCATCTTTCTGTAAATCATTTAGTTATTAGACATTGTAAATTTTGCATCGTCGTCGCACATCTCTCGCACGGCAACAACACACACGAGCAGCACCTCGCCAACATCTCGGCAAGGTTCACTCCACGAAAAGCACAATCTCTAACGGCTAAATGATTATATGCCTGAGGGCATAGATGTAGTAGTCGGCAGGGCGACCAATAGATGCAGATGTGCCACAAGCACCACTCAAAAGGCCCGGCACAAGGCTGTTGCAGGTGGGATAGCCACCACCCAAACCATAGGCCAACGCCGAGGGGCCCGAAGCGGTACGCTGGCGCAGCGTAAGGGTGCGGCTCGAAGCCGAAGGGGCGCAAAACGATTGGGGCACCAGAGCAATATGGGTGGTGCGCTCGGCAAAATAGTCGTGGTCGGCACCCTCGGCCTCGACAACACAGCCCCGAGCAACACGGTCTGCCGTAGTGGCACACCTACGCTGTTCGGCCTGCAAGTCGAGTTGAGCGACAATCACAATTGCCACCAACCATAACATATTTTTCAGCCATCGTTTCATTTTTGCACACAGAGTTTCACATCTGCCCCGCAAAAATAATACATTTTCGCAAAAAAATCCTACATTTGTACAGAAGATAAAAATCCCTAAACATTATGATAGAAAAATTCAACGCCGATTACAGAATCCCCTGCTACGACACCGATCTAAACCAAAGGCTCAAACCCACAGCCTTCCTGAATATGGCACAAGAGGCCGCAAACATCCACGCCGACTATCTGGGCGTGGGCTACGACTCGCTGGGCGAAACACACCAAGCCTGGGTGCTCTCGCGTATGAAAGTAGACTTCATGCGTCTGCCACTATGGAGAGAGGTCGTAAACCTCAAATCGTGGCACAAAGGAGCCAACGGTTTTATGTTTCTGCGTGACTTCATAATGAGCGACGAGCAGGGCGAAACACTCATCAAAGCCACCACCTCGTGGCTCGTTATCGACATGAACACCCGCAGGTTGGCACGTCGCGGCGCTTTTGCCGAATTTGCCACCGACCAGAGCCGATGCATCGTAGAAGACGCTATTGCCGAGCCCGCAGCCAAAGTGGTAATCCCCACCGAGGCCGAACTCATGGGCACCACACTCCATACCGTGGCCTTCTCCGACCTGGATATGAATCAGCACGTAAACAACGTACAGTATGTCGTGTGGGCAATGGATGCCGTAGGGCTTGACATCACCACCACTACCCCTCTGCGTGAGTTGGAAATCAACTTCAATGCCGAAGTACGACCTACCGATGTGGTGGAGATGAAATTATACAAAGACGGCTCGGCCACCTACTATGTCGAAGGCAGCGTCGAGGGCCGCAACTCGTTTGTCGTAAGGTTGGAGTTTTAAGTCCACCGCTCGACACCCCACACTACCAAAACTACTAACCCTCTAACCGCCCATAGCCTATGAAAAACCAACTTCTAAAACATCTCTTAATCGTGGCTCTGATGTTGGTAGTGGCCCTCCCACTCCACGCCAAAGAGAAGAAGCAAGAGGAGTCGCCCAAGCCAAAGGTCGAGCTAAAAACTGCCGTGGCCAACGCCTACAAGGCATACTCGCTGGAAAGTATGCGCCAGGCCAAAGAAAAAGTGGTCAATTGTGCCGAGGTGCTCCACAAAAAAGAGGTGGCCGAGGGCAAAACCGACAAAGAGTTCAAGGGGTTGGCCGTTGTGAGCTACTCCATCGAGGCCCTCGACGAGTCGGACTTCGATGATGTAATCTCCGACTCCGACCGTCTGGCACTCCTGCTGCCATTCATTCTGGCCATACTCATAATCATCGCCCTGGTGTTGTCGATACGTCTTGGGCTCGGCTCCATTCGACGACTCGACTTCAACAACGACGCAACCATGTTCAAGAACTAAAACCAAAGGAGGACCAAGCCATGGCACAATATCAAGATGCACAACGAATCTCTTTCTCCAAGGCAGAAGAGAGCCGCCTCCGACAGATGTTCAACCGGTGGGCAGCATCCGTGGAGGGCTACAATCGCCCTACTCTGGGCAACGAACTGAAAATCATAGACGTATGGAACGCACCACTCTACCGAGGTGTGCTCAAAACACAATACGACGCCCGAACTCTCAACGACACCTTTGAGCGCATCGGTGGGCGCACTTTTGCCAACACCACCTACTTCAAAGAGTCGGACATAAACCGTTGGTCGCTCTACCCCTACCCCACGGTATTCACATCGCACGAAAGCACACATCCCGTATCGGGCACCGAGCACATAGTCAATTGTCACACTTGCGGTGCTACGGGCAAGGTTACCTGCGCCAAGTGTGGCGGCAAAGGCACCGTTAAGCGTGCAATCCAGACCAAGCACACCTGCCCCTCATGCAAAGGCTCACGACACATCTCCTATACATACACGACAAGAGATTTTGAGCAATACAACGATTACTCCGACGGCGGCAAGCTCAAAGGCCGCTATGTGGAAAGGCAGAAAACCGGCACCAAAACCTGCCCCAACTGCAACGGTAGTGGCTCGATAACACACACAACGTATGTAGACGAGCCTTGCAAAACTTGTGGCGCTACGGGCAAGGTGACCTGCTCGATGTGCGGTGGCGACAAGCGCATCGTAAGCCTCTGGAAGTTGGCCCGCAAGCAGTACACCAGCTCCGTTTGGGACTACCGCTTCCCCTCGCTCATAGGTCGCAGCGACGCTGCCAAGATGGTTAAACTCATCGACAACAGCACCCCGTGGAGAGTGGTGGAGCGCATACGCATCGACAAAGAAAACTATCAGGCCGCAGGGCTGAGCGCTCGTCCATTTGTGGGCGGAATGCTCTCGGCACTGCCCAGCCGTATCGCCCGCCCCGCCAACACCGCCATCTGTTTCCACGAGTTGGAGGTGTGTGAGTGCGAAGCCCGCATTGTAAAGTACGAAGTAGACCACCAGCAGTTTATCTGTATGCTCGTGGGGGCCGAGTGGAAGCTCTTTACCGTCACCTCGCCCATGTCGAAGAGCATGGACGACCTGAAAACAAAGGTGAATCGCTATTGCAGCGCCCGCAAGTTTGGCAAGGCTTGGGAGGTGTTGCAGAAGGTGAACAAATATCCCCAGGCAGGCTCGAACGAAGCACGCATGCAGGAGCAGTTGGAGGAGCGAATGGTTATAACCTCCAAGCTGGGAGCCAATCTGGCCGTGATGCTCTGCGTGGTATTCTTGTCGCCACTGCTGACGGTGCTCTATGGCGACCTTCAATTCTTGGCTCCGTGGAGCGTGAGGCTCATAGAGAGGTTCGATGTGGGAACGGGAGGCTTGATGTTCCTCTCGCTGGTGCTGATACTCTACTTTGGCCTGAGGGGGCGCAAGTCGGCCATGCCCAAGTTTTCGTACCGCGTAGCGTCGCCCCTGAGGCGCTTTGGGCGAGGTTTTGTGGTGGGTATTGGGCGTTTTATGCTCTTCGCCGCAGCCGCCATTGCGCTCACCTACATAGGCATTATCCCCATCGCATTCAAACTGTTCTGGATAGCCCTCACAATCGTCGTTATGGGCATAATGCTCGTGGCGTGGATAATCCAGTCAATCGTCGGACTATTCACATAGCCGCAGCCACAAGGCATAAAAACAAGCGAGCCAACTACCACAACGGTAGTTGGCTCGCTTATTTTATACTTAGTGATTCTACTTATACTTGGCCCAAATGGTGGTTTCGTATGCTGCCCCATTGCCCAAGGTTGCCCGGATGGTATACTTCACCTCCGCAGGCCTCTCCGCAAATGGCTCCACTACGGCAAACCGCACCCTCACAGGTGTTAGCGACACCCTCAACAGCTCCTTAATGTCGCCACTCGCACCCTCGTAAATCAACAACTCACCCTTGGGGTAGGAAAACAGCAACGGAGGGTAGCACCCAGTGGCTGCAAACTTGTGGGCCAAATTGCCCCCACTCTCGATGCCCCACAAGGTCGTATTGGCCATTATCTCCACACTACTCAGCGGAGCATATAGATAGTGAGTCTTATCGGAGCCAGGCAGATAATAATCCACACCCTTATTATACACCTCGATTTGCCGCCTTATGTTGGCTACGATTCTCTGGCACTCGGCCGAACTATCCCACTCTCGTTGCTTGGGATTATTGGTGCCCGACACCGCAAAAATCAGCTCGAAGGCAAAGTCAGAAGGAGCGACATTCGAAGCACCACCCACAAGACGTGCATAACAATTTATTGGCTCAACATAGTGGCCCTCCTGCCAGCTACTCGGCAGCGGCAACGCCACAAATGGACTACTTTCGTCAAATACGGCCGACTGCACATCGCCCTCAACCACACTCGTTGTCTCGCCCAAAGTGGTTGCCACACTCTCGCTATCTTGGGGAGTAACACTCTCGCTATCTTGAAGGGCAATACTTTGAGCCTCGTGGAGTGAGGTAATTTGAGCCTCTTGGGATATAGCATTATATTCAGGTTGACTTGCTTGGTTTGTTTGCTCGGTCTGCCCGTTTGGCTCATTTTGCTCCACCTGCTCTGCCCTGCGTTGATTGTGGCGCATAGTTCCACACCCCACGCATAGTATAGCCATTAGAGCTACCCACGATAGTCGTTTCATAGTCCAACAGTAAAAAGTTATCGGTCTGCAAGATAGCACTTTTAGGCCAATTTTGCAAATCTTCCCATCCCCCAATCACTCGCCCACTACCACAACTCGCCCACTATCATCTGCCCGCCCCCTATTGTACAAATAGCGATGGCGGGAAGATGCCCTCTTCCCGCCATCGCTACTATCTTCAACTCCGCTACTATCCTATCGGCCGGAGTACATCTGTTCGTAGTACTTCTCGTAGTCGCCGCTGGTGATGTTGTCCATCCACTCCTGGTTGTCGAGATACCAGCGCACGGTCTTCTCGATGCCCTCCTCGAATTGCAGCGAGGGCTCCCAGCCCAACTCCTTCTGCAACTTGGTCGAGTCAATCGCATACCTCGCATCGTGGCCCAAGCGGTCGGTAACATAGGTAATCAACCTCTCCGAATAGCCCTCGGGGTTACCCAGCAGTCTATCCACCGTCTTAATCATCACCTTAATAAGGTCGATGTTTTTCCACTCGTTGAAGCCACCAATGTTGTAAGTCTCGGCCACCTTGCCCTCGTGGAAAATCAGGTCGATAGCCCTGGCGTGATCCTCGACATAGAGCCAATCCCTCACATTCTCGCCCTTGCCATACACGGGCAGCGCTTTACCCTTGCGGATGTTGTTGATAAACAGAGGAATCAGTTTCTCGGGGAACTGATAGGGGCCATAGTTGTTCGAGCAGTTGGTAACAATCGTAGGCAAGCCATAGGTGTCGTGGTAGGCCCTTACGAAGTGGTCGCTCGACGCCTTAGCTGCCGAATAGGGCGAGTGGGGGTTGTACTTGGTGGTCTCGTAGAAGAAGTCGTCGCCATAGGCCAAGTGGTGCTCGCTACTCGAAGCGGTGGTCGAGAAAGGAGGCTCGATGCCCTCGGGATGGTTCATCGACAGTGCACCATAAACCTCATCGGTAGAGATGTGGTAGAAGCGCCTGCCCTCGAATTTCTCGGGCAGGCTCTCCCAATAGAGTTTGGCAGCCTGCAAGAGGCTCAAAGTACCCATCACGTTGGTTTTGGCAAAGGTGAAGGGATCTTTGATCGAACGGTCTACATGACTCTCGGCTGCAAGGTGAATAATGCCGTCGATTTTCTCGTCCTGCATCAGCTGATAGAAAGCCTCGAAGTCGCAGATGTCCATCCTTACGAACTTGTAGTTGGGCTTGTCCTCGATATCTTTGAGGTTTGCCAAATTACCTGCATAGGTCAGCAGGTCGAGATTAATGATATTGTACTCGGGGTATTTGTTCACCATCAACCTTACAACGTGCGAGCCAATAAAGCCCGCACCACCAGTGATAACTATATTACGCTTTGCCATAATTGTCTATTGATTTTTCAGATTTTCGATACATTTTTTCAGCGAATCGGTCCAATAAGGCACCACAACGCCAAACACTTCCTTGATTTTGGTTTTATCGAGCACCGAGTATGCAGGCCTCTTTACGGGGCTGGGGAACTCGTCGCTGTGGCAGGGTTGCACATCGCACTCAGTGGTACCATTATACTCAGCAATCATCTTCGTAAAGTCGAACCACGAGCAAACGCCCTCATTCGAGTAGTGGTAAACACCAGTCTGACTACCATCAAACTTCTCCAACACAACCTCGATAGCCTTCGCCAAATCCAAAGCATAGGTGGGAGTGCCAACCTGGTCAAACACAACTTTGAGTTGGGGTTTGGTGGCCGTGAGATTCATCATCGTCTTGCAGAAGTTCTTTCCAAACTCAGAATACAACCACGCTGTACGGATAATGACATAGTTGCAGCCGGTAGCAATAATTTTTTGCTCGCCGTGCAGTTTGGTAAGTCCATATATACCTGTGGGCGTGCCTTGTTGCTCCTCTTTACATGGAACATTATAAGGCTCCTTGCCAAACACATAGTCAGTCGAAATCTGCACCAACAGACCACCGACCTCCTTGACGGCCTTTGCCAAATTCTCGGGCGCATCGGCATTGAGTTTCTCGGCCAAAGCCTCGTTGCTCTCTGCTGCATCCACGTTGGTATAGGCTGCACAGTTGACAATGGCATTCACTCCATTATCCCTTACCATTCGGCATACTGCCTCCAAATCAGTAATATCAAGATAGGTAGTCTCTACACCCTCTACCTGATTAACATCGGTGAATATAAATTTATGACCACTCTGTTGCGCCACAATACGCATCTCGTTACCCAATTGTCCATTGGCTCCTGTTACAAGTACTACCATATTATTCAAACTCGGGATAAAGGTTAGTATTATAGTCAAATGGAGAGTCGAAATCCTTTAAGCACAAGTGCTTAGTATCCTTCTCCGACAAGATCGCCTCCTCCATTGGTATCTGCCAATCGATGCCAAGGCTTTCGTCTTTGATACTCACACCACCATCGGCCTGAGGAGCATAGAAATTGTCGCACTTGTACTGGAAAACCGCCGTCTCGCTAAGCACCACAAAGCCGTGGGCAAAACCACGAGGCACGAAGAATTGGCGGTGATTATCCTCGCTCAACTCCACCGCAACGTGCTGACCATAGGTAGGCGAGCCCTTGCGGATATCTACGGCAACATCCAACACACGTCCCTTAACACAACGCACCAACTTGCTCTGGGTAAATGGTGGAGCCTGGAAATGCAAGCCACGCATAACGCCATAGCTCGACATACTCTCATTGTCCTGAACAAAGTTTATCTTGCGCACTTTCTCCTCGAACTCGCGCTGAGAAAAGCTCTCGAAAAAGTATCCGCGAGCATCTTTGAACACCTTGGGCTCGATAATAACCAGGCCCTCAATTGCTGTCTTTATTACCTCCATTGTTTAGTCAAGATTGGGATTTCCGGTCTCTTTAAGTTCGTCAATCACTTTCAGAAGATACTGACCATATTGGTTTTTGAGCATAGGTTGTGCGAGCTCGCGCATACGTTCCTCGCTAATCCAACCCTGACGGTAGGCGATACCCTCCAAGCAGGCAACTTTCAAGCCCTGGCGCTTCTCCAAAACCTCGATATAGGTCGAAGCCTCCGACAAAGAGTCGTGAGTACCTGTGTCGAGCCATGCAAAACCACGACCAAGTGTCTGCACTTTCAACTCGCCATCGGCCAAGAACTGCTGATTGACGGTGGTAATCTCGTACTCACCACGAGCCGAGGGTTTGATATTTTTTGCCACCTCAACCACCTTGTTGGGATAGAAGTAAAGACCAACGACTGCATAGTTCGACTTGGGCTTGGCGGGTTTTTCCTCAATCGAGAGGCAATTGCCCTCTTTGTCGAACTCGGCTACACCATAGCGCTCGGGGTCGCTTACCCAATAGCCAAATACGGTAGCTTTTTTCTCCTCCTCTGCGGTACGAACGGCCTCTCTAAGCATGCCGGTAAAACCAGATCCATGGAAGATATTGTCGCCCAACACAAGGCAAGCACTATCATCACCGATAAAGTCGGCACCGATGGTAAAAGCCTGAGCCAAACCATCAGGTGATGGCTGCTCGGCATACTCGAAGTGCACACCATAGTCGCTACCATCGCCCAGCAGACGCTTGAAACCTGGAAGGTCATGAGGAGTTGAGATGATTAAAATGTCCCTGATTCCGGCCAACATAAGTACCGAAATGGGATAATAAACCATTGGCTTGTCATAAATAGGCATCAACTGCTTGCTGATACCCTTTGTGATAGGATACAACCTCGTGCCACTACCACCAGCTAATACTATGCCTTTCATATATTTCTAACTCTATAACTTCGGATTCTTTTCAAAAAAGAACGCAAATATGCTCTTTGATAGTTCTACTACTATTGATTTTTGGTATATCTTGTGATATTTCCAACCAGACATCAACTTATTTCTAACCAGCATCAAGCGTGACTTCCACGCAGAATAGCCCTTATTAAAAAGTCCCTCGCTATTGTACAGTGTGTCATCTAAAATGCGATCTACGTAAGGCGAGGTAGTATGGATCTTAGGATTAGTAATCTCTAAGCCAAAATGCTCAACCGAAATCGCTGTAAGCGCGTCAGCGAAACGAGTCATATGCATCTTATCTGCCCAATAGTAGAATTCCTCCCAATTGATGTTATTCTGTTCCGCCTTCAGCAACAACGCCCAATCTAAAATGTGACGCAACTTAATACCCTCAGAAAGAAAGTGATGCAGTCCATGTATCGTCAAAAACAAAGCATTGAAGTCAGGAGAGGGAATGACAATATTTGTTTCTGGATAGAAACAAGTTTTTTTATATATAGTTTGTTGTAAAAAAGTAGCGAATTGTTTTTTCAACCTACTACCTCTTATACCCATACAGTATTGATGGTTTTCAATAACTACATTATTTAGGTAGATGTGAGAATGAACATAATAATCTCTTTTAACATTCGCTCCATATCGTTCCATAAGTTGATTAACCTCTTCAAATGAGGTTCCACAATACAAGTCAACATCACCACATTCACGATGAGCAGGTTTGGGGTAGTACAAACTAATTGCAACACCCTTCATAATAGGACAAGTAATACCACTGTTTTTTAGATAAGTAGACACCTCTTGAGCAACTTGGACCTGCCTAGCATAACGTTTCTCAATAGCCTCCATACTAAGAGCCCATTGAATATTGATATTACGAGGTGGTTGAGACTCCTTGGGTAGTTGAGACACAACATCATATACAATGGCCATTACACCCTGCTGCACTGACATACAATACAGCTGTATCCACTCTTCGACAGATAGTTCCTGATACACATCGGTATCAACCTCAACACCAAATAGTGCACTCCGCAAAGCAGAGAAAAGTATCTCACAAACCCTATTCATTGATTGTCATCATATCCTCGGGGCCAAGAGGAGCATAAGGTCCATCTTTGACCTCAAAAATAACAGTATCACTCTCCAATACTTCCAGCGTATGCCATTGTCCACAAGGGATGTGAACACCATAATTACCCTCTTGGGGATTCAAAGCAAAGCGTTCAATCTCCACTCCCTTATCATCATAAAACATCACATCAATACGGCCACGTAGCAAAATATACGTTTCGGCAGTATTGCGATGACGATGAACAGGCAGGACTGTACCGGGCTCCAAAGCGTTGAAAAGCCTTTGAGCTTTTGAATCCAACGCATCGTGAAGATTGAAATTCATCCTCAGGCGCTCGCTCGCCTTGGCACGGGCACTTACCTCATCGAGCAGTTTTTCACTGATTAGCATTATCAACCAATTGCCTTATCTTATTACATCCATTTCGGTAATCAAATTCTACAACATCGGTTACCTTATCACAACACTCACAGAACTTATCATAATCTAGGGCTTGATAATACTCCCAAATATAATCGCCAAAATTATCATCATGAGGATCACACTCCAAGCCTATACCATACAGACTACACTTTTCCCCCATATAAGATCCACGCATACACAACTGAGGTATATAATACATCAGTCCATCATAATACTTATTGCTCATAGCAAATGGCATATTCGTATCCTCATTACTATACAAGTTGTGAATCAAGTCCATACTCATTGCTAAATCATCTCGATCACAAGGTTTATATTCTCCATGAAAGAAAAAGTTATTATACAAAGATGCACACTCTTTCATCAATTCTAACATTACTCCTTGTGCTCTTCCATAATAATGCAACTCAAATCTTGAGTCATTAGCCAATCTTTCAATAATCAGCTTATTTAAATCATAGTGTCTTAACAATCCCCAAAATGCAATCTTTATTGGTTGTATTTTTAATTTATTCCGACACGCCTTATATTGTTTTCTTTTATATAAATTCTCAATAAGGAAATTGTGAGAAGTCAAAATCTTGTCACATTGAGGTAAGAATTGCCTATATGCATCAGAACTAGTAAATGTAATGGCAGAGTGCTTTACAATTTGTGCAATACACTCTTTGTAAAAAGAATATTTACGCTCATATGTAACATCTCGAAAGTCAAATATATATCTACCATAATATTTATTAAACAAGAGATGCCTTATAGTGAAAGCCGTAGTTGAATGTAATACTATCAAAAAATCTGGCTCTAATTCTTTGATTGTTTTCTTAGCAAACCTTCCAAACTGCAAAATCAACGGCAGTTTTTTAATCAACGGCAGTGAATCACTCATTTCTTGGTTAAAAGGATGCGTAACTACTCCCATCGGAGCTTTAACATCTCCTTTCTTGTCGCGTTGCCAATATATTAAATGCAGGTCATTATTAGAATTAATTTGGTTTATATAGAAGTGCATATATGGCATATAAGCCATCTTGGTAAAACCTACAAGAACTATTTTCATCTATCTAGTCAATTCATTAAAAAGATTTATATATAGTTTTGTATTATACTCTCTTGAATAAAACTTAAAACCATATTCTTTCGCTCTATTCCCAAACTCATTAAGATCTTCTGGAGAGTCGTACAAGAATTTAATTGATTTTGCCAATCCTTCGTAATCATTCACATCACAAGAAACGCCCATTCTCTCGTTTTCAAACATTTGTGCGTAATCAGAATTGACATCAACTGAGTTGACAATAACGCGACGACAAGCCATCAATAGTCCTGCCTTGCTAGGAACAGAGTTGCCTATAACACCTGGCATAAGAGGAATTAGACAAACTGAACAAGTGCTATACACATCAGGAACTAATTCTTGTGGTTGCAATGGATAAAAAACAATATTTGACAACCCTTTATTTATAGCATCTTTCTCAAACTTATCTCGTTTTACTCCGTTGCCAATCATCTGAAATACGATATTAGGTATATGTTTTAATCGCTCTGCAACTTGTAAAATAGGCTCTGGATTAAAATTTGTTCCCATTGTTCCTGCATATTGAACATAAAAATTGTCTTTGGAAAGGTTATATTTTTTCACAAATATATTATCTTCCCAAGAGATCTCATGAACCTCTGCACTATCATACCAGTTAACAATAACTCGTATCTTTGACTCAGGAACATTCTGTTCCATAAGCTTCTGCTTCATATCTTCAGAAATTGCCGTAATAATATCTGCTTTCCGATAGGCTATTTTTTGCAAAAAATAGAATACTTTTTGCATCCATTTCTTAGGCATAGATCCGTTAGCAATAGCACTTCCTGGAAACATATCCTGACTATTATATATTACTGGGCGTTTTTTTGCAAAGTGCCTTGCCACTAACAAGTAATAAAGAGAAGTAGGAGCTGATTGAACAAAAACAAGATCGTAGTCATTATTTTGTTTATACGCCTTTATGGAAGCAATGGCATACTTTATACCAGAAATATATCTTTTGACAAAGGCATTTCGAGGAACAGATTCACCTCCATTTATAGCTGTATATGTAAAATTTGGATGGTTTAAAATTGTTTCAGGGAATGGACCTAATATTGAGCTATCATAATGACGCTGTATTGCGTGAATTTGCATTCCTGCTTTTAATACATCTTCAAGTAGAGCCTTCATTAGATGCCAAGATGGACTTGGTTTTTCCATACTACTAGTTAAAAAGAACAATATCTTCATTATCTTCCATCTTTTAGATAGTTCATAATATAGTTGACATCAAAGAGAGATAAATTTCTTCCTTTTTGTCGTATGTCATCGTCGTAGATAGAATTGTACATATCTATTATCTCCGTGATGCAAGTACAATCAATATCCAACATTTTAGCCAATGCCTCTATGGGTACAAGGCCGGTAGGAATATCCTCCTCTACATATCGACGTTGAGGTACAGAGTTACTTTGGTATGTTGGCGTACGACCTATCGCAGATGATAGAGTTTCACCATCCTCCCTAACAACACCATAAGTTATATCTAGCCAATGCTGAGCCGACAATACAGAATTATTAAGGTACTCTGTAAACTTCTTACGAATAGTTCTAAGAATATCAATATCATCCTCGTGTTCTGATTCAAGAGCCCTCAGACCATTAGTCAATTTTCTCCATATATCCTCACGAGGGTTACTTCTTAGGCCAAAGACACTCATCCCCAATTTATCTGCAATCTGTAACCTAACCTGATCTATTTGCTCCAATACCTCACCAACTTCGGGACGCTGTGCAATACCCTCCATATAGAAAGAGAATGGGCGATTTTCTTTTTCGGCATTTTCAATTGCGGAGAGATTTAAAAGATAGGTGGCACAATGGAATACCGAACCAATGTTGTTGAGTGACGTAAGCGCTGGGGTGTGGGTCACGGCTGCTTGGGGGAACAATGTTTTCACCATACGAACTTGTTCCTGAGTAAACGTACCCTCCAAAGAAATCACCCAAGTACGCTTTCGACGTTTTATGATGGATGTATTCAATGTTGGGCGTTTGCACGAGTAGGGACAAGTGGAAAAACATACTATTGGATAGTGGTCACCTAGATGTTGCCACAAATATGGCGATGCAATAGTTCGTGAAGGCGAGAGAACAATAGGAATACGTTTGTTCCTCATTGCAGGAACCGAAACCATATCCAACACTGCTCCTTCTTGGTATATTGAAGGAAGGGCAATGATTATAATATCGGACTCATTTACGAGTTTTTCGATGTTATTGGTGACAATATTTTCTCCCAAAGGCACAAATTTAGACTCTTCGTGGTTTGAGTTTTGTGGCCTTTCCAAGTTGACGCCACCTGCTGTTTGGATCGCATCCACAACTGCTTTGCCGTGCTCAGAACCTCGGGCATATCCAATAACTTTATACCCTTTATTTGCATAGTCCGCAAAGAATGCCATACCACTTTGCGAACTCAATCCGTAAATACCAATTGTCATACTTTAATTATTTGCTTTTGAGATATAAATCCATACGATTTATCTTGGTTTAAATCATCCATTGCTATCATATCTTCTTTTGAAAGCATAAAATCAAATATCGAACTGTTGCTTCTAATATGTTGCAAATCGCTACTGCGGAAAATCACGATGATATTTTGCTGAATAAGCCATTTTAAGATGATTTGAGGAATCGTTTTATTGTGTTTTTCTGCGATTCGCTGCAATGTGCCATGATTCATCCATTCACTCATTGCATCACCATGTGCAAATGGTGAGCGAGCCTCAATTATGATATTATGACTTTTGCAAAATTCAATCAATGGCTTTTGTGAATTAAATAGATGTATCTCCGCTTGAAGGATCATAGGATATTCCTTTGTGGAATTGTAGATGCTTTCAAGTTGAGAAATGTTTGCATTGCATATTCCGATGATAGAAACATCGCCTTTTTCTCGTAACCTAATTAATTCTTTGTAATGTTTCTCACAACCATCAAAGTAACTATGGAGAAGGTATGCATCTAAACGCCCAACGTTCAACTGACGACACGATTGCTTGTAAGCACGAGCAACGGATTGCTTGTCCAGGTATAAGCGAGATAATCTTCCTTTTAATTGGGCATAACAAACCTTTGACTGTAGAAATATTCTTTCTCGTTCAATATGGCTTATTGCCTCTGAAATATCCCTCTCAT
Source organism: Tidjanibacter sp. (assembly GCA_045614885.1). Classification (GTDB taxonomy): domain Bacteria; phylum Bacteroidota; class Bacteroidia; order Bacteroidales; family Rikenellaceae; genus Tidjanibacter. The sequence continues at coordinate 3,383 of JAZLDU010000012.1, read as the reverse complement.
TTTTATATTTATAGGCAGTATCAATGAGTGAAATATCTGATTGTACCGCCATCTTAATAGAACTATTTAGGATATCTCCGAACATGGAAAACGTGCCCAATCCAAGGAATGGAATTTCAATGCCATATTTTGTTGTGTGTTTCATTTGTACCATTATAAAAGAGTACCTCCATCACAAACAATGGTATGTCCAATTATTCCATTTGCCGCATCACTAAGTAGGAAACATGCAATTTCTGCAATCTCTTCGGGGGTGGTTATTCTTCTGTTTTTAGAAACGTCACAATATGCATTTCGTTCTGTGTCAACATAGTTTATCGAACTTGAGCAGAATCCAGGAGCAATGGCATTGACAATCACATTTTTGTTGGCATATTCTTTTGCAAATCCTCTAGTGAGCGCATTGAGTGCACTTTTGGAAATATAATATGGATGGGTGCTGCTTTGAAATGCATTTATAGATGAAATATTAAGAATCTTACCACCGAGTTCACCATTTACTGTAACATAGTACTTTGCAATGGTATCGCAAACTATATATACAGACTTAACATTGGTTGTCATGGTTGTATCATAAAATTCCATAGTGTCTTTACGATGAGATAGAAAAGCAGCATTATTGATAAATGCATGTAATCCTCCCAATGTGGAAATTGCTTGCTTGATATGTTCCGATAATGTATTAATATCTGAAATATCCCAAACCATTGTATGCAATTTCTCACTTCCAATAGTCTGTTTTGCATCCAAAAGTTTTTTACTATTTCTTCCAGTGATTAAAACTTCCGCTCCTTCTTTAATAAACTTTTTGGCCATTGCCAAACCGATGCCATCACTACCTCCCGTTATTATAATCTTTTTCCCTTTTAGGATATGATTATAATTAACTTGTGCAATCTTCAAGTTAACTACTCCGCCATCCATGCAGAATCGTAAATATTTGAAGAATCGCGATATGAATTTTTTCATCATAACTATAGATAAGACTTCAACATCTTGTATTTAGGAATTCCGTCGCAAATTTGAGTGCATTGACCAGGGCAGAAGTTACCCTCAATAAGCTCAAAGCCATTGGGAGTAATTGCCACATCCCAACCCACATAGCGAGCCTCGGGCATAACCTTTACAACCTCTTTTATGTATGCTTCCAAGTTCTCAATAGTAGGAACTTTATATCCAATAAATTTGATACCCGTCTCGGGGTGATGACTCAACCAATAACCTTTGGGGTTGTAACCATCCTTATCAACCACACCAGTATTCATATCAATATGGCACATGACACCGCCACTATGACAATTACTCACAATTAATTTCTTGGTGCCAATCATAAGAAGAACATTCAGCAAATGGAATTCACCCTTTGAATCTAAGCATGTTTCTACACGAAGAGTTTGTAACGAAGAAGGGTTGAGCTTGGCAACATCTGGATGATTTACAATCTTCTCTTCTATCATATAATGATTGCCTTTCTTGATATCTTCCAAAATAGAGTTCATTGAGTTAACATCAACAACTCCAACACCAATACCCCAAGTAGAGTTTGTGGGTTTTACAACGACTTCATTGTGGGTTTCAATGAACTCTTTCACCTGCTCAATGGTAGCATCTTCCGAATATATCCAATCACGGGTTACAAACTGAGAGTATTTTTTACTAAACAAATTTTTATTTGCCAGCACCTCTCTTGCTTCATTGGTGTAGAACCCTTGATAGAAAAGGCGTTTGTTGCCAGCAGTTACATATTCGGCCCTCTCTTTGGCACTCTTCTCAAAGAATTTAAGCGAAATATAATCATCCGCAAGTGCGCCATATTTGGCAACACACCACCACATATCAAAATAACTTATAATTTTCCTGCGGTTAATAGGGGGGGGCAATAGCGGTAGGGCCTCACAAATGGCTTTGTGCTCTTGAACAATTCGTTTAAAAATTCTCATAGCATTAAATTATTTAAGATTATACAATCTCTCTTTTTCAGAAATGATATTCTTTGAAATATAGTCATCCACGAGATTAACCATACCATACTTGGTAGGCGATGTGATAAAATCGCCCTTATACTTGTGGTTAATCACACCGGGAGAACTAACAATTTTGCTTTCTATGGCTGTGGATAGCACATTTGCATCGCCAAGATATGGTGCCAACTGTTCTACAGGCACAAGACCTGAATAGCCGGAGTTCAACTTCGCAATTTCATTCAAAAGATATGTACACTCCTTTATCAGATAATCACGACGTTCAAGTACGATAGGATTATTCATCTCCTTCATAATATCGTATTGATGCTGTTTGAAGATGCGAACAGCCCTACGAACAAGTTTAGAACTATCAATAATATCCTCAGGTGTTGCCGCATGATTTGCCTCACAATAGCTCACAACGTGCAATATGTTTGGGGTCATCATCATCTGCAACAATGTTGAACGTCCTAATTGCCATTTGGCTTTTTTCATATCAGGACTCAGTGATTCAATACCCGTACGAGCCTCAACGATAATATTGGCGGGATTGCTTCTACCCATCGAAATACACCTTGCCATCTGTAAACCAGCAGACATTTTTGCCAAGTCAGCATAATCTCCTGTCTCCTTGGGCTTATTGAACTGCATTTGCAAAACCATATTATTCACACCACACATTGTCATTACAGCACTTATGAGTGAATAACTTGCAACAATCAGAGTATCGTGAGCCAAACGGGAACTCCACTGGTTAGGATCATTCATCTCAACGGGAATGCCCAAAGAGGCAAGTTCTCGAACTGCATCGAAATGCTCGTATATAGACTCACGTACCGTATGGGGACCTCGACCATCTAATTCATTGAACCAAAACAAAGGAATTGCTTGGTGGGCACCCCTGAGCATACCCACATCCAAACAGTCATGAATAAAGGGTACAATATCTACGACGTGACAATATGGTTTCATCGCAGGGAAGTTGCCACATTGAGATGCCAAATAAAGAAGTCGCAAATCTTCTTTTGTCTTGTAAGGCACTCCACCATCGTTTTTACGTCCTTCAAACAATTCTGGATGCCCATAATACCTCTGGGACAAATCAGAAGAACCCAAAGAAATCTCATCTAGTACACGAGCCTCTGACAACATCCTAATACCTTCAATTGTAGGCTCTATACTATTTGATGGAATACCAAAGTGGCTTCGCAGCAATGGAATATCTGATTCTTTTATACGCGTTGTAAAATCCTGCATCGCCTTGACAGATGGTATTCGTAAAGGCTCCTCATTCTTATAGTCATCCAAGCGTACAACCTCATCTGCCAATTGATCCAGCAACTCAATACCTTTGGGTGCAATTTCATCACGCAGATTATTAATAATCTCATCTGAATTCGGTGCCTCAAAGAATTCAAG
>JAZLDU010000011.1:0-99336 GCA_045614885.1 Tidjanibacter sp. | reverse complement strand
AATCATTAAGGCCCTTAATGCCCTTAAAGTCTTTAAGGAGTTTAGGGAATTTAAGGAGTTTAAGAAACTTAGGGGAGGAGTATAAAAAAGATGAGCCCGACTTGCGGGCGCACCATAACTTTCAATTTTCAATTTTCCATTTTCAATTTGTCGTTAGACGTTAGACACAAAAAAAGATGGCATCTGTTTGCCATCTTTTTTTGTGTTACTCTTTGGTGATTTTGAAGCCGAGCTTGGTTATGAGCCTGAGAGTGCCGAAGGCGGTGTTGCGGTCATACTCCTTCTCCACCTCGGGCAGCTCCTCGTAGGGAATCAGGCAGGGGTGCTTGCGCAGTGCGTCGTTCCTCTCGGGGCCATATTTCCAACCCTCGCTCAGGCGGCTCTGGGCCCACACCTCGTGGACATTCTTGGCAATCTGCTCGACCAGAGCGTTCAGCTCTTCGGGCAGCACCACATCGCTGGTGTCGAGTGGCTGGGGAGTGTAGTCTGCTTTCATAGTGCGTGCGGTGGGGCTACTCCTTGCTGAAAAAGAGCGGGAGTAATTTGATAATAAGCTCGTCGTAGATTTTGGGGTGGTTGCCGGCATCGTCCTCTTTCATCTGGTCGAAGGGGCGAATATCGTAGTGGATAAAGCGCTTCTTGTAGGGGCGTTTGAGCTGGCGGTTGGCGTCTATCTTTTTGTCCTCCGCAGCGCTTACGGGGCGGTAGCCGAGCAGAAGTTTCTCGGTGTTCCAACGGTTGTGCTCGGCCTCGGCCAACAGGGCCACCTGCTCGTCGGTGAGTGTGCCGAAGTGGGGGAGGGTGGTACCATTCCACTCGATGCCTATGCAGCGCAGCTTGGTGGGTATGGAGGCTGCAACATAGATGTTCGACCACCACAACGAGATGGGCATATTGCGCCACGTCTGCTCCACATAGTCGCTATCGAGATGTGTGGGTACTGCTTTGTAGCTGAAATAGGACTCATAGGTGGCAGCTATTCGCTTGCAGATTTCGATCGACGAGGCCATGTTCAGGTCGTAGCAGTCGTCGATCATTCCGAATGGGGTTACGTTGCGATATAACAGCGCCTTTTGGCTATTGCTGTCGAGCCTTTTGCCATTGAGGGCCGACACGATAGAGGCGGTCTGGCGCTGCTGCACAAGTACGGGGATGTTGTTTTCGTAGTAGATCTTGGGCAGGTGCATGGCCGAGCGCAACGACTCGTGGGTGATGTTCAGACACACCGCCACGGTGACGATGGCATCCTCCTGCTCGGCATACTCGCGGAGCAACCTCTGCACCACGGGGTTGTGGTCGTCGCCCTCGATGAACTGCCACTCCACGTCGACAAACTCCTTGTCGGGATCATCCTCGGCCACAAGGTGGCGATACTCGTCGGCCAGCCCGTAGTGGGTGGTAAACTCCTCGGGGTTTACGCCCGAGTGTTCGCTGCCCCCTTCGGCCTTCGCCCAGGCGTTGGCATCTATGAAGGTCGAGCGCGAAACCTTGAACAGCTCGCCACAACCCTGCTTGAATTGTGTCATCTCGCACGCCGCATTGCGGTCGATGAAGGTGATTTTGGTCTTGCGACGCTTGTAGTTGGGGTAGTGGGCAATGTGGGCTGCTTGCAGAGCCAGGGCTTCGCCCATTTTCGACATGCCGATGATTATGAAGTGCACAAACTTGTTGCTGTCGGTCGAGGTGATAGGGATGTAGTCGAGGGGTTTGTAGTGAACGTCTATGCCCTTGCTGTAACCCGTCACCAACACTTTGCGAGCCCAGAGGTCGTAGAAGTTGAAGGGGTGGAAGTCGATGTAGTCGGTAATCTCGGGGCTGAAATCGGTGTACTGAAACAGGTGGAAGGTGGTCTTGTACTCAAACAAAACGTGGCAGGGCAGACCGGTGCGGCCTTCTCGTTTGCACAGCTCGGCTATGTGTGTCAGGCACTGCACGTTGAGCGAGTCGTGGAAGTTCTCTATGTCGTCGAACTCGTTGGTGTCGCCCAGGATGTAGACCTCTTTGGCTTGGGCTATGTTTATGGCTTCGAGATAGCTCTCCGAGTTGCGCAGGCCGTAGTTTACGACTATGCGGCGGTCGTGGCGTTTGTTGCTCAGCGAGGCTTGCAGCTCGTTGCGCATCTGCTCCACATCTTTCGAGGTCATCACTACAATTGTGTCGGTGCTGTTTTCGCACAGCTGGTTCACCAGGCTGTAAACCATCTGGTCGGAGCCTATGATTACGATGTGGCCCTTGTGGCGGTAGTAGCTGAAACCTGTGCGCCACCTCTCGGCCCTACGCTCAAAGGCGTTGGTGATGGTAGAGATGAGTATGCCCGACATAAATATCGAACCCACGGTGCTCAATACAAGACCAATAACTCTGGCTTTGCCCGACTGCCACATGGCCGAGCCCTGGCTGCCCGGGTCGGCAAAGAGGTAGTAGAGTTGCCACCACACATTGGGGCTCTCGTTGGTGGTGCCGACATAGTCGCCAAACCAAATTCCTATGGGTATGGCAATGATTGCAAAGGCTCCGATGGTGAGCAGTGCCAGAAGGCCTATCTGCTTGCCGACGCTGTTGTAGAGCCACTTGTCGAATTGCTGACGTGGGGTGCTGAATCTCTTCATATTTAGGTGTAGTTTGTGGCGGTTTGTGTGGGGTGTCTATTTCTCGATTACGCCGCTGCCAATGAGTTCTTCGCCATCGTACCAAGCGGCAAACTGACCGGCCGTAATGCCCCTCTGGGGCTCGTCGAAGAGCAGGTAGGCTCCCTCGGTGCGACGGTGGAGTGTTGCACCCTGCAAGGGCTGGCGGTAGCGTATGCGAGCCAGGTAGCGACGAGGCTCCTCGCCAATGGCCTGAGCCAAATCCTCCCTCACCCAATGAATCTCCTCGGGGGCAATGCGCAGAGCCCTGCGGAGCAGTCCGGGGTGGTCGTGGCCCTGACCGACGTAGACAATGTTGCGCTCTACATCGGTGGCAATCACAAACAGGGGTAGAGCCGTGCCGCCCACGCCAAGGCCGTGACGCTGACCAATGGTGTAGAAGTGAGCGCCGCCGTGAGTACCCACCTTGCGACCATCGGCGGGCTGATAGGTGTAGGGCTCGGCGAGCGACTGTAAGTCGGTGTTGGCCACCAACTCGGCCTCTTGCTCGGCAGTGCGATACCCCTCCCAAGAGGCCGAAATCTCTATGATTCGTCCCTTCTTGGAGGCGAGTTTTTGTTGCAGAAATACGGGCAGGTCGACCTTGCCCACAAAGCAGATGCCCTGCGAATCTTTGCGCTTGGCGGTGGCCAGATGGCGCTCGGTGGCTATGGCCCTCACCTCGGGTTTGAGCATATCGCCCACGGGAAAGAGTGCGCGCGAGAGTTGCTCCTGACTCAGCTGGCAGAGGAAGTAGCTTTGGTCTTTGTTTCCATCGGTGCCGGCCAGCAGTCGGTGAGTGCCGTCGGGGCAGTGCTCTACACGGCAGTAGTGGCCCGTGGCAACCCAGTCGGCCCCGAGTTTGAGCGCCTCTTTCAGAAAGACGTCGAACTTAATCTCTCTGTTGCACAATACGTCGGGATTTGGTGTGCGCCCCTTTTCGTACTCGGCAAACATATAGTCCACCACCCTCTGGCGATACTGCTCGCTGAGGTCTACCATACGGAAGGGGATGTCGAGCCTTTTGGCCACCAACTCGGCAAACAGGCGGTCGTCTTCCCAGGGGCATTCGCCGCTGAGTGTGCCTACCGTGTCGTGCCAATTGACCATAAAGAGTCCCACCACGTCGTATCCCTGCTCTTTCAACAGCCAGGCTGCTACCGACGAGTCTACTCCGCCCGAAAGTCCTACTACCACACGCTCTTTCTTCATTGTTTTTCTGCTGATTATTTCTGCAAATATACAATAAACTTCCGAAAAAAGTGGTTATCTTTGTGCCATCCAATGGATTTAGCAAAATAACGAACTAATTTACTGAAAGATATGGAAGAAAAAGTGATTACCTCGGAGGCCGAAAACGGTGCAGCAACTGTGGCTCCTAAGGCCGAGAAAAAAGGCATTGTGCGCCGCTTGTATGATTGGATGCTCTCGTGGGCCGATAGCAAATGGGGCGGTTTGGCTCTGTTTCTCTTCGCTATGGCCGAGAGTATCTTCTTCCCCGTACCACCAGATGTGCTGCTCATTGCACTCTGCATCGGTTGCGTGGCCAAGTCGTTCAAGTATGCCGCCATCTGTACCGCAGGCTCGGTGTTGGGCGCCATTGTGGGCTTTGGCTTGGGTGCTTTCTGCTGGGACATTGTGGATAGCTGGTTTATCCCCTCTATCTTCTCGCAGGAGGCCTTCGATAGCGTGGGGCTTAAATACTCCGAGTGGAACTTCTGGCTGGTATTTACCGCAGGTTTCACCCCCATTCCCTATAAACTTATCACCATTTCGGCAGGCGTGTTCTTGGGCGTGGCCGACTTCTGGATTTTCATTTTGGCGTCGGTTGTTAGCCGTGGTGCAAGGTTTGTGCTGGTTGCAGCCCTTATCTACAAGTTTGGCGCACCCATCAAGAAGTTTATCGACAAATACTTCAACCTCTGTGCCTTGGCCTTTACGGTACTGCTCATTGGCGGATTCCTGCTTATTAAGTACGTACTATAATTAACCCCACTTTTCGACAGCCCCTCGCTATGGTGGAAGAACTCTATGGGCTCATTGGTCGTCCGCTGGGCCACTCGCTCTCGGCCGACTACTTTGCTCGCAAGTTTGCGCTGGCGGGTGAGAGCGATGTGCGTGGCTACCGACTCTTCGAGTTGGAGTGTGTCGACCATTTGCCCGCATTGCTGGCGGCCAACCCTGCACTGCGCGGGCTGAATGTTACTATCCCCTATAAAAAAGTCGTAATTCCGCTGCTCGACCGACTCTCGGCCGAGGCTGCCCGCATTGGTGCCGTAAACTGCGTGCGCATCGAGAACGATGGCTCGCTGACGGGCTACAACACCGACTATGTGGGCTTTGGCGAGTCGCTTGTGGAGTTTTTGGAGGGTGCCCACCCCAGAGCGTTGGTGCTTGGTACGGGAGGTGCGGCTCAGGCGGTGTGTGCGTGGCTTGCCGACCACGACTTCGACTTCCTGAGGGTGTCGCATAGCGGCTCGGGCGATGTGGGCTACGAGGAGCTTACCCCCGCGATGATGGCCGACTATGGGCTGATTATCAACACCACTCCGCTGGGGATGAGCCCTGAGGTGGATGCGTGTCCTGCGATTCCCTATGAGGCACTTACGGCCGACCACTACCTCTTCGACTTGGTCTACAATCCTGCTCTGACGGAGTTTTTGCGTAGGGGACAGAAGGCGAGGGCACACATCTGCAACGGTATGTCGATGTTTACGAGGCAGGCGGAGGCATCGTGGCGCATCTGGCAGGCTGTCTAAAAAAATACCATATCACGACAAAGGGGAGTACCAAATAACAAAGGACTCCACAACAAAGGGGAGCACCAAAATAAAAAAAGGCCGATTTACATCGGCCTTTTTAGTTGGGTTGCACGGACTCGGACCATGAATAACAGGACCAGAATCTGTTGTGTTACCATTACACCACAACCCAATTGCGAGTGCAAAAGTACACGTTTTTTCTTTTACTGCAAACGAAATGGCAATTTTTTTGCAAAAAAAATGTAATTTTGAGCAAAGGTTCGACAATAAAACTCACCAAAGGGCGTTTTTCTGTTGAATACAAACCAACAAAAACTTCCACAACAAGCACCTTATATTTATATATAGAGCCTATGTAACAACACTACTTTTTTTGTAAACGATTAGATTTGTAACACCAAAAAAGAGAAAAAAGTATGAAACAGGCATTCATTGCAGCTGCCGCACTCATCGGCGCAGCAGCCATCGGCGGACTCTCGGCCGCCGCAGTTATCTCCTCACAGCAGCAAGAGGCACAGCCCGCCGAGGTGGTCGTAACAAACCCCTTCGACGAGGCTGCAAACAACAATAACCACTTTGTGAGCTACTCCAAAGAGCGCTACCCCGACCTGACCTATGCGGCCGAAAATGCCGTGAAGGCTGTGGTGAATATCGAGGTGGTGATGACCGTAAAAGGCTCCGTGGGGTTCGACCCCTTCTTGCAGTTCTTCGGAATTCCCCAGGGCTACTATGGCGCTCCCACCCGCGAGGCTAAGGCTGGCGGCTCGGGTGTGCTTATCACCGACGACGGCTATATCGTCACCAACCACCACGTTGTGGAGAACGCTACCAAGGTGAAAGTTCGCCTGAACGACGGTCGCACCTACGATGCCGAAATCGTGGGCTCCGACCCCACCAGCGAGGTGGCCCTCATAAAGATCGACGACAAGGGGCTGCCCTTCCTCAAATTCGGCTCGTCGGACAATCTGCGCCTGGGTGAGTGGGTGCTGGCCATTGGCTCGCCCTTCGACCTTCCGTCGACCATCACCGCAGGTATCGTCAGCGCCAAGGCCCGCAACCTCGGTGCAATCCCCAGCCAATACAGTATCGAGTCGTTCATTCAGACCGACGCAGCCGTAAACCCCGGCAATAGCGGTGGCGCACTTGTGAATACCGCAGGCGAGTTGGTGGGTATCAACACCCTCATCAAGTCCGAGACGGGCAGCTATGTGGGCTACTCGTTTGCAGTGCCCAGCACCATCGTAAAAAAGGTGGTTATGGACCTGAAAGAGTATGGCGTGGTTCAGCGTGCGCTGTTGGGCGTTCAGTATCAGGAGGTTACTAACGACTTTGTGGAGCAGTACGGCAAAGAGTACGGCATCAGCGAGATAGGTGGTGCGTGGGTAGCCGAGGTGACCAAAGGTGGTGCAGCCGAGGCTGCCGGTATCCAGAAGGGCGACGTGATTACCGCCATCGACGGCGTGAAGATCGACTCGTCGGCAAGGCTCTCGGAGATAGTTGCTCAGCACCGTCCCAACGATAAAATAAAAATTGACATAAAAAGGGACGGCAAAGTGAAACAAATTGAGGTAGTGCTGCGTAATACGGCAGGAAAGGCAGCACCTATCAGCAAAGATGACCTCTATGTGGCCGGTGCGCTCGGTGGCGATTTTGCCGACCTGGGCGAAAAGGCTGCACGTCAGCTCGGTATCAAAGGCGGCGTGAGGGTTACGGCAGTCAAGGAGGGTGGTTTCTTGGCAAAAGCAAGGGTTAGGCCCGGCTTTGTCATCACCCACGTCAATGAAAAGGCCGTGGCAAGCGTGGCCGACCTCGAACGCATAAGCGAGAAGGTTACCTCGGTAGACGGCATCTATCCCCAAACCGGTCGCAGCGCAAGCTACTCGCTGGTAGAGTAGGGGGTGGCGCAATTTATAGAGAAGTATCAGGGTGCGCTTTCCGAGGTTAATGAGGCAACAAAAGAGAATAATAGTATAATAAGGAAAGAATTTTTATGAGGCAGTTAAAAATCACTAAGTCGATTACCAACCGCGAAAGCGCATCGCTCGACAAATACTTGCAGGAGATTGGCAAAGAGGATCTTATCACCGTAGAGGAAGAGGTAGAACTCGCTCAGCGTATCCGCAAAGGCGACCAAGAAGCTCTCGAAAAACTCACCAAAGCAAACCTCCGTTTTGTGGTGTCGGTGGCTAAGCAGTATCAGAATCAGGGACTCTCGTTGCCCGACCTTATCAACGAGGGTAACTTGGGACTTATCAAGGCTGCCGAGAAGTTCGACGAGACTCGTGGTTTCAAGTTTATCTCCTATGCCGTATGGTGGATTCGCCAGTCGATTTTGCAGGCTCTGGCCGAGCAGTCGCGTATCGTGCGTCTGCCTCTGAACCAGGTGGGCTCGCTCAACAAAATCAACAAGGCCTTTGGTCAGTTTGAGCAGAAAAACGAGCGCATCCCTTCGCCTGAGGAGTTGGCCGAGATGCTCGACATCCCCAAGGAGAAGGTTTCGGACACTCTGCGTGTTTCGGGCCGCCACGTTTCGGTCGATGCTCCCTTTGCCGATGGCGAGGACAACAACCTTTTGGACGTGTTGGTAAATGCCGACTCGCCCAATGCCGACCGTGGTCTTATCAACGAGTCGTTGGCTACCGAGGTAGATAGGGCTCTCGACACTCTGACCGACAGGGAGAAAGACATCATTAAGTATTTCTTCGGCATCGGCTATCCCGAGATGACCTTGGAGGAGATTGGCGAGAAGTTTGGTCTTACTCGTGAGCGTGTGCGCCAGATTAAGGAGAAGGCCATTCGTCGTCTTCGTCACAGCAGCCGAAGCAAGCTTCTTAAATCCTACCTCGGCTAAAAAAAGCATATAGTCGGCGCCTTTGGCGTTGCACTGCGATAAACCACCTCCTCATTTACGTCTTGTAAACTGCGGAGGTGGTTTTCTTGTGCGCCTAAAATCCGCTCGACTATATGCTTTTTTCACTTCTTGGAGAACCACCCTAATAAAAGCGTCACTCTGACCCCGCCTTGTACTCGCCTAATTATATGCTTTTTTTGTCGACCGTCAACCGTCGACCGTCGACCGACTTTCAGGAGTTTAGGGAGATTAAGGACTTTAATGTCATTAAACTCATTAAGGCCCTTGTAACTCCTATATCTCCTATATCTCCTATAACTCTTATAACTCTCAGTAACTTTCAACTTTCAACTTTCAACTCTCAACTCGAAAGGTATGATTTTTGCCACGGCTGGTGGGTATGAGAGAGAGAAGTTTTGCCATAATCAAGCCCGATGCGGTGGCAGCACGCAAGCAGGGCAAAATCATCGACGCACTCCTGGTCGAGGGTTTCGACATCGTGGAGATGCGTCAGGTGTGGCTCGATGCTCCCTCGGCCGAGCGTTTCTATGCCATCCACGCCGGCAAAAAATTCTTCCGCCCACTTGTGGAGTTCATTACCAGCGGCCCTGTCGTCGCCCTGCAAGTCGAGGGTGAAGATGCGGTGGCCCGCCTGCGACGGTTTGTGGGGGCGGCCAACCCTCGCACGGCCGAGCGAGGCACCCTGCGCCGACGCTTTGGTACCTCCACGCTCCACAATGCCATTCACGCCAGCGACTCGCTCGGCAATGCCGCACTCGAAGCCTCGCAATTCTTCGTGCAAAACAAACCCCTCTGACCTCTACGCACCACCTCTACTTGTGCCACCCCTCTTCAAAACAAAAGCCCCTGCATCTCTGCAAGGGCTTTCGTACTTATTTCAGAATTCCGAATTATTCAACCTCCCAGGTTTCGCCGCTGTTGAGCAGGTCGTCCATACATTTGATTTTGCTCGAAGCCTGCACCTCGGCAACCTGGCGAGCAACCTCGTTGTTGTAGGTCTTATCCTCAACATCGCGAATTACGCCCAGAGCAACGGGGAATTCGGGATACTTCATCGAGGCCAGAGCGTTGTGGATATAGGTGCTCTGCTCGTGCGAGTCGTGGGTGAGCACATCGTCGATGGTGTAGCCATCCTCGCCAACGGTAACAACTTTCAGTCGGAAGCCGTCGAGCACCAAGCCCTTCTCTTTATTAGCACCGAAGAGCATCTTCTCGCCATCTTTCAGCAGAATGGTGTTCTCGGCACGGGTAGCTTTGTCTTTTGCAAAGGCGGCGTGGGCACCGTCGTTGAAGATAACGCAGTTCTGCAACACCTCGGTAATCGAGAAACCGTCGTGCTGAGCAGCCCTCACCAGGCACTGGCGGGTAACCTCAACCTCCACGTCGATCGAGCGGGCAAAGAAGGTACCCTTGGCACCGATGATCAACTCACCGGGGTTGAAGGGTTTCTCGATAGTACCATAGGGCGAGGTCTTGGTAATCTTGCCCAGCTTCGAGGTGGGTGAGTACTGACCTTTGGTCAGACCATAGATCTCGTTGTTGAACAACACCACGTTCAGGTCGATGTTCCTGCGGATTGCGTGGATAAAGTGGTTACCACCGATTGCGAGCGAGTCGCCATCGCCGGTTGCCACAAATACGCTCACCTTGGGGTTGGCCACTTTCAGACCGGTAGCAATGGCGTTGGCACGGCCGTGAATCGAGTGGAAACCGTAGGTCTTCTTATAGTAGGGGAAGCGCGACGAGCAGCCGATACCCGAAACAACCACGAACTCCGAGCGGTTGCGGCCTGCGATTTCGGCCACGTCGGGCATAGCTTTCTGCACTGCGTTGAGGATGAAGTGGTCGCCACAACCGGGGCACCATTTAACTTCCTGATCGCTCTTAAAATCTGCTTGTGTATATTTCATAGCCTTGCTCCTCCTTATTTCTCCAATAATTCGTTAAACTTAGCCTCCAACTCTACGGTGGTGAATGGCAGGCCCTGACACTTGTTGTACTGCTCGTAGGTGAACTGCTGGAAGTTCATACGCAGGTAGTTGGCAAACTGGCCCTCGTTGAGCTCACATACAACAATCTTCTTAAACTTGCTGAAAATCTCTTCCACGCCTTTGGGCAGGGGGTTGATGTAGTTGAAGTGGCACAGCGAGATGCTCTTGCCCTCCTCCTGCATCTTCTCTACGGTTGCCTGCAAGTGGCCGCGAGTGCCACCCCAGCCTACAACCAGCAGGTCGCCCTCGTCGGCACCAATCACCTTCTGCTCGGGGATGAAGTCGGCCACCTTGGCCACCTTGGCAGCCCTCAGGCCTACCATCTTCTGGTGGTTCTTGGGGTCGTGCGACACGCTACCTTTCAGAGCGTCTTTCTCCAAGCCGCCAATGCGGTGCTCCAAGCCCTCGGTACCGGGGATTGCCCAACGGCGAGCCAAACGCTCGGCATCGCGCTTGTAGGGCAGATATACGGCCTCGTCCTCGGGGAGCTCTGTGATGATGGGTGGGTGAATCTCAGGATAATCTTTCATAGATGGAATCTTCCAGGGCTGCGAGCCGTTGGCGATAAAGCCGTCGGTGAGCAGGATTACGGGAGTCATGTGCTCCATAGCAATCTTACCTGCCTGGAAGGCGTAGTCGAAGCAGTCGCTGGGCGACGAGGCAGCCAGCACAACCATTGGGCACTCGCCATTGCGGCCCCAGAGAGCCTGCAAAAGGTCGCTCTGCTCGGTCTTGGTGGGCAGACCGGTCGAGGGGCCACCCCTCTGTACGTCTACCACTACCAGAGGCAGCTCGGCAATAACGGCCAAGCCCATAGCCTCGCTCTTCAACGACAAACCGGGACCCGAGGTCGAAGTCACTGCAAAAGCACCACCAAAGGCAGCACCAATCGAGGTGCAGATACCTGCAATCTCATCCTCGGCCTGTACGGTCTTAACGCCCAACTCTTTGTGTTTGGCCAACTCTTCGAGGATTACGGTTGCGGGGGTGATGGGGTACGAGCCGCAGAACAAGGGGCGACCACTCTTCTCCGAAGCAGCCATAAAGCCCCAAGCGGTTGCTACGTTACCACTGATACTGCGGTAGCGGCCCTTCTCCAACTCGGCGGGTTGTACCGAGTAGGTGTTGGCAAACGAGTGGGTGTTGTGTGCATAGTTGTAGCCGGCGTTGAGAACTGCCACGTTGGCCTCGGCCACTGCGGGGTTCTTCTTGCCGAACTTGGTTTTGATATAGCTGGTTGCGTGCTCCAACGACTTGTCGTAGAGGTAGAGGCAGATACCCAGCGCAAACATATTTTTGCACTTAACGATGGCTTTGTTGTCGAGGCCCGAATCTTTCAGGGCCTCTTTGGTCATCGAGGTAATGTCGGGGGTGAGGATATTGTACTCCTTGATGCCGAGCTCTTCGAGGGGGTCGTTGGTCTTGAAACCAGCGCGAGCGATGCTCTTCTCGTCGAGCGAGTCGCCATCGAGGATGATGGTTGCGTCTTTTTTGAGCCAGATAACATTGGCTTTCAGAGCTGCGGGGTTCATTGCGATAAGGGTGTCGCAATAGTCGCCTGGGGTGAGCATACGGCTGCTGCCGAAGTGTACCTGGAAGCCCGACACGCCTGCTACGGTACCCTGGGGTGCGCGGATTTCGGCGGGGTAGTCGGGGAAAGTCGAGATGCCGTTGCCGAAGAGGGCTGCGGTATCCGAAAAGAGGGTTCCTGTGAGCTGCATTCCGTCGCCCGAGTCGCCCGAGAAACGGATTACAACATCTTTCAACTCTTTTACATTCATAACTAAAAGGAGTTTTTTGGTTTTTGTAGTTATTGTAAGTTTCTTTGTTCGAGTCCTTTGAAAGTTGTGCCCATAGGGCACGAATCAACCACAAAGATAAACAATTTATACTGAGAAGATACCCTTTCTTAAAAAAAATAATTACCTTTGGGGTGCGTATTGCGTTTTTGTCTGCCGCAGGGGCGGATGGAAATGGAATTTGGCTTTGAAGCACTTGGTTTTGAGGCCCCTATAAATGGTCAAAGACCTTCGGGTGAAGGCCCCCCATTTTTCCCCAACGAAAGGGGAGATGGCCGCAGGCCAGAGGGGTGGTCGAAAACGAAAATGACAATACAAGCGGTAGAAATACAACAAACACAATATTATACTAACTCTCAAAAAAGTTCATACTATGAACCACAAAATTACTTTTACTACTCCCGACGAGGCCGTAAAGGTTATTAAATCGGGCGACCACGTTCACCTCAGTTCGGTTGCAAGCGCTCCCCAGTGCCTCATTCAGGCTATGTGCCGCAGGGGCGAGGCCGGCGAGTTCCGCGATGTACACATCCACCACCTCCACACCGAGGGCCCTGCTCCATACGCAGATCCCAAGTTCGAGGGCATCTTCCAGCTCGACTCGTTCTTCGTGGGTGGCAACGTGCGCAAGGTTACCCAGAGCGGTTATGCCGACTATATTCCAATCTTCCTGAGCGAGACTCAGAAGCTCTACCGTGCAGGCGTGCTGCCCTGTAACGTGGCTATGATTCAGGTTTCGCCCGTAGATGCCCACGGCTACGTTTCGCTGGGTACTTCGGTAGACGCAACCTTGGCCGCTATCGAGTGTGCCGACCACGTTATCGCTGTGGTAAACAAATATGTTCCCCGCGCATTTGGCGACGCTTTCATCCACATCTCGCAGATCGACTACTTCGTAGAGGACGATCAGCCTCTGATGGAGGGCCACATTGCCGAGATTAGCGAGACCGACGCTGCCATTGGTCGCCACTGTGCTGCTCTGATCGAGGATGGCGCTTGCTTGCAGATGGGTATTGGCGCTATTCCTAATGCTGTGCTCTCGCAGCTGGGTGGCCACAAAGACCTCGGTATCCATACCGAGATGTTTGCCGACGGCGTTCTGCCTCTGGTAGAGAAAGGCGTGGTGAACGGTCGCAACAAAGTTACCGACAAGGGCAAAATCGTTTCGACCTTCTTGATGGGTTCGCAGGAGGTTTACGACTTTATCGACAACAACCCCGGTGTGTTGATGAAAGACGTGGCCTACACCAACGACCCCTTCATCATTGCTCAGAACCCCAAATTCTGCGCTATCAACTCGGCTTTGCAGATCGACCTCACCGGTCAGGTTTGTGCCGACTCGCTGGGTACTAAGTTCTACTCGGGCGTAGGTGGCCAGGTAGACTTCATCTATGGCTCGTCGCTCTCGAAGGGCGGTAAGGCTATTATTGCAATGCCTTCGGTTACCAACAAGGGCGTGAGCAAAATTGCCAACACTTTGACTCTGGGTGCAGGCGTTGTTACCACCCGTAACCACGTTCACTGGGTAGTTACCGAGTTTGGTGCTGCCGACCTGTATGGCAAATCGTTGCAGGAGCGTGCCAAAGCGCTTATCAACATTGCCCACCCCGACCACCGCGAGGAGTTGGAGAAGGCTGCCTTTGAGCGCTACGGTGCCCACTACACCTATATCAAAAACTTGTAATAGACGGTTCGTTCCAAGGGCAGAGCCACTGCGCTCGGCCCTTGGTTAGAATCCATATATGCACAAAAAAGCTCGACTACCACATCGGTAGTCGAGCTTTTTGTTTGTATGCGCCTAAAATGTATAAGTAGTTCTATTCCTGCGGTTTGTAGCCGGTGTCTTCGGCCAGATTGGTGCCATTGGCGGCGGCTACGGCCAATTCGTCGCAGCGGTTGTTCTCCACCGTGGAGGCGTGGCCCTTGACCCACACAAACCTCACCCTATGGCGGCGGTAGATACGCAAAAATCGCTGCCACAAATCGGGATTCTTGGCCTTGGCAAAGCCCCCTCGCTCCCAGCCAAACACCCAGCCCTTCTCGACCGAATCGACCACATACTTGGAGTCGGAGTAGAGCGTAACCTCGGTGCCCTCATATTTCAGAGCCTCCAAAGCCACACACACCGCCATCAACTCCATACGGTTGTTGGTGGTCATACGAAACCCTGCGCTGAGCTCCTTGCGGTAGGGGGGCGAGAGCAATACGATGCCATAGCCTCCCTTGCCGGGGTTGCCCAGCGACGAGCCGTCGGTATAGATTGTTACGGTAGGCAAAGTGTGGGGTTAGCGTGCTGTGGTGAGCGGTGCAGTACTAATGGCGTTTCTCCTTGGCCTCGACCGACAAGGTTGCGTGGGGTACCACGCGCAGGCGCTCCTTGGGAATAAGCTTGCCTGTCTCGCAGCAGATGCCGTAGGTCTTGTTTTCGATACGCACCAGCGCTGCTTCGAGGTGGTTGATGAACTTCAACTGGCGCTGTGCCAAGCGGCCCATCTCCTCTTTGGTGAGCGTAGCAGCTCCCTCTTCGAGCACCTTGAAGGTGGGCGAAGTATCTTCGGTGTCATTGCTTGCGGAGTTATTGACCGACGAGCGCAACAGCTCGTAGTCGTCCTTCGCTTTGCCGAGCATATCGAGTATAATTACCCTAAACTCAGCCAATTCCTCATCGGAATATCTGGTTTTCTCAACTTCTTCTGCCATAGTTAAATAGTTTTTGGTTTGTTAAAGATACAAATTCCCCGCCAATAAACCAAATTTTTTTTCATTTTGCCCCAAAAAGAGTTTTTTGACATGGCTCGGAAGTGGTGCCACAGAAGCGAGTGGGGAGCCACTAAAAACACCAAAGGCCTCTGCTGGTGCAGAAGCCTTCGGTGCCCACATCGAACTTAAACTTTTATTGCCTTTGTTCTTATATCTTCTTCCTCCGCCACACTACTACTGCAACAAGGGGGTGCGCAGAGTGGTGGTAGTGTCGCTTTCGTTGTAGACCGAGCCGTAGGGAATGGGGTCGATAGAGCCCTCATAGGGCCTCACTTTGCCATCTTTCTCGTCCCACCACAGCCAATTGAACACCACATAGAGTCGGTGGATGGCTCCGCTGTCGTCGTCTTCGCGGTTGTACATATCCTTTATGGTGTCGGTCAGGCGGAACGATATCCACTCATAGATGCCCTCACACTCCTCTTGGGCGGCATTTGTGCCGTCGCCCTTGTGGCGCAACAGCAGCGACATTGTGTCGCCGGTCGATTCGCTGTCGTTGAAGATGAGGTCTACATCGTGCATAAAATCTTTGGCCGTATCCAGCCCCTGAACGTAGCACACCTGCACGTTTACATAACCTCCCGAAAGGGTTGCCTGCACGGGCGATACGGGGTCTTCGCCGAGGGCTTTACGCTCCTCTTCGCTCATCTGCGAAAGCACCTTTATATCCTCGATATGGAGGGGGTAGATGCAGTTGAGGCGAATATCGAACTCGTTGCTACTACGGCCACCCAGAATGGTGTAGTTGTAGAATATGCGACCGCTGAGGGCTGCCACCTCGCTCTCGTTCATCTGCGAGCCCAGCTCGACGATATAGAGCTTGTCGCCCGAATCCTCGGTAATGGTTTTGGCTGCACCGTCGATGGTGCCAAAGGCGGTGTAGGCGTTCATCTGGTCGCCCGCAACGTCCTCGAAGCTGAGGCTCGAACACGAAATTGCCACAATGCCCAGAGTGGCTACGGCCACCATCTGGAAAACACTAACTACCCTGCTGATTATTTTTCCTGTCATTTTCATCTATAAATAATATATGTATACTTTTTTGTGTTGTTTCTGTCTGTTGCTATCGGAACGACAACCTCACTCCCGCCATAAACGAGAAGCCCAGAGGGTGTTCGGTGCGGTAGTTGGTGGGTTGGGGTTTGGTGGCTGTCCAGTAGGCCACGCCAGCCTCGGCAAAGAGGCCCAGATTGTTCCAAATGCCGTAGCTCACGCCTGCGGCAGCGTTGAGTCCTATTTGCAGCCCCTCAGTGTCGATTTTCTGTTTGTGGTTGAGCACATTGTCGATATACTGCCTGTTGCTGGCCGACACACACACCTCGGCACTTGCGCCCGCCTTGGCATAGAGGCTCATCTGGCCAAAGTCGATAAAGCGAATCGAGGCTGCCAGAGGAATGCCTATGTAGTGGAGATTTTGGGAGTAGTGATAGGTGCTCACATTGCCCGTGTTGTCGCTTGACGAGTAGAGGTTGGTGTAGTGCAGACCACTCTCTACGGAGAGCCAATCGTTAAGCGCAAAGCTCGCATTCAGGCCCACCGATACGGGCATGTAGTGTTTCAGCTCGGAGCTCTTTTTGCGCTGTGTTTTCATAAATGTAGGGTTGCCCGCCAGAGTTGCGTCGCCACCGGTCATCGGGCTCTCGCTCATAAGCATTGCGCTTTGGCTCACGTCTTTGACGTGGATGTGGCCCTGGTCGAAACCGATGTTGTTGGCGTAGAGTTTCACCTCGCTGGGGAGAATAGAGAGGCCTCTCGAAGGCTCCTCATCTTGGCCCAACACACCGCGCCAATACTCCTCAATCTCGGCTGCGCTCTTGCGCTGCGAACGTCGGGTGGTGCGCTTGGTGGTGGTTTTGGAGGTTGCAGAAGTGGTCGCCTTCTGAGTTGCAGTGGCAACTATCTCGGCCGAGGCCTCAATGGTTGTGGCCTCCTGCTCCTCGATGGCAGTTTGGGCCACAATGTCGGCACTCTTGGGCGTTTCGGCCATGGCGAGTCGTCGAGGAGTGGCTGCGGCCAACATCTGTTCGACATTGGGGGTTGAGGGCTCGGTGGGCTTGGTGAAGTTCTCCTCGGCCACCACCTCCTCAACAACGGCACTTGCCACAAGCTCTTCGGGTGCGCTCTGCTCCGAGAAGACCACCACCCCCACAAAGAGGGCCACGGCGGCTGCTACGGCTGTGCTGATGCCCACCCAACTGCGGCTCCACAAAGGCAGGCGCGTGGGCTTGGCAGGAGCTGCCACCACTGCGGGTGCCTCCATCTGAGCCAGCGTGGCCTCTATGCGGTCCCAAACTCCCTCCGATGGCATCTCGCGCATCGTGGAGAGCTTATCGCCCAGCAGCTGGTCAAACTTATCGTGTTTATCGTCTATCATTGTTTTCGTTTTTTTCTCTCTTTTTAACTGAAAATCACTCTCTCTTGCCTTGCTCTTTGCGCCATCAGTAGCCGTGTTGTCGCAGCAGTTCGGCAAGTCGGCTCTTGGCTCGGAGGTATTGGCTTCGGCTGGTGGTTTCGCTTATGCCCAGCATTTGGCCAATCTCGGCGTGGGTGTAACCCTCGATGGCGTAGAGGTTGAGCACCATTCGGTAGCCTTCGGGCAGCTCCTCTATGGCCCGTTTTAGGTCCTCGGCCTCGATGGTAGCAAGTGCGTCGGGTGGGGCTCCTCCTGTGCGCCCCGGGGGTAGGTCGCCAATGTCTTCTTCGACAATCCCCAGCGGGTTTTCTTTGCGCAGGTGGCTCAGTGCGGTGTTTACAAATATGCGCCTACACCAAGCATCGAAGACTCCCTCGCCTCGCCATTCGTCTATCTTTGTAAAGAGCGTGATAAATCCGTCGTGGAGCAGGTCTTCGGCGGTGGCTCGGTCGGCCACATAGCGCCTGATGACGGCAAACATAACGGGTGCGTAGTGGTCGTAAAGTGCCCTACGCGCCTGGCTGTCACCCTTACGACAGCCCTCTATGATACCCATCTCTATCAAGGCCAGACTTGCTCATACAATGGTATGACGCAAAAAGAGGTGCTAACGTTGCATCACACCACAAAAAAAGTGAAAAAAAGTGCGAATTACCTTCCGCGCTGGGGAATTATAAACTCCACCTCTTTGAAAAGGTAGTGGTGCAGCTGGCCGTCTGCCTTGTGGCGTAGAGCTAGTTCACCCGTGGGTTTTACCCCTTCGAGGGTGGCCTCGAACTTCTCGCCCGAGGGGAGTGCATAGGTGTGCTCCTCGCCTTTGCGGTAGAGGTGGGTGTGGTAGTCGGACTGCAACTTTTCGGGCTCGCTCTCCAACATCTTGTAGCGGGCCTCCAAAGCGTCGTAGAGCCTCTCGAAGACTTCGTTGATGTTGTACTCCTTGCCCGTGAGCAGAGCAATAGAGGTGGGGTTGGGTACCCACTCGGCAAACTCTCGCTGGTTGATATTCAGGCCAATGCCCACAATGGTACGGGCCAATTTGCCCTCGCTGCCGAGGTCGTGTTCGATGAGTATGCCACAAATCTTATCGTTGCCCACATAGATATCGTTTGTCCACTTTATGGTGGCCTCTATATCGTAGGTTTTGAGTGCATCTACCAGCGCCAGGGCCACAGCCTCGGAGAGCAAAAACTGCTCTTTGGCGGCCAGAAATTCGGGCTTCCAGACGAGCGAGAGGGTTAGGTTTTTGCCCGGCTCGCTGTCCCACTTATTGCCCCTCTGTCCGCGGCCTGCGGTCTGTTCGAGCGCCACCACCACGTCGCCGTGGGCGTAGCAGGGGTTTTTGCCCTCGGCATTGGTCGATGCCATCTTCTTAAAAACAAATACTGCCATAGTTTTTTGTCGACCGTCGACCGTCAACCGTCGACCGTCTAAATGAATTGAAAATTGAAAGTTGAAAGTTGAGAATTCCCTAAACTCCCTAAGCTCCCTAAACTTCCCTAATTATAATTTTGAATCTTGAATTTTGAATTTTGAATTTTGTATTATACCGACAGGTCGAACTCGCGGAGGGCGTCGTTCAGCGAGGTTTTCTTGTCGGTAGACTCTTTGCGCTGGCCGATAATCAGCGCACAGCTCACCTGATAGTCGCCCGCAGGGTAGTGGCGAGTATAGCTGCCGGGGATAACCACCGAACGAGGAGGAACATAGCCCTTATACTCCACAGGCTCGGGGCCGGTAACGTCGATAATCTTGGTCGAGGCGGTAATGACGGTGTTGGCACCAAGCACAGCCTCTCGGCCAATGCGGGCACCCTCCACAATAATACACCTCGAACCAATAAAGCAGTTGTCCTCAATAATCACGGGGGCTGCCTGCACGGGCTCCAACACGCCGCCAATGCCCACACCACCGCTTAGGTGTACGCCCTTGCCAATCTGGGCACACGAGCCCACCGTAGCCCAAGTGTCGACCATAGTGCCGCTATCGACATAAGCGCCAATGTTTACATACGAAGGCATAAGAATTGTACCCTTGGCCAAGTAGGCACCATAGCGAGCCACAGCGTGGGGCACAACCCTCACGCCCAACTGCTCGTAGCCGTGTTTGAGAGGCATCTTGTCGTAGAACTCCAAGTCGCCCGCGTGGGAAGTCTTCATGCCGTGGGTGGGGAAGTAGAGAATTACGGCCTTCTTTACCCACTCGTTCACCTGCCAATTGCCATCCTCGGTAGGCTCGGCCACACGCAGGGTGCCCTTGTCCAAAAGGTCTACCACCTGCTCGATGGCGGCCAGAGTGGCGGGGTTGTGGAGCTGCTCGGCATCCACCCAAGCAGCCTCTATTTTGTCTTTCAAATCGTTATACATAGTACTTGATATGTTATATGGTTGTTACAATTATGCAAAGATGCATAAAAAAGTGGAGAATTGTATTATATTTGCGCCGAATTGGACGGAAAAAACCCACAAGCAAACACATTTTTTACTTATGAGTACAACTCCTTACAAAGAGAATCAAACTTCTATGCCTCTGCCCAATGTCAAACGACTCGACATGGCAGCCAAACCCCGCCGAGTGTCGTGGTGGCTTAGGCCTGTTATGTGGATTGCCTCGTTCCCCGTGACTTGGCTCCACCGCACACGAATCGAGCGCATAAATATGGAGGGCGTAAAGAGGCCCTATCTGCTTCTGTGTAACCACAACGCTTTCTATGACTTTATGGTGGCCATAAAGGCAACCTTCCCCAATCACGCCTACTACATCGTGGCTATCGACGGCTTTGTCGGCATCGGTGGCTTGCTCAGTTGGCTTATGGCCCGCGTGGGCTGCATCCCCAAGCGCAAGTTTACCAGCGACACCCGTCTGGTGCGACAGCTGCGCGAGGTGGCCGACAAAAAGAAAATCGTGGCCTTCTATCCCGAGGCTCGCTATTCGCTCTGTGGCACCAATGCCGTGCTGCCCTCATCGATTGGCAAGCTGGTGAAGATGCTCAAACTGCCCGTTGTAACCCTCATAACTCAGGGTAACCACATCAACTCGCCCTTCTGGCACACCGGCGACCGCCTGATTAAGACCAAGGCTACCATGAAACAGATCCTCACCGCCGACCAAGTGGCCGAGATGGACTACAACCAGATTATGGAGGTAATCGACCGAGAGTTCTACTACGACGACTTCGCTTGGCAGCGCGACAACCAAATCCGTATGGTGAAGAAAAATCGTGCCGAAGGTTTGCACCACGTTCTCTATCAGTCCCCCCACTGCGGCAAAGAGTACCGTATGGAGTCGAAGGGTGCCGAGCTGTGGTGTAAAGAGTGTGGCCACCGCTGGTGGATGAACGAGTATGGCCAGTTGGAGGCACAAGAGGGCGAGGCCTACTTCCCCCACATCCCCGATTGGTATGAGTGGGAGCGCCAGAATGTGCGCAAAGAGGTCGAGGCCGGCACCTATGGCATTACCGTCAAGGCCGATGTGCGCTCGCTGCCCAACCCCCGCAGGTTCTTCGAGGTGGGCGAGGCTACCTTCACCCACGATATGAACGGCTTTAAGCTCGAAGGTAACTGGGATGGTGTGGACTATAATATGACCATTCCGGCCAAGAACCGCTACTCGATACACATCGAGTACGACTACCGCAAGTGGCACCGCGACTGTATCGACCTGAGCAGCCTGACCGACACGATGTTTGTATTCCCCCAGGGCGACGACTTCTCGGTTACGAAGATGTCGCTGGCTTGCGAAGAGATGTACAAGTTCCTCAACAAGGAGGAGAGATAATAAAAAAAGGTGGCTTTCGAGCCACCTTTTTTGTCGACCGTCGACCGTCAACCGTCGACCGTCAACCGTCAACAGACCCCTCAGGCGCTGTGCGCCAGCTCCCCAAACTTAGGGGAGCGGTTTTAGGGAATTTAGGGAGTTTAAGGAGTTTAGGGAATTTAGGGAGTTTAGGGAGTTTAGGGAGTTTAAGGAATTTTAGGAGTAATAGGAGCAATAGGAGAAATAGGAAGTATAACTCTTATAGCTCTTATAACTCATATATCTCCTATAACTCTTATAACTCTCAGTAACTTTCAATTTTCAATTTTCAACTCTCAACTTATTTGCAGAACGAGTAGAGCGTGGCAATCTCCTCGGGCCAGAGGGCCTCGTCGATGGTTTCGAGCACCAAAGGCATATTGTCGAAGCGGGGGTCCTGGGCAATATACTTGAAGCACTCCCAGCCAATCTGGCCGTGGCCCAAGCGCTCGTGGCGGTCGATGCGGCTACCCAGTGGGCGCATAGCCTCGTTGAGGTGCATACCGCGCAGGTAGTTGAGCGAGATGATGCTATCTATCTTGGCAAAAGTCTGCTCGCAAGCCTCGGTGCTCGACAGGTCGTAGCCCGCAGCAAAGGCGTGGCAGGTGTCGATGCAGTAGCCCACGCGCGACTTGTCCTCCACCTTGTCGATTATGTGGGCAATGTGCTCGAAGTCGAAGCCCACATTGGAGCCCTGACCTGCGGTATTCTCAATCACGGCCGTAACTCCCTGGGTTTTGTCCAGAGCAATGTTGATGCTCTCGGCCACTCGGTCGAGGCAGGCATCCAGGTCGATGCGTCCCAGGTGACTTGCGGGGTGGAAGTTGAGCCTATCGAGCCCCAGCAGTTGGCAGCGATACATCTCTTCGTTGAACGACGAGCGCGACTTTTCGAGCCCCTCGGTGTCGGGGTGGCCGAGGTTTATCAGGTAGGAGTCGTGGGCCAAAATCTGAAAGGGCTGAAAGCCGAGCCTCTCGCACTCCATCTTGAAGGCCTCGATATCTGCGGCCGAAAGGGTGGGGGCGAACCATTGACGCTGGTTCTTGGTGAACAGAGCAAAGGCCTTTGCTCCGATATTGTGGGCGTTCAGGGGGGCGTTTTTCACTCCTCCCGATGCCGAAACGTGTGCTCCAAAGTATTTCATAGTCGATGATTGTTTTCTTAATTGTTGTTGTTTGTTACAAATGTACCAAATTTTAGACAAATTCGTTATCTTTGCCTAATCATTATTTCTTATTGTGGTATAGGAGTTGGTTATGACAAGCATAAAGAGAGGTCTGGCAGTGTTGGTGGCAGTGTTGGCGTGGGTGGTGACCGACGCTTCGGCTCAGTACACCATCCAGCGACGCGAAAAGCAGGAGGGACAGCAGCACACCGAACACAAACACAACCCCTATGAGGCCTTTGGCGGCTTTGTGGAGGGGGGTATTACCAACGACTACTACGACCACGCAGCGTGGTTGGCCGAGCGCAGGCGCATACGCAAAGAGCGCAACACCTTCGAGTTCGAGGCCAAATTCTCCACCTCGACACAGCAGTTCGACAACTGGACTGCCGGTGGTAACAACACGTTCAGCGGCCTTACGACTATCTATATGCGCCACCAATTCCGGAAGAACAAGTTTGCCAGCGACCTGAAAGTCAATGCACGCTATGGCTTGAACTTCATCGACAAACTACACTTCAAGAATGTCGACGAGCTGAAAATAGAGGAGCTGATGTCGTGGAGCTTCCGCGATAGTTGGTCCTACTCGGCAAAGCTCAATTTCAGCACCCAGCTGAGCGACGGTTTCGCTTCGCGCACCGACAAAACGCTTGTGTCGGCCCTGATGTCGCCCGGCTTTGCCGACGTGTCGGTCGGTTTTACCTTTGCCCCCTCAGGCGCACCCTACAAAATCACCCTCTCGCCCCTGTCGGGCAATATGATTACGATGCTCGACGGAAGGCTCTATCAGCAGGGACTAAATGGTGTGCCCGCAGGCAAAAAGTTTTATAGCGGTGTGGGCCCCTCGGTCAATATGTCGTTCGACCGCTCGTTCTTCAAGAAAAAGTGGCTGCGCTATCGCTCCACATTCTACGGATTCTACGCCCTCTCCGACCTGAAAGAGCCCCCAACGTGCAGGTGGAACAACTGGGTGGATGTTGCCGTGTCGAAATACCTGAGCATAAACCTCTATGGCGAGCTCTACTACCTCAAAAGCGCAAGCCCCAAGGCACAATACCAATACTCGGCCACAGTGGGCCTCAGCTACCGATTTAAGAACAAATAAAAGAAGCAAAATACAGGATTATGAATAGAACAAAAAGGGGCTTTTGGTTGCCCATAGGTGCAGCGGTGATGTTGGCACTTGGCGTTTGGGCGGGCTTTACGATTTCGTCGTCGAGCCAGCGCTACGCTCCCCGCACATCCTCCCCTCAGCCACAAGTTAGGCACAACAAACTCGACCTTACCCTCGGCCTGGTGGAGAGGGCCTACATCGACTCTCTGTCGGGCGACTCGCTCGTGGAGGAGTTGATGCCCGAGCTGATGAAGCGTCTCGATCCCCACTCAATCTACATCCCCAAGAGCGAGATGCAGTCGCTCAACGAGCCCTTGGAGGGTGAGTTCGACGGCGTGGGCATTGTGTTCAATATGGCTACCGATACCATTGTGGTACTCAACATCGTGGCTGGTGGCCCAAGTTACAAGGCGGGAATTCTGCCCGGCGACCGCATCGTTACCATCGATGGCGACACCGTGGCAGGGCGCAAGGTGAACCAAAACAAGGTGATGAGTATGCTGCGTGGCAAGCGTGGCTCGAAGGTTACAGTGGGCGTGTTGCGCCAAAATGTGGGCGAGGCTGTGCCTATCGAAATCACCCGCGACAAAATCCCCATGAAGAGCATCGACGCAGCCTTTATGATTCGCCCCTCGGTGGGTTATGTGAGGCTCACGAGTTTTGCCCGCACCACCCACAAAGAGTTTGTGGAGGCTATCGACAGCCTTAAAAAGCAGGGTATGGAGAGCCTCGTTTTCGACCTCCGAGGCAACAGCGGCGGCTATCTGGACCAAGCAATCGCTATGACCGACGAATTTCTGCCCGCAGGGTGTCTGATGGTCTACACCGAAGACCGCATGGGCCATCAGCAGAAGGAGTACAGCACGGGTAACGGCCGACTGACCGACCTGCCGCTGGTGGTGCTCATCGACGAGTTTAGCGCATCGAGCAGCGAGATTGTGGCAGGCGCTCTGCAAGACAACGACAGGGGTACCATCATTGGTCGTCGCTCGTTTGGCAAGGGTTTGGTGCAGAGCCAGATTCCCTTCTCCGACGGTTCGGCCATAAGGCTCACGGTGGCCAAATACTTCACCCCCACGGGGCGCTCTATCCAGAAGCCCTACAAGCGTGGCGAAGAGTACGAAGACGACATCTGGCAGCGCTATGCCAGCGGTCAGTTCTTCTCGGCCGACAGCATTCACTTTGCCGACTCGTTGCGTTTTGTAACCCCCAAAGGCAAGGTTGTCTATGGCGGTGGCGGCATTATGCCCGACGAGTTTGTGCCCCTCGACACGCTCAATATGACCCCCTACTACTATGCCGTAACGGGGTTGAATGTGCTCTATCGCTACACGC
Organism: Tidjanibacter sp.; assembly: GCA_045614885.1. GTDB lineage: Bacteria > Bacteroidota > Bacteroidia > Bacteroidales > Rikenellaceae > Tidjanibacter. The sequence goes on along the minus strand of JAZLDU010000011.1, from coordinate 74,706 downwards.
TCGACTACTCCGACCGACACCGAGCACAGATTAACGCCATCCGCACCGTCGAGGAACTCGACGCAATGCTCGATGGCGACAAGGGGCTTTATGACGACTTTATCGACTATGCCACCTCGCGCGGCATTAAGCCCAACCGCAAGGAGATTCGCCAATCGAGGGTGCTCATTGAGCCTATGCTCAGGGCCTACATTGCCCGCAACACCGAGTTGCAGGATAGCGGCTACTTCTCGCAGATTTGGCCCTCCGACGAAACCCTCCTCAAAGCCTTCGAGGTGCTGGGCATAGAGTAGTCTGACACGGCGACTGACATTTTGGCACAATTTTTTCTCTGGCACAGAGGTTGGAGAAAAAGTGTAGAAACGGACAAAATAATTACTAAAAACCAAAATACGAGTATGAACATTAAACCACTTTCGGATAGGGTAGTGATTCTGCCCAATCCCGCAGAAGAGAAGACCGCAGGAGGTCTGTTTATTCCCGACACCGCAAAAGAGAAACCCCTGATGGGTACCGTTAAGGCCGTAGGCCCCGGCACTGCCGAGGTGAAGATGGAGGTAAAAGAGGGCGACGTTGTGATGTATGGCAAGTATGCCGGCACCGAAATCCACATCGACGGCACCGACTACCTGATTATGAAACAGGCCGACATTATGGCCGTCTTGGGATAGAGTCGACCGTCGACCGTCAACCGTCGACCGTCGACCGTCAACCGTCGACCGACGAATGGAAAATTGAGAATTGAGGGGCCAACTCCTATTTCTCCTATAACTCTTATAACTCCTATTAAAATCATTAAGGTCTTTAAGGACATTAAGCCCCTTAATGTAGAGCATAGGCAATAAGAGATACGAGCGAAGCGAGTATCTCAGAAAAATTTTTTGCGGAGCTTTTTTATAAAAAAGCGACAAACAAACATCAAGAAAACAAACAAAAAAATGGCAAAAGAGATTAAATATAATGTAGAGGCGCGCGAACTCCTGAAAGAGGGTGTGGATGCGCTGGCAAATGCAGTGAAAGTAACCCTCGGCCCCAAAGGTCGCAACGTGATTATCGATAAGAAATTTGGCGCTCCCCACATCACCAAAGATGGAGTAACTGTGGCCAAAGAGGTAGAGCTCGACGACAACTTCGCCAATATGGGCGCACAGATTGTCAAAGAGGTGGCAAGCAAAACCAACGACGACGCAGGCGACGGCACCACCACCGCAACCGTGCTGGCTCAGGCTATTATCGGTGTGGGTATCAAGAACGTGACCGCAGGTGCCAACCCTATGGACCTCAAACGCGGTATTGACAAGGCGGTGGCTGCCGTGGTGGAGAACATCAAGAGCCAGAGTCAGGAGGTGGGCGAAAATCTCGAAAAAGTAGAGCAGGTGGCTACCATCTCGGCCAACAACGATAACAGCATTGGTAAACTGATTGCCGAGGCTGTGGGCAAGGTTAAGAAAGAGGGCGTGATTACCGTCGAGGAGGCCAAGGGTACCGAAACCCACGTAGATGTGGTGGAGGGTATGCAGTTCGATAGGGGCTATATCTCGGCCTACTTTGTTACCGACACCGAGAAGATGGAGGCCGTGTTGGAGCGTCCTTTCATCCTCATTACCGACAAGAAGATTTCGACCATGAAGGAGCTGATGGGCGTGTTGGAGCCCGTGGCCCAGAATGGTCGCAGCCTGCTGATTATTGCCGAGGACGTGGATGGCGAGGCTCTGAGCGCACTTGTGGTGAACAAACTGCGCGGCTCGCTCAAAGTGGCTGCCGTTAAAGCCCCCGGCTTTGGCGACCGTCGTAAGGAGATGCTCGAAGATATTGCTATCCTCACCGGTGGTACCGTAATCAGCGAGGACAAGGGCCTGCGCCTGGATGCCGCTACTATCGATATGCTCGGCTCGGCCGACAAGGTTACCATCACCAAAGACAACACCACCATTGTTGACGGCACAGGCTCGCAGGAAGCTATTGCTGCCCGCGTGGCACAGATTCGCAACCAGGCCGAGGTGAGCACCTCGGATTACGACAAGGAGAAACTCCACGAGCGTGTGGCCAAGTTGGCCGGTGGTGTGGCAGTGCTCTTTGTGGGTGCCGCTACCGAGGTGGAGATGAAAGAGAAGAAAGACCGCGTGGACGACGCTTTGGCCGCCACCCGTGCCGCTATCGAGGAGGGTATCATCCCTGGCGGTGGCGTGGCTTACATCCGTGCTGCCTCGGCAATTGCCGACCTTAAAGGCGACAACGACGACGAGACTACCGGTATCGCTATTGTTCGCAGGGCCATTGAGGAGCCTCTGCGCCAGATTGTGGCTAATGCAGGTGGCGAGGGCTCGGTTGTGGTAAATAAGATTAAGGAGGGCAAAGGCTCGTTTGGCTACAACGCTCGTGCCGACCGCTACGAGGATATGTTCGAGGCAGGTATTATCGACCCCACCAAGGTTGCGAGGGTTGCTTTGGAGAATGCTGCCAGCATTGCTTCGATGTTCCTGACCACCGAGTGTGTTCTGGCCGAGAAGAAGGAGGAACACCCCGCTCCTGCAATGCCCGCCGGCGGCGGTATGGGCTACTAAACGATAGCTCATTACGCACCATAAAATAGCGAGCCAACTACCGCGATGGTAGTTGGCTCGCTTTGCTTAAACAGACAACTTAATTGAAGGTGTTGATTAAATTCTCAAAATAGCCGTCGGGAACAAAAGTTACAGGTCCGCCCCCTTCAAAGTCTATTACGTAATCTGGGCTGTGGAGTTTGATTCTGAATGTAACCACATCGTAGATGCTTTCCACTGGCTCAATTGGTCTGATAACGATTTTTTGTGGCCAAAGACAATTCTCGAAGATCTTGTACCAAGGTTTTTCCATTTCGAATATGTTACCCATGTATTTACACTCGGGGTACGAAAATAGGAGCGGAGAACGAACGCTATGCAAATAGAACTTATCTACGAGGTTTTGACCGACTTCTACTCCCCATAGAGGTTTGTCTGCTGTGATTTCGATATCTACAATCGTGCAATATGCATATGTCGATTGTTTATGATATATTTCAACATCCTCGTTTTTGAATGTTTCCACCATACTATTAACGATTTCGACATTCTCATCGCACCATTTTGAAATAACTGCAAATTCCGTCCAAGATGTATACAGGTCGTCAGATTCTTCTTCACTAGAACCAGTAAAACCAAACTCGATTCCAAAATGTGAATATTCAATCTCGCTGGCAGAAACATTAATACCATAGTTTGCTGGATGTGCTCCTACCCATACGTCTTTTGCTTGTAGAATTAAAGGCATATCAGGTCCAGTTGCTGCCTCGCCGCCAGTGGACGGCTCCTTGGGTTCTGTGGAATCTTCATTTAACTCAGGGCTTTGTTGCTCATTATATGGGTTGTCTGTCACAGGTGACTGTTCGTTTTTTTCAATCCCATTGTCCTGCTCCGGAATGTTATTGGTATTAGATTGAGGTTCACATGCAATGACTCCTACAATCGTAACCAGTACTGCTAATAATGCTATTTTAGTTCTCATATCCAATTATTGTTTTGTAAAATTATAGTATAACCATACATTGTCACCAAAACGACCATTGTAGGTGGGTGTGGAGATGTTCCATCCACTTGATAAAATAGAGTAGAAACCATCGAGATATCCATCCCATCCCCAGTTCATTCTTACATACTCATCTTCTCTTTCGTAGTTAATAACGTGAGTGGCATCGTCAATATCCATTTGAGCTAGTTCGTTGCTGGGTATGGATGTATTGCTAACTATATAGTAGACGGATTCGGTAAACAAATCCAACTTGTAGCCATCAATAAGCCATGCGTGACCATCAGCTCCGTTGTTATCACCTCTTACCAATATGGGTTGTTCTTCATGCTTCACCTCACTTAAGATAACCTGTCCGTTATAGGGGGTGGTATACTCGGAATATATACCAAATTGGATTCTGAAGAAGTCCATGAGTTTTGAGACATACCCCCATGTCGTATCCTCATAGTACTCTAAATCTGAACATCCACCAATCCAAGCTAAAAGAGTTGCGACAAGGTCAGTAGGTCCGCCATCCCACCTTTCTGCATACCGATCTAATGCCATAGCACTCCATGGTTGTGTGGAGAAGTTTGTTGCAGTCACTTGATAAGCCTTAGGGCCATGTCCAGTAACCGATACAGAGGTCGGTATTGGTAGTACCCAATTCAACTCGTCGTAAAAATAGTATAATAGTTGACCGCCAGCAACAGCAACACAGCCAACAACGGCTTTGTTGGGATTGGTTGCAGAACTGGCAGGACATTTGATGTTCCACGGCCAATCTTGCCCCCATTTGGTTTTGAGATATGGTCCTTTGTCAATTAGCGTTGTGTCGCTTGTGGTAGACCCTAAAACGTAGTACACCGTATTAGGCGATGATAAATCTGAGATTGAGCCCACCTCAATAACCCTTGTTCCGTTGGTGCAAACTCTGTTCCAAAATGCAACGTTGCTCTGCTCCTTTTCGTCAGCAATCAAATTGTTTGTATCGGTACTGCGAGTTGAGTGGCTACGTTGGCGTTTCTGCAATACATCCGAGGCGAGCAGTTCCATCCAAAACTTTTCGGCCTCGTTGGTGTTGTCGGCACCCATAGAGAAAGTGCGTTCCCCCTCGCCATAGGCCAATGTGGGCTGTGTACGTTTGTCGGCCGACACGACCTCCCAACCCTTGTCGTAGTTGATTACATAGAACAGCGTGTGGCTATTGTCAAAGCCATAGGCGCTATAATTTTTGATGTTGATTTTCTTGCCCGAATGTTTCTGTTTGTAATTCAGGTAACTCTCCAAATCTTGCTCGGCAACGAAATATTCGCTGTCGAGCTCCACTCCATCGAAGGCCTCAGCACGTGTTGAGAATGTCAAGTCGAAACCCTGTTCCGACACAGCAACGGGTGTTGCCATATCATCGGGTAAAGAGTTGTAAGTACAGCCTACCAGACCTACCAACAACAGCACTAAAAGTAGATTTGCTCGTTTCATAGGCGCTAAGTTTTAGAGTGAGTATAATTGTTTGCTCGCAATATAATACAAAAATTGTTCAAAATCAAGATTTTGGGGAGTAATAAGGCTGATTTTCTCGAAAAAATATCCAATTGCAGAAGTAAAGAACATCCTTCGGGGGGGGATTTGCACATCATAGACAACACAAAAAAACGCCCAACCCCGCAATGTGGTTAGGCGTTCTACTATTTAGTCGGTCGACGGTCGACGGTTGACATTAGACGGTCTACCTGCGTCGGCCGCGAGGCATCATTGGCATACCACGCATAGGCATACGTTTGTTGCCGGCTCCAGCCACCATCTTCATCATCTTGCGCATATCCTCGAACTGTTTCAGCAGGCGGTTTACGTCGGCAAGCTGGGTGCCGCTACCAGCTGCAATACGAGCTTTACGCGAGGGGTTGATAATCTCGGGGTGCTCACGCTCGGCAGGGGTCATCGAGCCGATAATCACCTCGGTCTGTTTGAACACGTCGTCCGAAACATCTACATTCTTCAACATCTTGTCCATGCCGGGAATCATACCCATAAGCTCCTTCATCGAGCCCATCTTCTTAATCTGGCCAATCTGCTCGATAAAGTCGTTGAAGTTGAAGTTGTCGGTATAGATTTTCTTTTTCAGTTTGCGCTCCTGCTCCTCGCTGAACTGCTCCTGAGCCCTCTCTACCAGCGAAACCACATCGCCCATACCGAGGATTCGGTCGGCCATACGCTCGGGGTGGAATACCTGCAACGAGTCCATCTTCTCGCCCGAAGAGATAAACTTCAAAGGCTTATTCACAACCGAGCGAATAGAAATAGCAGCACCACCTCGGGTGTCGCCATCAAGCTTGGTGAGTACCACGCCGTCGAAGTCCAATCGCTGGTCGAACTCGCGAGCGGTATTCACTGCGTCCTGACCGGTCATCGAGTCCACAACAAAGAGTGTCTCGGAGGGTTTCACGGCAGCCTTCACGGCCTCGATCTCCTGCATCATCTGCTCGTCGATGGCCAGACGGCCCGCGGTATCGACAATCACGGTGTTGATGTTCTTGCTGCGGGCATATTTGATAGCGTTCTCGGCAATCTCTACGGGGTTTTTGTTGCCCTCCTCGGTGTAGACCTCCACGCCCACCTGCTCGCCCAAGATTTTGAGCTGGTCGATAGCGGCAGGACGATATACGTCGCCTGCAACCAGCAGCACACTACGGTTGCGCTTGCTTTTGAGTTGGAGGGCCAACTTGCCCGAAAAAGTGGTCTTACCCGAGCCCTGCAAACCTGCAATGAGGATTACGGCGGGGTGGCCCGTGAGGTTGATGTCGGTGGAGGTGCCACCCATCAGTGCCGCCAACTCGTCGCGCACAATCTTGGTCATCATCTGACCTGGCTTGACGGCTGTGAGCACATTTGCGCCAAGGGCTTTCTGCTTCACCTCGTCGGTGAAGTTCTTGGCTACCTTATAGTTAACGTCGGCGTCGATAAGTGCGCGTCGAATCTCTTTGAGAGTTTCGGCCACGTTGATTTCGGTGATTTTGCCCTCACCTTTCAGAATCTTAAACGACCTTTCGAGTTTCTCGGATAAGTTTTCAAACATAGCGTATAAATGGTTTTAGCCCACAAAGATACAATTGAAAGTTGAAAGTTGAAAGTTGAAAGTTGAAATTTTTGGAAAGAGGGGCGTGTGTTTTGTTTGTCGATGGTTGACCGACAGAGGTCTAACGTCCAACGACGAATTGAAAATTGAAAATGGAAAATTGAAAATTGTGGTGTGCCTACGGCACAGTGTTTATATTGCCAAGTTTTTGTTACTGCTTCCATTACTTAGGGGAGCAGTGGTTGGTATTCCCCCTCTAAGTTAGAGGGGGTGGCCGAAGGTCGGGGGCGTGTGTTTTGTTTGTCGACGGTCGACGGTTGACGGTCGACGGTTGTCGGTTGACGGTCGACGGTCTAAGGGTAATTTTCAATTTTCAATTTTCAATTTTCCATTTTTTTTGTATTTTTGCGGCGTGGAACGATTTGGCTGCTTGCAAACCACGCCATCGGAGGGCAAAAGAACCCTGTTGCGATGGTAAAAAAGTGCTAAAAAGCAATGAGTTAGGGCGTGTGGCCCCGACTTATCTCACCAAAGCAATCCACCATACATAAAACAGAAAGTATAACACGATTGAGTGCGGGATTTGGGCCTTTCAAAAAGAATTCTCAATTCTCAATTCTCAATTCTCAATTTTATTGAACTATGGCATTTTTGTTTACATCCGAGTCGGTATCTGAGGGACATCCCGACAAAGTAGCGGACCAGATTTCGGACGCAATTCTTGACGAATTCTTGCGCAACGACCCCAAAAGCAAGGTCGCTTGCGAAACCCTTTGCACCACAGGTTTGGTGGTAGTGTCGGGCGAGGTACGCTCCGACGCTTATGTCGATATTCAGGGCACCGCCCGCAGGGTTATCGACCAGATCGGCTACAACCGTAGCGAGTATCAGTTCGACGCATCGTCGTGTGGCATTCTGTCGGCCATCCACGAGCAGTCGGGCGACATCAATCAGGGTGTAGAGCGCGAAGATGCCGACGAGCAGGGTGCCGGCGACCAGGGTATGATGTTTGGCTACGCCTGCAACGAGACTCGCGAGTTGATGCCCGCAACGCTCATCCTCTCGCACGTTATCCTCAAAGAGTTGGCCGCCATCCGCCGCGAGGGCGAGGTGATGACCTACCTGAGGCCCGACTCGAAGAGTCAGGTGACTATCGAGTACAGCGACGAGGGCGTACCCCAGAGGGTGCACACCATCGTTGTTTCGACTCAGCACGACGACTTTGAGGATTGCCAGCGCATCATTGCCGACGATGTTCGCAACATCCTCATCCCCCGCGTGAAGGCTCGTTTGGAGAAAGCAGGCGACCAGCTGGCCGAGCTTATCGACAACGACTACATTCTCTACGTAAACCCCACCGGCAAGTTTGTGATTGGTGGTCCCCACGGCGACACCGGTCTTACCGGCCGCAAGATTATTGTAGACACCTATGGTGGTCGTGGCGCACACGGTGGCGGTGCTTTCTCGGGCAAAGACTCGTCGAAGGTAGACCGCTCGGCAGCCTACGCTGCACGCCACATTGCCAAGAATATGGTTGCTGCGGGTATTGCCGACAGGGTGTTGGTGCAGGTGAGCTATGCAATCGGTATGGCAAGGCCTATCAACTTGTTTGTAGACACCTTTGGCACCTCGAAGCTGACCATCAGCGATGGCGAGGTAGCCGAGGCTATTGCGTTGGCCTTTGACCTGAGGCCCGCATCTATTGTGCGTCGCTTTGGCTTGACCAATCCCATCTTCGAGCCCACCGCTTCGTATGGCCACTTTGGCCGCAGGCCCTATGAGCAGGAGGTAACTCTGCGCAGGGGAGGCAAGACCACTACCAAGAGCGTGAAGTTCTTCGGCTGGGAGGAGCTCGACGAGGTGGAGAACCTCAAAAAGATGTTCTTCTAGTCGACCGTCAACCGTCGACCGTCGAATTGAGGATTATAGGACAAATAAGAGTTATAGGAGAACTATGATTTTTTTACTCCTATTAAGTCTCAGGCAATAAGCGATATGAACGCAGTGAGTATCGCCTAAAAGTTTTTGGGCGACTTTTTAAAAAGTCGCAAAACAAAAAGAAAAAACCATGGATAAATTCATTATATCGAACGGTTGCGCACTGCGCATTACCGACACCCGCAAGGGCGAACAAACGCTACTGCTGTTGCACGGATACTTGGAGAGTCTCGATGTGTGGGAAGATTTTACCCGTCTGCTGAGCAACTACTTCCGTGTGGTGGCTATGGATATCCCCGGCCACGGCATATCGCAGGTGATGGGTCCCGAGCACTCGATGGAGTTCTTGGCCGACACCGTGGTGGGTGTGCTCGACGAGTTGGAGATTGAGCGTGCTACACTTGTGGGCCACTCGATGGGCGGATATGTGGCGCTCGAAACTCTGCGCCGCCACCCCCAAAGGCTCAATGGCCTTGTGCTGCTCAGCTCTACCCCCAATCCCGACCCTGAGGAGAAGCGTTCTATGCGTGAGCGCGAGATTGCACTCGTGGAGGGCGGACACAAAGACCTCTTGGCTCAGACCGCACCCAAGGCGGGCTTTGCACCCCAAAACCTCAAACGTATGGCCGACGAGGTGGCCTTCCTCGAAGAGCAGCTCTACGTTACCGAGCCCGAGGGCATAACCGCCCTGCTGAGGGGTATGATGGGGCGCAAGGATAGCAACGAGCTGATGCGCGAGAGTACCATTCCCCAGCTCTTTATCCTCGGTAAGCACGACGGCTACATCCCCTTGGAGAAGGCCGAGGAGATGGTGGCTGCCCACCCACAGGCCAAGGTGGCGTGGTTGGAGCAGTCGGGCCACATGGGTTTCTTCGAGGAGCCCGAGGCTTGCGCTGCCGCCATTCGTGATTTTATGAAACAGGAGAACTAATTAAGCAAAAACAGATATGAAAGTATATAAATTTGGTGGCGCATCGGTCAAGGAGGCCGCAGGTGTTCGCAATCTGGCAAACATTGCTCTCTCGACCGAGGGCCGTTTGTTTATTGTCGTGTCGGCAATGGGCAAGACTACCAATGCGCTCGAAATGGTTATGGAGCACTTCTGGAACGGACAGAGGAGCGACGCACTCGACTCGTTGCAGGCGATTGTGGATTACCACACCACCATTGTGGCCGACCTGTGGGGCGAGCCTACTCTGCCCGAGCGTGTGGAGGGGCTGTTTGCTCAGCTCCGCGCACTTGTAGCCACCGAGGAGCCACAGAGCAAGAGCTACGAGGAGTGGTACGACCACATCGTCAGCTTCGGTGAGCTGGTTTCGACCGCCATTGTGGCCGACTATCTGGCCCACAGCGGTATCGACAGCAAGTGGCTCGACATCCGCAAAATCTTCGTCACCAGCGACCGCTTCCGCGATGCCAACATCGACATCGAGGCCTCTACTCCTCGACTGATCGAGGCTGTGGAGAGCGCCTCGGAGAGGGTAGTGGTGGCTCAGGGCTTTATTGGCGCAACTCCTGAGGGTGCTACCACCACCATTGGTCCCGAGGGCTCGGGCTACTCGGCAGCCGTTGCGGGCTACATTCTGGGTGTTGAGAGCGTGTCGATTTGGAAGGATGTGGAGGGTATCCTTAACGGCGACCCCAAGCAGTTCAGCGACGTTACCTACATCCCCGAGCTGACCTATCTCGACGCTATCGAGCTGGCTTATAGCGGTGCGCAGATTATCCACCCCAAGACCATCAAACCCCTCCAAAACAAAAACATTCCACTCTATGTGAAGTGCTTTGTGGACCCATCGAAAGAGGGTAGCGTGATTAAGGAGAGCATCTCGAAACCTATCGATGTGCCCATCTTGATTTTGAAGAAAAATCAAACGCTGCTGTCGATTAAGCCTACCGACTACTCGTTTATCTTGGAGGAGCGTATGGCCCAGATATTTAAGACTTTGGAGAGCCACCGTGCAAAGGTGAACTTGGTGCAGAACTCGGCTATCAGTATGGCTCTGTGCATCGACAAGTGCCGCTACTTGGACGAGATTGTGGAGGATTTCCACTCGCAGGGCTTCGAGGTTAAGTACAATACCGATATGGAGTTGCTGACCATTCGTGGCTACACCAAGGCTCAGCTGAAAGAGTTTGCCGAGGCCGAGGGCGTTTATATGACCCAGCGTTCGCGCAAGGTGCTCCGCATTCTTCGCAAGTTGTAGAACCGTTACCGTCGACCGTCTACCGACAGAATTCAAAATTGACAGACCCCTCAGGCGCTATGCGCCAGCTTCCATAACTTAGGGGAGCGGTATGGATATAGCTCCCTAAGTTCCCTAAACTCCTTAAATTCCCTAAATACAAAACAGCCCGACCTCGAAAGGTCGGGCTGCTTTGCTTTTGTGCCATTGTGTGGGGGCTACATCTGGTCCTCGACGTTCCACACAAAGGCTCTCAGGCCCTGCAATTGGGTGTCTTTGTCGATCTCCCTCAGCGCAGCCATTGCGGGGGCAATCTTCTCGTCCTCCACCATTGCAATAATGGTCGAGTTCATGGCAGGCCAAGTGTGGTTGCCCATGTGGGGCTCACCCGTAAAGCTACCCCTGCCGTGAGTCAATGGGAAGAGTGAAAATCCCCTGATACCCACCTCGTTGAGCATAGCCTCAACGCGCTCGGTCATGGCCTGATTGTAGGATATAAATAGTGCTTTCATATTGTTTTGCGTTTTGTGAACATTACTCGTTTTCCAGCTCTTTCAGTGCAGCCAACTTCTCTTGTGCCTGGCGCAGGCGGCGAGCCTTTTTGCGCTCTTGGTACTTCTCGCTGCGGCCCATAAAGACGTAGTAGAGAATGGGTACTGCCACCAGAGTAAGCATTGTCGAGAAGGTAAGACCACCGATAACCGAGATACCCATAGGCTGCCACAACTCGGCACCATTACCCAAGCCAATAGCCATAGGCAACATACCCAGAATGGTGGTGAGCGAGGTCATTAACACGGGCCTCAGACGGCTCTTGCCTGCCTCCAAAACAGCCTCATACATACCCACGCCACGCTCGCGCAACAGGTTAGTGAAGTCTACCATCACGATACCGTTCTTGACCACAATACCCACCAGCATCACAATGGCAATCAGCGCCATAAGGCTCAGAGGAGTGTTGGTCAGCCAGAGTGCAATGGCCGAGCCGGGCAGTGCGTAGAGAATCGTAAACATAATGATAAAGGGCATTACGAACGACTCGAACTGGGTGGCCATAACGATATATACGAGCAGTACAATCAGCAGCATCAGCATACCCAGGTCGGCAAACGACTCCTGCTGGTCTTCCCAATCGCCACCAATGTCGGTGTAGATCTCCTCGGGCATGGGGTAGTTGTCGAGCACCTGATTTACGCGGGCCACCATATCGCCCAGCACCACGTTGTTGCCCAGCGCTACGGTTACGGTCACGAGCCTCTGTCGGTTCTCGCGCTCGATGGTGGGGGGAGCGTAGACCTCGGTCACGCGGCCCACATCTTTAACCCTCACACCCTGGCCACGCTGGTTGTAGACCAAGATGTTCTCCACATCCTCAATCGAGGTGCGGTGCTCCTCGGCGTAGCGCACTTTGATGTAGTACTCCTCGCCATCCTCGCGGTAGATCGAAGCGGTCATACCGTTGATGCGGTTACGGATGGCGGTTGCAACGGTCGAGGTGTTCAGGCCGTAGTAGGCGAGTTTGTTGCGGTCGAACTCCACATTATACTCGGGCCTCATATCGTCCCTCGACGAGCGCACATCCCTTGCGCCTTCCAGCTGCGAGAACTCTGCAATCAGCTCGTCGGCTACGCGGTTGGTGGTCTCGATGTCGTGGCCGAAAATCTGCACCTGCACGGAGCTGCCACCACCCATACCCATACCACCACCGGTGGATACAAGCGAGCGCTTGATCTCGGGAATGGTGGCCAGGTCGGCACGGAATGCGTCGGCAATCTCAAATACGGTGCGCTCCCTCTCTTGGGGGTCGGTCAGGCGGAAGGTGTAGTTGATAATGTTGCTACCATTTGCGCTCATGGCCGAGAAGATGTTCGACGAGCTGGCCGAACCGGCACTTGTGCTGAGCAACACCACCTCGGGATATTTGGCATAGACGATACTATCGATCTGTCGTGCCACACGGCTGGTATACTCTACGCCGATGTTCTGTTCGAGGGTGATGGTGGCGCTCATGTGCTCGCCATCGCTGCTGGGCATAAACTCGGTGGGAATCTTGGTGGCAAACAACCATACACCAAAGGCCAGCAACACCATGGGGGCGAAGAAGACAATCTTCTTGTGTGCCAGAGCCCAACGCAGCATCCTCTCATAGATGCGGTCGAGCCAAGCAAGGAATTTGTCGATAGGCTTGTAGATGGCGCTCAGGCCCTTGTAGGTATGTTTGTTGTTCTCCAAGCGGAGCAGCAGTGCCGACATCATAGGAGTAAGCGAGATGGCCGCAACGGTCGAGGTGGTAACCACCAGCGACACAATCCAACCGAGCTGTTTGAACATCACACCCGCCATACCATTTACCATGGTCAGGGGCAAGAATACGGCCACAACTACCAGCGTGGTGGCGATAACCGACAGCCACACCTCATTGGTACCATAGATTGCCGCCTCGCGGGGTTTGGAGCCTCGCTCGATGTGGGTAGTGATGTTCTCCAACACCACAATAGCGTCGTCTACAACCATACCGATTGCAATCGAGAGCGACGAGAGCGAGATGATGTTGAGCGTACCGCCCGTGAGGTTCAAGTATATGAACGACACTACCAACGAAATGGGAATCGTAAGGCAGATAATCAGCGTAGCCCTCCAACGGCCAAGGAAGAAGAGTACCACCAAAATCACAAACAAGAAGGCGAACATAACCGTCTCGGTAAGCGACGAGATGCTATCTTTGATATCCTTCGATGAGTCGTTCAGCAGGTATACATCCACATCGGAGGGGAGGTTGCGCTCGATGCTGGGCAGCATCTTCTTCACCTCGTTTACGATCCTCACGGTGTTGGCACCCGACTGTTTCTGAATCATAACCCTCACACCCTGGCGGCCGTTCATGCGCTCGTCGAGAGTCATCTTTTCGAGCGTATCCTTAATCTCGGCAATATCGCGCAGGTAGACCTCCTGTCCGTTGAGGTTGCTGATGAGGATTGTTTTAAGGTCGTCGCTGCTCTTGAACTCGCTGTCGGCCTTGATGTTGTAGGTGTTGTTACCAATGTCGAGCGTACCGCCCGAGGTGTTGATATTCTCCTGCGCAATGATGCCGCCAATCTGCTCGACACTCAGGCCATAGGCCTCCATCTTTACGGGGTCTACGTTCACCTGAATCTCCCTCACGGGTGCGCCCGAGATACCCACCGAGCCCACACCGTCGATACGGCTCAGGCGGTTTACGAACTGCTCTTCGAGGATTTTGTTCAGTGCGGGATAGCTCTCCTCGGCAGTGATGGAGAACGACATAATAGGCATCAGCGACGAGTTGAAGCGGAACAGAATGGGTGTTTCGGCATCCTCGGGCAGATAGTCGGTCAGTCGGCCCAGCGCGTCGCGGATGTCGTTGGAGGCCTCGTCGAGGTTGGTGCCCCACTCAAATTCGAGCGACACGAGCGACACTCCATCGCTCGATTTGGAGGTAATCTCTTTCAGATTGCTCACGGTATTCAGACCATCCTCTATTCGGCGAGTGATGTTGGTCTCGATATCCTCGGCATTGGCACCCGTGTAGGTGGTGATCACCGAGATTGCGGGCAAGTCCATCTCGGGCAGCTGGTCGATTGCGAGGTTTTTCAGCGAGAAAAGGCCGAAAACAATCACCGCAACGAATATCAGCGCCGTCGAAATGGGCTTCTTAACGGATGTTTCGTATATTTTCATAATCTACTTTTTGCTCTGTACTAAAACGTCTTTTTCTGGGGTTAGTAGGGGGCACTACTCGGCAATCTTCACTTTGCAGCCGTTTTTGAGCTTCGACAGCGAGGTGATGGCCACCTGCTCGCCCTCGTTTACGCCCGAGAGAATCTCCACGCGGCTACCCACCTGACGGCCCAAGGTTACAACCCTGCGCTCGGCTACGCCATCTTTTACTACATATACATAGCGGTCGTTTACGCCCATCTGCTTCTGGATGGCCACATCCTCTACGGTCAGGCTGCTACGCTCGCCCATGTTGAAGGTTGCGCGGGCAAACATTCCGGGGCGCAAAATCTCCTGCTTGTTGGGAATGGTCAGCTCGACATTGAAGGTGCGGGTTGCAGCGTTGATCGAGGGGTAGACGATCTTGACGGTTGCGGGGAACTCCTTGTCGGGGTAGACATCGGCCTTGACCGTAACCTTCATACCTTTATACACCTGGGGGTAGAACTGCTCGCTCAGTGCCACGATGGCTTTGAGCTGGTCGATCTGCATAATCTGGAACATACCCATACCGCCATCGGCATTGCCGGCCATGGCAAACAGGTCGCCCACCTCGTTGTAGCGGCCGGTGATGATACCGCTGAAAGGTGCTTTAAGCTCGATGCTGCGCTCCAAGTTGGCCACGGTCTCCTCCAATACGGTCACCGAGGTTTCGAGCTCGTCGATCTGCGACTTGCTCACGCCGCCACCCTCGTAGACTTTGCGCATACGCTCCAAGGTCTGCTTGGTGTTTTTGAGCTGCACGGCGCTCTGGTTGTATTGGTTGCGGTCGAGGCGAGCTACCACCTGGCCCTCTTTGACGTGGTCGCCCACATCTACCCTAATCTCGTCGATACGGAGCGACATCTGGGGGGTGATAAAGCTCTTCTTGTAGGGCAGCAGAGTCGAGGTAAACTCCTCGGTCTGAGCAATGGTCATTCGCTCTACGGGCGAAGTGCGGGCAAGCACCTCAACCTCTACGGGAGCGGTGGTAGTGGCGCCTGCTGCGGGGCCTTTCTTGGGGCCACAGCTGCTAAGGCTGAGTGCAGCGATGGTGGCTGCTACGATGATAATGTTGCGTTTCATCTTGTTTGGTATGTTTTTATTGTTTCTCTTTCGGTATTATTGGTTGTTGGGGGTGTTGTTGCTATCCTGCTCGCCCTCAATCTCGAAGCCCTCGCCGATAATCTTCTCGTAGTCGGCACGGGCAGCCAGATAGTCGTAGGTGGCCTGCGAGTAGTTCAGCTTGGCCTGGGTGAGCGACAGCTCCGACGAGTTGAGCTCCAAGATGGTGCCCACACCCTGATTGTAGCGCACCAGCGCAATGTCGTAGGCCTTCTGTGCCTGGCGAACGGTAATCTCGTTCGAGGTCATCTTCTCCCTTGCGGTGAGAATGGCGTTGAAGGCGTTGGTGGCCTGGATGTTTACGCTCTGGGTGAGGTAGTCGCGCTGCAACGAGAGCTGGCTGATGGTGTTGCGAATCTCGCTTGCCTTGTTGAGGTTGCGACCACCCGAGAAGAGGGGGATGCTAATAGTAAGGCCTGCCGAGAGGGGGTTCTGCCACCACCACTCTTTCTTGGCCGACGAGCCGGAGCCGCTACCGCTACCGCTACCGCTGCCTGCTCCTGCACCGCCACCCATCATACTGCCGAAGTCCATCGTGTTGTCGTTACCCGAGAAGATGAAGTTCGAGAAGGCAGCGATGGTGGGCATGCGGCTGGCATTGGTGAGCCTGAGCTGGTGGTTCAGCAGTCGAGCCTGAAAGTCCAAAGCCCTCAGGTCGGGGTTGTTCGAGAGGTCTACCTCGTTGGTGGGAGTGGTGCTCACCGATGCCTGGTCGGCCATCTGGTCGAGCGAGCCCACAAGCGTAAAGTCGGCCTCGGCGGGCAGGCCCAAGTACATCTTCAAGAGCATCTTGCTCGTCTTGATCGAGTTCTCGGTCTGGATGATGTTGGGCTTCAAGTTGCTCAGCTGCACCTGTGCGCTCAGCAGGTCGTATTCCGAAGCCAACCCCTGCTTGTACATATTCTCGGTGTTCTCGACGGTCTTGGTGATGGATTTCTCGCTCTCCTTCAACACAACCAACGACTGCTCCGCAAGCAAAATGTTGTAAAATCCCTTCTTGACCTCGTTGGCGAGGGTGATTTTGCTGCTACGAGCGCTCTCTACGGCCTGTTCGAGCTGTGTTTGATTCATTTTGAGGGTTTCGTACACTGTGGGTGCAAACAGCGGCAGGCTCAGCGAAGCCTGAGTGGAGATGCTGTTGTCGGCACCAAACGAGAGGCCCTTGGCCATCTCCTGCTTAACGATGCTGTACGAATACTGGCCGCTAACCGATACACCGGGCAAAAGGCTGCCAATGGTCTGCTTGCGTACCCAATCCTGACGCTCGATCTCCAACCCTGCAACCTGAATTGTGGGGTTGTCGCTGAGGGCTATTTCGAGAGCCTTTTCGAGCGACAGTTCAAACTGCTGTGCCGAAGCCCTGCCTACAAGGCCCACCGACAACATTGCAGTCAAACATAGAATGATTCTCTTCATAATTTTACTTTTCTATAATGTTTTTTAATAAATTTTCGTCGATATAACGGCGCCCCTTCTCAGTCGAAATTCCCCTCAGGAATATGAGGATGGCCGTAGGAACAGTCTGCGAGGTGATAACCACACCCGTAGTGGCGGTATTGGCCTCGATGACCCCCAAGCCGTAGACATAGTTGGTCAGCGCGCGAGAGAAGAAGTCCAAATCGAGGTTGGGCATTATAAGTCCGCCCTCCATACCCTCCGAGAGCTTTTCGCGGGTGTGGAGTACCACCGCCTCGTGGATTTGGGGCATAAGGTTTTCCATCACCTTGGGGTAATAACGCCTGAGGTCTTCGAGTAGTGTGTTCAGGCCCGAAAGATTTTTGCTTCGGTGCATAGCCTCCAACCAGAATGCGTGCAACACGTTTTCGGCCTGTGTGGTTACCTCTTGGCTGCGATTGTGGATTTGGGAGGCGTGGTGCAACAGACTCTCGCCAATGAGCTCTTCGCGGTCGTTGAAGATTTCGTAGAGTGTACGCTTCGACACACCGCAGGCGTGGGCAATGTCGTCCATCCTCACCGAGCGTATGCCTCGTGCCAGAAACATCTCCTGTGCCACCGACACTATGCGTTCTCTGTTGTTTGCTGCCATAAAAATAAATATAAGTATAATTTGCGCACAAAGGTATCGCAGAAAACTCGAAAAACCAAACGAGTTTTCTTGTTTTTTATTGCATAAATTGTTTTTGTGTGCAAAGATTGTGCAAAGCGGGCCGGGGCGGGGCGGTTTTAGGCGGAGTGGTGCGGTTTTAGGAAGGCGGTGTGTGCTTTTAGGCGGAGTGGGGGTGTTGTGGCGTGAGAAATAAAAAAAAGCTCGCGATTTAAGACGAAATCGCAAGCTTTTTTCCTAAACAGGGGATAGAATCACTTCTTACCCTGTTTCTACTAACCTAAAACTACTAACCTAAATGAACCTTAAAACTTCACTGCAAAGGTACGGCAATTTTTGAAACCTGCAAATAAATTAAAATTTTTTAATAATAATTTAACATTGAAATTTCGCATTTTTGCCCGCTTTGTAGTTGTATTTTGTTGTGGCTCAGTTTGTTAGTGTGGTTCTAAACTAATAGTAAAATTTTTTAATAATTTTTTGTGTTAACAATGCTTTCTACCTTGTCGGCCACCATTTGGGGGGTGATGCGACGCATGCACTCGTGGGTGCGAAGCAGGCAGTGGTGGCGGCCATCGACCGAGCAAGGACGGCACGGAAGCTCGATTTGAATGCTGTTGGAGGGGTTTTGGCCGTAGCCACACGACTCGATATAGGGGTGGGTGGCTCCCCAAATCGACACCGCCGGAGTGCCCACCAGCGATGCAAGGCTCAATACAGGGCCATCTATTGTTACCACCGCATCGAGCATCTCGATTATCTCCATTTGTTCGGCCAAAGAGGCGCGCTCGGCAAGCGAGATTACACTTTTATACTTCGACTGCATACCCTCGCAAAACTGCCTTTCGTACTTGCCGCTGCCAAAAAGAAAGACCTTTTCGTAGCGAGAGGCCAGCAGGGCCACGAGTTCGGCCGACTGAGGAATAGGGTAGCAGGTGCCGTTGTGGGGCGACAGAGGGGCCACGCCAATCCACACTCCCTGTTTCTCGCCCGCCAGGATGGTTGCAATTTGTGGGGGCTGAATGTGGCGACGACGGCGGATGGGGGCCGGCATACAGAACGGCAGGCCTAACTTGTTGAAAACCTCGCGACTACGTTGCGAAAGTGGCTCCAACTGCACCATCACTTTGCGGTATTTTCGGGTGAGAAGTTGTCGCTCGTTGCGGCTTTTGTCGATGTGGGCACGGCGCAGAGGTTTCAAACTGAAAGCAAGCCTGCGCGAACGGCTGCTCGACTCCAAGTCGGCAATGGCATCGACACCCAAGCGTTGCACCGCCCTCCACAAGCGCCACTCGCCCATCGTACCTCGGTAGGCGGGCTCGTCGGCAAAGAGGAATTCGATACCCTCCACGCTACCAAACAGCGGCTCGAACTCCCTGGCCGTAAGCACAGTAACCCTCAACTCGGGGAAATCGCGGCGCAATCCCCTCAGGGCGTGCACACACATTGCCGTCTGCGACAAGCCCCTGAGTCGGATGACCAGGATATGTTTTATGGAGGTCTCTATTGCCATTGCTCTAACTATATTCTACATAAGTGTAGCTCTCGGGCTGCAAAAATACGAAAAATAAAAAAAATACATATATTTGTGGCGATTATGGCAAAATTAGTTCGACATATAGCACTCTCGTTCACAGCACTTGTGGTGGTTTGTGGCACTCTGAGTGCCCAGCAGCCCAAGCTCACTCGCCAGCAGTATATCGAGAAGTATGCACCCCTGGCGGTGGAGCAGCAGGCCCTCTACGGAATTCCCGCAAGTATCACTCTCGCACAGGGTTTGCTCGAATCGGGCAATGGTAATTCGAGGCTTGCGCGTGAGGGCAACAACCACTTCGGTATCAAGTGTGGTGGCACCTGGAACGGCCCTTCGCTCCGCCACGATGACGATGCTCCGCAGGAG
Source organism: Tidjanibacter sp. (assembly GCA_045614885.1). Classification (GTDB taxonomy): domain Bacteria; phylum Bacteroidota; class Bacteroidia; order Bacteroidales; family Rikenellaceae; genus Tidjanibacter. Next base: position 55,171 of record JAZLDU010000011.1, on the reverse strand, counting down.
TGTTTCCGCAGTTATGAGTCGGTCGAGGAGAGTTATATCGACCACTCGCTGTTCCTCTCCGAGCGTCAGCGTTACAGAGGACTTTTCGACCTCGACCCCAAGGACTACAAAGGTTGGGCCCACGGGCTTAAAGCGGCAGGCTATGCCACCAACCCCGTATATGCCGAGCTGTTGATAAAGATTATCGAGGAGCACCAGCTCTATCGCTACGACAATGCACTGCTGGCCGACTATGAGGCTCCCGCACAGCCCCCCGTGACCGCTCCGAGCGAGAGTGTGGCCGAGGGCGAGAGTGTTGTGGCGGAGGAGTCGGCAGAGGTTGTGGCAGTCGATGTTGACAAGGTAGCTGTACCTCTGCACCGCATAGGTGGCTATGGCGTATATGCCGACCAGAGGGGCCGCTATGTGATGGCTCGCAGGGGCGACTTGGTGGGGCGCTTGGCCCGCACCGTGGGAGTTTCTACCCGCCGCTTGTGCCAGCTGAACGACATTGCCGACCGAGGCGAAGCCCTTGCCGAAGGTAGGCAGATATATATAGAATAATAGGGTAGAGCAAAGGAATGTAAGAGATACGAACGAAGTGAGTATCTCAGAAAAGTTTTTGGTGCAGCTTTTTACAAAAAGGTGCCGTCGGGCACACCGAATTTATTGGTATTTCTGAGCAGACTCAGTATAGAGATATGAGCGAAGCGAGTATCTCCTAAAAGTTTTTGGGCGACTTTTTTCAAAAAGTCGCAAAAGAAAAAAGGAATAAACAAACAAAACAAAAAAGAAAAAACAAGTATCAGACCATTATGGAATCGCAGTCCGAGTTACGAACACAGATTAAGGATTTGCTTGTAAGCAAGTCGGGCCTCAAACAGCGTGTATTCGACAATGTAAACACGCTCTTCAACGAACTGAAAGATGTACTCCACGAGTTTTCGACCGAGATAGACGAAGAACTCGACGACCAGATCGACAAACGCATCCGCATTGAGTATAGCGACAGGGGTAAATTTGAGGCACGAGTGCAGATTGCGGGCGATGTGCTTGTTTTTGCTATGCATACCAACATCTTCACTTTCGAGCGTGAGCACCGCATTTGGCACAATCCCTATGTTCAGGCCGACCGCCAGCACAGCTACTGTGGTGTGGTGAATATCTACAACTTCCTTTCGGACTCGTTCAAGTTCAAGCGTGCCGACGACGAGGGTTACCTTGTGGGGCGTATTTTTATCAACCACGAGAACAAGTTCTTTGTGGAGGGTAAGAGGCAGGAGAAGTGGCGTGTGGATAGCTTTGGTGGGGAGACCATTTCGCGTGGTGCCATTGTGGAGATTGTCGAGCGCGCGTTGCTTTATTCGTTGGGCTTCGACTTGCTGATGCCTCCTTATGAGGCTGTTAAGCACGCGAGTGTGGAGCAGTTCGAGGCCAGGTCGGAGAATCCCAAGTTGCAGACCGGCAAACGCCTTGGTTACGAGTTCTGTACCGACGATATTTAATCGGTCAAATATATCAACTTATGAAGGCCCGTTCCGTAGAGGAATGGGCCTTTTTATGTGCGTTTTTTCGGAAAAGGGCTGGGTGGGCGGAGTGGTGGAGTGGAAATATCGGCAATGATGCCTCAAAATCAACATTTTTGGGCCCAAAAATTTGCAAATCCGCAAGGGGCGTTTGTAACTTTACAACAAGAGGTGCGGCCTCGCCACACCAAAGGTGTGAGAATCTGCATAGGCGAAACAATACAAACAAACTCAATACATTAACACCCTAAACTGTGTGTGATATGAAAAACTTTAACAAACTGTTGGCACTGCTGGCGCTGGTGGCGCTGGCGGCCTCGTGCGTAACGCCCGAAGGACCAAATGGTATCGTTACGGGCAACGGGCCCCTGTTGAAGGTCGAAGCAACCCCCGCAGGTAGCTTCACAAGGGCCACCGACACCGCCTTCGAGCAGGGCGACTCGTTCGGCCTCTTTGGCGTAAAAGGCGTGGGATTCCAGAATCTCACCCCCGAAAACTTTGCCGACGTGCTCCTATCGATGGAGTCGTGGATTGTGAACGGCAAATTTACCAAAGGCCAGAGCGGCTTTGTGGGCGACCAAGAGTACAAGTGGTACGAGGGCAGCGAGGAGAGCAGTTTTGTGGCCCTCTATCCCTACATCAGCGGCAGCACCACAGGCGAGGTGCTCTTCGAGGGCGTAGACTTCTGCGTCAAGAGCGACCAATCTACCCACGCAGGCTATACCGCCTCCGATCTTATGGGTGCTTACAAAGAGGGTGTGGCCCCCACCGACCAGGCCATAAAGCTCGAATTTAACCACCTGCTCTCGAAGCTCGTCATCGACCTGAACAACCAGACCGGCGAGGAGATTAAAGAGGTCTATATCGATGGCGTGAGGGGTAACTTCACCTATTCGCTCATCAGCTCGGCCCCCACGGGCGACTACGGCACCATCAAGGCAGGCGAGGTGGCAACTCCCACCGAGGGCTTCACCGACACCTTCGTGTTGATTATTCCTCCCCAGAGCGCAGCCCCCAAAGTGGCCATAACAACCGCCAGCGACAAGCAATACACCTTCGAGGCCTCGGAGCCCATCTCGTTTGGCGTGGCCAAGAAGCGTCAGATTACCGTAACCCTCACCCCCGAGAGCATTTCGACCTCGTTCGACGCCATTGTGAACGATTGGAGCGCCGACGAGAGCGTGGAGTTCAAAGACCAACCCAATACGGGTGGTGGCGACGACCCCGTAGTGCCCGAAAAGAAGGGCTACAAGGTGATTGTGGGCCAGAACGAATATGAAATCGAACAGAACGAAGATGGCTCGTGGGGCAAGATTCTGCTGCCCATCTATGCCGACCTGAACGAATTCCAGATTGTAAACCAGGCCGACGGCACTCTGCTGGGTGGCGAGTTGATTTGCTCGGCTATGCGCCTGGGTTTGACCGCAGGTGTGGAGAAGGTTGTCCTGCCCAAAGTGGGGCTCTATGCCGAGTATGAGTTTACCCTCACCACCGAGGGCGAGGGCGCTCCCTATGCCACTATGTGCCCCGTCAAGGTGGGCGAATTCGACACCTATCTGGGGCGTGGTATGGTCGTAGAAGGTTGGGCTGTGGGTGTGATGAACCCCGTAGATGTGTTGGCCGATGCCAAAGGCCGCTATATCTTCTTTACCCCTATGAAGGCTATTGCTCGCACGGCAGCCATGTCCTACCCCGATATGTTTGCGCTCTCGGAGTCTGAAAACAATGTAGCTTCGCCCTACATCATTCTCCAATTTGCCCAGAAGATCTACAACGGCTGGAATTATGTCGAGTGTCTCTCCGAGGAGGCAATCAAGACGGGCTTGAAGCTGAATGCCAATGGCACTTGGGGCGATTGGAACTATGTGCGCACCACCAATGTCGAGGGACAGGTGCCCTACAACCGTGCCGTAGACGCTGCGGGCAAGGTGTTCCAGCTTGCGTTGCTGCCCCAGGTTGCCAATGTGGGCTTTATGGATACCAACGGCCAGAACGGCATACTGACCTTTGTGTTGCCCGGAGGCTCGTTTGGCGACCGTAAATACGAGATGGTGGGTGCAAGTAGTTCGGTCAGCGAAGATGGCCTGATTGTCAATTTTGGCATCTATGCCGACCGCGATGTGGCTCAGATTGGCTATTGCCTCTTCCAGAAACTGAACATCGACAACGAGACCTGTCGCGAAGTGGTGATGGCTGCCACCGAGCAGGGATTTATGGATGTTGTATCTGTTGAACAGAATGGTAATGACAAAAATCTGAGCATGACCTTCACCCCCTCGCAGAGCGGTGGTTATACGCTGTTGGTGTCGGGCTACAACGCTGCGGGCGAACTCTGCTCGACCGCCTACACCAACATCGACTACACCGCACCCACTGCGGGCGAGTGCAAAGATATTGCTATGACCGTTAGGCTCGACGAGGCGCGCCCCGACACTCAGGTCTGCTTCGAGATGAAGGGCTCGAATATCACCTCGGCCTACTACTCGTGTCTGCCCGCTGCTCAGTTTGGCTCGCTCAGCAACGACGAGCTGAGGGATGCAGCACTCGTTCACAACTACGGCTATCTGACCGGCTATCTCGACTATCTGAACGACGGTGGCTACACCGAGTCGATCATCGGCCTGGCCCCCTCGACCGAGTATGTGGTGTTTGGCTGGTTTGAGGATGCCGACAAGGGCTACTCGTTCATCCGCCACAACATCACCACCGCCCCCGAGACCGAGTGGACTCTGCTGGGCAAGGGTATGTACTACGACGGCTCGTGGCAGGCAAGGGGCAATGGCGAGTTTGAGCGCTACGCCTCGGAGGTGAACATCTATCAGGCCGCCGACGGCAGGGCTCACTACCGCATCGAGGATCCATACAAAGATTTTGCGGTGAACCATCCCACCCTGAGTGCTAAACAGTGGGACACCTACCTCGAAGTGGCCGCCTACCCGATGGTTAATGCCGAGGGAGCAACTGTGAGCCACCTCTGCTACGATGCCCACAATACGGGCATATTGGCAACCTATCAAACCGAGAACGATAGCGTGCTGGTGCTCGAACACCCCCAGAATAGTTCGTCATCTTACCAGACCTACCCAATGAGGGATAAGCAGTTGGCCTACTATGCGAACAATGCCAATAGGATGTTGAGCGAGGGTGTGCTGCAAATTCAGCCTTGGTATATACTGAGCGCTTCGGAAGGTGTTGGCTACAACTACACCCAGGCGAGCGAAACCATCATCGTAACCCTGCCCGGCTACTCGTTCGAGTTCACCCCCGAGCCTGAGGGCGTGGCTGCCAAGAGCGGTGTCCGCAGGGGCTTGAAGAATTCGCCCGCAATGGTGCCCGTAGGCGAGGGCGGTGGTCGTGGCAACGCCTCCACCCTGCGCAGCCTCAACCAGAGGCTAACGGTGGGCGAGGTGAGGTCGTTAGAGGCTACCAAGTTCTGACGGGCTCCCAACTACCTAAAACACCGAGGGCGAGGATTAAACTCCTCGCCCTCGGTTTTTGTTTGGGGTGCCGTGTGTTAGTTTTCAAACTCTACGGTTACGCTGTTGCTGACGGTCTTTCTATTACTGTCTTCTGTTTGAAAGGTCATACTGATATCAAAACAAATATCTTTATGTTGCTCTTCGGGCGTATCTGTCAGTTTGAGGTGATAGTAACTCAGTAGTGTGCCATAGTAGTCTGTGATTTTTGTGGGGCTTTCTTTACTATGGTCGTATAACATGTCGTAACTATCCCATTTGAAAGTAACGAAAGGCTCTAACGGGTTTGTTACTTCAAATTTGTCAGTGAGGTCTTGACCCGGTTCTCGACCAAATAGAGTCATGTCGGCTGTAATGACAATTTTTTCAAGTCCAGCATGCCAATAGATAAAAGTATCGGTAGAATCATATTTGGTTGTAATGTTGCTCAATTTGGTGGCTTGTGCTAACGAAGGCACACCGGGGTATAGTACTGGTATGCTGCTGTTTATTTCTTGATTGTCACAATGTTGAGCTTCGAGTAGGTGACATGTCGAACCATCTAAACGATGCGGTTTGCAATTTACCATCAATCGCATAGTCGATAGATTGTGTATTGAGGTGTTTTTACTCTTTATAAAATGCAAATATCCGTTGGTATATAAGGAGTCTCCATCAAAATAGTATTCCGTTGTGAGTTCCTCTGAATATTCGGTTGAATATATACGCCCAATTCTTGGCCCTGGATCAAGAACAGCATTAGGCTGTCCAGATTGGTTGCACGCCGATATTGACAATAGCAGTATAGCGTAAAGAAAAAGTTTGTATTTCATTGTTGTGTGTTTTTATTGATTGGTGATTCTAAAACCTGTGGTCATTCTTCGTCTATATATGTAATTGGGTTGTTCCTCGGTTGGAACAATCCAATCTTCGGATGGGGATACCCAAATGTCATTATATAGGTCACTCCATCCCCAATTCATGCATATTAGCCCAACCCATGGGGCAGAAGTGGTGGTTTCTACTAAGCGGGATGGTAAGGGTATTAGTTGGGAAAAATCTAACTCTCCGTCTCTAACCCATTCATAGTAATCTTTTGTTATGGTTTGGTAGTTGATGTAGCCATCTATAATGAATGTGTGTCCTTTTGAATAAGTTGTCTGGCCTAACCAATTCGTTTCTTCTACTGAAAAGGCTTCTACAATAGAGGGCATTCCTTGTTTTAGAGCATTCGTTACAGTTGAGGGATTATAATTTGCAAAGTTACAGCTAATGCCATAGGGGTTAAATACGTTCTCGATGAGGTCTTCTGACCATGCTCCCGAACTCTCGGATGTATATTCCATGTCAACCCTTTCTCCAATATCCCTAATTAGACGAGCTACGCTCAAATGGCCAATGGTATAACTTGGGTATACATAGTCATCTTTGTCTAGTACCATGATATCCCAAACATTTGTGTCATTTATACTAGTTAGCGGAACATAAAATGAAGAGTCAAGCATAGCGTTGACGGGAACTCCTAGATGATTGTGTAAAAAATAAGCCATTTGAGCCCCTGCTACCGCAGTGCAACCTGCAGGGCACTTTACGTTATCGTCTGTGGGGCAGAAGAAATTCCAAGGATCCCACTGCCCCCATTTTGTGACTGTTAGATGGAAAGTAGTGTCGATAGGGACGTGTTCAACTTCCGAGTATCTGTATTCATAGTGTCCTTCGTTAGCTCGGGTGTTGAGAATGTTTGGATTTTGAATTTCCACAGCATCATCAAACCTATTTTTACCGTATTGTTTTTCATATTTGTCTTTTTGTAGAATACCATTCCACAACATGATGTTTTTGTTGTTTTGTTGGGTTGTGGTCGTTTGCTTGCTTGCTGGAGATGTACGAAGGTTTGTGATGTCGAATGCAAGGCCATTTAGCCACGCTACCACTCCTGGATTTAAGTCGTTTAGATTGAATGTTCCAGAGTTGGAGTTGGCGAGAATGGGTTGGGTGCGTTTGTCGGCAGATATGATGTCCCATCCTTCGTCATAATTGACCGCATACATGACGGTAGTGTTGTTGTCTGGGCCGAGGGGGATGATTTGCTTGATTGTAAAGGTCTTGTTGTTTTGATGGTTTTGTCGAGATTTGAGAAAGAGGTTTAGGTCATCTGTGTCGATGAAGAAAGAGTTATCCGAGACTTTTTCGTCATAAGTAATTCCTCTCGAAAATTGTGAGTTTTCGGTGAGGGTTGAAAGTTCAACCTCTTCAAATGGGAGGTTGTTGTTGCATGCCACGAACAATAATGGCAATGCAAGATAAATAATCTTTTTCATAGCGTTATTGTTTTTTAGGGTTACAAGGGTCGCGTAGACCCCAAATTGAACTGTCGGTTGCAAGATAGTGAAATTATTTTCACGATGCAAGCGATTGGGCGAACTTTTAATATAAAATATTAAACTTCGGTTTTGGAAGTGGGCGGAGAACTAAAAAAAACGTCGAGTAATTTTGTATTTCCGAAATTATTTGTACTTTTGCGGGCTGATTTGGGCCAACTTCCCAACGAAGCACACAAACAACACATTATTAACTCATTAAATTTTACGCACAATGTCTGTAAAAATTCGTTTGGCACGCCACGGTAAAAAAGGCTACGCCTTCTACCACATCGTTGCCGCAGATAGCAGGGCGCCACGCGATGGTAAGTTCATCGAAAAACTTGGTACTTACAACCCTAATACCAATCCTGCTACAATCGAGTTGAATGCCGAGAAAGCACTCGACTGGTTGCAGAAAGGCGCACAACCCACCGATACTTGCCGCGCAATCCTTTCGTACAAGGGCGTGCTCTACAAAAAACACCTCCTGGGTGGTGTAGCAAAAGGCGCTTTCGACGAGGCTACCGCCGAGGCTAAGTTCAACAAGTGGATGGACGAGAAAAACGCTAAAATCGCCGCTAAAACCGGTAAAATCGCCGCTGACAAAGTAGCTGCCCACAAAGCCGCTATCGCAGAGGAGACCAAAACCAAAGAGGCAATCGCTGCCAAAGTAGCCGAGAAGAAAGCCGCAGCCGCCGCTGCCGCTGCCGAGGAGGCCGCTGAGGAGGCAACCGAAGAGACCCCCGCAGAGGAGGCTTAGTCCTAAGGCCACGCAAGGCGTCGCGAAAGCGAACACCACAAGGGCCACAACGACAAAGCAAAGGTCAAAACAAAAGGGCAGGAGTAAAGGAGTATTCGGAGTTTAACAAATGGGGGAGGGCTGAGAAATAATTAGTCGGCCACCAAAACAACGGAGAAGACGATGAAAGAGTTTGCAGTAGCCAAAGTTGGCAAGAGTTTCGGTACTCACGGCGAACTGACCATCAACCTTTACGACACCTTTCCTTCGGACTTCACAATAGAGGAACCGCTGTTTGTCTTCATAGACAAGCTGGCGGTTCCTCTTTTTTTTGATTCCTTCGAGCGACGCGGTCAGCGCGGCGCCGTGGGAGCCTTCGCCGACCTCGATACCCCCTACCGAGCAGCCGAACTCATAGGCAAAGAACTCTATATGGGTATGGCCGAAGAACTGCTCGGCATCGAACCCTACGACGACGAAGAGGGCGATGACGACGGCGAACTCTACCTCGAAGATATGGTGGGCTACAAAACAACCTTCGAAGGCGTAGAGGGCGTCGAAGGCGAGATTGTAGACTTCGAAGATAGCGAGTGGAACCCACTATTCATTATCGAAATCGAGGGCAGGGAGGTGATGATTCCCGCAGCCGACGACTTCATTGTCGAATTCTCCATCGAAAATAAAACCGTACACTTCGCACTCCCCGACGGCCTGCTCGACCTCAATTAGTCGCTTTTTTAGCCTTCGGCTTTTTGATTTTTTGTCGCTTTTTGTAAAAAGGTGGCGTAACGCCACTTTTACCATTTGGCCGTAGATCTTTCCAATGTTGTGGTCTGACTATCGGCAGAATAATGAAAAACAATAGGGAGAGCTTCGCTTCAAAAAAGTTTGAGCGTTGCCCTCCCTATCATTTTTCTGCTATCCCCCTGACGGGCGATAGCCCCAATCCATCCCCCAGACTCCGAGAACGTCAACCGTCAACCGTCAACTGTCGACCGTCGACCGACAGAGGTCTAACGTCTAACATCTAAGATTTTTAGGAGTAATAGGAGTAATAGGAGTAATAGGAGTAATAAGACCTATATAAATCCTATTAGTCTTATATCTCCTATATAATCATTAAGGCCCTTAATCTCCCTAATCTCTCTAATATCCTCCCCTTTCGTAGGGGAGGAGAAACACACGCCCCCGTCGCAAAGCGACACCCCCCTCTAACTTAGAGGGGGAATGTTTTTAGGGAGTTTAGGGAGAATAAGGAGATAAAGGAGTTTGGAGAGTTTGGGGTGATTTGGGAGGCTGTTGGCTGTAATTTTCAATTTTCGCAAATGCGAGTAAGCGAGGGCAGAGCAAATTTATTTGCTATGCCGAGCGAGAGCATTTTAGACAAAATTTATTTTTGTCAATTTTTTGCGTTTTTTTGTGGTCAAAAGTTTGGAGGTTAGAAAATTATGTGTACTTTTGTTGCGCTTTACCAAGCGGGTTTAACGAGTGGTCAATGTTAAGCGATTATTAAATTTTTTTAATAAATTTGCAAAATCAAAAATTACTCGTACCTTTGCGGTGAAGTTTTTAAGGTTCATTTAGGTTAGTAGTTTTAGGTTAGTGAAGGAAATTGGGAGTTTGCGGCAGAGAGCCGTACCCAACTTTCCTTATTTTAAGCCCAGGTGGTGGAATTGGTAGACACGCTACTTTGAGGGGGTAGTGGCCGTTTTGGCCGTGCAAGTTCGACTCTTGTCCTGGGCACCAACAAAAAAAGCTCGACTTTAACAGTCGGGCTTTTTTTTATTGTCGACCGTCGACCGACAGAGGTTTATAAGAGAACTAAGAGTACTAAGAGTACTAAGGCTCCTATAACTCCTATTACTCTTATTAAAATCGTTAGGGGCCTTAATGACCTTAAAGGCTTTAAGGAGTTTAGAGAGTTGAGTTCTTAAAGCCTTAGGTCGTTTAGACGTTCGACGTTAGACGTTCGACCATATAATTTTCCATTTTCAATTTTCCATTTTCAATTCTTTTAGTATTTTTGTGCAAATAACCGTATAAAAACTTTTAACAGTACTATGAAAAAACAACTCTTTATCGTGCTCGCTGCCCTGGCTATGGTGGCGTGCAACAATCAGAAAGTATACACCATCGAGGGCGTATTGAACGATTATAGTGGTGTGGTGGCTCTGACAACTCTGCGTGGCGACGCTTTGGTGGAGGTTGAGACCACCGATGGCAAATTCGCTATCGAGTATGCCAGCGAGCACCCCTTCTCGGGCCTGTTGCGCATCGACACTCCCGACTCGCCTCAGGAGCACGGCTACATTGCTCAGGTTTATGGCGACGATGTGGCCACCATCAAAGTTACCGGTACCAGCGACGACCTCTTGATTGAGGGTGGTGCTGCCAATGCCGTAAACAGCGAGATGAGGGCTCTGAACGAGGAGATTGTGAAACGCGAGGTGGCCGGAACTCCCCGCGAGGAGCTCATTGCCTACTACGAGGGCGAGTTGGAGCGTCTTTATCAGGAGAACAAAGACAACCTCTATGGTGTGATGTATATGCTCCGTCAGAAGAGCTACGAGATGAGTGGCGAGGAGATGATGGAGGCTATTGCTGCGCTGCCCAAGCAGTACAAAAAGATGCCCGAGGTGGAGAAACTCACTGCTCGTGCCGAGGCTCTGGTGAATGTGGGCATTGGCAAACACTTCACCGAGATTGAGGCTCCCAATGCCGAGGGCGAGATGGTGAAGCTGAGCGACGTGGTTGCAAAGAACAAATATGTGTTGTTGGACTTCTGGGCTTCGTGGTGTGGCCCCTGCATGGGCGAGGTGCCCTACTTGGTAGAGGCCTACAAGGAGTATCACGACAAGGGCTTCGAGATCTATGGCGTGAGCCTCGACAAGACCAAAGAGCCTTGGATGCGTGCTATCGAGAACAAGGGCTTGGCGTGGGTTAATGTGAGCAACCTGCAATACTGGCAGGAGCCCGCAGCAGCGCTCTATGGCGTGGGCTCGATTCCTTCGAACTTCCTGATCGACTCGGAGGGTACCATCATTGCTCGCAATCTGCGTGGTGAGCAGGTGGCCGAGAAGTTGGCCGAGTTGCTGAAATAGAACAACTTTGCAAGACGAAAAACCGACGGGGTGGGAGTGCTTTTCCGCCCCGTTTTTTTGGCGTAACGAAAAAAAGTAGTACCTTTGCGCCCGCAAGCGACTATGGGGCCTTCTGAGATTTGCATGAGGAATGGCTGAGTGTCGCCCAAGTAACATACATTAACTTAATACATTAAAACACTATGCAAATTATTCAGATCCAGGGTGTTAAGCGTAGTAACTTTGGTAAAAAAGGTGCAAAAGACATCCGTCGCGAGGGTATGATTCCTTGCGTTATCTACGGCAACGGTGGTGAGGCTATCCACTTCGCTATCGAGACCGCAGAGGCTAAAAAGCTCATCTACACTCCCAAATCGTACATCGTAGAGCTCAACATCGACGGTCAGATTGAGAAAGGCGTTATGCGCGAGACTCAGTTCCACCCCGTTAAAGATTACTGCTTGCACATCGACTTCTTCCGCGTAGCAGAGGGCAAACCCGTTGCTATCGAGATTCCTGTTGCAGTTGTTGGTAACTCGGAGGGTGTTAAAGCCGGTGGTAAATTGCAGATCGCTCGCCGTAAACTTATGGTTTCGGGCTTGGAGGAGCACCTGCTCGACGAGCTCGTAGTAGACATCACCGAGCTGGGTGTTGGTAAAACCATCAACGTAGGTGACCTCAACTACGAGGGTCTGACCATGCTCAACCCCGCAAGCACCACTGTTGTGGCTGTTCTTGCTACCCGCGCTACCGCTGGTAAATAAGAGCATTAGTCTGCTTGACAAATTTCAAAACGCCCGATACACGTCGGGCGTTTTGTTTGTCGATAGGAGAGTGGCGATAGCCCCGAAAATGTCAGTAATACAAGGGCCAATGTGCTCGGCACACATTTTGAACAATTAAGGGTAAGAAACAAAACAAATATAGATATGACCAAGAAACAAAACGAACAAAACACCGCTGAAAACCAAGAGGTTAATGGCGCACCAGAGGTCGAGCAGAACGACCAGCAGGCAACCCAGAATTGCAACGAGGCTGACAATGTGGCAGAGGAGCAGGGCGCACAGACTGACAAAACGACAGCCGCCGCAGACGAGGCTGCCGAGTGGAAAGACAAATATATGCGCCTGAGCGCCGAGTTTGACAACTATCGCAAACGCACCCTCAAAGAGAAGATGGATTTGATTGAGAGTGGTGGCGAGGATGTTATCAAGTCGATGCTGGCCGTTATGGACGACTTTGAGCGTGCGCTGGCTGCTATGCAGAGTGCAACCGACGTGGCCTCGGTGAAGGAGGGCGTGGAGCTTATTCAGCACAAGATGTGCGAGGCTTTGAAGGCCAAGGGTGTGAGCAAGATTGAGGCCGTAGGTCTGCCCCTCGATACCGACCTGCACGAGGCTGTGGCCAAATTCCCCGCAGGCGACGACAAGAAGGGCCTCGTAATCGACGTGGTTCAGCAGGGCTACAAACTCAAAGAGAAGGTTATCCGCTACGCCAAAGTGGTTGTGGGCGAGTAGAATTCAAAATTCAAGATTCAAAATTCAAAATTAAGAGTCGTTTCCCGCAACTACGACTTGGAGATAGGGCGACCTTGATTTTTAAATTTGTCGTTAGACGTTGTACGTTAGACGTTAGACAAACAATATGGCAAAACGTGATTATTATGAGGTGCTGGGCGTAGAGAAAAATGCCAGCGCCGACGAGATAAAAAAAGCCTACCGAAAGGCTGCGGTGAAGTATCACCCCGACAAAAACCCCGGAGATAAAGAGGCCGAAGAGAAGTTCAAAGAGGCTGCCGAGGCCTACGATGTGTTGAGCAACGACGACAAAAGGGCTCGCTATGACCAATTTGGCCACGCAGGTATGGATGGTGGCGCAGCAGGTGGCGGCTATGGCGGCTTTGGTGGCGGTTTTTCGATGGAGGATATCTTCCGCAACTTTGGCGACATCTTTGGCGGACACTTTGGAGGTGGCTTTGGTGGCTTTGGTGGCGGTCAGCGCGAGCGTAGCGTAAACCGCGGTACCGACCTGAGGGTGAAGGTGAAACTCACGCTCAAAGAGGTGGCCGAGGGGTGCACCAAGAAGATTAAAATCGCCAAACAGGTGGCTTGTGATGCCTGTGGCGGTAGCGGTGCAAAAGACTCGAACAGCTACTCGACCTGCCCCAACTGTAACGGCGCAGGCTACACCATCGAGACCGTAAACAGCTTCTTCGGCAGGGCTCAAACCCAGAGAACTTGTCCCACTTGTGGTGGCGAGGGTAGAGTTATTTCGAATCCTTGCAGCAAGTGTCGTGGCGAGGGCGTAGTGAGGGGCGAAGAGGTTGTGGAAATCCGCATCCCCGCAGGCGTGGCCGAGGGTATGCAGCTCTCGGTAAGCGGCAAGGGTAATGCTGCACGCCACGGTGGTGTGAGCGGCAACCTGCTGGTGGTTATCGAGGAGGAGCACAACCCCGAGTTGGTGCGCGATGGCGACGATCTGCTCCACAACCTGAAAATATCGGTAACAACCGCCATCCTCGGTGGCGAGGTCGAGGTGCCCACCATCGACTCCAAGGCCAAGATTAAAATCGCTCCCGGAACTCAGGCGGGCAAGGTGCTCAGGCTTAAAGGCAAGGGTTTGCCCGAACTGAACGGCTATGGCAGGGGCGACATTCTGGTAATTGTCGATATTGTGATTCCCACCAAGCTCACCAGCGAGGAGAAAAAGCTGCTCGAAAAGCTCTCCGACCAGCCCAACTTCAAAAAGGTAGAGTCGGCCAAGGGCGAGCAGAATATTTTTGACCGAATGCGCAATTTTTTCAGTTAAATACGTTATTTTTGTGGGTGGTCGTTCTGTGGGCGACCACCTGCAATTTTTTTGTTTAACGAACAAGCTCAAAATATACCCGAAATATGTTTGGAATAGGCCAGTCGATAAGGCGCAAACCCCGCCAATTCAGCTACAACCCACGATACTACGATGCCGAGGCCGAAGTACGCAATCAGCGTCGTGTGGAACTCGGACACGCACCCCGCACCGAGGAGAAAAAAGAGTATACCCCGGGCGATATTCTGCGTGCCCGTAGCGAGCAGCGTGCCCGCAAAGCCGAGCAGGATATTGCTACGCGCAAGAGGAGCAACAAGATCCGTCTGCTGTTGGCACTGTTGCTCATCTTTGGTATGGCTATGCTCGTGAAGTCTGTTATCGAAACACTCTAAACCGCTTGCAATGAAGATCCGACTTTTGCCCGATAGTGTGGCCAACCAGATTGCCGCCGGAGAGGTTGTGGGTAACGCCTCGTCGGTGGTGAAAGAGATGGCCGAAAATGCAGTCGATGCAGGTGCGTCGTTGGTGACGATTAACTTTCGTGCCGACGGCAGGGAACTTGTGCAGGTGACCGACAACGGCGAGGGTATGACACCCGCCGATGCAAGGCTCGCCTTCGACAAACACGCCACGAGCAAAATCACCTCCATTGAGGATATCTACCGCCTGAGCACCTTTGGTTTCAGGGGCGAGGCTCTGGCCTCTATTGCCGCTGTGGCCGAGGTGGAAGTTACTACCCGCACCGAGAACGAAGAGTTGGGGTGCAGGATTGTGATGCGTGGTGGCGAGTTTGTGTCGCAAGAGCAGGTGGTGGCACCGCTGGGCACAACCTTCAAGGTGCGCAACCTATTCTTCAACGTGCCAGCCCGACGCAAGTTTATCGAGGACAGCGAGAAGGAAGCAGCCAAGATTAAGGCCGAGTTTACCCGCGTGGCGCTCTGCCATCCCGAGGTGGCCTTTATGCTCTACAAAGACGATGCACCGCTGTACAACCTGCCCGTGGCGCCACTCAAAGGGCGTATTGCGGGCCTTATGGGCAAAAGTATAGCCTCGCAGTTGCTCGAAGTGGGCACCTCGACCACTATCGTAAAAGTGGAGGGCTTTGTGGGTAGGCCCGAGGTTGCCAAGAAGCGCAACAAAGAGCAATTCTTGTTTGTGAATGGCAGGTTTTTCAAGAGCCCCTATCTGCACAAGGCGGTGATGGCGGCCTACGAAAAGCTGATACCCGCAGGTGTGTTCCCATCCTACTTCCTCTACCTGACGGTCGATACCGACAAGGTGGATGTGAATGTTCACCCCCAGAAAACCGAGGTCAAATTTAGCGAAGACAGCGAGATTTGGCAGATTATAAATGCGGCAGTGCGCGAGTCGCTCGCTAAGACAGGCGCAGTGCCTATGATGGACTTCGAGGACGAGGGCGAAATCCAAATCCCCGTCTTTGACCAGAGGACCGAGAGGCGACAGATGCACGAGCCCGCCTCGACCTTCAATCCCTACTACAACCCCTTTACGGCCAAGCCCCGCCAGGGTGGGGCCGCAGGCTCCGAGGCAAGCGGCTTTGAGTCGGCCTTGGAGAGCTTTATGGCTCCCTATCCCACCTCGCAGGAGAGCGAGTTGGAGCGCGAGTTCGATAGCTCGATTATGGAGTTTATCGAGGGCGGCGAGGCAGTCGAAGAGGCGGCCGAGCAGGAGTTGGGGCTGAATCATTCGGCCGACTACTTCAAGGGGGCTGTAACCCTTGCGGGGGGCTATGTGGCTACCTCGCTGGGCGGCAGGCTGGCGATTGTCGATTTGGCCCGAGCACGCGAGGTGTTGCTGTTTAGGCGCTATATGGCTATGATTGGCAGTGGCGCATCGGTGGGCCAGGCGCTGTTGTTTGCCGAGCGTATGGTGCTCTCGGCCGACGATGTGGAGCTGATGAGTTTGCAGCGCGACAAGTTTGTGGCCTTCGGCTTCGACTTTGCGGTTGTGGACAGCAATACGGTGGAGTTCACCTCGTTGCCGGCCGATGTGGAGCGCAGTGCCATTGAGGATGTGGTCTATGATATGCTCGACTCGCTCAGGGACGGCATTGGGGTATCGGAGCGTCAGCGCAAGGAGCGTTTGGCCGCAATTTTGTCGAGGAATAGGGGTGTGAAGGCTCTCTCGGAGGGCGAGGTGGAGGCAGTGCTCGACTCGCTCGAAGGTTGTAGGGAGTGTAGCCTCACCTACGACGGAAGGCCCGTGGTGCGCCTTGTGGAGCCCGCCGACATAAAAGCGCTATTTTTGAATTGAAAATTGAAAATTGAAAATGGAAAATTAAGGTGCGCCGTTGGCGCAGAGTTTTTGATTTTCAACATTTGCCGAAATTCAGCATTGCATAGAGGTAAAACCTATGGAGTGTAAGAGATATGAGCGCAGCGAGTATCTCCTAAAAGTTTTTGGGCGACTTTTTACAAAAAGTCGCAAAAGGAAAAAGGAAAAAAGAAAAAATGTATTACAGAACGTCTACGCCTCCGATTGTGAGGAATTTGCTTATAGTGAATGTGTTGGTATATCTGACACAGATGTTGTTGCCACCCACTATGGGTAGGTGGTTCGAGCTCAACTTTGCGCTCCGCTCGCCTATGCCCCTGGCCAACTGCTACCAACTGCTGTCGTATATGTTTATGCACGCCAACCTGAGCCACTTGTTCTTCAACATGTTCGCTCTGTGGATGTTTGGCAGGGTGATTGAGTACGACTTGGGCAGCAAGCGATTCTTGACCTACTACCTCATCTGTGGTGTGGGTGCGGGACTTATGCAGTTGGGCGTGAATGCCATCGAGGGCGGTTGGGCGCTGACCGTGGGCGCAAGTGGTGCAGTGTATGGTCTGCTGTTGGCCTACGGTATGCTCCACCCCAACAATACTATTATGCTTATGTTTCCGCCCATCGCTTTGAAGGCCAAATGGTTTGTGATTATCTATGGTGTCATCGAGCTCTTTGCCGGCATTGCTTCGTCGGGCGGTGGTGTGGCACACTATGCCCACTTGGGCGGTATGTTGTGGGGCTTTTTGCTGCTCCGCTATTGGAAACGAAGGGGCCAGATTTGGTATTAACGGAATATGAAAGAGGGCTATTATAGGAGCGAAACAAGGCGTGCAGGCGGCCGCAAAACTCCCAAGGGCGAGGTGTCGTTGGGGTGGAGTGTGGCCGATGTGGTTATGCTGGGCTTTACGGCTGTGGCCGCAGTGGCTCTGCTGTGTGCGCTGCTGGCGGGAGTGGTAAATCCCAATAGCGGTGTGCTCTTTGCCTTTGCGGGGCTCTTCTACCCGATTATCTGGGTGGCCAATCTCTTCTGCGCCTTTTGGTGGGCCGCAAGGTGGAAGAAATATTTCGTTGTGCCCGTAGTGATGCTGCTGATAGGCTCGGGTAGTATGGGACTTTTCTACCGCTCCGATGTGAGCACCAAGCCTCAGGATGTTACCCGCGAGAAGAACGACATTGTGGTCGTAACCTACAATGTGATGAATTTCAGCGATGAGGATGCCCCCGAAGGGGTGGCGAACTTCGACCGTGTGGCCGAGTGGATTAACACCCAGGGCCCACAGGTGGTGATGCTCCAAGAGGCCCACTTCTCGGGCGACAAGAGTTTCGACGAGTTCCGCTCGAAAATCAAACGACTTCCCTATGGTTATTTCGTGAATGCCGAGCTGAGCAAGGCGGGCGACCAGTCGGGCTCGGGCTATGCGCTGCTGAGTGCCTATCCTATTGTGCGTCGTGGCGTGGCTTCGGCCGACAGCCTGCAATATAAATCCCTCTGGGCCGACCTGCGCGTGGGGCGCGACACGGTGAGGGTGATAAACAACCACCTCCAATCGACCGGTATCACCGAGGACGAGCGCACCACCACGCTCACCCACCGCATTGTGGGCGACTCGCTGGCGCAGGAGAAACTGACCGGTGTGGCCGATAAGATGAGGGAGAATTATCAGCACCGCGCCGACCAGGCCGACCAGCTGGCCGAAATTGTGGCCTCGTCGCCCCATCCCGTAATTATGGCGGGTGACTTCAACGATACCCCCAAGTCGTATGTCTACCGCACACTGCGTAAGTGTGGCCTTACGGATGCCTTTGTGGAGAAGGGGCGTGGTGTGGAGCACACCTTCAAGGGACTCTTCAACCTCTTCCGCATCGACTATGTGATGGCCTCGGAGGAGCACTTTGCGGTGAAGGAGTACGCCTCGCACGACGAGCCTATGAGCGACCATAAACCACTGACTGTTAGGCTCGGAGTGTTGGATTGAGGAGTGGTGATGTGAAAAATAAAAGCGGAAGTCCTTGTGGGATTTCCGCTTTTGTTTTGTTTGTGCTCTTGGCTTATAGTTGCGCCACGAAGACCTGCTCCTCGGCATAGAGGGGCTCGTAGGTGGGGCGGTGGTCGTAGAGACCATACATTGCCGAGCCTGAGCCCGACATCGAGGCATAGAAAGCTCCGCTGGCCACAAGGCGACGCTTGATGTTCACCAGGGGCAGGTAGCGCTCAAAGAGCGAGTGCTCAAAGTCGTTCACGATGCTCTCTTGCCACTCGTTGTGGGGGAGCCTCAGGCGCTCCTCCAACGACACCTCGGGAACGTGGGGTGTTACTCCCGCATAGGCCTCGGCGGTGGAGATACCAAAGTCGGGCTTGGTGACCACACACCAAATGCCGCTCAGGTCAATCTCGGCAGGGGTCATAATCTCGCCCCTTCCTCGGCAGAAGGTGGGGGTGTTGTGGATGAAGAAAGGCACGTCGCTACCGAGCTGCGAGGCCATAGCCACAAGCTCCTCCTTGCTCAGCCCCAGCGAAAAAACCTCGTTGAGCCCCACAAGTGTAGCAGCAGCGTCGGCACTTCCTCCGCCCAGGCCCGCACCAAAGGGGATGTTCTTTTTGAGCGAAATGTGCACTCCACCAATGCCGCAGCGCTCGCGCACAAGCATCCACGCACGCACCACAAGGTTGCGGTCCGAGGCGCAGTCGATAGTAAGGCCCTCGACTTCGAGCGTGACGCCAGCCGAGGCGGTGGGCAGAATCTCTATGGTGTCGCAAACTCCTCCGAAAGGAATCATCAGCGTATCGATGTCGTGAAATCCATCTTCTCGGCGGCGGAGTATGTCCAGGCCGAGGTTTATTTTTGGGGTGGGGTGAAGTATCATTTCTCGTGCTATTTGTGTGCAACCACAAAGATAATTATTTTATCTTTGCATAAAAATAGATTTGCTATGAAAACACGCACCGAAATAGAAATCCGACGCTCCGAGGCTCTCATCTGCGAGGGGCAGAGCGTGGTGGCCATAGGCTCGTGCTTTGCCGAGGTGGTGGGGCGCAATCTGGCCGACGTGTGGGTAGATACCCTCTGCAACCCTCTGGGCGAGATGTTCAACCCTGTATCCATCGCCTCGTGTGTGGGACGACTTGCCGAGGGGCGAATGTTCTCGGATGAGGAGTTGTGTAGCAGGGGTGATGTGTGGTTTCTGTACGACACCTCCGACCTGCTGGCTTCGACCTCCAAGGCCGAGGCTCTGGCGGTGGCCAACGGTGCCGTCGAAAGGGGCCACGAAGCACTCCGCAAGGCCGAATGGGTGGTGCTCACGCTCGGAACGGCTTGGGTGTATGAGAGGGGTGGAACGGTGGTGGCCAACTGCCACAAGATGCCCGCAGGGGAGTTTTGTCGCAGGCTACTATCGGTCGAGGAGATTGTGGCCTCGCTCCGAGGGCTCCTCGAAGGCCCTCTGGCTGGCAAGCAGGTGGTCTTTACCATCAGCCCCGTGCGCCACTTGGCCGACGGTTTGGAGGGCAACTCGCTCTCAAAGGCGCTTCTGAGGGTGGCGGTCGAAAGGGTGGTGGTCGAGTGCAACTCGGCCCACTACTTCCCCGCTTACGAAATTCTGCTCGACGACCTGAGAGATTATCGCTACTATGCCAAAGATATGGCCCACCCCTCGGAGGTGGCCGAGGAGTATGTGTGGGAGAGGTTTGTGGAGGCCTTTGTGGATGAGCGTGTGATGGCCCTCGGAGGCGAGTATCGCAAGCTGCTGGCGATGGCTGCTCACCGACCTCTGCACCCCACAAGCGAGGCCTACAAAGCCCACTGCAAGAGTGTTCGCACTCGTGCCGCACAGCTCGCCCAGCGCAAACCAACCGCTCGGCTCGAAGAGTTGATGCACTTTGGCGAGGAATAATGGTGCAAAAATGGGCTAAAATGTGAGATAATGGCCCGATGGTGTGGCAAATCCGAGCCAATGTCGCTATATTTGTAGGTTATTTTGGTGGCGGCAAGTGTGGCGAATTTTGCAGCGACCGAAATGGCGGCTAACACAAACGAAAATTTATGAAACGAACACTTTTGTCGATACTCTGTGCAGTGGCAGTTGTGGCAAGCACCGCAGCGGCCGAAAAACCACGTCTGGTGGTCAATGTTGTGGTGTCGCAACTCTCGGCAACCGACCTCGCCCGCGTGGAGCACAACCTCTCCGAGGGCGGACTGCGCAAACTACTCGGCGACGGAGTGAAATATGACTATGCCTACTACTCGTTTGCACCGACCACTGAGGGAGCTTTGGCGGCTCTCTCTACGGGTGCTAACCCCTCGATGAGTGGCGTGGTGGGCCCTGTGTGGTGGAACTTTACCACAGGAGCACAAGTGGGTGTGGTGGCCGACCCCAAGTCGAGCAGCTACGACTGCGATACCGAGGAGTCGAGGGTGTCGAATGCCCATTTGGTTATGCCTACTCTGGGCGACGCTCTGGTGGCCGCAGCGCCCGAAAGCAAGAGTGTGGCTGTGGCAACAGACGCTTCGTCGGCCATAATTCTCGGCGGAAAAAATCCTACGCAGGTGTGGTGGATCGACTCGCTCGGAGCCAAGTGGACCACCTCGACAAAATATGCCACCCAACTGCCCAAGTGGGTGAAAACTCACAACGCCGAGGGAGCTTGGAGGCGCAATTTGGCCCGCCCCTGGGTGCTCACCAAGAGCGATGGCGACTACCGCAACGAGAAGGTAGTCGAGGCTCGCTCGCACGGCTATCAGTTTACCAAAGAGGAACAGAAGGGTAGGCCCCGTTCTAAGGATCTCAGGCGTGTGGCCCGCAGTTATGTGGCCAACGATATGGTGGCAGCCTTTGCACGCGAGGCGGTGATATATAACGCCCTCGGTGGCGACGACCAGACCGATGTGCTGACCATCTGTTTCGATGCCCCAGCACGAGTGGCAAACATCTATGGCACCGACTCCCGAGAGTGGGAGGATATGATATACAGGCTCGACACCTCGCTGGCCGAGATGATTCACTTCATAAGCGCTCAGTGTGGCGGCAAGGTGGTGTGGACTCTCTCGTCCGACGGAGGGGCTATGTCGCTTGCGGAGGATAATGTGGCAGGTGTCTTCAACGTCGAGCAGTTTATGTTTTTGGCGGGCACCTATCTCCACGCCAACTACGGCAAGGCCGACTGGATTTTGGGCTACGACAATCGCTCCATATGGCTCAATCGCGACCTGGTGCGCTCGAAAGGTATGGAGTTGGAGACTTTGCAGCGCAGTTTGGCACAGTTTGCGCTCCAATATGGAGGCGTGTCGCACGCTGTGGTGCAGGCCGATATGGTGGGCGGTACGGTCAAATCGGGCATTGCCGAGGTGATGCAAGAGGGTTTCTACCCCAAGCGTTCGGCCGACATCGTATTGGTGCTGATACCCGGATGGGTGGAGGTTCAGGGCGAAGAGTCTGTGGCCCCCAAATGCAGTGTGGGTGGTGTCTACAACTATGCCCGCAAGGCTCTGTTGGCCGTGAGCGGTTGTGGCGTGCCTCAGAGGGCTGTGGTCCGCAAGGTCGACCCCTGCTCGTTGGTGCCCACGCTGGCACGTCTGGCCGAGGTGGAGCCCCCCATGGGCGCTATGGCCGAGCCACTGATCGAGGTATTTGAGTAGAAACAAACAGATGTGAAAAATAAACAAAATAGAGAGATAAAACATTATGCAGGACAAAGTTCAGGAGGAGATTATTGCCGACTTCGAGATGTTCGACGATTCCGACGATAGGTTGCAGTATCTGATAGATATGGCCGACGAGTGCAGGCAGATAGACGAAAGGCACAAAACCGAGCAGTACCTCATAGACGGATGTCAGTCGAGGGTGTGGATAGATGCCGAATTGAAGGATGGTAAGGTCTATTTCTCGGCCGATGCCGATGCACTGATTGTGAAGGGTATAGCAGGACTGCTCACCCGTGCTCTGGGCGGTCGCACACCACAGGAAATCCTTCAAACCGAGCTCTACTTCATCGACCGCATAGGCATCCGCTCCTACCTTTCGCCCACAAGGGCCAACGGCTTGTCGGAGATGCTCAATCAAATGAAGCGCTATGCGCTGGCCTTCTCGGTAAAGGAGTAGAAGTATCACCGACCAACAACATTGCACTAAGTTATGAGTATGACACCCGAAGAGATTCAGAATGTCGAGCGCGAGATTGTCGACACGCTGAAAAACATATACGACCCCGAGATTCCCGTAAATATCTACGACCTCGGACTGATTTACGATGTGGACTACACCCCCGACGGCAAAGTCCATATCCGCATGACTCTGACCGCCCCCAACTGCCCTATGGCCGATATGTTGGTGGAGGATATCCACAAGCAGGTGAGCAAGGTCAAAGGCGTCGGCGAGGTGATTGTAGAGATTGTTTTTGATCCCCCCTGGGACAAGAGCATGATGAGCGAAGAGGCCCTTATGGAACTTGGTATGTTGTAATATCGCAAGGGCCTATTGAGGATTAAAACACGATTCCAAAGATGAGCGAAAGGCAGTATGAGTGTGGCTTGCTGCTGGCCAGCGTGGATTCGTTGCACCGAACAAAGGTGCTCGAAACACTGCTCGGACAGAGAGTGATAGCCAAGAGCCAAAGGGTGATGGAGATTTGGCAGCGGTCCAACAAGGATTGGAACCAAGTGCTCTATGCCATGGCCGCCTATGCGCTCTGTGCTCCACGCAACTCGGCCCCCGCACAAAGGCTTGCAGAGGTGGTGCCCTTCTCGGCAGCCCTCAGGGAGCGCAGTAGTCGTCAGAGGGTAGAGGCTCTGCTGCTTGGTGCCTCGGGCCTGTTGGAGGGCGAGTATTACGACTCCTACATCGTGGCCCTGCAAGAGGAGTTCGACTATCTGGCCAACAAATACTCCCTGCGACCAATGAGGGCGGGAGAGTGGCAGAGGGCCAAAAATATACCCGCCGGAAACCCCGTGATGAGAATTGTACAACTCGCAGCCCTGGTGGGCAAGCCGGAGTTTTCGTTCGATGCGCTGGTGGGGTGCAAAACTCTGGCCGATGTGGAGCGACTCTTGGAGGTTGAGCTGTCGGAGTATTGGCAGAAGCACTTTACACTCCAAGGCGAGAGCTGCTCGGCCTCGAAGCGCATTGGTCGCAGCAAGGTGGCTATGATGGCGATAAATATGGTGGTGCCCTTGCAGATAGCCTATGCCGACACGATGAGGGATGCAAGGCTCAAAGAGAGCGCCCTCGAAATGCTCGACACCATACCCGCCGAGAACAATCGTTTGGTGGGCAGGTGGACAGGTGCGGGTGTTCCGTGCCGCTCGGCCTACGACTCTCAGGCGCTGTTGGAGCTCCAATCGCTCTGCGAAAGAGGGGCTTGTGGCGAGTGCCCCGTCGAAAAACAACTCCGAAAGTGATGTGATTTCTAAGGTTTTTGTGTATCTTCGCAACGTCTTATGCGCACGAGCGTGCGAGAGCGCGTGAGAAAAGAGGCACAACTGCCTGAAAATGACAAAAATAATAAACAAATAGAGATGAATATCGTTCAATCCATTCTTAAACTGTTCTTCGGAACAAAAAGCGACAAAGACCGCAAGGAGATTCAACCCTATGTGGAAAAGGTGCTCGCTATCTATCCCAAAATCGACGCACTGTCGAATGACGAGTTGCGTGGCCGCTCGGAGGCCCTGAAAGCCAACATCGCCGAGTTTATCCGCCCCGAGGAGGAGCGCATCGCAGCCCTGAAAGTGGAGCTCGAAGGCAACATCGGTATCGACAAAAAGAGCAAAATCTCGAAGGAAATCGACGACCTGACCAAAACCATCGACGACAAAATCGAAAAACGTCTGGACGAGATTCTGCCCGAGGCTTTTGCCATTATGAAGTCTACGGCTCGCAGGTTTGCTGAGAACGAAGTGGTGGAGGTTACCGCCTCGGAGTTTGACCGCAATCTGGCTGCCGACCGCGACTTTGTGAACATCGAGGGCGACAAGGCTATCTGGAATACTCACTGGACTGCCGGTGGCAACGACATCAAGTGGGATATGGTTCACTACGACTGTCAGCTCTTTGGTGGCGTGGTGCTCCACAAAGGCAAAATCGCCGAGATGGCTACCGGTGAGGGTAAAACTCTGGTTGCAACCCTGCCCGTATTCCTCAATGCTCTGGCTGGCAAGGGCGTGCACGTTGTAACCGTGAACGACTATCTGGCCAAGCGTGACTGCGAGTGGATGGGCCCCATGTACCAATTCCACGGTCTGTCGGTTGAGTGTATCGACAACTATCGTCCCAACTCGGCCGAGAGGCGCAAGGCTTATATGGCCAACATCACCTTCGGTACCAACAACGAGTTTGGTTTCGACTATCTGCGCGACAATATGTCTATTCAGGCCAAAGAGCTCGTTCAGCGCAAGCACCACTTCGCCATTGTCGATGAGGTCGACTCGGTGTTGATCGACGATGCTCGTACCCCTCTGATTATTTCGGGCCCCGTGCCTAAGGGCGACGATCAGCTCTTCGACCAATACAGGGATATCGTGGAGAGGCTCTACAATATGCAGCGCAATTTGGCCAACGACTGCCTCGTGAAGGCCAAAAAACTCATCGCCGAGGGCAAAAACGACGAGGGTGGCATCTGGCTGCTCCGCTCGCACAAGGGTCTGCCCAAAAACAAGGCTCTGATTAAGTTCCTCTCGGAGCAGGGTATGAAGGTGCTCTTGCAGAAGACCGAGGCGATCTATATGCAGAACAAAAACGAGCGTATGCCCGAGATTACCGACGAGCTCTACTTCGTTATCGACGAGAAGCTCAACTCGGTAGAGCTGACCGACAAGGGCCACGATATGTTGGCAAGCGCCGTGGGCGAGGACAAATTCTTCGTTCTGCCCGATATTGGCTCGGAGGTGGCCGCCTTGGAGAAAGCCGAGGTGTCGGCCGAAGAGAAGGTGGCCAAGAAAGATGCTCTGTTGGCCGACTACGCCATCAAGAGCGAGAGGGTACACACCATCAACCAGCTGCTCAAAGCATACAGCATGTTTGAGAAAGATGTGGAGTATGTGCTTATCGACAACAAGGTGAAGATCGTAGACGAGCAGACCGGCCGTATTATGGAGGGCCGTCGCTACTCGGATGGTCTGCACCAGGCTATCGAGGCCAAAGAGAGGGTGAAAGTTGAGGCCGCAACCCAGACCTTTGCGACCATCACTCTGCAAAACTACTTCCGTATGTACCACAAACTTGGTGGTATGACCGGTACCGCCGAGACCGAAGCAAGCGAGTTTTGGAGCATCTACAAGCTCGACGTGGTGGTTATCCCCACCAACAAACCCATTGCTCGCGACGATAGGGAAGACCTGCTCTACAAGACCAAGCGCGAGAAGTACAACGCTGTGGTTGAGGAGATTGCAAAACTCGTGGCCGAGGGCCGTCCTGTGCTGGTAGGTACTACCTCGGTGGAGGTGTCGGAGCTGTTGAGCCGAATTCTGAAAATACGCCATATCCCCCACAACGTGCTCAATGCTAAGGAGCACGCCCGCGAGGCTCAGGTTGTTGCCGAGGCCGGTAGGGCTGGTCAGGTGACCATCGCAACAAACATGGCAGGTCGTGGTACCGATATCAAACTCTCGGCCGAGGTGAAGGCCGCAGGTGGTTTGGCAATCATTGGTACCGAGCGTCACGAGAGCCGTCGTGTAGACCGCCAGCTGAGGGGCCGTGCAGGTCGTCAGGGCGATCCCGGCTCGTCGCAGTTCTTTGTGTCGGTAGAGGATGATTTGTTGCGTCTGTTTGGTGGCGACAGGTTGGCCTCGATGATGGACAAGATGGGACTCCAAGAGGGCGAGGTTATCTCGGCCAAGATGATGAGTAGCGCCATCGAGAGGGCACAGAAGAAGGTCGAGGAGAACAACTTCGGTATCCGTAAGCGTCTGCTCGAATACGACGATGTGATGAACTCGCAGCGTACCGTTATCTACACCCAGCGCAAACACGCACTCCACGGCGAGAGGGTAGAGATCGACCTCGATAATATGATGCTCGACTTTGCCGAGACATTTGCCGAGAACTGCCAGGGCGCATCGTTCGAGGACTTCTCTATCGAGCTGATCCGCCAGGTGGCCATGCAGCCCTCGTTCGACGAGGCAGCCTACGACAAAGCCTCCAAAGAGGAGCTGGCCGATATGATTGTGGCCGACCTGCGTGCAGCCTACGCCCGTAGGGCACAGATTGTGGCTCAGACCGCTATGCCCGTGCTCAAAAACATCGTAGAGAAACAGGGCGACCAGGTCGAGAACCTCTACATCCCCGTGACTAATGGCGTGTTGGTATACAACGTGCTCTGCAACGTCAAGAAGTGTGTGGAGAGCGAGGGCGAGGAGATCTACAAGATGTTTACCAAGCTGGCGATGCTCACCACCATCGACGACAACTGGCGCGAGCACCTGAGGGCTATGGACGACCTGAAACAGAGCGTTCAGAACGCCTCGTATGAGCAGAAAGATCCTCTGTTGATCTACAAGCTCGAAGCATATAACCTCTTCCGTGCGATGATCGAGAAGATCAACCGCGAGGTGCTGTCGATTCTGCTCAAAGGCTATATCCCCACCAGGGAGAATGCCGGTGACCGTCTGCGTCAGAAGGAGAAAAAACAGCAGCAGGTCGATGTGAACAAGTTGCAGGCTTCGCGTATGGCGGCAGCTGCGGCAGCCGGCCAGGGCGACAAGAGCAAGCCTTCGCCCATTCACGTCGAGAAGAAGGTTCGTCCCAACGATCCCTGCCCCTGTGGCTCAGGCAAAAAGTACAAACACTGCCACGGCGCATAAGAAACGATTTTCGCGGGTAAATTTTGCACCGCACTGCGATAGGCGAGTTCCTCACATAGGTCTACTATGCTGCGGACTCGCCTTCTTGTTTGGTACAAAATTTTCCTCCCGAAAATCGTTTCTTTTTATTTGTTGCACTGCGATAAACGCCCTCCTCATTTACGATTTGTAAACTGCGGAGGGCGTTTTCTTGTGCGCCTTGTACTCGCCTAATTATTTGCGTTTTTACCTCTTGGAGAACCACCCTAATAAAAGGGGCGTTACGCCCCCTTGTATGCCTTGCATTCATCTCTTTATTTGCGTTTTTACCTCTACCGAAATATAAATCCCCCTCTAAGTTAGAGGGGGTGCCCGAAGGGCGGGGGTGTGTGTTAATTTTCAATTTTCAATTTTCAATTCCCAAAGGGCGTTACGCCCCCTTGTATGCCTTGCATTCATCTCTTTATTTGCGTTTTTTTGTCAACCGTCGACCGTCAACCGTCGACCGACTTTAAGGAATTTAGGGAATTTAGGGGGAATGTAAATACTTGGAGCACACAAAAAAGGACAGTCGTTTGACTGTCCTTTTTTGTGATCCCGTTGGGGAAGGTGTTTATTTCGGTTATATGCGAAGCATCAAAGCATTGCAGAATAATTCACATCGGCACTCACACCACGCTCACTGCAATAGAGCGTAGAGTTTGAAAAAGTGGTAAATTTGTCGGTATGGTAATCTTCTACTCAAAGGATACACCGACCCATCTATTCACCCAAATCTCTTTCCTGCGCAATCTCTGCCGACACCTCAACAAAACATTTAACACACTCACCATTAAACTCAACACTACCATAGAACTTCTCCTTCGCCATTGAGAATATTTTTGAGTGGCCAGACAGCTCTTGGTAAATCACATATTTTCGGGTCGTATCCGAGTAGTCAGTAGCCTCGCAAAGTTTTTTATAAAGTCCTCCGTCATACTTTTGCCAATAGAGTCCGCAGCTTTGAATAGGGGTAATCCACCTATCCATAACCTCTTGTTCGCAGGTGAAATTCAGCGATTTATACTCCAAAAATAAACCACGCATAATGTTACGGGTTAGTTTCACCTCATTACTCCGAGCGTACTCCTCACAAGAGGTGATGAACCTATATATCTTTTCAAGAAGTTGGTTTATCTCCGCATAGGTCATATTCTTTGAGTTTTTAACATCATTTGAGTCGTGGCGGGGGCGTGCTCTTAGCCCTGAAATATTGCCTGCAAGCAGCCCTGTGGTGGTTTGAATACGCTCGCCACAACAATACCACGACAAGCGAACAAGAGCCTCTTTCTTGCGATTTATTCGTGATTCTATGGAAAAATATAGTGCCATTTCTTATTCTTATTTGGCTACAAAGATAATAAAATATTACGCACATAGTTACGCACAAATTTATGTGTTCGTATTAAATATTACTTAATTCGTATTAGATATATAGATTTGTTTAACTATAACACTTTTAGTATGGCAGGAAATTATAGCACAAGGATTAGATCGACCACAGAAACTGCATTTCAACGGGCGATTATATTAGGTGGAACATCAATCATTGATGGTGAAATTGTTGAATGGCTGGATATCGAACTTCCGGTAGATAAGAGCAGAAAGGCTCGTGGACATTGCGTTGATTTGATTGGCAAATCAAAGGATGGCTATGTGATATGCGAACTGAAATTTGGCAAAAATTCTGCAACAGACTCACCCGGAGACGCTTCAAGCCAATTAGAAAGGTATAGAGATTATATTAAAAGCAATTCATCAGTACTGGACGATAAGAAAATCTACCACAAAAATGGAAAACAATTTCTCTGGAAAGACATCGCCGACAATGCTCGTTATATCATTGCAGCCAATGAGGAGTATTGGTCTTATTGGTTAACACACGGAGAAGGACAATTGCAAAACGATTTCGAATGCTACTCTCTTAATGTTAAGAATGACTGTTTCAAACAGCAAAAGGCAAAAAACACCAAGTATAAACCAAAGTTACCCGAAGAATGCAAATGGACAAGATTAAGAAACAATGAGAACTATTAGGGAGATTTTTATTGAGGTAATCACACACTTAACCGAGCCTCAAATAACACATAAGCACATCACAATTACTCCTACGAAAGGTGGCGTTGTATTCCACCAAGAGGCGATCTATTTTGCCCTGTTCGATAACTACAACAAACGAATTGCGCAAATCGCTTTTAGGGGTAATTATTGGACAATCGGGCGTTGCAATAACGAGTATTTGCGCCTCCAATGCCACCACATACAGTTGGGCGAAATGGAGTATTTTGTGAATCCCATCACCAAAGAGCAGTTCGAGGATCAAGACAAAATTGCATTAATAGTAGAAGTACCCGTATTATGAAAATAACGATACACAGAGGAGCCAACCAAATCGGTGGTTGCATAACGGAGATTTGCTCCGACAAAGGCACAAAAATACTCATCGACTTGGGACACAATCTTCCGGATGAGAATAGCGGACCCGATATATACGACAATCCCGCAGCACTATACGCACTTCTACATGACGTGGAGGCAGTCATCTATACTCACAATCACGGCGACCACGTTGGCTTTTTTGACCACATTCCCGAACACATTCCCCAATATATGGGTGCAATGGGACGTGAGGTTATGTGCAACACCTTGGAGGAACAGTTAAACACCGCCCAACGAGCCAAGAACGTTCAAAGAGTAAAGGATATTTCCAACGCTATTGCCTGCTTGGATAAGTTTCATACCTACATTGCAGGGGAGAAATTTTACATTGGCGACATTGCCCTCACTCCCTACTTTGTGAGCCACTCGGCAGCCGACGCCTATATGCTCCTCGTTGAGTGTGATGGCAAGCGGGCACTACACACAGGCGACTTCCGTGACCACGGTTTTCTCGGCAAGGGGCTACGCCCAACAATACTGCGCATCGGCTGGGTTGATGTATTGATTATTGAGGGCACAATGCTCTCTCGCAATAGCAGTGCAACAAAGAGCGAATGTCAAATTCAGAGTGAAATGTTGGCGCAAATGGAGCAGTACAAGAATATCTTTGTGGTTTGCTCGTCAACTAATTTTGACCGACTTGCAGGGCTTTATCAGGATACTCAAAAACTGTTTGGGCGACCTTTTGTGTGCGACAAGTACCAGAAACGACAATTTGACACACTCGGTAAATATTCAGGTAAATACTCTCGGCTCTACGACCTCAAAAAAGCTACTCTTATGTCGCTGAAATCTACCTCGCTTCATAAGCAGATGTTCGAGCGAGGTTTTACGATGATTGTCCGCAACAACGCCAACTTCCGCAAATGGATTCGCTTCATGAAACAGCATATTGACCCACAAGATACACTCTGCATCTACTCGCAATATCTTGGCTACCTTGAAGAGCAGCCCGCCCTGAGAGAGTTTATCGATTCGCTCGGATGTAGGGTGGAATATATTCACACATCGGGGCACGCATCGCTCGATGCCATTGAGAAAGTGTGTAGAACTCTCAACCCTCGTATCGCCATCATCCCCATCCATAGGGATGCATCAAGCGACTTCCGCACGCTCGACCTCCCCAAAGAACTCAAAGCCAAAATAATCTCCACCGAGGATTCCCAACGTGGCATCACGATATAAATGCCAAAATCAAAAAAACCGAGCCCGTTGGTATGGGCGGTAATCGACGATGCACAAAGTATCAAAGCTTTATGATCTTTTGCTTAGCGGCACTCACAAGACACTAACTACTGCCGACAACCAACATTCCCAACCTTTTGTTTGTATTATTAAAGATACAAGAACACTATCAAAAATAAAAAAGCCCTCACCGAAGCGAGGGCGTAGGTACATAGACCTGCGGCATATAGCCTTATTGTGGTAAGATGTAGAAACAACAGCGCTGTATGTTACCGACACTAGTGACGGCTGTGTTTGGCAGATTGCACGTTTAGGATAGATATAAAAGGAAAAAGCGAGAATCTTTCAATTCTCGCTTTAAGTGATCCCGTTGGGGCTCGAACCCAAGACCTACAGCTTAGAAGGCTGTTGCTCTATCCAACTGAGCTACGGAACCAATACCCTCTCGGCACAACAACCTCAGGCTATCGCACCTCTCTCCAACAAGGCTACTACACACAATCGTGCATTCTGCCCCATTTTTGCGCCACAAATGTAGCGATATTCTTCTTCTTCTCCAAATCCTCACCACCCAAACCTCTCAACTTTATTTATCTCAGCACATTATAGTGGGCACTTCCTCAACTATAATGCACGGCAAACGCATTTTGCCGATTCGCCCACACATCGGCAACCACAATTACACTCCGCTATTCGTCCCTCTGTCGGGCGGCCTGGGCGGCATACTCCCTGGGCATAACCCCATAATGCTCACAAAAGCACTTGGCAAAGTACGACGGAGTATTAAATCCCACAAGGTCGCAAATGTCGCTCACCTTGTGTTTACCCTTGCTCAGCAACTGCGCCGCCCTCTCCAAGCGCACGGTCTTGATATAGTTGTTGGGCGTATTTCCAGTGAGCGACTTAACCCTCTCGAACAGCACCGAGCGGCTCATATGGGCAGCCTCGGCAAGGTCATTGACCGAAAACTGAGCGTTGGCAATGTTGAGCTCTATAATGGTCCCAATCTGGTCGAGAAAATCTCTGTCGGGATCCGTAGAGAGCTTCGCGCGCTCCTTGTGAGCCTCATCGCCCACCTCGGCCGTGTTCACTACCGCCTCGGCTGCGGCCTCGACTTTGGACACTTCGGCCCTGAGTCGTTCAATCTCGGAGGTGGTATTTTTGCGATATTTGTAGAAACGACAAACCAGCACCACAAATGAAATGAGCAGAATCAGCACCAAGGCCATTTGGGTATGGGCATAGTAGGGTAGTAGGGTCGGATTGAGCATAGTTGAGTTTATGGTTAGGTTTCTTCGCAAAGATAGTCAATAATTCCAAATCGGACAATTCTTGCGTAAAATTCGGATTTTTCTTGCGTTTTGTAGGCGGAAAATGGCTAAATTTGTACCGTGATATAGTGCACACACGCGCTATACGCGCGCAAGCGAGGGCGCGAGCACATTTGCACGCGAGTCGCACGCGAGATGGAGGCCCCTAAGAGGGGCGGAAGAGGACCGAAAAACCAAACAGAACTACCGAGAAACTAAGATATAACCTAAACATTAACCACAAAACCACAAAACTTTAACAAATCCTAAGAAAACTACTTCGCAACCCCAAAGGAGAATTCCACTCCGCCGCTCTGTCGAACAGTTCTTCGGCAGGCGAGAAAAAGTTCTACAACCAGAAGAACAAACACCAAACAATCATTTTTTAATAACAACATTTACTTAATTTCTAACCTAATCATTTCAGCTTATGAAATTTTTTACCAGATGCATTAGTCTGCTCGCAGCTGTTATGTTGATGTCGGTTTCGTCGCTGTTTGCGCAGAACGTAACCGTGCGAGGTGTAGTTGTTAATAACGATGGCGATCCACTGATCGGTGCAGCCATTACCGTTGTTGGCGACAACACTCTTGGAGCTTCGGCAGATTTGGACGGTCGTTTTATGATGAACGTCCCCGCAGACGCTGTTTTGGAGGTCACCTATCTTGGCTACAAAACAGTAACCGTGCAGGTCAAAAAGGTCGGAACCACTCCACGCATCGTGCTCGAAAGCGATGCTACCACTATGGAGGACGTGGTTATCGTGGGCTTTGGCCAGCAGAGGAAAGAATCGGTCGTTGGTGCCGTAGGCTCCATTAAGGCCGAGGAACTTGTGGTGCCTGTTCGTTCGCTTACCAACTCGATTGGTGGTCGTGTGGCAGGTATCATTTCGGTACAGCGTTCGGGTGAGCCCGGTAAAGACGACGCTCAGTTCTGGATCCGTGGTATCAGTACCTTTACCGGTAACCGCGATCCTCTGGTGCTCGTCGATGGTATCGAGCGTCCTATGAGCAACGTTGACCCCTTGGAGATCGAGAGTTTCAGTATTCTGAAAGACGCTTCGGCAACCGCAGTGTATGGTGTTCGTGGTGCTAACGGCGTAGTTCTGATTACTACCAAACGCGGTTTCGACGGCCCCGCAAAAGTGGATGCACGTTACGAGCAGGGTTTCTCCTACGCAACCTACCGTCCCAGGTATCTGGATGCTTACCAGCGTTCGGTACTCTACAACGAGGCAGTTGATGCCAACCCCGCAGCTTCGCAGGCCAGCAAGTACACCGAGGATGAGCTGACGGCAATGTACTATGGTACCGACCCCGAGCTCTATCCCAACGTAGACTGGCAGGAGGTGCTGATGAGGGATGTTACCCTGAACGAGAAACTGAGTGTAAACATCTCGGGTGGTGGTAAAAACGTGCGCTACTTCTCGGCAGTATCGGTTTACAACCAGCAGGGTCAGTATGCTATCAACCCCGGCGAGTATGACTGGGTTCCCAAAGAGATTGGTCAGTATGGTAGCAACGTAAACTACATCCGCTACAACTTCCGTACTAACGTCGATATGGACTTGGGTAAATATACCACCGTATCGCTCGGTATGCAGGGTAACGTGGCAACCAACGTAGAGCCTGTTGAGGGTTCGAGCAACATCTATATGTGGATTAACAACTGTGCGCCTAACGCATTCCCCGTACTCTACAAAGATGGCAAATTCCCCTCGCGTGACTCGCTCTACAACCCCTACGTTCAGTTGACTCAGCTTGGTCACAAGACTACCACCTCGAACGACTTGCGTATGAACTTGTCGATCAACCAGGATCTGTCGTTCGTAACCAAAGGTCTGAAAGCAATTGTTCGTTATGCCTACGACGCAGTGAACTACAACGACGCAGTGCGTCAGCGTACCATCACTCGTTACCAGGCAGAGAGCCGCGAGGCTCCCACCGAGGCTAATCCCGAGGGTGAGATTCTCTACAAGATTATCGACGCCGACAAACACCAGGACTACCTGAACTACTCGTCAAGCGCTTGGGGTAACAAGACCAACTACTTTGAGGCATCGCTCAACTACGACCGCAAGTTCGACAAACACGAGCTGGGTGGTCTGTTGCTCTACTTCATGAAAGACTACCGCAACAACACCGCCGGTACCTACATCTCGTCGTTGCCCAACCGAAGCCTCGGTTTGGCTGCTCGTGCAACCTACGGCTACGATTCGAAGTATCTGTTGGAGGTGAACGTCGGTTACAACGGTTCGGAGAACTTCCCCAAAGATCAGCGTATGGGCTTCTTCCCCGCAGTTGCAGCAGGTTGGGTAATCAGCAATGAGGACTTCCTGAAAGGTCACGACGACATTACTTGGTTGAAAGTGCGTGCTTCGGCAGGTCAGGTTGGTTCGGACCAGATTTCGGCAACCCGTTTTGCATACCTCTCGACTCTGGTAGACGCAGGTGGTTACACCAACTTTGGTGTGAACTACAACCAGTCGATGGGTGGTCTGTCGGAGGATCAGCTGGCAGCAAGCAACATTACTTGGGAGGTTTCGACCAAGTATAACCTCGGTTTGGAGGTGGGCTTGTGGAATGCATTCCGTGGTACCTTCGAGGTATTCTACGATATTCGTGAGAACATCTTCTTGCAGCCCCAGGTAAGTGAGGTTGCAGGTTTGCAGAAACCCATGTATGCCAACCTTGGTAAGATGGACAACCGTGGTTTCGAGGCTTCGTTGGAGTACAACAAAGTATTCGACAACGGTTTGGTATTCACCGGTCGTGGTAACTACACCTTCGCTCGTAACCGCTACATCGAGGATGGTCAGTACTACAAGAACGAGTGGCAGAATACCAAGGGTGTTCGTTACGGCGAGCGTCTGATGTATGATGCAATGCACCTCTTCTCGGAGGAGGAGATTGCAGCACTGCCCGACTACTACCGCCAGTTTGCATTGGACAAAAAGACTCTCCGTCCCGGTGATATCCGCTACCGCGACGTGAACGACGATGGTAAGATCGACGAGAACGACCAGATTTGGACTTCGTCGCCCGCCACCCCCGAGCACATGTTTGGTTTTGGTGCATCGTTGGCCTACAAAGGTTTCGACTTCTCGTTCCTGATGCAGGGTGCTGCCGGTGCAACCTCGTACCTGAGTGCAGGTTGGTACTTCCAGCCCTTCCAGGCTGAGCGTGAGCCTAAATTCATGGGTAACCTTATCGAGAACTTCCTCGATCGTTGGACTCCCGAGAATCCCGATCCATACGCATTCTCGCCCCGTCTGTACATGGGCCAGAACGTAAACAACTACAAGACTTCGACCTGGTGGGTACGCGATGCCAACTACTTGCGTTTGAAGAACGTAGAGGTTGGTTACACCCTGCCACAGACCTTGGCAAAAGATTGGGGTATCGACAACGCTCGTGTATATGTTTCGGCTCAGAACCTCTACACATTCAGTAAATTCGGTAAAGAATTCTGGGATCCTGAGGTAGGTGCAGACTCGTACCCCATCCAGGCAACCATTTTCTTGGGTCTTAACGTAACCTTCTAAAAAGTACTGAGATGAAAAAATTTGTAAAATATATTTTGATTTTCTGTGCGGTTTTGGCAACCACCGGTTGCAACTTCCTCGATCAGGATCCCGAGGATCTGAACTCGATCGAGAAGGTGTTCTCGAACAAAACCGACACCCGTAAGTGGTTTGCTCGTATCTACTCGGACGACTATTTCCCCAAGGAGATGGCAGGTTCGGCATACTACAACCACTATATGTTTGGCCACGACGACGCTAACAACGCGCTCGACTGGCACATCCCCGTAGTATTGCAGGGTATGATTTCGCCCCAGCAGACTACCGGCGCTTGGACCGACAAATACTACTTCGGCGAGTTCTTCAAAGCTATCCGCCACTGCAACATCTTCTTGGAGAACGTAGAGCAGTGCACCGAGCTTGGTGTTGTGGACAAAAACAGGATGATTGCCGAGGCAAGGTTTATGAGGGCTATGTACCACTTCTGGATTCTGCGCGAGTATGGTCCTATTCCAATCATGGATCACTCGGTACAGAGCGAAGACGCAGGTCTGAAAATCGCTCGTAAAACCTTGGAGGAGTGCGTTGAGTTCATCATCGACGAGATCGACGCCGCAATCCCCGACATGTATGAGACCCGTAGCGAGGAGGACTTTGGTTTCCCCACTCAGGGTGCTGCTTTGGCAATGAAGTCGCGCATCTTACTGACCGTTGCCAGTCCCCTCTACAACGGTAACAAAACCTACGCCAACTGGCGCAACAACGATGGCACCGTTCTGATGCCTATGGAGTACGACAAAGAGAAATGGCTGTTGGCTGCCGAGGCTGCAAAAGCAGTTATCGACCTGCCTCAGTACAAACTCCTCACTCCCGAGCCCAAAGAGGAGGGCGAGCCTCTGACCTTCCAGGACTATGTAGACAACTACCGCGCTATCACTACCACCTACAACGACGAGCTGATTTGGGCTTGTCCTCAGTCGACCGACTGGTGGTGTCAGCAGTGCTGGCCCGCAGTATTTTACAGCTGGAACGCTCGTGACGCTGTCACCCTCAACCTGGCTAACGCCTACTATATGGCCGATGGCTCGATGGCTCCCGCATTGGAGAGCTGGTTTGAGAACAAACAGTGGTCGACCAAGGATGACTTGGAGCACGGTACCCAGAAGAATACCTTTATGATGTTCGTTGATCGTGAGCCTCGTTTCTACGCTTCGACCCACTTCCCCAACCAGTATGTTTCGTATGCTACCAATACTAACCCCGATGTATGGCAGACTATCGAGTTCTGGTACGAGGGTAACAGTGGTTTGTCGAAATCGTCGGGTGACCACAACTCGACCGGTTTGTCGCCCAGGAAGAACATTCCTCTGGATGCTACTTCGGACGCAGGCGAGGGTAAATACTCGGCACGCTACATCCCCTTCCCCATCATTCGTTTGGGCGAGATTTATCTGAACTACTGCGAGGCTATGAACGAGTACTACGGCGAGGAGTGCCACGCCGATATTCTGCCTTACTTGCGTGCTATTCGCGAGAGGGCCGGTATTGGTGTAGGCGTAATCGAGGGCGAGAATGCAAATGTGGACCAGCTGCTGAACCGCAAACTGAGCCAGGAGGAGATGCGCGAGATTCTCCGCAACGAGCGTCGTGTAGAGCTGGCTTGGGAGACCAACCGTTACTTCGACGTGCGTCGTTGGTTCATTGCTCACGGTGTTGAGGGTGTGTTGAATACCCCCGTATACGGCTTGGACGTATCGCAGGGTAAAAACGCTACCGACCCCGCATTCTTCACCATGAAAGAGGGTATTCCTCGTACTTTCCGTATCGAGCACTATTTTGCACCCATCAGTGCAACAGAGTGTGCCTTCAATAGCGAACTCATTCAGGCTCCCTTCTATTAGTATATGATAGATGAAAGCCTAAGTGAGCGAAGATGTTCAAAAGTTTTCAATGCAAAGAGAGAATAATTGAAAAACATTTTAAGAGATATGAAAAATAAATTTTTATACGCTATAAGCGCCGTTGTTTTGTTGCTCACCTCGTGCGAGTTTGAGCACCCCTATCCAACGGTTCTGCCCGACCCAATCTTCCCCGAGAATGGTGTGCAGGCGGTCGAGACTAACCTCGCTTATGAGAGTTATGTCGAGACTATCACCATTCAGCGTACCTACGGTGTGTCGAAAGAGTTGGCACTGAACATCGTGGTAGACGGCGCAATGATTGAGGAGCAGAATACCATTAACGGTACTACCTACACTCAGTTGGATCCCAAGTACTACGAGGTCCCCGAGGTTGTTACCTTCCAGCCCGACACCAAGTCGACTACCTTTGAGATCACCTTCAAACCCTATGCTATGGCAAAAGAGATGGGCTTGGAGGCTGCCAACAACGCAATCCTTCCCATCCGCATCGTGGCCGATGGTATCGAGGACAAGGCTTACCTGTCGGAGTTGATGCTTCAGCCCGCAATTGCCACTCCCCAGATTACTGTTCAGTTGCCCGAGACTCCTACCAAGTTGTCGTTTGTTCCTGTGAGCAAGCTGACTCAGACTCTCGATCTTGTTGCAAGTGTGAACTTCAACAATGTTGATGTTACCAAGTTGGAGTGGAAGGTCGTGGCCGACAAAGTGGCTGCCTACAACTCGGCCAACGGTACCAACTATAAGTTGCTCCCCAGCGACTACAAGATTGGTGCTCCCGTGTTTGACAAAGAGGCTCTGACCGTTACCACTCCCGTGGATATGGATTGCTACAAGATTGGTGGCGAGGAGACCTATGTACTCCCCTTGCAGCTGGTAGAGAGTCACGACGATTACATTGTAAATCAGTCGGATATCTACTATGTTTTGGTTAGCCTGACCGAGCTGAAAGTTTGGGTTGATAAGGCCAATACCTTGGTTGATAACACCTCGGGTAAAGGTACTATCACCGTTAAGACCAACGCTCCTATGGACAAACCTCAGCCCGTGGTTATCAAGTTTGCTGCCGACAAAGTTGCTGCCTACAACTCGGCCAACGCAACTTCGTTCTTGGGTGTAGATGCAAGCACTGTTACCATTGCTAAGAGCGAGATTCCTGCTGGTGCACTGAGCGTAGATGTTGAGTTTACCATCGACATTTCGACCATGGAGTTCGACTCGCCCAGCGCATATTTGGTGCCTTTTGTACTCGACAAGAACTCGTTGGTTGCTGGTACTGTTACCGAGGGTGAGCAGACTCTGACTTCGTACTTCAAGGTACAGAAGACTCTGGTAGGTACCTACCAGCGCGAGATGCTCTCGTCGCTCCACACTATCGATAGCATCAAGGCTCACGAGCAGTATCCCGCCAATGCTCCCGAGATTAAGGAGAATCAGGGTGAGATCTTTGGCAACCGCATTTTGTTGGTTGGTACCGGCACTGCTACCGATCCCAAGAAAGCCGAGGATAAAGGTAGGTGGAGGTATGCTATCTCGTGGCACAACACCTACGAGAACCTCATCTACTTCAACATTCTGATGGATCAGCCCGTTCCTGGCAAACCCAACTGTGTTCGTTTGGGCGACTTCTGCGACCGTCCTCACGTTCAGGAGGGTGGTTATGACCCACTTATCGACTCGGGTGGCTCGTATGTAAACACCGTTACCGGCGAGGTATTCTTCGATATTGCCAAGTTTGGCTATTGGGATATTTCGATCTACTCGGTACGTCTGTACGACAAGATCTAATTGTCCCCTGATTGACCGCACAAAGCGAATCGTTGTGGAACAGAAGTGCTCCACAACGGTTCGCGGGAGTGCGAGTCGAGCAAGTGTAATAATGTAAGAAAAAAGATAACTGTTTTAATATGAAAAAGTTTGTAATTTTTGGTTTGGCTGCAATGGGTGCATTGGCTGTGTCATGCGGTACTCCCGATCTACCTGTAATTGATCCACCTGCGCCTCCCAAACCAGTAAACCCCTCGGATAGCACAGCAACACAGCCCGAAGAGCCTCTGGTAAACCTTATTGCCAACCCCGACTTCGAGGAGGATATCATCCTGAACTATGACGAGGATGGTAAACTTTTGGTTGCCGACAAGGCCGTTGAGGGCAATTGGAGCTACCTTGGTGGCTGGAATAAAGAGAGTGCTGTGATAGAGCAGTCGTCGAACCATGGTGTAAACGATTCGCGCTGCCTGACTATCATCGGCAAAAAAGATGTAGACGTAATGGTTGCTCAGGTTGTAAAGGGCCTCGACCCCAATAAACCCTACAAAGCAACCGTGCGTGTTAAGTCGCCCAGCATTTCGGGCGGCAAGGGTGCTAACATTTGTCAGGAGTTCTTGTGGGCACCCACAAGTGCAGGTATGCTCACCCCCGACAACCAGTGGCACACCGAGACTTTGGAGATTGACACTCCCCCCTCAAATGGCGAGGTTACTATCTGCTTGCGACTGGGCAACACCGCCGCTACAACCAAGGGCGAGGCCCATTTCGACAACGTAACCCTCACCATCAACAACGACCTCTATATCCGCGAGAG
Organism: Tidjanibacter sp.; assembly: GCA_045614885.1. Taxonomy (GTDB): domain Bacteria; phylum Bacteroidota; class Bacteroidia; order Bacteroidales; family Rikenellaceae; genus Tidjanibacter. The sequence continues at coordinate 15,161 of JAZLDU010000011.1, read as the reverse complement.
CGAGCACTGCAAACTGATGGTCGATAAAAAGCTTGTTTCCGTTGCGGACAATGTTATCGACGAGTGGTTGGCCAACCTCGACAAGGTTTATGAGTGCTACGAGGATCTGTTCAGTGGTCGTCATCCTTTCAGTGGCCGCAAGTTTATTTTCCGTTCGGCCTTGATCAACGCTTGGGCATACGCTGGTGAGCCTATTCAGTGGCACCAAGACTACATCAGCGAGTCGCTGAGCCGTGTGGCAAGGGGCGACTGGTGTTTTGGTATTCTCCACGAGATGGGCCACAACTTTGCTCCCTATATGTCGAGCGGTACCTACACCTTCGACTGGAACGAGGAGTTGTTTGCCAACTTCCGTATGTACTACGCCATCGATCAGCTGAACATCACCATCATTACCGATGCTTCGCTGCCCAATGGTAGCGGTGGTTACTCGTCGCAGGAGAAAACCTATGTGGGCAAAGAGATTCGCGCCCTCTACAAGAGCGACACCACCAACTGCTACGATCGTATCATTGCTGCTGGCAAGAGCGAGGAGATGGGTAACGCATTGTGCTATATGCTTACCGAGACCGTAGAGAAATATGGCTGGGACCTCTGGAAGAAGACCTACGACTTCCTCTACAAGATTCCTCGCAACGAGAAACAGGAGCAGGAGTGGAGCGACTGGAAACGATTCAACTATCTGTTGGAGGCTCTGAATAAATTTACTCCCGACGGTTCGGATGTTCGTTCGGCATTCTCGGGTGGTTCGCCTGCTTTGGCAACCGTCAAGGGCTACCTCTCGAAGGTAAACCACGGCAATGCTAAGGATGGCTTGGACAACGATTTGAGCTCGTATGACGAGTATGTTTCGCCCCGATAGAGTATGAATAAAATTATAAAGGTGGTGGCTATGGCTGCCACCGTCATCACATTTGCTTCGTGCGCTCCTTATAGCCAGAGCGAAAATTTCGATACCAACGTGTTGGCATCGCAGGAGTCGGGTTGGGCCGTTACGGCCGACAAGGCCGACGACGCTGTGGCTGTGTGGAGCGAAAACGAAGGCGTAGAGGGTAGCGGCTGTATTGCACTGAGTGCCCAGAGCCGTGGAACTCTCTATGTGGCACGCAGCTACGAGGGGCTCAACCCCGAGAAACTCTACCGCGCATCGGCTTGGCTCCGCACCGAGGATGTGGCCGAGGGTAGGGGAGCAATTATGCGTGTCGAGACGGCCGAAAGCAAACAGGTGTGGAACGCTTCGGAGTTTACCTATGGCACCAACGATTGGAAAGAGGTGTATATCGACTTCGTTCCCGGTGCCGATGGTGTTGCCGAGGTGCGCCTGAGCCTTGGCTCGTTCCCCGGTACCTACAATGGCGGCACTGCGCTGGGCAAGGCTTGGTGGGACAATCTGACCGTGAAGGAGGTTACTGCCGAGCAGATTTACACCCGCGAGAGTGAGCACATTATCCTGTCGATCGACAAGGATAAGATGGTCATCAGCGACGAGGCTGTGGACGAGTGGCTCGCCAATCTGGACAAGATGTATGAGGCCTACGAGGAGTTGGTGGGTGCAGTGCCTTTCGAGGGCAAGAAGATTCGCATCCTCACCACCCCCGGTATCGAGCCCGGCTATTGGGCCTTGGCCGGTAACCCCATTCTGTGGAACAACCACGTGGGTATCGACAAACTCTTGACTCGCACCGCCGAGCAGGGCGACTGGAACTTTGGCATTATGCACGAGATTGGTCACGTCTTTTCGTCGGGCCAGATTTTCGGCAGGGCCAAGTGGAATTGGAACGACGAGATTTTTGCCAACTTCCGAATGTCGTATGGCTTGGAGGCTGTGGGTGGCACAATGTCGCAGCGCGATGTGCTCTACACAGGTGCCGAGGCCGACAACTACTACAAGATTTTCTTCGATGAGACCATCGGTGCTGGCGTGGTGCGCGACAATGGCGACGCACTCCACTACACCTTCCTGCGCATCAAAGAGCGCTACGGCTGGGATGTCTACAAAAAGGCCTTCCGCGCGCTGTATGCAATGGAGAATGAGGATATTCCCAACTTTGCCAACAAGGCCGAGGCTGTGATGTTCTTCCTCTCGGTGGTTTCGGAGGCTGCGGGCGAGGACGTAACCGCTACCTGCTACACCCCCGAGGAACTCTCGATTATCCGCCAATCGCTCGGCGGTAAATAGTGGAGCGAAAAGAAGCATAACCACAAGAAAAACGCAAAAACAGTTAATAATGCGCAAACTTTTTCTTACACTTTTGACGATAGTTGCAGCGGTGAGCTCGGTGCTCACCGCCGCGGCTCGTCCCCAGTACCGCTTTTCGGTAAAGGTGGGTGTCGATACCCACACAATCGACTCGCTCGGAGGCCTCGATTGGGTCAAGAGGGAGACGGCACGAATGTTTAACCGCATTAACGAGGCTTTTGCTTCCGACGAGAGATTTGTCGGCGAGTATAGCTTCGAGGTCGATTGGGATGCCTTCTATGTCTACGACGGCATCTCGACCAAAGAGGTCTACAAACCTCACCCCGACCACGACTATCTGGTCATTATCGACGGCTACAAGTCGTCGCCCGAAGAGCAGGGTGGCGGTTGGTATGGCTCCGAGTGGCAGTGTGTCTACCACTCGCGCATACACAACGACCGCTTCAACAACCCCTTCGAGCCCGGTGCTATCGATGGCATCATTCACGAATTTGGACACGCACGCGGTATGCCCGACATCTATGCAATGGTTGTCAATGCCGACCGCAACCCCATAAGCCACACCGAACACCGAGGTGTGCGCTGCATTATGAACTACCCCTATGGCGAGAGGCATTGGAGTACCTATGCCGTCAATATGATCAACCTTGCGGCCGACCGCAGGGTCGAGATCGACGACCTGGTGGCTGCCATGTGTCCCGAGAAGATTGTGGTAAATGTTACCGCCCCCGATGGCAGTGTGGCCAAGGGTGCTAAGGTGAGGCTCTATCCCGTGGGTTGGTACTCCTATTCAGTATCGCCCGAGGTGTTGGCCGAGTTCTCGACAGGCGAGGACGGGGCGGTAGAGATGCCCGGCGATATCTATGGCCACTGGGAGGAGTTTGGTCTGAGGTATCCCAACCTGTTGGTCGAGGCCGAGTGGGAGGGACACAAGAGTTACGGCTGGCTGCCTCTGTATGAGGTGCAGTTGGCACGCTTCGACGGCAGCGAGTGCTATGTGCTCAACCTGCCCATCAAGGGCGACAAACCCTCGGTAGTGAAGGAGTTCAACCCCGAGGTGGCTCTCCAAAACCTGCTCAACGCAAAGAAGAATTAAACGATAAACTACGCATATAATATATTATATAGGTATGAAACGAACTGCACTTTTGGCCCTTGTGGCCGTTGTGATGATGGCCGCGGGCGCTTCGGCTCAGGAGCGTTGGCAGATGTCGGCCACCGATGGAGGTATTGTGTGGAACCCTACGGAGCAGACCCTGCCCCACGCCGACCATATCGAGATGAGTGGAGAGCAGATGGCGGTGGTGTTGCGCTGGGGTGTGGACCAGAGCGGCGCTTTTGAGAGCGAGCGCTCGTTGGTCTTCCCAATGCTGCGCACCGTGCCCAACAACACCCACGCAAGCTTGATGCACAGGATTGCCACCGATGTTCCCTCGCTTATCAGCGTGGGAGGTTTGGCTATGAAGAATGAGCAGGTGAGCCAGGTGGCCATAAATGGTGCTGTTCGTGTCAAGAGTATCTTCTCGGTGGGCAAAAGCAACATCGGCTCGGGTAGGGGCACTACCCCCACGCCCACAATTGAGATGGAGAGGGTGATTTTCCCCACCGTGGACAAAGCCGCAATGTGTGAGATTTATACTCTCAAAAACATCAGCGACCGCAGCAGGATTGTCTATGTGCCTGATTTTAAGCAGGTGTATACCACTCTGCCCGAAAAGGGTGTAACGGGTAGCTATTTGGTGGAGTTGTCGCTCAGCGGAGAGGGTACCTACACTCTGGCTCCCCAGCAGGAGCTGACCGTGGTGGCAACCTTGCAGGCTTATCGCCAGGGTGAGCAGCCCGTAGTTCTGGATGCCGAGGCCGAGTTGAAGGCCAGAATGGCATTCGTGGAGGGCGACATTGACGGCGCTCTGGTGTTGGACACCCCCGATGATGTTATCGACAGGGCTTTCCGTATGGCCAAGTTGCGCGCCTCGGAGAGTATCTGCAAAACCGCAGGCGGTTATATGCACGCCCCAGGTGGCGAGAGCTACTATGCTGCTCTGTGGGCCAACGACCAGGCCGAGTATGTAAACCCATTCTTTGCCCAGCTTGGTTATGAGAAGGGTAGCGAGTCGGCCCTGAACTCGTTCCGCCACTTTGCACGCTTTATGAACGACGAGTGGAAACCCATCCCCAGCAGTATCATTGCCGAGGGTATCGACATCTGGAATGGTGCAGGCGATAGGGGCGATGCAGCGATGATTGCCTATGGAGCATCGCGCTATGCTCTTACTCTTGGCGATAAGGCTGTGGCTCAGGAGTTGTGGCCACTGATTGAGTGGTGCTTGGAGTACTGCAAGCGCAAACTCTCGCCCGCAGGTGTGGTTATGTCGGACACCGACGAGCTCGAAGGCCGTTTCCCCGCAGGCGACGCCAACTTGTGCACCTCGTCGCTCTACTACGACGCTCTGCTGTCGGCCGCAATGCTCTCGAAAGAGATTGGCAAGCCCGCAAGCGTGGCCAAAAACTATAACAAACAGGCCAAAGTGCTCCGCGCAAACATCGAAAAACACTTTGGCGCCGAGGTGGGTGGCTACCAGACCTACCGCTACTACGAGGGTAACACTCTGTTGCGCTCGTGGATCTGTATTCCTCTGACCGTGGGTATCTACGACCGCGCCGAGGAGACCATCGCCGCTCTGCTGAGCGACAAACTGCTGACCAACAACGGCGTGCTGACCGAAGAGGGTAGCACCACCTATTGGGACCGCTCGACGCTCTATGCGCTCAGGGGTATCTATGCCGCAGGTTATGCCGACAAGGCTACCGATTTCTTGGCCAGCTATTCGCGCACTCGTCTGTTGGGCGACCACGTTCCCTACCCAATTGAGGCTTGGCCCGAGGGCTCGCAGCGTCATCTGTCGGCCGAGAGCGGTCTTTACTGCCGTATTATCACCGAGGGTATGTTTGGTTTGCGTCCCACAGGCTTGCGCTCGTTTGAGTTGAAGCCTTCGATGCCCGAGGGTTGGAACACTATGAGCCTCAGCAATGTAAAAGCCTTTGGCCAGCAGTTCGACATTACCGTAAACCGCACTGCCGAGGGCAAAATCGAGATTGTGGTGGCTACCGAGAGTGGCAACATCCGCAAGGTTGTGGCCGAGGGCAAGAGTGCCAAATTTGTGCTGAAATAACACGAAAAATAATCATAAATAAAACAAAACTACTATGAAACCAATTTTGAAAACCTTGTTTGCAGGGTGTGTGGCGCTGATGGCTGTGTCGTGCTGCAAGGCTCCCGAGGTGGTCGAGCTTAACTCGCCCGACGGAACAACAACCCTCACCGTGAATCTCGCGGGAGAGAATCTCACTTGGGCCGTGGAGCGCAATGGCGCCGAGGCTGTGGCTCCATCGAAGATGGCTATGGTCTTGGCCGATGGCACCGTTCTGGGTGCTGCCCCCGAGGCCCTCTGCGTGAAGACCAAGAATGTGACCGAAACCATCGAGGCCCCCTTCTACCGTCAGGCCGAGTTCACCGAGGAGTATAACGAGGCTCTGGTGCGTCTGAAAGGTAACTATGCAGTGCGCCTGAGGGCCTACAATAGTGGTGTGGCCTATCGTTTCGAGACCAAGTTTGGCAAGCCTATCGTGGTTAAAAACGAGGTTGCCGAGTTTAACTTCTCGCCCAAGAGCGAAGTATTGGCTCCCTACACCGATGGTTACAGCAACGCTTTCCAGCACGTCTACACCCCCAGCACTCTGGCCGAGATGAGCGGCGAGAAACCTGTGGTATTGCCCCTATATGTAGATATGGGCCAGGCCGGCAAGGCGCTGGTGTGTGAGGCCGACTTGGAGGCCTACCCAGGTATGTTCCTGCGCTACGATGGTCAGCTCAGAGGTGAGTTTGCACCCCTGCCCGATAGTACCTTCATCCACCACACCCGTTGCATGGAGAAGGTTGCCACCCGTTACGACTACATCGCAAGCGTGAAGGGCAAACGCACCTTCCCCTGGCGCATCGTGGCTCTGGCCGATGAGGATACCGAACTGCCCGTAAACAACCTTGTATATGCACTCGGCTCGCCCAACCGCATTGGCGACTGCTCGTGGGTAGTACCCGGCAAGTCGGCTTGGGAGTGGTGGAACGATTGGGGCCTGACCAATGTGGACTTTACCCCCGGCATCAACAATCAGACCTACAAATACTACATCGACTTTGCGGCCAAATATGGCTTGGAGTATGTGATCCTCGACGAGGGCTGGTCGGCTCCCAAGGAGGGCAACATCATGGGCGTTATCGACGACATCGACCTGCCTATGTTGGTGGAGTATGCCTCGGAGCGTGGCGTAAACCTGCTCATCTGGGCTGTGGCCAACGTGCTTGACGAGAAGCTCGAAGAGGCTTGCGCTCACTACGCCGCAATGGGTATCAAGGGCTTCAAGATCGACTTTATCGACCGCGACGACCAATTTGCCGTAGAGCGCATCTATCGCATCTGCGAGGCTGCCGCAAGGCACCACCTTGTGCTCGACATCCACGGCATCTACAAGCCCACAGGTATCAACCGCACCTTCCCCAATATCGTAAACTTCGAGGGCGTGTTTGGTCTGGAAGAGCTCAAATGGAGCAACCCCGATCAGCCCGAGTATGACGTAACCTTCCCCTATATCCGTATGGTGCAGGGCTTCTGCGACTACACTCAGGGTGCCTACCGCAACGCCTACAAGGATGAGTTCAAAATCGACTACTACAATCCTATGAGTCAGGGTACCAGGGCACACCAGGGCGCAATCTATGTGGTTTGCGACGCACCCGTGTCGATGCTTTGCGACTCGCCCTCGCTCTATGAGGCCGAGGCCGACTGCACAGAGTTTATCGCCTCGATTCCTACCAAGTTCGAGCAGACCACCATTCTCTCGGGCAAGGTGGGCGAGAGCATTGTAACCGCCCGCAAGGCCGATGGCGTGTGGTATGTTGGCGGTATGACCGATTGGTCGCCCCGCACTGTGGAGGTAGACTTCTCGTTCCTCGGCGAGGGTGAGCACACCGCTCAGATTCTCTCCGACGTGAAGGGTGGCAAGGCTACCGACTATCAGATTACCTCGGCCAAGGTCGATGCACAGACCAAGCTCGCCGTTGAACTCAATGCCGGTGGCGGCTTTGTGATGATCGTAAGGTAGAAATCCAAACAGAATAACAACCGCAAAACAACAGACTATAATGAAACGATTTTTTCTCTATGTAGCAACCCTTGTGGCCGCACTGAGTGTTGGTTGCTCGACTGCCGAGAAGGTGGTTTATCTGGCCGACTTTATGACCGAGGAGAGTGCCAAAGATGCAGTGCCCGCAGTGAGGGCAGCATTGGAGGAGTGTGCTAAGGTGGGTGCCGACCGCTTGGTATTGCCCGGTGGCGAGCTTCGCCTGCGTCCCGAGATGGCAACCGAGAAGTACCAATTCATCAGCAACAACAACGAGAGTCTCAAACGTATCGCCTTCGACCTGGTGGGTGTTAAGGGACTCGAAATCGATGGTAACGGTACCTCGCTTATCTTCACCGGCTTCATCTCGCCCTTCAACTTGGAGGAGTGTGCCGACATCACCATCAAAAACCTCTCGATCGACTTTACCCGTACCTTCCACTCGGAGGGTATCGTAAGGGCTAAGGGTAAAGATTACCTCGACCTGGAATTCCCCGCCGACTATAATGTAGACTTCCCCAACGGCGTTCTCCGTTTCCGCGACTCGGAGTGGACCACCTACCAGTATTCGAGCCTCTTGGAGTTCGACTCGGTGTTGCGTGAGCCCGCCTTCCGTGCCTATGACTATTGGTTGTGGAACTACGGCGTATTGGGCGAGAAGTTGCCCAACGGCTTGGTTCGTATCCACCACAAAGACCTGACTGCAACCATCGGCAACGTTATGGTCTTTGGTGCAAGGGCTCGCTACAACCCAGCATTCACACTCTACAAAGTTGATGGCTTCACTTTGGAGGATGTTACTATCTACCACACCGGCGGTATGGGCGTAATTGCTCAGCTGAGCCACGATATTCTGCTCGAAAGGGTTAAGGTTACTCCTCCCGAGGGTAGGATGATTAGTGCAACGGCCGACGCTACCCACTTTGTGAACTGCGGTGGCTATCTGAAAATGATCGACTGTCTGTTCGAGAACCAGAAAGATGACGCTACCAACATCCACGGCCTCTATATGTCGATCGACAAGATTTTGGGCCCCGATAAAGTGTTGCTGGGCTGGCACAACAGCGGTCAGTATGGCGTAGACTTCATCGAGGAGGGTACCACTCTCGAAATTGTCGACAACAAGACTATGATGACCATCGACACCCGCACCGTTAAGAGCATCAAAAAACTCAACAAACTCTACAACGAGGTTACCTTCACCGAGCCTCTGCCCGAGGGCGTGGAGCTGAAAAACGTGGTTGCAGCCGACGACTACTATCCCGAGGTGTTGCTGAAAGGCTGCCGTATGAGGGGTAACCGTGCAAGGGGTATCCTGCTCGGCTCGCGCGGTAATATGACCATCGAGGATAACTACTTCCACATTGCCGGTGCTGCCATTCTGCTCGAAGGCGACGGCAACTATTGGTACGAGCAGTCGGGTACTCGCGACCTGCTCATCAAGAACAACATCTTCGAGAACGGCAACTTCGGTAGCCGCACTTGGGGCTCGGCTTGTATCTCGGTGGGTAGCGGTATTCCTGAGAGGGAGAATAGCCGTTATCACCAGAATGTTCGCGTTGAGGGTAACACCTTCCGCGTGTTCGACCCCCGTATTCTGAACTTCTACTGCGTAGACGGCGTGAGCTTCACCTCGGACAACGTAATCGAGATGACCACTCCCGCAGAGTACAAATATCTCGATAGTGAGAAACGCTACTTTGTGTTCGAGAACTGCGACAACGTAACCGTAGATCACCCTATGGCCGAGGCTGTATGGGCAGAGAAATAGGGCTGGACAACAACAAAAAACTAAATAAACAACAAGTATGAAAAGAGTAATTCTTCTTGTGGCTGCGGCACTGATGGCTTTTGGTGCCGAGGCTAAAATCAAACTGCCCGCATTGGTTGGCAGCAACATGGTGTTGCAGCGCAATACCGAGGTGAACCTGTGGGGTGAGGCTACTCCTTCAAAGAAAGTAACCATCACCACCTCGTGGAACGACCAGACCTACAAAACCACTGCCGACAAGGATGGCAAGTGGGCCGTTAAGGTGGCTACCATCGACGCAGGTGGCCCCTACACCATCACCATTAGCGATGGCGAGAAGGTGGTGTTGGACAATATCCTCTTGGGCGAGGTTTGGATCTGCTTGGGCCAGAGCAATATGGAGATGCCCGTGAGCGGTTTTGTGTACCAGCCCGTCGAGGGCTCGGCACAGGTTATCGCCGAGGCTAACAAGTGGCCCAATATCCGTATGTTTACCGTTCCCCGCGCTCCCTCGAAAGAGCCTCTGTATGACACCAAGGGTGTGTGGAAAACCTCGTCGCCCGCATCGGTTGCCGATTTTAGCGCAACAGGCTACTTCTTTGGCCGTATGCTCAACCAGGTGCTCGACATTCCTATCGGTCTGATCACCTCGAACTGGGGTGGCTCGGCCATTGAGGCTTGGATGTCGGAAGAGGTTATCAAGTCGCTGCCCGTAAATCAGCAGGTGGCCTATCAGGGCCAGTGGGACCACAATAGCCCCGCACGCCTCTACAACGGTATGATTGTCCCCTTGCAGGACTACACCGCCAAAGGTTTCATTTGGTACCAGGGTTGCAGCAACCGCCACAACTGGTACGACTACAAAGAGTTGCAGGTGGGCTTCGTGAAGATGTTGCGCCAGATGTGGGGTAGCGACGAGATGCCTTTCTATGCAGTTCAGCTGGCTCCCTACACCTACGAGGGCGACAATCTGCGCTCGCTGCCTTTGGTAATCGAGGCTCAGTATAAGGCTATGGCCGAGCTGCCTCACACCGGCATTGCTGCTACCAACGACATCGGCAACCGCACCTGCATCCACCCCGAGAAGAAAAAAGAGGTGGGCGACCGCCTGGCTTGGCTAGCTTTGGCCAACGACTACGGCATCAAAGGTCTGCCCGCATCGGCTCCCACCTATAAGTCGATGGAGAGGAAAGACAACAAACTCGTGCTGAGCTTCAACAACCTTTCGAATGGTAGCGCCAACGAGCCCAACAGTATTCGTGGTTACTACGCCCACAGCTACATTCAGCCCAAGGGCTTCGAGATTGCCGGCGAGGACAAAGTGTTCCACCCCGCAAGGGCCAACGTCATCTGGTGGCAGAACAAGGTGGAGGTTTGGTGCGACGAGGTTCCCAACCCCGTAGCAGTGCGCTATGCCTTTGTGAACTTCCCCCGCGAGGCCAACCTCGAAACAACCTTCAACCTGCCTTTCGTGCCCTTCCGCACCGATAATTGGGAGATTCCTGCCGAGGAGATTGGCGAAATTAGGTAGTCGGAGGCAAAATGGTGCTGCAAAGTTTTGTAAACAAGTGATGTTTCTGTATATTTGTTGTGCCTAAACCAAAAGAAAACTCAATCAATTTACTAACTATATTAACAAGAACACGATGAAAAAACTTTTCCGTAATGCACTTTTGGTGCTTGCAAGTGTTGCTGCCGTTGGTTGTGCTAACGACATCGACGAGAATCTTGCTCCTGAGCAGGGCGAGATGGTTACCGTACTTTTGGAGGTTGGTGGCGACACCCGTACCTCGCTCGGTAGCGATTTGAGCGTAAATTGGTCGATGAGCGACCAGCTGCGCGTGGAGTATGACGATGCCGATGGTAACTACGGTATTGCAGATCCCGCAACTATTGTTTCGTGCGATGGCAACAAAGCAACTTTCGAGATTAAATTGCCCGCCGGCTTCGAGGACAAGGCTCTCTATGCCGTTTATCCCTATTGGGCAGGTGGCTGGGGTGGTTTCAACGGCCAGATCTACCAGGCTTACTTCAAATCGGAGCAGAAATTTGTAGATGGCGGTTTTGCCGATGGTAGCAACCTGTCGGTAGCCGTTATGAACTGGACCGGCAAAGGTTACAGCGCTAAATTCGTAAACGTAGGTGGTCTTATCCGTATCCCCGTAAGCGGCGATGCAAAGGTTAAGAGCGTAACTGTTAAATCGCTCGATAGCGCTAAGAAGATGTCGGGTAGCGGTACCCTCTACAACATCAGCGACGAGGGTTGCGGTTGGGACGGTGTTTATGGTTCGAGCAACAACGACTTTATCACCTTGGTTGCCGACGAGGTTGTTGACCTCTCGACCGAGAAGACCTTTGTTTTCGTAGTTCCCGCACAGGAGTATACCGCAGGTTTGTCGTTCACCTTCACCAACGAGGCTGGCGATGTTTATGTTCACACCGTTGCTGAGAGCCAGACCGTAAACCGTGCAGGCGTTCTCAATATTCCCGCAGTTACCGTTAATGCAAGCAACTTTGGCGCTGCTTCGGCCGATCCTCTGGTAGGTGAGTATGCTGCTATTGAGCGCGCTACTTCGCAGTGGGCTTGCAAAGTTGCGAGCAACACTATGACCAAAACCATTATGGACAAGAATAGCGCCGGCTTTGGTGCTCCTTCGGGTGGTCAGAAATATGCTATCGGTTACAGCCAGACTTGGGCCGACGGTATCCTCTACTTCGACTTGGCAACCGAGGCTAATGCCGATGGTACTATCAACCTGACCAACTTGCAGGACCGTGCAAGCGGTGGTGATCCAGTTACCAAAAATGCTTCGTACTACGACCCCGCAACCGGTAATGTTCACTTCGAGTTTGTAATTGTTGGTTACTGGTCGCCCGGTGGTGGCGGTGGTGCTGCTCTTGGCGAGGGCCACGACACTCCCGGTGAGGTTTACTGCTTCAACTTGTTGAAAGAGGCTGCTGCTCACCCCATCGTAGGCGAGTATACCATTGCCGAGGGTACTTCGGCTTTCAAAGCTGCACGTCCCGGTCACCAGATGAATACCACTATCTACGACAGCTCGTATGAGAAGTTTGGTGCTCCCAAGGATGGCCAGAAATTCTGCGTAAACTACAATAGTGGTTGGGCCGATGGTTTGGTATACTTCGACATTGCCGAGACTGCCAATGCCGATGGTACCTACAACCTGATCAACCTGATCGACCGTGCAGGTGCAATGGACCAGATTCCTAGCAATGCTTCGTGGTACAACCCCACAACCGGTGTTGTTCACTTCGACTTCATCATCTTGGGCTGGTCGGCTCCTGGTGGTGGCGGTGGTGGCGAGGTTGCCGAGGGCAATGTTGCAGGCTACCTCTACTGCTACGACTACACTCCCGCAGAGTAATCTGAAAGTTTACACTACTGGATAAATGGTGCGGCTGTTCCGAAAAGGGGCAGCCGCACTCGTTTTTTTGCTTTTTTCTTGTTAGGCTCGTTTTTTGGTTGTACTTTTGGCCATAGGCAACCAACATTTTTGCAGTTATGAACAGCCAACTTTCGCAATTCCTCGGAGCCAAGGTGGAGGCTCAGCGAGCACTCTTTGCAAGCGGGGCCACGCTGCCACTCAGTTTCCGTCGCCAGCAGCTGCGCCGTCTGGCCACAGCTCTCGACGAGTGGGAAGGTGCACTCTGCGACGCCCTCTGGAAGGATCTCCACAAGTCGCCCCAAGAGGCCATACTCACCGAGCTGAGCATCGTGCGTGGCGAGATTCGCAACCATCTGCGCCACCTCGGTCGTTGGACCCGCACGCGCAGGCCCGCAACACCCCTGAAAATGTTCCCCTCGCGCAGCAGTGTAATGACTCAGCCCCTCGGCTCGGCACTCATCATCGCCCCCTGGAACTACCCCGTGCAGTTGTTGCTCAACCCACTCGTGGGGGCCATCTCGGCAGGCTGTACCGCCATGTTGAAGACCTCGCCCGCAGTGCCACACGTTGCACAGGTGTTGGTGCAGATGATTGGTGCAACTTTCCCCGAAAACTACGTCGCCGCCATAGACGGACACCGAGAAGTGAACACCGCACTCTTAGAGCAGCATTTCGACATCATATTCTTCACCGGCTCGCCCGCCCTCGGAAAGGTCGTAATGGCCTCGGCAGCACGAACACTCACCCCCGTAGTGCTCGAACTCGGTGGCAAGAGCCCCACCATTGTAGACCGAGGCGCCAATGTGGCCATGGCCGCACGACGCATCGCTTGGGGCAAGACGCTCAATGCGGGACAAACCTGCATAGCCCCCGACTATCTGATGATTCACTCGTCGCTCAAAGAGGAATTCGTGGCGGCCTTCGAGCGCGAGGTGCACAAGTTACACGGAGCCGACATAGCCCTCTCGCCCCACTACGGCCGTATGGTGTCGGACAAGGCTTTCGAGCGTGTGAGCGGCTACTTGGCCGACGGGCGTGTGCTCGTAGGTGGAGCCACCAATGCCGCCGAGAGGTACATCGAGCCCACGCTGCTCGAAGTGCCAAACACCGAGTGTGCCGTAATGCAGGAGGAGATTTTTGGCCCCATACTCCCCCTCATAACCTTCGACAACATCGACCAAGTGAGGGAGTTTGTGTGCGACCGTCCGCACCCCTTGGCATTCTACTACTTCGGCCCTAAAAAGCAGGGCAAGGCTCTGATGGCTCGTGCTATCTCGGGCGGCGCCTGCTTGAACGATACCATTATGCACATAGCCAACGAGCGTGTGCCCTTTGGTGGAGTGGGAGCCTCGGGTATGGGGCGTTATCACGGCCGAGAGAGCCTATTGGCATTCTCCCACCAGCGCTCGGTAGTTGCGACCTCCACAGCCATCGACCTCCCATTCCGATATATGCCCTACAAGTTGTGGGGGCTCGTGAAACGATTACTCTAATACGCAGATTATGATATACTTCGACTCGGACTATATGGCCGGCGCTCATCCCGAAGTGATAGCACGCCTGGTGGAAACCAATCTCGAACACACCGTTGGCTACGGTTGCGACCACTACTGCACCCAGGCCAAAGAACTCATACGCAAGGCTTGTGGTTGCCCCACAGCCGAGGTGCACCTGCTTGTGGGCGGCACCCAGACCAATGCCACCGTCATAGACGGACTGCTGGCACGCCACGAAGGCGTTCTTGCGGCCGAGAGCGGACACATCAACGTACACGAGTCGGGAGCCATAGAGGCCACAGGACATAAGGTGCTTACACTCCCCAGCCACGATGGCAAGGTGTGGGCCTCCGAGGTCGAAGCCTACATCCGCAACTTCTACGCCGACGACACCTATCAGCACATGGTGGCCCCCGGAGCACTCTACATCTCGCAACCCACCGAACTCGGTACGGTCTACACCCGAGCCGAGTTGGAGGCCCTCAGTCAGGTGTGCCACAGTGCCCATATTCCACTATACATCGACGGAGCAAGGATGGGCTATGGCTTGGCTGCCACCGAGGGCGATGTGTCGCTGGCCGACATTGCCCGCCTGGCCGACGTGTTCTACATCGGTGGTACCAAGGTGGGAGCACTCTTTGGCGAAGCGGTGGTGGTAACCAACCCCTCGCTACTTCACAACTTCTTCCCACTCGTAAAACAACATGGAGCACTGCTGGCCAAAGGCCGACTGCTCGGTGTGCAGTTCTCCGCACTCTTTGCCGACGACCTCTACCTGCGCATAGGCCGCAAAGCCGTAGCGCTGGCCCAAAGGCTCAAACAAGCCTTTGTGGAACGCGGCTACCAGACATTCGTAGACTCGCCCACCAATCAACAATTCTTTCGCCTGCCCAACGAGGTGGTAGACCACCTGCTCACGGGCGCAAGCTTCGAGATGTGGGGCCCACGAGGCGACGAGTGGAGCGACGTGCGCTTTGTGACCAGCTGGGCCACCACCGATGGTGATATCGACCAACTCATCGCCCTGCTCGACTCCGAAAAATAAGTCTAACGTCTAACGACATAGGAGTAATAGGAGTAATAGGAGTAATAGGAGTAATAGGAGTAATAGGAGTAATAGGAGTAATAGG
>JAZLDU010000010.1:0-31394 GCA_045614885.1 Tidjanibacter sp. | reverse complement strand
CCCCCAACTTAAAATACTGATTATGAAAGAATCACTAAAACGACAACCTCTCGGCAAAGAGCCCTCCGAAAAGCGCCCAAGGACAATCGGCCACCGCTTTATGTTACAAAATTAGTAAAAAAATCTGCCCGTGCAAACATTTTCCCAAAAAAAGAGCGTATTTTTGTAGGTGTAGCCGAAAATTTCGGCCCACAACCAAACCGCAAACAAGCAAAACAGAGAGTATGGATAATAAAAATTACAACCCCAACGATGTGGGTGTCGACAACGGCAACTACTTCGGTATGCCCTTTACGACCGACGAGGCCGAGTTGGTACTCGTTTCGGTGCCCTGGGATGTTACGGCCTCCTACGGTGGTGGCCAATCGTTCGGCCCCGACGCAATCATCGGAGCCTCCACACAGCTCGACTTCTACGACGCCATAAGCCCCGACCAATGGAAGCGAGGTATTGCCACCGCCCCCATCGACTACACCATCCAAGACCGTAGTGCAATGCTCCGTGGCGATGCCCGCAGGATTATCAAATTCCTCGAAGAGGGCGGCACTATGCTCGACTCGTCGCTACTACCCTCGCGTCGCAACCGCGTGAACAGCGGCTCGGAGGAGTTGAACAAGAGCGTATATCAGCAGACCAAAGAGTGGCTCGACAAGGGTAAACTCGTGGGCCTCGTGGGTGGCGACCACTCCACCCCACTCGGTTTCATAAAGGCGCTGGCCGAGAAACACGGCTCGATGGGTATTCTCCACATCGACGCTCACTGCGACCTGAGGGAAGCCTACGAGGGCTTTACCTACTCGCACGCCTCGATTATGTATAACGTACTGAACGAGGTGGCCGAGGTGGAGAAAATCGTTCAGGTGGGCATTCGCGACTACTGCGACGACGAGGTGGCTCTGGCCGCATCGACTCCTCGCGTGGAGCAATTCCCCGACTACGCCATTGCCTCGAAGGCTTTTGAGGGCACCACTTGGGCCCAGCAGTGCCAAGAGATTATTGGCCACCTGCCCGAGAAGGTCTACATCAGCTTCGACATCGACGGCTTGGCAGCCGACAACTGCCCCTCGACAGGTACCCCCGTTCCAGGCGGATTGTCGTTCAATCAGGCGCTATATCTGCTCGAAAAGGTGGTTGCCAGCGGTCGCAAGGTCGTGGGCTTCGACTTGGTGGAGGTTGCTCCTGCCGACAAACAAGACGAATGGGACGCAAATGTGGGTGCACGAATGCTCTATAAATTGTGCGGACTTATACTGAAATCCAATTAAAAGTTATATATTTGCACGATTTTGCCCAACGGGGCAGAGCCAAATGATGGAATCACAAACAAAACCTAATAAAACAACAAACAAACTATGAAAAAACTTATCGTAATCTTGGCCGCCGCAGCAATGGTTTGCTCGATGGCTTCGTGCGGTGGTGGTCGCGCTCTGAAAAACGAGGTCGACACCCTTTCGTATGCACTCGGTACCGACTTTGGTACTTCGCTCAAACAGCTCCTCGAACAGGTAGACACCGACGTTGATATGAAGGTGTTCTACGCCGCAGTAGAGGATGTTTTGGCCGATGACGCAGTTCTCACTCGTGAGGATGCTTTTGGCTTCCTGCGCAACTACTTCAACGTAGTAGTTCCCCAGAGGGCTTTGGCAGCTTCGCAGGCTTACCTTGCAGAGGTAGAGAAAGAGGATGGCGTGAAGAAAACCGAGAGCGGTCTGCTCTATCGCATCAACCGCGAGGGTAGCGAGAAAAAAGCTGTAAACGACACCGACAACGTAAAAGTATGCTACGAGGGTAAACTCAAAGATGGCACCGTGTTTGATTCGTCGTATGAGCGTGGCGACACCGTTTCGTTCGCTCTGAACCAGGTAATCAAAGGCTGGACCGAGGGTATGAAACTCGTTGGCGAGGGCGGCGAGATTGAGTTGTGGATTCCTTCGGAGCTGGGTTACGGCCAGAGGGCTCCTCAGCAGATCGGTCCCAACCAGGCTCTCCACTTCAAGGTTGAGTTGGTAGAGGTTATCAGCGCTGAGTAAGCAACAATAACCCCAAAAAACAAAAAGGTACGTTTCCACGCGAAACGTACCTTTTTTATTATATACCACCCGAGGCGATTACAAATCCAACCCTTTGAAGCTCTTGCGGCCCAAGGCATAGCGTCCCACAATCCAGCCACGATAGATGGTCGAGGGTGTGGGATTAACTATATCCCCATTCCACAGCGCCTTGCGTTTGTTCTCCAATTCGTGGCGCATTGTTCGCCAATCTCGGTGAGCCCTTACGACCTCGCGCGCAAAGTTCCACTTGCCACTCACAACATAAACGCCCCACGAGAGCCAATCCATAGCCCTACGCAGGCCGAGTCGCCACCTTGCCCCTTCGGGCAGACACTTATACATCATTGCGAGCGAGTTGCGGAAATTGAGGTATATCTTGCGGGGCGAATCGTTGGGCAGAGTGCCACCGCCAACGTGGTAGACCACACTGCGGGGTTCTACCTCCACATCGTAGCCCATAAGTTGCACACGCCAGCAGAGGTCGATCTCCTCCATGTGGGCAAAGAAGTCGCCATCCAGACCACCCGCCTTGCGCCACACATCGGCCCTAATCATCATAGCCGCACCGCTGGCCCAAAACACCTTGCGAGCATCGTTCCACTGCCCGCTGTCCTTCTCCGTAGTACCCATAATCCTACCTCGGCAGAATGGGTAGCCGTAGAGGTCCAGAAATCCGCCCGAAGCACCCGCATACTCAAACATATCGGGTTGAGCATAGGAGCGTATCTTTGGTTGAATAGCCGCCAAACGAGCATTCTGCTCCATACGGCTCACCAGCGGTTCGAGCCACCCTTCGGCGGGCTCCACATCGCTATTGAGCAGCACAAATAGTTCGCCGTCACACTGTGCAAGGGCGCGATTATACCCCTCGGCAAAGCCGTAATTCTCGCCAAGTGGCAACCATTTTACAGCGGGAAAATCACACTTAACCACACCCTCCGAGCCGTCGGTCGAGCCATTGTCGGCCACGACCACCTCGGCTCCGCAAGGCTCACAAGTGGCAACCACACGGGGCAGAAAGCGACGCAAAAACTGCTCGCCATTCCAATTGAGTATCACCACTTGCACTCTGTTCATAACAGCCTACTTCTCGATGGGTTGGTGGGTGTGGGGGTTATAAATCACCGAATCTTCGTTGGGCACCTGTTTCCAGCGGTCGTGCGACCAAAGCCACAACTCCGGCCTACGACGAATCATCTCTTCCAGGGCAGCCACATAGCGGTCTACAATCTCCACATCCGAGATATCCTCTACGCCATCGTAGATTCGCACAAATTTGCACTTATAGTACGAAGGTTTTACCTGCTCGGTATCAAGCACATACACAGGCATTCCGAATCGTTTGGCATAGTGGCCCATACCCGCAATAAAGAGTGTGGGCTGATTGAGAAACATACGCCAACGCTTGTCGGTAAACTTGGCCATAGCCCTCTGGTCGGCAATAAGTCCGAGAGCCATCTGTTTCTGCTCCTTAACGCACTGCAACACCCTACGACCGAGGTTGAACATAGGAATAGCCTCCATACCAAAGCGGGTGCGCATGTGGATCATAAACTTGTCCATCACCTTGCTACTGAGTGGGTGATAAACGCCCAAGTTGGGGTATTTGTGGCCAATGGCAAACGAGCAGAAGTACTCCCAATCGCCATAGTGGCCCAAGGCACCAACCCAACTCTTCTGGCCCACCTCGCAGTCGAACTCTTCGAGGTTGGTTATCTCCATACGGCGTTGCAACTCTTTGGCACTCATACTCGTAAGGTCGAACACATCGACAAATATGTCGGCCAGGTGGCGGTAGAATTTGCGCTCGATTTCCCTCCTTTCGGCCTCGCTCTTCTCTGGGAAAGCGGCTGCCAAATTACGCCTTACCACCCTCTTGCGATAACCCACAAGGTGGTAGAGGATGAAATAAATCAGTGGCGAGAGTCCCTTGTACAACACGCAGTAGGGCAACAAGCCTATAAGTTTGGCACTCCCCAGCAGCAGCCAATAAGCCACCCACTGAAACGGATTCAATCCGTCTTGTTTATTCTCCTTTGCCATACGGATATTTCTTTAACTATTGTTCCTGAATAACTTTCACATTACCGTTCTTGGTACGCACCGAAAGCCACACTTTTATACGCTCGATGTCGAGAGGCTGGTCGTTGTCGCGAGCCCTCACAATAGCCACCACCGACTCGCCCTCGGCCTTGCCGTCGTTGTAGGCGATGTGTTTCGAGAGCGACACCGACTCGATATTGTCGATCACGGCTGCCATCTCGCGCGAAATGTCGGCACCAGAGAGCGTATCTGCCGTAGTGAGCGATGCCAAGCGTTTGCGCAGGCGGTCAATCTGGGCATTCTTCTCGTCGATAATCTCGGCATAACCCTTTTGCAGGCGGCTGATGTCGAGGTGGCGGCGGTCTTCGGAGTCGGTCTGTTTGATGTGCAACTCGGTGTTTTTCAGTCCGAAGTCGGCCATCTGAGCCTCGGCATTATCAATTACATTCTGGCTCAATGTCTCACCCACAAGGCGGATTTCTATCTTCGAGATATTCTTGTCGTAGTGGAACTCCTTGGAGTAGTCCACCACCATTGTACGGTTGAATTGGAACACCTGGGCCACATAGCGGTCGGCATTATCCTCAAAGGCAGTACGACGCACAATGTAGGATGCCACAATGACACTCGGCACAAGCACAACAATCAGAATGATAGCAATATAGCGATTGTTTTTCTTCTGCGCTGCGGGGTCCAAAACGGTCTTTTTCTCATATTTGAGAATCAAGACCATAAGGTAGGCTGCCAAGGCAATGAACACTGCGTTGATGGTAAAGAGGTAGATCGCTCCCACCAAGAATGTGAACTGTCCCGTAGCAAGTCCGTAGCCTGCCGTACAGAGTGGTGGCATCAGTGCAGTTGCAATGGCCACGCCCGAAATCACGGTCATCGACTTATCCTTACGAGTCTGCGCAACCATACCCGCCATACCGCCAAAGAAGGCAATCAACACGTCGTAGGTGGTGGGGCTGGTACGAGCCAGAAGTTCGCTCTGGGCCGTAGAGATGGGCGAAATAATAAAGTAAGCCAACGAGGTTACAAGGCTCACAACCACCATCAGCAGGAAGTTCTGCCAAGCCTTTTTGAGCAGCTCGAAATCGTTAATACCCAGCGCAGTACCAATACCAATAATTGGGCCCATAAGTGGCGACACCAACATTGCACCAATGATTACTGCCGTAGAATTGACATTCAGTCCGAGCGATGCGATAAAGACCGCAAAGACCAAAACCCACAGGTTGGTGCCCCTGAATTCGATACCCTTGCGCACCTCTTCCATCACCACCTCCTGCGAGGCGCTATCCTCGCGCAGGTCGAAACGGCCGTGCAAAAAGAGCGACAAGGCTCGGAAAAGTTTTGTTCGGCTTCCCTTAGGCTCTTTGGGTGGCTCCACATTGGGCTGTTCGGCCGGTGTGGGTGCCATATTTTCGTTCATCTGTTCCATATTCGTTGTTATTGCGCGCTGTTCACAAACGCTATTTTTCTAAATAAATTACTCTTCGTCGGTTTCGTCGTTGTCGGTAGTGGCGTGTTTAGCGTCGCAACCCTCGACAATCATCACAAATTCGCCCTTGGGAGGGGTGGCCTCGAAGTGGGCTATAACCTCGGTCAGCGAGCCGCGCACGGTCTGCTCGAACTTCTTGGTCAGCTCGCGCGACACGCTCACCCTACGCTCTCCGCCAAAAGCCTCGGCAAACTCTTTGAGCGCTTTGAGCACCCTGAAAGGCGACTCGTAGAAAATCATCGAGCGGGGCTCGTCGGCAAGTTGTGCAAGGCGTTTTTTGCGTCCCTTCTTTTGGGGCAAGAAGCCCTCGAAACAGAAGCGGTCGCAGGGGAAGCCACTCTGCACAAGTGCGGGCACAAAGGCCGTAGCACCAGGCAGGGTTTCCACCTCTACTCCCCTCTCCACACAAGTTCTCACAAGCAGAAATCCGGGGTCGGAGATACCCGGTGTACCTGCATCGGAGATAAGTCCCACACTCTGCCCTGCCTCAATCTGGCGAGCCACTACCTCGACGCTCTGGTGCTCGTTGAATTTGTGGTGCGAGTAGAGCTTGCGCTCGATGCCGAAATGTTTCAGCAACACCTGCGATGTGCGGGTATCCTCGGCATAAATCACATCGAGTTCTTTGAGCAGTCGCAAGGCACGAAGGGTAATATCTTCGAGATTGCCTATGGGTGTAGGAATAATATAGAGCTTTGGCATAGCTAATTCGGTCTGTTACAAAAGTTTGTTCGAGAGCAATTCAACCAGCAGTTTAGCACCCTCGCTATTGGGATTCCACTGGAAGTTGTCGTGGATGAAGAACATCGCATCGTCGATATTGTCGAACTCGTCGAGCTGGTCGATGGCTGCCTCGTAGTAGTCGTGATTGTTCTGGAAAAGGTCGCGCAGAAGGATAAACTTGTCGTTAAGGCCAATCATCTCGGCGAGCGACTTGGATGCACTAACGGCACTTGCCACATCGACAGTAGCGGTGGCTGCAATGCGGTCGGCCAGAGTGGTCTGCTCGGCTCCAAGCACATCGCCCAACACCACTTTGACAGGCTCGGCTACGGGCTCGGTTGCAGGCTCAACCATAGGCTCAGTGGCAGATTCTTCCACACTCTCCTCAACAACATCCTCTTCGGCCTGCTCCTCAACTATTTCTTCTTCGGCTTTCTCCTCGGCGGGGGCTACCTCGGCAACCTCCTCCTTGGCCGACTCCATTTCGGCTTCGAGTTCGGCCATATCTACCACAACCTCTTCGTCAATCTCTTCGTCAATCTCTTCCTCAACGACCTCTTCTTCTACTGCGGGAGCACTCTCCTCCTCGTCGTCGTAGAGTGCCAGGATTGCCGAGTGGGCCAACTTAGCCTTAGGGGCAGTTGCAGGCTCGGCCACAACCTCCTCTTTCTCCTCAGGCTGTTCTTCCACCTCAGGCTCATCCTCGTTGGCAAACTCCTCTACCTCCTCGACAAGATCTTCTATCAGTTCGATTACCGACTCCTCGGGTTCTTCCTCTGGCTCCTCAGTAACAGGCTCCTCCTCGGCAGGTTGTTCGTCTTCCTCAACCTCGGGCTCGTCGTCGTTCTCGTCGAACTCCTCTACCTCCTCCACGAGTTCCTCAATAAGCTCAATCACAGAGTCTTGAACGGGCTCCTGCTCGGCCACAGTAGCTGTGCCGAGCAACAAATCATAGATTGTACGAAGTTTTTCGAGAGCCAAATCGCGCTCGATGGCCGACACTTTCTCGGCCTCCAAATTGCAAGCAAGACGCTGCACAAGATTGAGTGTAGAAATAATATCTTTCATAGCGGGTTAAAATTTCATTAGTTTGTAACCCTCAAAATTAGTAATTTTGGTTTTAATTGGCAAATTTATCGCTATCTTTGCGCAAAGTTACGCAAATTAAGATATTTCAACGATAAATTATGGCATTACAATGTGGCATCGTGGGCCTGCCCAACGTGGGCAAGAGCACACTTTTCAACTGCCTATCGAACGCAAAAGCACAGGCAGCAAACTTCCCCTTCTGCACCATCGACCCCAATGTGGGCGTAATCACCGTACCCGACGAGAGGCTTGCAAAGCTGGCCGAAATCGACAAACCCAAACGTGTAGTTCCTACCACCATCGAGATTGTAGACATCGCAGGTCTGGTAAAGGGCGCATCGAAGGGCGAAGGCTTGGGCAATAAATTCCTTGCCAACATCCGCAACACCGACGCTATTATCCACGTTCTGCGTTGCTTCGACGACAACAATATCACCCACGTCGACGGCTCTATCAACCCCGTTAGGGACAAAGAGATTATCGACACCGAGCTGCTGCTCAAAGACCTCGAAACCGTAGAGGGCCGTATTGGTAAAACTCAGAAGCAGGCCGCTGCGGGCGACAAGATTGCCAAACGTCAGTACGACATCCTCTGCCGCTACAAAGAGGCTATCGAGCAGGGCAAAGCTGCACGCACCGTGGAGATCGACAACAAAGAGGATGGCAAGTTCATCAACGAGCTCTGCCTGCTGACCAACAAACCAGTGCTCTACGTTTGCAACGTAGACGAGGCAAGCATCACCAACGGCAATGCCCACGTAGACGCAGTTCGCGAGGCTATCAAGGAGGAGAATGCCGAGTTGTTGGTGGTTGCAGCTGCCACCGAGGCCGAGATTGCCGAGTTGGAGAGCTACGAGGAGCGCCAGATCTTCCTCGAAGAGCTGGGCATCGCCGAGTCGGGCGTAAGCCGTCTGATCAAGGGTGCATACAAACTCCTCGGTCTGGAAACATTCTTCACCACCGGTGCCGACGAGTCGAGGGCTTGGACCTACACCAAGGGCTACAAGGCTCCCCAGGCTGCGGGCGTAATCCACACCGACTTCGAGCGTGGTTTCATCCGTGCCGAGGTTATCAAATATGCCGACTACGTTGCTCTGGGCAGCGAGAAGGCTTGTCGCGAGGCCGGCAAAATCGGTGTCGAGGGCAAAGAGTACATTGTGCAGGATGGCGACATTATGCACTTCCTTTTCAACGTGTAATCAAAAACAAAAAGAATATACAACTATGAGCAGAAGAACAAGAGTTCGTTTTGCACCCTCGCCAACGGGTGCGCTTCACATTGGCGGTGTTCGTACCGCCCTCTACAACTACCTCTTTGCCCGCCAGAGGGGTGGCGATTTCATTCTCCGCATCGAGGACACCGACTCAACCCGCTACGTTCCCGGAGCCGAGGAGTACATCATGGAGTCGCTGGCTTGGTGTGGCATCAAAATCGACGAGGGTGTGAACGAAGGTGGCCCCCACGCCCCCTATCGCCAGAGCGAGCGCAAAGAGATCTATCTCAAATATGCACTTCAACTCGTCGAGTCGGGCAATGCCTACTACGCATTCGACACCCCCGAGGAGTTGAATACTCTGAGGGCTGAGTTGGAGGCCAAGGGCGAGACCTTCTGCTACAACCACGCTGTGCGTGAGCAGTTGGCTACCTCGCTGAGGCTGAGTGCCGAGGAGGTCGAGGAGCGCAAGGCTCGTGGCGACCAATGGGTTATCCGCTTCAAGATGCCCGAGAACGAGGTCGTGGAGATGGACGACCTGATTCGTGGCCACGTTGAGATGAACACCTCTACTCTGGATGATAAGGTGCTCTACAAGTCGGCAGACGCTCTACCCACCTACCACTTGGCCAACATCGTAGACGACCACTTGATGGAGATTTCGCACGTTATTCGTGGCGAGGAGTGGTTGCCCTCGCTCCCCCTGCACTATCTGCTCTACCGTGCATTTGGTTGGGAGGAGACAAGGCCCGAGTTTGCCCACCTACCCCTGTTGCTCAAACCCACCGGTCAGGGTAAATTGAGCAAACGCGACGGCGACAAGATGGGCTTCCCCGTATTCCCCCTGCGCTTTGTGGCTCCCACGGGCGAGGTTTCGAGGGGCTACCGCGAGGATGGCTACTTCCCCGAGGCATTTATAAATATGTTGGCTCTGCTGGGCTGGAATCCCGGCACCGAGCAGGAGATTTTCTCTATGGAGGAGCTTATCGAGGCATTCTCGTTGGAGCGCGTGGGTAAATCGGGCGCAAGGTTCAGCCCCGACAAGGCCCACTGGTTCAACGCTCAGTATATGCACACCCGCGACAACGAAGAGTTGGCCGACATCTACATTCCTCAGGTGGAGGCTAAGGGCCACACCATCTCGCGCGAGAACGCTCTGGCCATCGTGGCTCAGATCAAGATGAGGGCTACTTTCCCCGAGGAGTTCTGGGGTCTGTCGTCGTTCTTGTTCGAAGCTCCCGCAGCCTACGACGAGAAGGCTGTCAAAAAGTATTGGAAGCCTGCAGCACCCGCTATCATCGGTCAGCTGAGGGAGATTCTGGGCGGCCTTGGTGAGTGGACCACTGCCGAGATGGAGCAGAAGGTTGGCGGCTGGATTGCGGCCAACGAGATTTCGATGGGCCTGATTATGAACGCTTGGAGGTTGTGCATCGTGGGCGAGCCTAAGGGCTTCGGTATGTACGACATGTGTGCCGTACTTGGCAAGGATGAAACCCTGAGCCGCCTTGACGCAGCACTCGCAGCACTTCCCAAAGCAGAGTAATAGCCACACACAATGAAGTCGAGATTGACATACAAACTGTTGCTGTTGGTCGGTTGTGCGCTCATCACCACCTCGTGTGAGATGATTGCAGACTACTACTCACCCCCCGAGCCCCCCGAGCCCGAAAAGGAGGTCCACTATATGAACGTGGCAACCTACGACGACAAGACGGGCAGCCCCATCGTGGGTATCAGGGTGAGTGCACTGACTCGACACACCACTTTGGAGTACGATTTCGACACCCACACCTATTACAGGGTTTTGGTCATCGACACGCTGGCTGTGATGCACACCGACAGCACCGGCAAAAACGCTCTATTCTCCAAAATCTACCCAATGACAAGGTACGACATTGTGGCCGAGGATGTGGATGGCCCAGAGAACGGCGAGTACAACTCGAAACAGACCACCCTGAATCTCGACGAGGAGTATCACAAGGTGGGAGCAAGCGAGTGGGACCGCATTACGGAAGATGAGATTCTGCCGCTGAAACTTCGCAAAAAGCAGTAGCTAAACAAAAAAATGCGCCTTCGGGTGCATTTTTTTTGCTACCCGTGCAACGTTTTTGTATATTTGTGCATCATAGTATAAGACAACCCCCTAAAATAAGCTGTGATATGAAATCTAAATTAGCACTCAAACTGCTCTCATTGCTCGGTTTTTCGACCGCCGTGGCCTCGTGCGAGATTGTAAACGAGTGGGGCGGAGGTGGAGCCGTTTGTATGTACGGCACCCCAAGCGCCGACTACGTCTTTAATGTAGATGTGAAAGATGTGGAGAACAATGCCCCCATCGAGGGTATCCGCGTGAGCGCCATCTCTCGCAACAACTACGTTTCGCCCGCCAGAGTAGACACCCTGATTAGTGGCCAAACCCTCGCCGACGGCAAGGTAAAACTATCGTTTGGCGACTTCCCCAAAAACGAGTTCGAGGTTGTGGCCGACGACATCGACGGAGCCGAGAATGGCGGAGAGTTCTCGACCGCCTCGACCACTATCACCATCGACAACAAGGACTACAAAAACCCCGGCGAGAGCGGCTGGTACCGAGGCACCGCCACCAAAAACGCCACCATCAAGCTGAGCAAGAAGGAATAACTAAACCCACAAAACTATGAAACATAGAGCAAACCAAGCCCTAATGGCACTCTTGGGTTTCGGAGCATTTACAGCGTGCAATATGAAACCCATGTATGGCTGTCCTCCCGTTCCACCTCCCCTCGCAGAATACGGCTGTCCTTATGCAGAATACAAGTTCAACGTCGATGTGGTTGATGGAGAGCAAGACACGCCAATCGAAGGTGTGCGCGTTAGTGTCATCAAAAAATACAACGAGCAGTTTACCGACACACTTGTCGTAGCACAAACCGACGCAAAAGGCAAAGCAATGCTTTCAATTGAGGGTGAGACATATAGCAAGCACACTCTTGCGATAGACGACATAGATGGTGAGGAGAATGGAGGTGAATACAACTCCACAACCGTAACCGTTTTGACCGATTATGACGACTATGTCAGCGGAGATGGAAATTGGAACATAGGAACTGCAACTCACAATGTAAAAGTAGCCCTCTCAAAGAAAGGCGAACAAGAGTAGTGGGATCATTTAAATAGAAAAAGCGACCTCAGCTGAGGTCGCCTTTTCTATTTCTTCTGCGATAGTTGCCAGCTATTCATCAAGTTTTGCCACACGATATAGGCCACAGGAGCCACCGAGGCAAGCGGATTGAGGTAGCTCTGCGACAAGATTATCGCCAGCAGCGTATTCTTCTGGCCCATAGATTGACTTCCGCCAATCTCGTCGCCATTGCGTCTACCCCACCAGCGCCCAAGTGCAAACTGAGCCACGCAAAGCACTCCCGCCACCACGCCCAGCACAATCTCGGTGGGTATCATCTCGCGAGGTTGAGCAAGGATAAAGTTGGTCGTTTCGCCCATCACAATAACCAGCGAAATCACCCACAAATAGAACGACCACTGTTGGTGTCCGCGCACATATTCATACCCCTTATGCCACACCTTGTCGAGCAGTTGGGCCACCACAAAAGGTAGCACCACAAGCAGCAACAAGCGTCGGAAAACAAGCCAAAACGAGGTCAAAAAAGGCATATCGCCATGCACTCCCACAAATGAGAAAACCACAGGCCCCAGCAAGGCCATAGCCAAGTGGCTGAGTAGTGTAAAAGTGGTCATCTGGGCCACATTGGCACCCAACATTCCACCCACCACAACCGAGGCCATAGCCGTAGGTACAAAGACACAAATCATAGCCCCCTGGCAGATGATTTCGCCCACTCCGCACCACCTCAATAAAAGGTAGAGCCCAACACTTGCAACAAGTTGAATTGCAAGCTCTCCGAGGTGTATGCGTCGCACCCTCAGCTCCTTTGCCCGCACCCTCGTAAAAGTAACAAAGAGCATAGCAAAAATGATGTAGGGCGAGAGCCACCCAAAGCGGCCAAAAAAGTTATGAAAAACAATACCCGCAGCGATTGCTACGGGCATTGCGTATGTTTTAACTTTCGGATTCATCTGCGGGAAAATTCTAACCCAACAACTGCT
The DNA here is from genome assembly GCA_045614885.1 of Tidjanibacter sp. Taxonomy (GTDB): domain Bacteria; phylum Bacteroidota; class Bacteroidia; order Bacteroidales; family Rikenellaceae; genus Tidjanibacter. The sequence goes on along the minus strand of JAZLDU010000010.1, from coordinate 18,666 downwards.
ACTTCTGGCGGAAGTAGATCTGCATAGGCACACCGCTGAAATCCCACCTCTCGCGAATCTTGTTCTCCAAGAAGCGGCGGTAGTGGTCGCGGATATACTGAGGCAAGTTTACAAAGAATGCAAACGAGGGCGACACGGTGGGCAGCTGAGTAACATACTTGATGCGGATATATTTACCCTTGGTCATTGGAGGAGGAGTCTCCTCGATGATAGGCAGCAGGTAGTCGTTCAACTCCGAGGTCGAAATGCGACGGTTGCGGTTCTCGTATACCTGAATGGCGGTCTGCAAAACCTCCATAATGCGCTGTTTGTTGATTACCGAGGTAAAGATGATGGGCACATCGTTGAAGGGAGCAAGTTTGGACTGCAAAGCCTCCCTCCACTCCTTCATGGTGTTGTTGCCCTTCTCGATAAGGTCCCACTTATTGACCACAATCACGCAGCCCTTCTTGTTGCGCACGATGAGCGAGAAGATATTCATATCCTGCGACTCGATACCCTGGCGAGCGTCGAGCATCAGCACACACACATCCGAATTCTCGATAGCGCGAATCGAGCGCATAACCGAGTAGAACTCCAAATCCTCGGTAACCTTGCCCTTCTTGCGCAGACCGGCAGTATCGACCAGGTAGAAGTCGAGGCCAAACTTGTTATAGCGGGTGTTGATACTATCGCGAGTGGTGCCTGCAATGTTGGTCACAATGTTGCGCTCGGTGCCCAGCAGAGCGTTGGTGAGCGACGATTTGCCCACATTGGGGCGGCCTACGATGGTGATGCGGGGCAACTCCTCCACCACCTCGGGTTTATCCTCGGGCAGCAGCTCCACGATTTTGTCCATCAAATCGCCCGTACCGCTACCGCTCATCGAGCTGATGCAGTAGGGATCGCCCAAGCCAAGAGCATAGAACTCGTTCGAGCCATAGATAAGGTCGTAGTTATCGACCTTATTAACCACCAGCAGAGCCTTTTTCTTGCTGCGACGCAACACGTCGGCAACCATCTGGTCGAGGTCGGTAATACCGGTCGAAACCTCTACCATAAACAAAATCAGGTCGGCCTCGTCGATAGCCAAGTGAACCTGTTTGCGGATCTCCTCCTCGAACTCGTCGTCGCTACCCACCGAGTAACCACCGGTGTCGATGAGCGAGAACTCGCGACCATTCCAATCGGTCTTGCCGTAGTGGCGGTCACGGGTAGTGCCGGCAGTCGAATCGACAATAGCCTGACGCATACCTACAAGGCGGTTGAAAAAGGTACTTTTACCCACATTGGGGCGACCTACAATTGCTACTAAACTCATACTCGTATGTTCAATAATTCTTACGTCTAACTTATTATGCGGTGCAAAGATAACCAACTTTGAGAAAATTTTTGCCACTCGGTGGATATTTTTGCACAATAAGTGTTATATTTGGGGCTGTAATAGAGAACTTTTCTAATAACCACAACGATAAAAAACACCAAAAGTATGAAAAAGGTTATACTATCTATCGTGGCCGCTTTGCTCTCGTGCAGCGCAATGATGGCCGGCAACAACATTCTGGGCATCCTCAACGTGGGTGGCCGCATCGGTATCGTTTCGTCGAGCGAGCAGATTCCCGACACCACCTCTGCAATCACAGAGGCTATCACCGCCGACGGTACCGGTTGGACAGGTACCGTTTTTGCACGTATCAACATCCCCAAACTGCCCCTCTACATTCAGCCCGAGTTGCAGTACACCAATTCGCAGATTAAAGTCCCCACCCTCCCCTCGGTAGAAGACCTCCTTGGCGGCACTACCGAAAAAGAGGAGACCGTGACCAACACCTATATCGACCTGCCCGTACTGATTGGCGCAGAGATTGGCTTGGGTGGCTTGGCAAGCGTTCGTGTAAACGCAGGCCCTGTGGTGGCTATCGCACAGAACAAAGGCTTCAAAGAGCTGACCGAGAACGATTTCCTCAACGCTTGGGACAAACTCAAAAAAGATCCCACCATCTCTTGGACCGCAGGTGTGGGTGTGAAAGTGCTGAGCCTGATTGCCGAGGTGCGCTACAATGGCAACTTCAAAGAGGGTAAAGTTGATGCAAAAGATATCAAAAACAGCATCAACCCCAACCGCACAAGTTGGAACCTGAGCCTTGGTGTAATGTTCTAAATTCCACAGATGATTTGCAAAAGCCCCTTGCGAGGCGCTCAAATGAGCCTTGTAAGGGGCTTTTTTGTGCATAAAACACAAAAAGGTGAGCAAATTTGTTTTTATTGAGAAAAAAAATATATCTTTGTTCTGTGGGCGAGTTATTATAAATAAGTAATACCCCCGCAAGTGCGTGGCCCAACTTACGCACCTACCCCTACAAAAATGAAGAAAATGTTTAACAAATTTTAATTTTGGAATGTTATGAAAAAAATTCTCTTGACACTCGCAGTTGCTCTGATGGCAGTAACTACAATCAACGCACAGAGCCACGGCTGGTTCTGGTTCGGTCCCAAAGCCGGTATGACCTCGAACGTAGACGTTTCGAGCATTAAAGATGCAGATGGTGCTGTTTCGACCTTTGAGGGCGCTCAGAGTTACAGCGCAGGTATTATGACCCGTTTCAACCTGCCCCTGTCGATCTTCTCGCTCCACTTGCAGCCCGAGCTGATGTATGGCTGGACCAAAGGCTCGTTGAAAGATGCCAACGGCGAGAATGTTGCAGTAAAAGATTTCACCGTTAACAACTTCGACGTCCCCGTATTGGCAGGTGTTGGTATGGACCTCGGTTTGTTCAACGCTCGCATTCAGGCTGGTCCCGTTGTTAAGTTCAATTCGAGCGAGACTCTCGAGAACACCGGTAAGGTTGATTGGAAAGATGTTACCTACACCTGGGCTGCTGGCGTTGGTATCGACCTGTTCAACTTCATCATGATCGACGCTCGTATGATTGGCGGTTGGAAAGAGGGCATGGAGCCTACCAACTTTGGCGAGATCTTCAACTTCGACAACGTAAACCAAGAGACCAACACTTGGACTCTCTCGATTGGTGTAATGTTCTAATGTTTCGCCACAAGGGATACATTTAGCTAACTATATGGCAGAGAAGAGCATATCTATCGACGGTATTGGCCTTCTCGACTTCTATGGGGTCGCAAATTCTAATTTCAACAGGATTTGCGACCTCTTTCCTAAACTAAAAATTGTTGCTCGCGGCGAGGTCATCAAGGCCATCGGCACCGACGAGGAGATTGAGAGGTTGGAAAAGAGAGTCGAGGCACTCGGCGAGTATTACAACAAATACGGACACATCTCGCCAAGTGTTATAAACCAAATCTTTCAGGGTGGACTTCCCCAACCCGAAGGGGGCATTATGCCCTCCGACGTAATCGTCTATGGCAACAACGGACTTATCGTAAAGGCCCGCACCGAGAATCAGCAAAAACTCGTGGACCTTTACGGCAAAAACGACCTGCTCTTTGCTATCGGCCCTGCCGGTAGCGGCAAAACATACACGGCCATTGCTCTGGCTGTGGGCGCGCTTAAAAACCGAGAGGTGAAGCGCATAATCCTCACCCGCCCCGCAGTGGAGGCCGGTGAACGCTTGGGCTTTCTGCCCGGAGATATGAAAGAGAAGTTGGACCCCTATCTGCAACCTCTCTACGACGCCCTGAACGACATGATTCCTCCGGCCAAGTTGCAGAGGTTTCTCGAAGAGGGCGTGGTGCAGATTGCTCCGCTGGCTTATATGAGGGGCCGCACCCTCGACAACGCCTTCGTGATTCTCGACGAGGCGCAAAACACTACCCTGCCCCAGATTAAGATGTTCCTAACCCGTATGGGCCGCAATGCCAAGTTTATCGTTACGGGCGACCTGACACAGATAGACCTTCCGCGCAAGAGCGACTCTGGCCTGAAACGTGCAGTCGATATGCTACACAATATAGAGGGCATCGGCATCGTTGAGTTTGGCAAAAAAGATATTATCCGCCACTCGCTCGTGAGTCAGATTGTCAAAGCCTTCGACTCGCACGAAGAAGACTCGGCCACAAACGACCACCACAAAACCGACAATAATTAAACCTAAAAATATACAAACACTTATATCTAAAACTATTATGGATAAGAATATCGCACAGCTCGCCCCCGTGGCAGTTTGGAAACACTTTGCAGGACTCAACAAGTGTCCTCGCCCCTCGCACAACGAAGAGGCCGCACGCAACTACGTCATCGAGTTTGCCAAAGCACAAGGCTTGGAGTATGTGGTAGACGAGGCTCTGAACATCTTGGTTCGCAAGCCCGCAACCCCCGGCATGGAGAATCGCAAAACCATCGTTTTGCAGGCCCACGTTGATATGGTACCCCAGAAGAACTCCGACAAAGAGTTCAACTTCGACACCGACGCCATTGAGGCCTACATCGACGGCGACTGGGTAACTGCCGACGGTACTACCCTCGGTGCCGACAACGGTATCGGTGTGGCTGCCATTATGGCTGTGCTCGAATCGAAAGATGTAAAACACGGCCCCATCGAGGCTCTCTTCACCGCAACCGAAGAGACCGGTATGGATGGTGCTTTCGGTCTGAAACCCGGTATGTTGAAGGGCGAAATCCTGCTCAACCTCGACTCTGAGACTCACGGCGAGTTGTATGTTGGCTGCGCAGGCGGTTTGGACTTCAACGCAACCCTCAAATATGGCAAAGGCCGCATCATTACCAAAGATTTCAGCGGCTACCGCTTGGAGATCAAAGGTCTGAAAGGTGGTCACTCGGGTATGGAGATTATTCTCCAAAGGGCCAACTCGAACAAGCTGATGGCAAGGTTCTTGAAGAACTTTATGGACAAATTCGGCATCCTGTTGTGCGACATCGACGGTGGCGGTCTGAGGAACGCTATTCCCCGCGAGGCCTTCGCAACCGTGGCTGTGCTGAAACAGTATGAGAAGAAGTTCTTGGCTGCGGTTAAGAAGTTCGAGAAACTCTATCAGGAGGAGTACAAAGGTGTGGAAGACAGCATCTCGTTCAAGGCTATCCCCGTTAAGTGCCCCACCAAGTGCATCGACATCTTCGACACTCAGGATTTGATCGACGCAGTTGTTGGCCTGCCCAACGGCATTGCTCGTATGAGTACTGCTATGCCCGGCTTGGTACAGACCTCTACCAACCTCGCAAGGGTGGTAAGCCAGAATGGCAAATTTACCATCATGTGCTTGTTGCGCAGCTCGGTACGCAGCGAGAAAGAGGATTTGGCTTTGCAGATGAAGACTGTATGCGAGTTGGCCGGTGCAAGCGTTAAGCTGAGCGGTGGCTACGACGGTTGGAACCCCAATCCCGACTCGCCCATTTTGGCTACCATGAAAGAGGGTTACAAGGCTCTCTACGGCACCGAGCCCGCAGTGATGGCCATCCACGCAGGTTTGGAGTGCGGTATCATCGGTGGTGTATATCCCAAGATGGATATGATTTCGTTTGGCCCCACCATCTGCTACCCCCACTCGCCCGACGAGAAGGTAAACATCGAATCGGTAGGCAAATTCTACGACTATCTCTGCTACACTCTCGAACACGCTCCCGAGAAATAGTAGTATCACAAAGACTCAGCAAGGGGCCTTAAACCGATTAAGGCCCCTTTGATATAAATTAAAGGTTAGACTAACTCAAACCTCGGCCGACACCACAACACTCTGTTGGAGGGTGGCGGAAGGTAATAGGTTTAGAAACAAGGTAATAATGGGTAAAAACAACAGATGGCTCGCCATTGTAAATCTGCTCTCGGGCAGCGGCAAGTGCGGGCGCGATTGGGAACACATAGCCCGTATTCTCTACTCGAAAGGCATCGACTTCGACACCGTATTTACGGGCCGCCGACAGCACGCCATTGAGCTGGCTCAGCGCGGCATCATCGAAGACGGCTATCGCAACATCATCGCCATCGGTGGCGACGGCACAATCCACGAGGTGGCAAACGGAATCCTTACACAGACGGAGGTAAACCCTGCCGAGGTGCGTATGGGCGTAATTGCCGTAGGTACAGGCAACGACTGGATTCGCACCTATGGAATTCCTCGCAGCTACGAGGGTGCAGCCGAGGTGATTGCAGCAGGCAAAGAGTTTCTGCAAGACGTGGGCAAAGCCACCTATATCAACCGCAAAGGTGTGGAGGAGAGCCGCTACTGCGTGAATGTGAGCGGTGCGGGTATGGATGCAGCCGTAAACCTGAAAGTGTGTCAGATGAAAGACAAAGGCAAAAACGGCAAGTCGTCGTATACGATGCAGCTTGCCAGGTCGGTCTTTGGCTATCGTTCCTGCCCTATGGCCGTGAAGGTCGATGGCAAGCAGGTGGCCAGCGGAATGATTATGAGCGTATCGGTGGGCATTGGTCAGTACAACGGCAGCGGAATGTTGCAGTTGCCACTCTCGAAGGCCGATGATGGGTTGCTTGACTGCACTATTATCGACACCATGTCGGCTCTGAAAATCGCAACTGTTGTGGGCAAGCTCTACGACGGCAAAATCTACTCGGTAAGCAAGGTGCACCACCACACGGGCAAGTGTATCGAAATCACCTCCTCGGAGGTGCGCGAAGTGGAGGTCGATGGCGAAGCACTCGGCACCACCCCCGTTCGTTTCGATATCTCGTCGAAGAGGTTAAAAGTACTTGTTCCTTAGAAGATTATCTTTTGCGACTTTTTATAAAAAGTCGCCCAAAAATTTTTCTGAGATACTCGCCTACGGCTCATATCTCTTACTGCCTGAGCAGGTCAAGTTTTAGTCTTTTAGGTGGTAAGTGACGTTAGACGGTCGACGGTCGACGGTCGACGGTCGACAAAAAAAAGGAGTCAGTTATGCTGACTCCTTTTTTTTAATCCATCTTCAAGACTGCCAAGAAGGCCGACTGGGGTACCTGTACGTTACCAATCTGGCGCATACGTTTCTTACCCTTCTTCTGCTTTTCGAGCAGCTTGCGCTTACGGCTGATATCACCACCATAACACTTGGCCGTAACATCTTTACGCACCTGGCGCACAGTCTCACGAGCAATAATCTTTGCACCAATGGCCGCCTGAATGGCAATATCGAACTGCTGGCGAGGAATGAGCTCTTTGAGTTTCTCGCACATCTTGCGACCAAAGTCGTAGGCGTGGTCGGTGAAGATAAGCGACGAGAGCGCATCCACAGGCTCGCCATTGAGCAGAATATCGAGTTTGGAGAGTTTACTCTCGCGGTAGCCAATCTGGTGGTAGTCGAACGAAGCATAGCCACGCGAAATGCTCTTCAACTTATCATAGAAGTCGAACACAATCTCCGACAGAGGCATATCGAAGTTAATCTCCACCCTCTCGGGGCCGAGGAACACCTGATTAACCAGCGTACCGCGTTTGTCGATGCAGAGTTTAATCACTGCACCCAGGTAGTCGGTCTTGGTAATAATCTGGGCACGGATATAGGGTTCTTCGATTTTGTCTACCAGAGTGAGGTCGGGCAAACCCGAGGGGTTGTGAACATCGACCACCTCGCCCTTCTTGGTAGTCACCTTGAACGACACGTTGGGCACGGTGGTAATCACATCCATATCGAACTCGCGGTAGAGCCTCTCCTGCACAATCTCCATATGGAGCAATCCGAGGAAGCCGCAGCGGAAACCAAAGCCGAGCGCAAGCGAACTCTCGGGCTCGAAGGTGAGCGATGCGTCGTTGAGCTGCAACTTTTCGAGCGAGGCGCGCAGGTCCTCATACTCGCTTGCATCCACAGGATATACACCCGCAAACACCATAGGCTTAACATCCTCGAAGCCGGCCACACCCTCCGAGCAGGGCCTATCAACGTGGGTAATGGTATCGCCAACCTTCACATCCTTCGAGGCTTTAATACCCGACATGATGTATCCCACATTACCCGCCTTAATCTCGTCTTGCTGAACGAATTTGAGTTTCAGCACGCCAATCTCGTCGGCATCGTACTCCGAGCCGGTGTTGAAGAACTTAACGTGGTCGCCCTTGCGAATGGTGCCGTTCATCACACGGAAGTAGCCGATAATGCCTCGGTAGGAGTTGAACACCGAGTCGAAAATCAGAGCCTGCAAGGGGGCATTTTCGTCGCCCTTAGGTGCAGGGATGCGCTCCACAATGGCGTCGAGAATCTCGCTGATGCCTACACCCGTGCGGGCCGAGGCACAGAGAATCTCGTCGTGGTCGCAACCGAGCAGTTCGACAATCTGGTCTTTAACCTCGTCGACCATTGCCGACTCCATATCTATTTTGTTGATTACGGGGATAATTTCGAGGTCGTGCTCCAAGGCAAGGTAGAGGTTCGAGATGGTCTGAGCCTGAATACCCTGCGAAGCATCTACAACCAGCAGCGCACCCTCGCACGAAGCAATAGCACGCGACACCTCGTAGGAGAAGTCTACGTGTCCGGGGGTGTCGATAAGGTTTAGCGTATAGTCCACACCACCGGTGGTGTATTGCATCTGGATAGCGTGGGATTTAATGGTGATGCCCTTTTCGCGTTCGAGGTCCATATCGTCGAGCACCTGGTTCTGCAACTCGCGCTCGGAGAGGGTTTTGGTCTCTTCGAGGAGTCGGTCTGCCAGGGTACTCTTGCCGTGGTCGATGTGGGCTATAATACAGAAGTTACGAATCGTTTTCATCTATTGCGCAATTTATCGTGCAAAGATAGCGAAAAAAGTTGAAAATCGAAACCATCTGCCACATCCAAACCATTACTCCCGTTTTTTTCGAAAAATTCTCAATTCTCAATTCTCAATTCTCAATTCAAAGTTGTATCTTTGTGGGTTAGAAACAAAGCGCAAAAACAATAACAAAAAATATACAACTATGAACATTTCTTTCAATTGGCTCAAAAACTATCTCGACAGCGATCTGACCGCCCAAGAGGCATCGGTAATTCTGACCGACATCGGTCTGGAAATCGAGGAGTTTGAGAAAATAGAGGCTGTGCGTGGCGGCCTCAAAGGCGTAGTGGTGGGCCAGGTGCTCACCTGCATCGACCACCCCGATTCGGACCACCTCCACATCACTACCGTAGATGTAGGCGCAGACGAGCCCCTCGGTATTGTGTGCGGTGCCGCAAACTGCCGCGCAGGACTCAAAGTGATGGTGGCAACCGTGGGCGCAGAGCTCTACCCCATCGACTCCGACGAGGTATTCAAGATTAAGCGCAGCAAAATCCGTGGCGTAGAGTCGCTCGGTATGCTTTGCGCCGAGGACGAGCTGGGCATCGGTCGCAGCCACGAGGGTATCATGGAGCTCGACGAGAACGCCGTTCCAGGCACCCCCGCAATGGAGTACCTCAGCCTTACCGACGACTACCGTCTGGCCATCGGCCTTACCCCCAACCGCATTGACGCAGCTTCGCACTATGGCGTGGCTCGCGACTTGGCAGCCTACTTGCGCTCGCAGGGCCGCAAAGCCGACCTCCACCTGCCCAGCGTGGACGAGTGGAAGGTAGACAACACCTCGAAGGCTACCAAAGTGAGGGTTGAGTGCACCGAGGGTGCTCCCCGCTATGCCGGCGTGAATATCTCGGGCGTGAAGATTGCTCCCTCGCCACAGTGGTTGCAGAATGCTCTGAGGGCTATCGGCATCAACCCCAAAAACAACGTGGTAGACGTAACAAACTACGTTCTGCACGAGTTGTGCCAGCCTCTGCACTCGTTCGATGCAGATAAAATCGAGGGTAACGAGGTGGTTGTTCGCACCTGTGCCGAGGGCACCAAGTTCCGCACTCTGGATGGCGTGGAGCGCACCCTGTCGGCAAACGACCTGATGATTTGCGACGCCGAGAAGCCTATGTGTATCGCGGGCGTATTTGGTGGCGAGCACTCGGGCGTGAGCGACCAGACTACCAACGTATTCTTGGAGAGCGCCTACTTCAACCCCGTATGGGTGCGCAAGACCGCAAAACGTCACGCACTGTCGACCGACGCTTCGTTCCGTTTCGAGCGCGGTATCGACCCCAACATCACCATCTATGCTCTGAAACGTGCAGCAATGTTGATTAAAGAGTTGGCCGGTGGCGAGATTACCTCGGAGATTACCGACATCTGCCCCGCACCCGTAGCACCCTTCAAGATCGACATCACCTACAACTATATCAACAACCTGATTGGTAAGGAGATTGGCAACGAGGCCATCAAAGAGATTCTGAAAGATTTGGAGATTGCCATCACCGCCGAGAGCGAGGAGGGCCTGAGCGTAGAGGTGCCCGCTTATCGTGTAGACGTTCAGCGTCCTGCCGACCTGGTGGAGGAGATTCTTCGCATCTATGGCTACAACAACGTGGAGATTCCCACCCACGTTAATTCGACTCTCTCGTATGAGCCCAAGCCCAACAAAGACAAACTGCGCAACATGGTGAGCGATATGCTCAGCGCGCAGGGCTTTGCCGAGGTGATGAACAACTCGCTCACCAAGAGCAGCTACTACGAGCAGTCGGAAGCGTTCCCCGCATCGTCGTGCGTGAAGATTATGAACCCCCTGAGTGCCGACCTGGGCGTTATGCGCCAGACTCTGCTCTACGGCTTGTTGGAGGTAATTGAGCTGAACGTAAACCGCAAGGTGCAAAACTTGAAGATCTACGAGTTTGGCAACACCTACACCTACAATGCCGAGCGCAAAGAGGATGGCGGTTTGGCACCCTACAACGAGTCGTACCGTTTGGCTGTGGCCGTAGCCGGCAACCACACCTCGCAGTCGTGGAACAGCAAGGGCGAGGCTACCGATTTCTTCCGCCTGAAAGCCGTGGCCGAGAAGATTTTGCGTCGCTTTGGTATGGACATCTACACTCTCCGCAGCGAGCCTCTCTCGAACGAGATTTTTGCAGAAGGTTTGGTGCTGAAAGCTGGCAACAAGGAGTTGGCACTGATTGGTACCGTGTCGTCCAAGGTGCGTAAGACTTTCGACCTGAAAGGCGACGTTTACTACCTCGACATCGACTTCGACACCCTTCTGAAATACACTCGCAAGCACAAAGTTCAGGTGACCGAGCTGCCCAAGTTCCCCGCAGTTAAGAGGGATTTGGCTCTGCTGGTAGACAGCGCTACCACCTATGCCGAGTTGCGCGCTATTGCATTCCAGACCGAGAAGAAGTTGCTGAAAGATGTGTCGTTGTTCGACGTCTACACCGGCGACAAGTTGGAGGCAGGCAAGAAGTCGTATGCTCTGGCCTTCATCCTCCAAGACGAGAGCCGCACCCTCGACGACAAGACCATCGACAACACTATGAACAAACTGATTGACGCTTTTGCCAAGAAGGCAGGTGCAACAATCCGATAACGAGTGGCGAGGGTAATAGTCGGACTATTAGACATTTGACCGTCCAAAGCAAAAGCGCACCTTGAACTCCGTCAAGGTGCGCTTTTGTTATGGCTTGATGTTTGACACATTTGACACACGCCCCCGCCCTTTGGGCACCCCCTCTAACTTAGAGGGGGAGGTGCGTGAGGACACGCACACAATTTCGACCACCCCTCGGCCATGCGGGCCACTCCCCTGTCGTAGGGGAGATTAACTTAGAGGGGAAATAGAGGAGGAGTTCAACTTTCAACTTTCAACTTTCAATTTTCAATTTTCAATTCTAATTACGGGGTGTTGGATATAGACATAGGGGTCGTTGTTGCCCGTAGTGGTACAACGGATGCGGATGGCTCGTAGGGGCTCGCTGGCGGTCACAACAGCGCGACCATTGCGAAGGTCGCAGGCGGTGGTAAACACCACGCCATCGGTCGAAATCTCCACCACTCCACTTGGGAAGAGCCCTCGGGTAACGTGACGGTAGCCCGTGGTTAGTTCCACAACCGCCCCCATAGGCACTCCGCCCTCGAACTCATACAAAATCCAGTCGCCCTCTCGGCAGGTGCGACTTGTACGCACACCATAATCGTTGACGTAGGCCGAGATGCGATCCAGGTCGCCCTCCTTACGCATAGGCAACGAGGTGGTGCAGACCATCTTAGGGGTTATAACTTTTCCTTTGGGCTTGGGAGGTTCGCCCTGTCGGTAGCGGATACCCATAGCCTCCAAGCGAGCCTTGTGGTGGTCGAGTCGGGCCTCGAAGTCGGCCCACACCCTACGTTCCTCGGGCATCCAGCACACCTCGGCCAGAGCACACACGCGAGGATAGAGTTGGTAGTCGATATAGTGGGGCATCGCCTCGCTATGCCAAGCGAGCAGTTCGGTCCAGAAAGCACCCGAAAATCCCTCTACCCTCGCCTGCGCCTCGGCCGAAAAGCCCTGCTCGGAGAGTCGGTAGGAGTAACACTTGCGGGCCGTAACCACCCCTGCCCAATTGTGACCCACCTCGTCGGCACTCTGGCGCATATCGAAGTAGAAATAGGGGCCGCTCATCACCACCGTCGAGTAGCCTTGGGCCGCACTGCGGGCAGCCTTGTTTCCCGCTTCCCAGCCGTGCACTCGCGCATTGGGCGTGAGGTTTCCGCCCACAATGGCCTCGTTCCACACTGCTGGTTTGCGACCATAGCGAGCCAAAATTTCGACCACTCGGTTAAGGAAAACGGCCTCGACTTGGTGGTAGTCCGTAAAACCCTCGCGCTCATAGAGAGCCGAGCAGTGAGGGCACTTGCGCCACGAGCCCATCTGCACTTCGTCGCCACCAATGTGGATATACTCCGAGGGGAAAATATCGACCAACTCGCCAAAAATATCCTCCAACAGTGCATAGTTCTCCTCGCGTGCCACACACCACACATTGCTCGTATCATAGCCCGCCGTTGCCGCCAGATTGCGCTCTATGGGGCAGAGAATTTCGGGGTGCGCTTTGGCTATCGCAAGGCTATGGCCCGGCAGGTCGATTTCGGGCACAACGGTAATGTTACGCACCGCTGCATAGTCCACAAGCTGGCGCAGTTGCTGCTGCGTATAGTAGCCACCATAGCGTTCTCCCCAGCGGCCATAGATGCTATGCAGAGGGCTATCGCCACCTCGCCACGCCCCCACCTCGGTCAGTTCGGGGTGCGACTTAATCTCCACACGCCACCCCTCGTCGTCGACAAGGTGTAGGTGGAGGGTGTTGATTTTGTGGCGGCTGAGATTATCTACATATCGCAACACCTCCTCAAAAGGGGTGAACGAGCGTGCCACATCGAAGTGCATACCTCGGTAACTATATTCGGGCCAATCGGTTATGCGCAGGCACGGAATTCGGCACTCGGCACGGAAATCGCCCCTATAAACCTCCGCAGGGAAGAGTTGCAACAGAGTCTGCACCCCATTGAAGGCTCCGGCATAGTCCACACCGCTAACCACCACTCCCTCGGGCCTGACCTCCAAAACATATCCCTCGGCTGGCAGGTCGAGGCGCGGGTTTATGCCCACCATCACGGCCGTATTGAAGTCGATAGTGCGCCCTGTGGCAAAGTAGTTGGCCAGATAGCCACGCAGAGTCACATCGGGGGTATAGAGAGTGGCCGTGGGGTGGTAGCAGAATTCGCCCTCGGTTAGTTCGACCTTGCGGGGCATAGGCACAAGTCCGAGAGCACCACTCTCGGCCCTCAGATTGCCCACACAAAGTAGCACCAACAAGCTAACTATAAAGACTTTAATCCTCATAGATAAGATATTTTTGGCGTTGCTCACAGAAGCGTTTCACATCGTCGCTCCACACGGCCTCGATCTCGGCTGCCGTATAGCCCGAGGCAATCATCTCTCTCACATAGCCCACACCGATAAGTTTCTCGAAGAAAGGCGAGAAGAAGTCGCCACGCGAGCCCAGCTGGTGGTAGGCGTCTATAATATAGCGCAGGTCGATACCCTCGGCAATAATCTTATCGTCGGCAAGCGTCGAGAGATCCTTGCCATAGCAAGTTTGGCCCTCTTGGGGCGGATTTTTGGCCGCAGAGCACGCCATGGGGGTAAAAGTCGCTCCCCTATTTTTCATCTTGGGGTGGCCGACAACCTGAAAAGGCCTATCCGTACCTCGGCCAATGCTCACCTCGGTAGCCTCGAAGTAGCAAAGCGACGGATAGAGGTATATGCTCTTGGTATTAGGCAGATTAGGCGACGGAGCAATGGGTGGTTCGTAGCGCATCGAGCGGCGGTAGCCCAAGCATGGAACAACCGTCAGCGGACACTTAACGCCCCCCGCGAGCCATCCCTCGCCATTTATCATTCGGGCCAGCTCGCCCAGCGTCATTCCGTGTACCACCGGCACCGGCACCATTCCCACAAACGAGCGGTACTCCTGCTCCAACACAGGGCCATCGACATACATTCCGTTGGGGTTGGGCCTATCTAGCACCACCACCGGCACCCCCACCTCGGCACAAGTCTGCATCATCAGGTAGAGCGTCGAAAGATAGGTATAAAACCTCAGGCCCACATCCTGAATATCGACCAGCACCACATCGCAACGGAAGACATCGTTGGCCTTGGGCGTTTTGTTTGCCCCATAGAGCGACACAATCTCTATGCCCGTATGTTGGTCGTGGCCCGAGCGCACACTCTCGCCCGCCGAGGCCGTGCCCCTAAATCCGTGTTCGGGTGCAAAAATCAGCTCTATGTCCACCCCTCGGCAGAGCAGCGTATCCACCAAGTGGGTACCCTCCACAACGGCCGTATGGTTGGTGAGTAGCCCCACCCTTTTGCCCTCCAACAGAGGCAGATAATCGGCCAAGCGGCAATCGGCCACAACAATTCCCTCGGCAGGCTCTACGCCCCAAGCAGGCGGAGCAAAAGCAAGCATCAGCAGGGACAAAATGGTTATTATGCGGTTTTTCATACGTCGGTGTGCTCTATGGGTGAATAAATATCCTTACAAATTTACAAATTTTTGGCAGAAAAGAGTATCTTTGTAGGGATATAGCAGAATTTAGTAACAAAAACAGAGATACAAACCCTATGTACGAAAAGAAACTTGAAGCCACCGCACGACTGCTCGAAGTGATGGACACCCTGCGCGAAAAGTGCCCCTGGGACAAAGAACAGACCTTTGAGTCGCTACGCAACAACACCATCGAAGAGTGTTTCGAGCTGGTAGACGCCATCACCGACGGCAATATGGATGGCATTCGCGAAGAGGTGGGCGACGTGTTGCTCCACATCGTATTCTACTCCAAGATGGGCGAAGAGATGGGTAAATTTGACTTTGCCGACGTGTGCAACTACCTGTGCGACAAGCTCATCTATCGCCACCCTCACGTCTATGGCGATGTGCACGCCGACAACCCCGAAGAGGTGATCCACAATTGGGAGATGCCCAAACTCAAAGAGAAAGCCAAGAAGGCCCGCAAAGAGGCCGGTGGTGTGTTGTCGGGTGTTCCCCGCTCGTTGCCCGCAATGGTCAAGGCTTTCCGCATAGGTCAGAAGGCCGCCTCGGCAGGCTTCGATTGGGAGCAGAAAGAAGACGTGTGGGCCAAAGTTCACGAAGAGGTAGCCGAGGTAGAGGCCGAGGTGAAAGCCGGCAACAAAGAGGCTCTGGAAGGCGAGATTGGCGACCTGCTATTCTCGATCATCAACGCTTCGAGGCTCTACGGCATCGACCCCGAGAACGCCTTGGAGCGCACCAACAAGAAGTTTATGGCCCGCTTTTCGCACATCGAGAAGCGCGCAGCCGAGATGAACACCTCGCTGGGCGAAATGACCCTCGACGAGATGGAGGCACTCTGGCAAGAGGCTAAAAAATAGACACACCCTTTCACACACCCGAAAACAAAAAAAACGTACAGAAATATGGCAGTAATTAAGAGTTGTAGGGGTTTTAGCCCCAAGATTGGTAAAGGTACTATGGTGGCCGAGAATGCCACTATCGTAGGTAACGTAGAGATTGGCGAAGAGAGTAGCGTTTGGTTCGGAGCAGTGATCCGTGGCGACGTGAACGCCATACGCATAGGCAAAAGGTGCAACATCCAAGACGGTGCTGTGCTCCACGCAACCTACGACCTCTCGCCCCACCCCTCGGTAACCATCCTCGGCGATGGTGTGTCGGTGGGCCACAACGCCATTATTCACGGTGCACAGATTGGCGACAACTGTCTTATCGGCATGGGCGCAACGGTGCTCGACAACGCCAAGGTGGGCGAAGGTTGCATCATCGCTGCCAACGCACTCGTGCTCTCGGGTGCCGTATTGGAGCCGGGCGGCCTCTATGCAGGTGTGCCCGCCAAGAGGCTCAAAGAGGTAACTCCCGAGCAGAGGGTAAACACCCTCGAACGCACCACAAGGGATTATATGACCTACGCCGGCTGGTTCCCAGAGTACATCGACGCTGAGTAACCATCCCTACCCCACATCGGAAACAACCACAAAAAGTCCACACAAGCACAAACCCTTACAACACCCCACAAAAAAAACGATGTTAAAGAGAGGTAAATATCGCAAAATAGTGGCCAATGCGCTCATTGCATTTCTGCTTACCGTATTGGTAAACTTTTCGTACCTGGTGTTTCTGATGATGAGCCGCACCGAGGCTCCACAAGCCAGCGAGCCCACCCCACCACGCACCGAACAAGTGGTGGCCGAGGTGGTGCAAGATGAAGTATCGTCAGGAGAGAACGCTACGGAAGTGGCACTACAAGAGGAGGTTGCTGCCATCGACACCGACTCGCTCAAAGGCTCGATTATCATCCGCGAAGAGAGCCTCAAACAGATGAGTCGCCACCGTTCGCAGGAGCAAATGAATAGGCAGGCGTGGAGTTCGTTTATGGTCATCGACCTGCTCTACATCTTTGTTGTGGCAATGGTAATGCTCACCATTATGACCGACACACGCAGGAGCAACTATATGTGGCGAATGTTGGTGTGTGCGGTGCTGTTGGTGCTCTTCTTTATGGTGGCTCCACAGCTGACTTGGCGAGGCGACGTTGTCACTACGTTCAACTCGGGAAGGATTTTCTTCAACCCGATGTCGATGCTCAAACTCGCTGCAACATTTGTGGTGGCAATCCTCTATGGCAAAATCTACGAGCTGCTCTACAAAAAGCAAGAGATGGAGGTCGAGAACGAAAAGCTCAAAAACGAAAGCCTCAGCTGGCAGTACAATACGCTTGTAAATCAGGTCAATCCACACTTTTTGTTCAACTCGCTCAACTCGCTCTCGATGCTTGTGCGCGAGGGGCAGACCGAGGCCGCTCAGACATACATCGACCGCATGAGCGAAACATATCGCTATATCATCAGCGAGGGCAATGGCGAGATGACCAGCGTGGCCGAAGAGTTGAAGTTTGTAGAGGCCTATCGCTATCTGCTCGAAGTGCGCTATGCCGGCAAACTACACATCGAAATTGAGGTGGAGCCCAAATATACCGGCTACAAAATCCCCGCACTGTCGATTCAGCCCCTCATCGAAAATGCCGTAAAACACAACACCATAACCTCGGCACAACCTATGCACATAACCATCTCGGCTACCGACGACTATATTGTGGTGAGTAACCCCATTGTGCCCAAAATCGAGCCCGAGAAGAGCACAGGCATAGGCCTGAGGAACTTGGCCAACCGCTATGCACTCATCAGCAACCGCCAGATGGTTGTAGAGCAAACAGGCGGCAACTTTGTTGTAAAACTTCCCATCCAACAGCCCAAGTAGACCATGAAAGCACTCATCATAGAGGACGAGACCGCTGCTGCACGCAACCTAAAAATGTTGTTGGCGGC
This sequence comes from Tidjanibacter sp., assembly GCA_045614885.1. Taxonomy (GTDB): domain Bacteria; phylum Bacteroidota; class Bacteroidia; order Bacteroidales; family Rikenellaceae; genus Tidjanibacter. The sequence continues at coordinate 1,077 of JAZLDU010000010.1, read as the reverse complement.
CAGCTACCCCGAGATTGACGTTATCGGCACAATCGAGAGTGTGGCCGAGGCTGTGGCGTGGTTTGGCAGCAACGCTACGCCCGACCTGGTGTTTATGGATATCCACTTGGCCGACGGCAACTCGTTCCGCATCTTCGACAACGTAAAGATTGAGTGCCCGATAATCTTCACCACGGCCTACGACCAATATGCACTCGACGCTTTCAGGGTAAACAGCATCGACTACCTGCTCAAACCAATCAAGCAGAGCGACTTGGAACGTGCGGTGGGCAAACTCCTGACGCTCACCTCGGCGGCTTCGAGGGAGTATGTGGGGCGCACACAAGAGATGGTCGAGAAGGCCAACAACAAGAGCAACTCCACGCTGCTGGTGCAGGTGAAGGACAAGATTATCCCCATTTCGACCGAGGATATAGCCTTTTTCTACACGAGCAACGAGAGGGTGAGCGTAACGACTATGGATGGGCGCTGTTACCCTGTGGATGGCACTTTGGAGGGGCACTATGGGGCGCTTTCGACCGAGCAATTCTTCCGTGCCAATAGGCAGTTCATCATCGCCCGACGGGCCATTAGGGATATGTCGGTGTGGTTTGGCAGCCGCCTGGCTGTGAACCTGAGCGTCGACACTCCCGAGCGCATCATTGTCAGCAAGGCCCGCACCTCGGAGTTCAAGTCGTGGCTGCAATAGAAAGGAATTGAAATAGGGAAAGGTACAAAAAAGGAGATGCAGTTTGCATCTCCTTTTCTTGTACCCGAAACCGGGGTCGAACCGGTACGGACCTTTCGGTCCACAGGATTTTAAGTCCGGCGTGTCTACCTATTCCACCATTCGGGCACACCCTTTCGGCCCACAAAAATAGTAAAAAATATCATTCCGCAAAAATCCACACCCAACTATCGCCATTTTGCACGCCATCGGCCTCCCACAAATAGAAACACACGCCCCCGGCCTTCGGCCACCCCCTCTAACTTAGAGGGGGAATGTGCGCGGGGACGCGCACGCAATTTCAACCACCCCTCCCAACCTCCCCTTTCGTAGGGGAGGAGTTATCCTCAATTCCCCCTCTAAGTTAGAGG
>JAZLDU010000009.1:0-4277 GCA_045614885.1 Tidjanibacter sp. | reverse complement strand
AATAACTTTCGTCTTTGACCAACCTACGCTTGCTCTAAAATGCTCCTGCTCGGCATAGCTTGCAAGCAATCTCTGCCCTCGCTTACTCGCATTTGCCAACTTTCCATTCGTCGGCCGATAATTTTGAATTTTGAATCTTGAATTTTGAATTTTAATTTGTATCTTTGTGATGTTTATGCGGGCGTGTGTGTACGCGCATAACAAATAGGACTGATTCTTACTCAATTAACTAAATACATTAACTTCTAAACCAAAACAAAAGTTATGAAAATTTCGCACATCGAGCACCTCGGTATCGCTGTTAAAAGCCTCGAAGAGGCTATCCCCTACTACGAGGAGGTACTGGGCCTGAAATGTTACAACATCGAAGAGGTTGTAGACCAGAAAGTAAAGACCGCTTTCTTCAAGGTCGGTCAGACCAAAATTGAGCTGTTGGAGCCCACCTGCCCCGAGAGCACCATCGCAGGTTTCATCGAGAAACGTGGCGAGGGTATCCACCACATCGCTTACGCCGTTGAGGACGTAGCAGAGGCTTTGGCCGAGGCCGAGGCAAAAGAGGTACGCCTGATTGACAAGGCTCCCCGCAAAGGTGCCGAGGGTCTGAGCATCGCTTTCCTCCACCCCAAATCGACCAAAGGCGTGCTCACCGAGCTCTGCTGCGAGGGCAAAGAGGAGTAAATTGACAAACAACTAACATACAAACAACAGACATTAAACAAATCTATTATGTCGGAGATTCAAGACAAAATTGCGAAGTTGATTGAACTTCGCGAGGAGGCAAAGATGGGTGGCGGTCAGAAACGTATCGACGCCCAGCACGCAAAAGGCAAATACACCGCACGCGAGAGGTTGGCAATGATGCTCGACGAGGGTAGCTTCGAAGGGTTCGATATGTTCGTTACCCACCGTTGCACCGACTTCGGTATGGAGAAGAGCCACCCCCTGGGTGATGGCGTTGTGACCGGTTACGGTACCATCGACGGCCGTTTGGTATATGTATTTGCACAGGACTTCACCGTGTCGGCAGGCTCGCTGTCGCTCACTATGGCCGAGAAAATCTGCAAAATTATGGATATGGCTATGCGCAATGGCGCTCCCGTTATCGGTCTGAACGACTCGGGTGGTGCCCGTATCCAGGAGGGTGTAAACGCTCTGGCAGGCTACGCAGGTATCTTCCAGCGTAACGTAATGTCGAGCGGCGTTATTCCCCAGATTTCGCTCATCATGGGTCCCTGCGCAGGTGGTGCTGTTTACTCGCCCGCACTGACCGACTTCGTGATTATGAAGAAAGATACCAGCTATATGTTCCTGACCGGTCCCAAGGTTGTTAAGACCGTTGTGGGCGAGGATGTAACCCAGGAGCAGTTGGGTGGCGCAAGCGTTCACGCCAGCAAATCGGGTGTTGCTCACTTTGCAGTGGACACCGAGGAGGAGGCTATCGCTATCACCCGCAAGCTGATTTCGTATATGCCCCAGAACAATATGGAGGATACTCCCGTGGTGGCTTGCTCGGACCCCATCGACCGTTTGGAGGACTCGCTCAACGAGATTATTCCCGACAACCCCAACAAGGCATACGATATGTATGAGGTTATCCGTGCAGTGGTAGATAATGGCGAGTTCTTGGAGTCGCAGGAGGCTTATGCTCGCAACATCATCACCGGTTTTGCAAGGTTCAACGGCCAGAGCGTTGGTATCATCGCCAACCAGCCCAAGTTTATGGCAGGTGTGTTGGACATCAAGGCTTCGTGCAAGGCTGGTAGGTTTGTACGCTTCTGCGATGCGTTCAACATTCCTATCGTAACCTTCGTAGACGTTCCCGGCTTCTTGCCCGGTACCGGTCAGGAGTATGGTGGCGTTATCGACCACGGTGCAAAACTGCTCTACGCATACTGCGAGGCAACTGTGCCCAAAGTTACCGTTACCCTGCGTAAGGCCTACGGTGGTGCTTATATCGTTATGAGCTCGAAACACATCCGTGGCGACATCAACTACGCTTGGCCCTGCGCCGAGATTGCAGTTATGGGTGCAAGCGGTGCCGTAGAGGTGCTGAACGCTAAGGAGATTGCTGCTGCCGAGACTCCCGAGGCTAAGGCTGCTCTGATTGCTGCCAAAGAGCAGGAGTACAAAGACAAATTCTCGAACCCCTACCGTGCTGCAAGCTACGGCTATATCGACGACGTTATCGAGCCTCGCAACACCCGTTTCCGCGTGATTAGGGCATTGCAGAGCTTGGCAACCAAACGTCTGGCCAACCCCGCTAAGAAACACGGCAACATTCCATTGTAGTCTAACCGATTAAAACCAAAGTTACTATGAACATGTTAGAATTGGGTTGGTCGGAGATTCTGTGGGTTACGCTCATTGGTTTTTCGCTGGTGGCCCTGACTTTGGCTCTTCTGATTTTCGTCATCAAGCTGTTTGGTGTGGCCTTTGCAGCCAGCCACAAGCAGAAGGTGGCCAAGAAGAGTGCAGCCAAAGGTGTTGAGGCTCCTGCCGAGGTTGAGTTGCCCTCGATGGTATCGACCGAGACCGTTGCTGCTATTGCAATGGCCATTCGTCTTGCAGTGGGTGAGGACCACGACCGCGAGTCGGAGGTTATCACTATTCAGAAAATCAAACGTGCCTACTCGCCCTGGAACTCTAAGATTCACGGCCTGACACAACTCCCAGAACGTAAATAATTAGCAGAATAGAAGAGAAATGAAAAACTATAATCTTAAAATCAACGACAACGAGTACAACGTACAGTTGGACAAACTCGATCACTTGTCGAAACAGGCTCGCGTAATCGTAAACGGAACCGAGTATATCGTAGAGGTTGAGGGTATCAAACCCCAGCCCACCAAGAAACCCCAGGTTGCTGCCGCTACTTATAGCGCTGCTCCTGCCACCGCTGCACCCGCAGCTGCTGCACCCGTTGCACCTAAGGCTGCTTCGGCTGCTGGCTCGAAAATCACCTCGCCCCTGCCCGGTACCGTTTTGGCAATCAACGTGGCTGTTGGCGACAACGTAACCGCTGGTCAGACCGTAGCAGTTTTGGAGGCTATGAAGATGGAGAACAACATCGCAGCCGACAAAGCAGGCGTGGTTAAAGAGATTTGCGTAAACAAGGGTGCCTCGGTTATGGAGGGCGACGCTCTGATTATTCTTGGCTAATAAACGACGATAAGGAGAGAAAATTATGATGACACTTCTTCAATCATTTGTTGGCCAGAGTATCTCGGACTTCTTGGGCTCGACAGGTTTTGCCCAGATGTTTGTGGAGGCTGGTGGTTGGAAATGCCTTTGCATGCTTGGCATTGCCTGCTTCCTGCTCTACTTGGCCATCAAAAAGCAGTATGAGCCTATGCTTCTGCTGCCTATTGCATTCGGTATGTTGCTCACCAACCTCCCCGGTGCCGAGATGTTCCACTCCGACTTGTTTGCGGGTGGCCACGTTCACTGGAACGAGTTGGCTGCTAAGGGTGGTCTTTTGGACTACCTCTACCTGGGTGTTAAGCTCGGCATCTACCCCTGCTTGATTTTCATTGGCGTAGGTGCGATGACCGACTTTGGTCCACTGATTGCTAACCCCAAATGCTTCTTGATGGGTGCTGCTGCTCAGGTGGGTATCTTCATGACCTTCATTGGTGCTTATGCTATGGGCTTTACTCCCGAGCAGGCTGGTGCTATTGGTATCATTGGTGGTGCCGATGGTCCTACCTCTATCTACCTGACCTCTAAGTTGGCTCCCGAGTTGCTTGGTCCTATCGCAATTGCGGCCTACTCGTATATGGCACTTGTTCCCGTAATTCAGCCTCCTATTATGAGGGCTCTGACCAGCGAGAAAGAGCGTCAGATTAAGATGACCGCACTGCGTCAGGTATCGAAGACCGAGAAGATTATCTTCCCCATCGTTATCACCATCATCATTGCTCTGATTCTGCCCAGCGCTGCGCCTCTGATTGGCTGCTTGATGCTCGGTAACCTGATGAAAGAGTGTGGCGTTGTTGAGCGTTTGGCCAAGACTGTTCAGAACGAGTTGATGAACATCGTGGTAATCTTCCTGGGTGTAACCGTAGGTGCTACTGCCACTGCCGAGGCCTTCTTGAACTTCAAGACTCTGGGTATCTTGTGCTTGGGTATCGTAGCCTTCTCGTGCGGTACTGCCGGTGGTGTTATGTTGGCTAAGTTGGTGAACTTGTTCTTGCCCGAGGGTAAGAAGATCAACCCTCTGATTGGTTCGGCTGGTGTATCGGCAGTGCCTATGGCTGCTCGTGTGTCGCAGAGCGAGG
>JAZLDU010000008.1:0-23079 GCA_045614885.1 Tidjanibacter sp. | reverse complement strand
AATTTTGAATTTGTCGGTCGACAATAAAAGCGGTAGATGCCAACCGCCTGCCATCAGGCAGTCGTGGCAAGACGAAAAAGCGCAGGTATTATTTTTAATACCCGAGAATAAAAGGGATTCCCCCTCTAAGTTAGAGGGGGTGGCCAAAGGCCGGGGGCGTGTGTTTTGCCGTCGACGGTAGACAAAAAAGCGCAGGTATTATTTTTAATACCCGCGCTTTTTTGTTGTAGGGCCTAAGATGCTAATTGCTCCTATAAGCCCTATATGTCCTATTAACTCCTTAGAAGTCGTAGCCCTCGATTGCGGAGGCATAGTTGCTCCAATACGATGCAGCCTTGTAGGCATCTACGCTCGCGGTGGGCACATAAATCTTGCGCCCCGAAGCGTTGTAGTTGAACATATCAGAGCCACCTGTTGGTGGAGTCGTAGGCTTGCAATATATACTCTTGAGGCTCGAACAATTATAAAATGCATTCCAACCAATCGAAGTTACGCTATCGGGAATGGTAATGCTTGTAAGGCCCGAACAGCTGGAGAATGCCTGATCTTCAATCGAAGTGACGCTATCGGGAATGGTGATGCTTGTAAGGCTCGAACAGCCGGCGAATGCAGCATCTCCAATCGAAATTACGCTGTCGGGAATAGTGATGCTTGCAAGGCTCGAACATTTATGGAATCCATTGTTACCAATCGAAGTTACGCTATCGGGAATGGTGATGCTTGCAAGGCCCGAACAGCCATCGAATGCATCCTGGCCAATCGAAGTTACGCTATCGGGAATGGTGATGCTTGCAAGGCCCTTACAGCTCTGGAATGCATTATTTCCAATCTTAGTTACGCTATCGGGAATGGTAATGCTTGTAAGGCCCGAACAGCCTTTGAATGCCTGATATCCAATCGAAGTAACAGCATCGTCGAAAGTGAGTACGCCCACACCGTTCTCGTAGATATTGGATTGAAGAATGGCGCCAAAAGCCGATGGCTCGGTACTATTGGGGAAGAGTTTTTTGCCATCCGATGTGGTGTAGTAAATCTTGTTGGCCTCGGCCGACGGAGTGTCGCCACTACCACTACCACCCAAAGGAATAACAATCACAGCGCCATCGGCAAGAGTGAAGGTTACATCACTCTCACCAACAACCACATCGACAAAGAACGAGTCGCCTTGTGCGCCCTGCTCTCCGGTATCACCTTTGTCACCCTTATCGCCTTTGTCGCCCTTTGCGCCATCCTTGATGGTGGCGGTGGAGCCATCGGAGAAAGTAATGGTATAGCCCTCGGCCGTGTCGGTTATGGCTGTAATGGTCAGTTTGTTGGCAAGCGCATTGAGCAGTGTCTGCTGAGCGTCGATTTGCGACTGCAAATCTTCGTGCTCCTTCTCCATTTCTGCCTGCTCCTTCTCCATCTCGGCAATCTTGTCGAGAATGGCGCTGTCGTCGTAAGAACAGCCAACCATAAAGCCCAAAAGGGCTGTGGTCAAAAGTAAAAAGAGTTTTTTCATTGTTTTTTGTTTTTTTGGTTTATTGTTTGTGTAATATGTTGATAATCAAAGAAATACCCCCCCCAAGCAGACTTGGGAGGGGTATTCGTGTACCCTTTATGTAGAACTCGCGTTCACACTATATTTGTTTTGTCGCTAACAAAGTTATGAATAATTTTCACAATCCGCACCTTCTGTGGCCACAAAAAAAGCACCCCAATATGCTGAGGTGCTCTTATGGTAGGCGAAAATAACCGTTAGCGGTCGATGCGGATGAAGTCGCCATCGAGGCTGAACTCCAAGTCGAGGCCGTCGTTCAGCTCCACGTCGTAGTGGCGCTCGCGCTCGATATCTATCACAAAATTGTTGGGGTAGTTGGTCGCAACATACTCGCCAATCTTGGCAGGAATAACCCCGCTCGCAACCCCCTCGGTGCGATTCTCCACCTTCTTCCACTCGCCATTCTTGCGGAACTCGATGTGGGTGCCGTCGGCCAAGCGCACCTCGTAGGTGTAGCCAAAATCGTCGTAATCCTTGATGACGCTCTGCACCTCCACCGATGCGTAGTGTTCACTCAGAAAGTTCTGAGCCTCGGTGGGCAGCAGCGATGCGTTTATGTAGTTGTCCTCTTTCTCGCAGCTCTGCAATCCAATCAGAGCCACAGCAGCAATTGCCAAAATTTTGAAAATGCGTTTCATAATAAGTCGTTTTTTAGTGTTGGTATACAAAAAGTGTGTTGCTTGCGCTTAGTCGTCCATCCACTTAATCTGGCCGTGGCGGTCGAAGGTGTACTCGATGCCGTTGGTGAGTTTCACCTCCCAGCGGAGTGCATCGCGGTCGGCCTCGACGATGTTCTGAGTGGGGTAGTTCTGCCCCAGGTAGCTCACAATCGACGACGGAAACAACGAAGTGGGAACAATAGAGCCACGCTTGCAGTCGATCTTGCGCCACTCGCCACGACGGTTGAACTCAATCTCTGTGCCATCGGTGAAAACTACATCGTAGTTGTTTTCGCCAATCGAATTGTCGTACTTGGCATACGAAAAACTGTGGGTGGGAAAATACTCCTCGATGAAATGCTTGGCCCTGGCAGGAAGCTGGTCGTAACGTACAGGGCGGTCGTTTGCCGAAGCGCCCAATGCAATCGCCAATGCGGCATATAAAGCTAAAATGCGTTTCATAATTTCTAAGGCGTTAAAAACATTGTAAATTTGTAATCATTACAAAAATAAAGACAATAATCTGATTTTACAATAGTGTGGCTAAAAATGTTAGCTTGCCCACGATTTTTTCTTCTTTGGGCGCAAATTTTTTGCCAAAATGGGCAGGAGGTGGGCAGAAATAGTTTGCACTATCGCCCCTATTTATATAATTTTGTGTGTCGCATAGGACAAAAGCCTAAACTTATTTCTTTATAAACTCATTAAAAACTACTTGTTATGTTTCGCTTTCTTCAAACCGATCTGATCGCTGCCGACTCGGTCGCTACCGCCAAAGTGGTCGAAACCGTAGAGCAGATTAAAAGTATGCCCTTCCAAGAGGCTATGGAGTTTATCACCAAAGGCCTTATGAACTTCGCTTGGGACATCCTCGTTGCCATTGCAATCTACATCGTTGGCCGCTGGATTATCCGCTATCTCGACCGACTGCTCGAACGCATCTTCACTCGCCGCAATATGGAGATTTCGTTGGCCAAGTTTGTGCGCTCGTTTGTGAGGGTTGCTCTCTACGTTATCCTTATCGTGAGCCTTGTTCGCAAGCTCGGTGTCGATACTTCGTCGTTTGTTGCTCTGTTGGCTTCGACCGGTGTTGCTATCGGTATGGCTCTGAGCGGCACTTTGCAGAACTTTGCAGGCGGAATTATGATTCTTCTGCTCCGCCCCTTCCGCATCGGCGACTATGTGCAGACCCAGGGCTTCGAGGGCACCGTTAAGGAGATTAAACTCTTCAACACCGTGCTGAACACCGTAGACAACAAACTTATCACCCTGCCCAATGGCCCTATTGTAAACAACGTAATCAACAACTACTCGGCCGAGAACCGTCGCCGTGTAGACCTGAGCGTTTCGATCTCCTATGGCGACGACTACGATGTTGCTCGCCAGGCTATCCTCGACATTATTGCTGCCGACGCGCGTATCGAGCAGGATCCCGCTCCCTTTGTGGCCATCGGCTCGCTGGGCGACAGCGCTGTGAACATCACCATCAGGGTATGGGCCAAGAGTAGCGACTATTGGGGCATCTACCACAATCTGAACGAGCAGATTTACAAACAGCTGCCCACCAAGGGTATCCACTTCCCCTTCCCACAGATGCAGGTACACATAGAGAAATAGTGCTCGGTGCCAACAAAAAAGGCTCTGTAACCAAGCGGTTACGGAGCCTTTTGTTTTATGTAGCGCAGTAGTGGCCGAGTGTTAGCTCACAACGGGTGCGCTTACGGGCACTTTCTCGTAGCGGTAGCCGAGGCGTTTGAGCTGGATGGTTACACCGGCGCGGAACATCACCTTAGCCGAGCGAGCCAGAATGTAGAAGGCTCGGGTGGTCTGCTTCTCGATATCCTCGTGCATAATGGCGGTCATAACCGTGTGCGAGAGGGTGCGCATGGTGTTCTCGATCTCCTCGCGAGCCTCGCTGTCGGGCTCTACGCCGATGACCGATTTGAGTATATACTCGTCGATGGTGTCGAAACCACCGCCCAAGCGACGCAGATCGGCATAGGTGGTCGATTTGTGTGCGTTCCAATTCTTGTCCCACCAGATTGCCAGGGCCATACCCACATAGGCGGCTACGGCCAGGGTGAAGGCGGGGTAGGAGTTGATTTGCGACACAGCGTCGGCCATATATTCGGGTGCAAACTCGTGCCAGCGCTCTTCGAGTTCGTCTATATCCATCAGTCGTCCTTCGGAGCCTTGCATCGAGGCCAGCAGGGCTTCGAGTCGCTGCTCGTAGTGCTCAAAATACTCAATCTCTTCCATCGTAGAAAATTTAATAAAGGTCTGTTTTGCGGTGCAAATATCGGCCATTATGGCGAGAATTCCAAATTACTTGCCCGCTTCGGGTGGCAGAGGGCGACCGATGGCACGTTTGAGGGTGTTTTGCAGCATTATGGTTGCCACGATGAAGTAGAATACAGCGTCTATCCAGAGTGTCAGAATTTCGGGTGCGATGTCGCTTGCGGTGGCACCCATCGAGCCTACTTTTATCTGCCCGAGTATGGCTGTGGGGGCGGGGAGGATGTAGTGGAGGGCGCGCCAAGGCTGGGGCAACAATTCGAGCGGAAACGACATCCCCGAGAGGAACAAAAGGCCCACCGAGAAGAATGTGATAAGTAGCAGCCCTGCATCGCTATCTCTGAATAGTAGCCCGAAGGCTTGGCCCAGCAGTGCCGTAGCGATTAGAAATGGGGCCAAAAGAACAACCACATCCAACCACGCTCCGCATCGGGGCAGGTCGAAAACTATGGGCAGCAATCCCACCAAAAACAGCGCCAAAACTGCATAGATAACCACATAGACAAATGCGCGGGCTACGACCACTATGGCCACGCTCGACCAGCTGATACCTCGTCGGGCGTAGTGGATTATGGTACCCCTGCTGCGCAACTCGCCTGTGCGTATAGCTATGGCCATCATCATTGTTTGGAACAGTATGGCTATGAGCACTGCGGGCATCAGATAGTCGGCATATCCTCGTGTGGGATTGTGGAGTGGGGTACCCACAACATCGAAGGTCTGAGTTTGCAAGAGGCGTTCGATTTTGTCGGCAGCAATAAAGCGCACCATCTCGGGCCGCAGCTCGCCATCGAGGGCCTCCATTGCCCCCAATGCTCCGCCCGCAATGGCCTCGTAGTTGAGAAACTGCGCTGTTGAGGCCAACAAGATAAAGAGGGCACTCTCGCCATGCCCAAGTCGCTCGTTAAGGTCGGCTGGCAGGTAGATTATCCCCTCGGCACTCTGGTCGGCCATAGCTCGTCGGGCCTCTTCGAGGTCGGGGAGGTGGCCTATGATCTCCACCTTGGGCGAAGCATCTATGAGCGAGGTGAGCCTGCGAGAAGTGGCGCTTTGGCTATCATCTACCACCACTACGGCCACCCGCTCGACCACATTGGGCCGGTAGAGCAGGTTGTAGAGCACCCCATAGCCGACCACTCCGCCCAGAATGACCAAAATGATTGGGGCAGAGCGTGATATGGCCCTTAGCTCGTCGGTGATTGTCGAGGTGAGCAGCCCTGTGCGACTAACTAATTTTTTCATAATGGCCCGAAGTTATAGCCCTGCGTAGGCGGGGCATTAGTGGCATTGGTAGCAGACAGAATCCCACAAGTGCGGCTATGTGAATCCACTCAGGGGCAGTGTGGGTGTAGGGCTCGCCTTGCAGCAGAAGCACGAAGTGGCGTATGGGCAGCGCAAGAGCCATCTTCTCGACCACGGGCGCCATGGCTCCAAGCGGAAATGTTATGCCACAGAGTGTGGCCCCAAGCGAGCCAACCATCGAAGCCATGCTGATAATTAGCCCCAGGGCAGGGTAAATCGAAAATATAAACAAGCCCAAAGCCTGACTTGCGACCACCAGAAGAGCGATATATAGCAGTGTTGTGGCCCAATCAGCGGGGCAAGTGAACGCACCGCTCCAACTAAGTATCCACAGCCCCAGAGTCCCCATGGCAGTAAATACAAGCGTGTGGGGCACAAGTTTGGCCACCACAGCCGTCCCAATCCTGCCGCCTGCCGAGGTGAGCCACTCGACTGCCGTGGCCGACTTAATCTCCGTGCCTATGGAGTAGACCGTCATAAGCAGCACCACAATCTGAAACATCACAAAAAAGAAGGGAACAGAGAGGTAGAGTGTATAGCTGAGAGTAGGGTTGAATAGGGGCTCGGTGTTGGCGGTAAGGGGCATAAGCAGAGCCTCGGCGGTTGATGGAGGAATGGCAAGCTGGGTGGCTGTTTCGGCCATGGGGGCGAGCGAGAGTGTGGCAAGCAACTCTTCCAGCGTGGAGGCCACCTGCGCCCCGGCACTGAGCAGGGCGTATTGGTAGAAGCACTCTATTGTGGGCCTATGAGCTGCCATCAGATCCTCCTCGAAATTGTGGGGGATAACCACAAATCCGTAGATTTGGCCCCTACGCAGGGCGATAGCGGCCTCGTGGTAGGAGTTGTAGCGCCCCTCAGTAGCCAACTTGGGCGAGGAGTCTATGGCTCGCACAATGGCCCGCGAGGTGGCCGAAAAGTCGTGGTCCACAACCCCCACAGGAAGATTGCTCATCTGCCCATCGCCAAACACTGTGGCCATAAAGAGCGCACAAAATAGTGGCACACCAAAGCAGACCACTCGAAAGAGCGGTCGCTCGCCAAGCCTGCCAATCTCACGCCTAAGGCTTCTGCCGAAATAGTTCTCTTGCTTGTTGGTGCTCATCGTTTGTCGGGCGGTAGAGTCAAAATTACCGACATCCCTGCCCTTAGGTCGCTCGTGGGGCGTGTGGGGCGTGCGTGAATCTCGAAGGTGCGCATATCGTAGCCTTGCCCTGCTCGCGAGGGGTGCCAAGTGGCATAACTGCCCAGGGGCGAAAGGTAGTATATCTCAAACTCCACACCCTTGGCGGCAATGGCCGGAATATCGGCCTCAAAGCGCCCTCCGAGCCTGAATCGTGGCATCCAATCCTCGCGCACCATCACCACGGCATAGGCGCTGCTGAGGTCTACGATTGATAGTATCGGAGTGCCCATTCCGACCAACTCGCCCACACGGGGGTAGATGGCAGCTACAATGCCCGCAGTGGGGGCTACGAGGTGGGCATCTTCGAGTATGGCATCCACCTCGCTTGTGGCTCCTGCGGCAGCCTCGACCATCGCTTGGGCACTCTGGCGATCCTCTTGTTGAGCACCCGCCACGGCCAGCAGGTATTGTTGGCGTGCGGCCCTCTCGGCAGCCAAGGCGGTGCGATAGAGCGCCTCGCTCTCGTCGCGTCGTTGGAGCGACACCACGCTATCGGCCCAGAGCCGTTCGATGCGTTGGTGGCTCTTTTCGGCCAGCGATAGTTGGGCCTTTGCACCCTGCCACATCTGCTCGGCCGAGCGCACAATCTCCTGACGTGTGCCTCGCTCTATCTTTTGGCTTTGGTAGCGAGCTGCACTCTCCATAGCTTCGGCTTGGCGTTGTTTGGCTCGGCCCTCGGGCGAGAGAATTGCCGCCAGGGTGTCGCCCATCGTTACGCTGTCGCCCTCGCGAACATACAACCTTCCCACGCGACCGCCCAACTTGCCCGACACCATAATCTCATCGGCCTCTATCTGGCCCTGAATAACTATGGGCTCTTGGCGAGCCAATGCAAGCCCCACAATCGACACAATGGCCACTACGGCTACGACCACAAAGAAAAGCACCTCTAAAACTCTATCTCTATTGCTCCTCATACGCTTGGTTGTTTATATAGTTCGTATACTCGTTGTCTTGTCCGCAGAGCATCAGCAGTGTAGCCAGAGCGGTGTCTATGGCATAGAGCGAGGCAGCCTTGCCGAGCCTTGCTTCCGACAGCACCACCTCGGCATCTACCACCTCGGTCGAGGTGGCTACACCCTCGGCAAAGGCTTTGCGTCGGGTGCGTACCAAATCTTCGGCCAACTGCTCGGTGGTGGTGAGGGTTGCGAATTCGGATATGGCTGTTTGGATATTTTGGTAGAGCCGTTCGACGGCAATGGAAAGTTGGCTTTCGACCTCGGTGCGGGTGGCATTGGTTGTGTGCAGGGTGGCCCTGCTGCGAGCCACGCGCTTTTCGCGCCCCAGGCCGTCGAAGAGAGTCCAGCTAACCCCTACGCCCACAAATGTACGCGGAAAGAGTTGATTGTTTAGCCCCTCATCCCAGAGCCTTTGGCTCGCTATAAGGGCTACTTGGGGTAGATAACTACCTTGCTCTATGTGGAGCTGATTTGTGGCAATGGAGCGTTGAATATCCAACGAGCGCAGGGTATTGTTCTCCTCCAAAGATGCGATAAAGAACTCCTCCGAGGGGAGCGAGTCGGGCATAAAGAGTGGGGTGGTGGGGCAGAGTTCTGCCAACTCCTCGCCCATGGCCGTACAGAGTATTCTTAGGGCCACACTTCGGTCGCTTTGAGCCTGACGCAGTGCGGTGGTGGCCTGCTCGACCGCCACTTGGGCCACAAGGCTCTCGGAGGGAGTAATCATCCCCTCCTCACAGAGTCGCTGTGCTTGGTAGGCGTGGCGGCGTAGCGCTTCGAGCCTTTGGCTCCTGAGGGCCACCACCTGCTCGGCCAGCGAGAGGCCAAAGTAGGCCCCAATCACTTCGCATCGCACTTTGCTCTCGGTCTGAACGGCCCCCTGCTCGGCCAAAGCGACCATCTGCTTGCCTATGCGGCTGGCTCCAATGCGCTTTCCGCCCGCCATCACGGGCCAGACTATTTCGAGCCCCAGAGAGGCCGTATTGCGTGGCACAAGCTCTAAGCCTACCTCGGCCGAGCCGACACTCTCCAAAATCGCCCCAATAGCGGGAATATCTGCAAAAATGGCCTCCAAGTCGCCCACCACTCCTCCACTCATCTGCCCAATGGTGGAGGATAGGCCAATAGCGCTTGTGGTGTGGCTATACTCGCCCGCAAGCATCACCGTCGGGTACCACACCGACTCCACAACTCCTCGCTCGGCTTTGGCTACCTCCACAGCGCTCTCGGCTACGGCAATAGAGGGATTTCCGCTCTCGGCGGCCACAATGGCATCCCAAAGCGACAGCGGTCGGCTCTGTGCAGCTGCCTCTCCTTGCCCCGTCAGGATTACCAATAGTATATATATAAAGGCTCTCTTGGTCATATCTCAACACATTTCGCGTAGCCGAGATATGCGCAAAGTGTGTACCAAAAAACAAGCGAGGTTGCCGACAATGGTGTGTCGGCAACCTCGCCTTAACTGCAAGTTGTTCGTAAACTCTCTTTACTGTGCGGGAGTAGCCTCAGCTGCCGCTGCGGGAGCGTCGGTGATGCCCAGCTCCTTCTTAACCATAGGAGCCAAGTCGATCATCTGGTTCTCGTCCCAGTAAGCCAACGAACCAACTGCCATGTCAAATACTGCGGTGAAACCACCCTCGGCAGCCACTTTGTCGATAGCAGCCTTAGCCTTGTCGATAACGGGTTTCATCAGCTCTGCCTGTTTGGCCTGCATCTCGGCCGAGCCGGCCTTGCCAAGCTCCTCGTAACGCTGTTGGAGGCTGATCAGCTCCTGCTCTTTGCTCTGACGGATAGCGTCCGAGTAGGTAGCAGCCTTCTGCTGATAGTCTGCATAGAGTTTGTTGTACTCTACCTGGATGTACTCCAACTGCTCTGCAAGGTCTTTGTCGAGCTGTTCGAGCTGCAACTGTACCTGCTGAATCTCGGGCATAGCTACGATAATCTCCTGCGAGTTGATGTAACCAAATTTGGGCTGTGCATTGCTGGTCGAGGTTGCACACAAAATTGCTGCAACTGCCAACGAAAGTTTAAACAGTAATTTCATAAAAAAGTTTCTCTTTGTTTGTTGTTATTTGATTGTTTTTATAATTGCGTCTGTTACATCAACCTTGGCCGAGTAGTAGGGTACGCTGGTGGTTGCCACGTCGATCAGAATGTCGATGCCGTTGGCCAGGGCATAGCTGTCCATAGCCTTCTCGACCTTCTCCTGGAAGGGGGTAATCAACTCCTCCTGTTTCTTGGCAATAATTCCATCGGCGCCAAATACGCTCTGCTGATACTTGGTGATTTTGGTTTCGTTGTCGATGATTGCCTGCTCGCGCGACTGCTGATCCTCATACGAAAGGCCATCTTTGGCAACCATATAGTTGTTATACATCTCTTCGAGTTTCTTGAAGGCCTCGTCGATGTTCTTCTGGTAGGAGGTAGCGAGCTCGTCGAGCTGAGCAACTGCTGCTGCATAATCCTCCATCGACTCATAGATTTTCTGGCTATTCACCACTGCGAAGTTCTGTGCTGCTGCGCCCCAGCATACCGCTACGGATGCAAGCAAAAGAAGAATAGACTTTTTCATAGCTCTATATTTTATTGTGTTAGGTTTTAGACTTGATTAGAACTGCTGACCGATGACAAAGTGGAATTGGCTACCACTAATCTGGCTCTGGCCATAGGGAGCGTCGAAACCGTAGCCCCAGTCGATACCCAGCAGACCAATCATGGGCAGATAGATTCGCAAACCTGCACCCAGCGAACGCTTCAACTGGAAGGGGTTGAAATCTTTCCACGAGAGCCAACCGTTACCGGCCTCGGCAAACAGCAGTGCGTAGATTTGCGATGAAGGCTCCATAATCAGCGGGTAGCGCAGCTCGGCAGTGTACTTGTTGTACACGTTGGCATAGGTGTAGCTACTGCTGCTGGGGGTGATGGTACCATCTTCGTAACCACGCAGCGAGATGATATCTACACCATATACATTATAGCCCGACATACCGTCGCCACCCACGTCGAATCCCTCGAAGGGCGACTGTTTGCCCTCGGTGTAGTTACCCAGGTAACCCATCTCGGCCCTTGTCATCACAACAAGTTTGCCATCGTTGGTCAGGGGGTAGTACCACTTGTAGCTCAGCAGCCATTTGTGATACTCGATCCATTTGTATTTCTCCTCGTCGGCCATCTTCGAGTAGTCTTTCTCGGGGCCGAAGAGCGAGTAGGGGGGAGTCAGCGTCAGCGAGAACGAGAACTCCGAACCACTGCGGGGGTAGATTGGCGAGTCGGTTGAGTTACGCGACAGCAGTGTGCGGAAGGTAATGATATTCGACCTACCATTCTTCAACAAGAAGTAGTTCCAATCGTTCATGTCGTAGGCGGTGTAGGCCAACTCGTTGTAGAGCGTGAAGTATTGGTCGGGCCAATTAAGCCTGCGGCCCAAGCCTGCGCTCACACCCATTGCGCGGAAGTACTGACCGTTGTCTACCAAGCCTGTGTAGGCCGAGTAGTAGTTGGTGGTCTGCTCCGACCAGTAGCCACCGATGGTGAGCGAGTTGGGCTTTTTACCACCCAACCAAGGCTCCGTAAAGCTTGCCGAGAACGAACTATAATAAGTACCGTTGGTTTGGCCCCTAATCGACAATTGTTGGTTGTCGCCCTGAGGATAAGGTCTCCAAGCCTCCTTTTTCAGTGCATTGCGCATGCTCATATTGGTAAATACAACACCCAGCGAGCCTACGAACATACCGGCACCCCAGCCACCACTAATCTCAAACTTATCCGACGCCTTTTCGCTCAGGCCCCAGGTTACATCCACAGCCTCGTTCGATACGGGCTGAATGTTGGGCATAATCTGAGTCTCGTCGAAGTGGCCCATAGCGGCCAACTGACGCATGGTCTGCATAATCAGCGCACGGTTATATAACTCACCTGGGCGAGTATATATCTCCCTGCGGATAACCTCGTCGTTCACCTTGTTGTTGCCGGTGATGTTTACGTTGTTGAACCTATACTGCTGACCCTCAAAGATTTTAATGTCGAGGTCGATAGAGTCGCTGCCGATAATAATCTCGGTGGGCGAAATCTGCGATGCCAGGTAACCCTCGTTCTGATAGAGCGAGTTTACGGTCGAAACATCCTCGGGGTCATCCTCTTTACCCACGCCCAAGCGCTCGTAGAGAGTCTTTTTATCATAAGCGTCGCCCTTTTTGAGGCCCAACATCTGGTCGAGCTGCTCGGTGGAGTATTTGCTGTTGCCCACCCACTTGATATTGCGGTAGTAGAACTTGTTGCCCTCGTCTACGGTAATCACCAAGCCAATGCGCTCGGGCGAGATTACATAGACCGAGTCTTTTACAATCATCGCATTACGATAACCCTTCGAGTGGTAGAAGTCGATGATATTAGTAAAATCCTCCTCCAACTCATCCTCGCGCAGTTTGGTGTTGTGGAAGATGTTGATACTCTTCTGGTGGACTTTCTTCATCACCTTGCGCAACTGCTTGTCGGTAAACACTTCGTTACCCTCGAAGGTCAGCTCGCCCACTCTCACTTTTTCGTTTTTGCTCACTTCGAAGGTTACGTTTACGGCATTTTTGATTACGCTATCGTTCTCGATGCGGGGAACAACCGTCACGTTGCGGAAACCTTTCTGGATGTAGTGCTCTTTGATCTGATTAACCCTCTTCTCTACGGCATAATCGCTCAGCGACTCGGCTCCTCGTTTGAGTTTGAGGTCTTCGGTGAGCGAGGTTGCGGCACTCTTGCTGATGCCGTCGAACAACCAGCGGAAAATTCGGGGCCTCTCGGCCAACACGAAGTTGATATCCACGCTGTCGCCCTCGATGGTGGTTACGGCCTTGATGTCCGAGAAATACTGCTTGCTCCAAAGGCGCGAGACGGCCTGCGAAAGCTCGCTACCGGGGATGGTGATAACGTCGCCAACGGCCAGGCCTGTCGAATTGACCTGCAACTCGGCGTCGATATATTTAATACCCGAGGCGTCGAGCGAGCGGATTACATACTTCTTGGGGTTGTTGTAGTCGGCCATAGGAGCGTTTATGTCGAGCGAGTCGGGCACCGCTGCCTCCAAACTCTCCACCTTGGGGGTGGCAGCGTCGGCTGTGGCAAGGGTGTCGGCTGTGGCGACAGTTGCTTCTTGTGCTTTGAGGGTTGTTGCGCCAAGCAGCGCAAGGGTTACTATCAGGAATTTTCTATTCATCGTTGTTATGTGGGAAATCTCTCTGTTGTCTTGTTATCGTTGGGGGCGGTGGTGGTTATTTGACCAAGCCGAAGCGTCGGTTGCGCTGGGCGTAGGCTTCGAGCGCCTCGTCGAACGAGTTTTTGTCGAAGTCGGGCCACAGGGTGGGGGTGAAGTAGAGCTCGCTGTATGCAGCCTGCCACATGAGGAAGTTGCTGAGCCTATACTCGCCACCGGTGCGAACAATCAGGTCGGGGTCGGGATAATTGCGCGAGTAGAGGTGCGACGAAATGTAGTCGGTGGTAATATCCTCGGCCTTCAAAGTGCCCTCGGCTACACTCTCGGCAATCTCCTTTACGGTTGCTGTAATCTCGTAGCGCGAACTATAATTCATTGCCAAAATGAGAGTGAGTTTGTCGCCCTCGGCAGTCTCGCTCTCGATTTTGTCGATGTAGTTGTTCACCTTCTCCGAGAAGGCTTTGCGGTCGCCCATAAGTTTGACCTGCACGCCCTGCTCTTTCAGCTCAGGCGCCTCGGCGATGACACTGCGACAGAAGAGTTCCATGATGGCCTCGACCTCTTCGATGGGGCGGCCCCAGTTCTCGGTCGAGAAGGTGTAGAGTGTCAGGTAGCGAACGCCACGATTTACCGCTGCTTTAACTACTCTGCGAACGCTCTCCACGCCGGCAATATGGCCTTCGGGGCGTTCCATTCCACGTTGCTGTGCCCAGCGACCGTTGCCGTCCATGATGATTGCAACGTGCTGAGGAATTTTGTTTTCTGTCGTATTGTTTGCCATAACTATCCAAATAAAACGCGCAAATATAAAACATTTTTGCAACTATCCCATAGGGATACGCCCCAAAAACGCATATTTGTTGATAACTATTTCGACTCCCTTGTGTCGAGTCCCCACATCATCTTCTCCTTTAACGTATCGTAGAACGATATATTATGCAGTTTTACCAAAAAAACTTGCTCCTTTGCACGGGTTATGGTGAACGAGGCTCCGTTGTTGATGGTGTAGCTCTCGTTGTCGATGCCGGCCAGGGCGTGGGGGTCGCGAGCGTCGATGGTCAGGCGGATGGTGCTACTGTCGGGAATCACAATGGGGCGCATTGTGAAGTTGTGGGGTGCAATGGGTGTGAGAATCATACAGTTGCACTCGGGAGCCACAATTGGGCCACCTGCGCTGAGCGAGTAGGCCGTAGAGCCTGTGGGGGTGGCAATCAGAGCCCCATCGCTCCAATAGTTGGCGGCCAAGCGACCGTCGATCTCTACCTTGATGCCAATCATACCCATATGGCTGCGCTGAATCGAAAATTCGTTGAAGGCCAGAGGGAATGCCACGGGCTCTTGGAAGTCGCCCTCGATACGCAGCAGCGACCTCTGCTCGATGCGGTAGTCGCCACAAGCCAATGCATCGAGTACCACACAAAATTCGTCTTTCGATACTGTGGCCAAAAATCCGAGCCTGCCGGAGTTGATGCCCAAGATTGGGGTGGGGGCACCACCAAGGCTGCGAACAGCACTCAGCAGGGTGCCGTCGCCACCATAGGAGATAACCACCGAGTCGGGTGTAACCACGTCATTTATTGCGTTATAGATGCGCTCGTGGGCGACCTCTACAACGCCTTTGTCCGCCAGCCACTCGGCCGTCGAACTATTCACAACCCACTCGAAATTGTGCTCCTCTATGCTCTCTAACAAGGCCCCAAAATGGTCGGCCGAACTCTTCTCGTTTGGACGAGAAAATAAAATTATTTTCATTTCACAAGAATTTGTGATACCTTTACATCGCAAAAGTACCTAAAAACTTCTAAAAACACTTCAAATGTTATGACAAAATTGAGTGTAAATATAAACAAAATCGCCGTAATACGCAATTCGCGTGGCGGTAATATGCCCGATGTGCTGTTGGCAGCCACCAATATCGAGCGCTTCGGAGGCGAGGGAATAACCGTTCACCCACGCCCCGATGGTCGTCATATTCGCTACGACGATGTGCGCAATCTGAAAGGGTTGGTTACTACCGAGCTGAACATCGAGGGCAATCCCATCGACTCGTTTACCGACTTGGTTATGGAGGTTGTGCCTGCACAGGTAACCCTTGTGCCCGATGCTGCCAATGCCATTACTTCCAATGCCGGTTGGGACACTGTGGCCAATCGCGAGTTTCTGACCGAGAAGGTTAAGCAGTTTAAGTCCAAGGGAATAAGGGTGTCGATTTTTGTGGATCCCGTGGTGGAGATGGTGCGTGGTGCTGCCGAGTGTGGTGCCGACCGCATCGAGCTCTACACCGAGGCTTATGCCCGCGACTATGCCGCCAATCGTGAGGAGGCCATTGCTCCCTACATCACCGCAGCAGCCGAGGCCCACAAGTTGGGCTTGGGTATAAATGCCGGCCACGATCTGAATCTCGACAACCTGCACTACTTTGTGGAGCGCATCCCCTATGTAGACGAGGTGTCGATTGGCCACGCACTCATATCCGACGCACTCTACTATGGTTTGGAGAATACCGTTCAACTCTATCTCCGCGAACTGAAATAAACAAGGATGGAATCGCCACTTTCGTTACCCATTTTTGGGCAGATACAGAAAATTGTCGACAACCTCGGCCTGAGGGCCTATGTGGTTGGTGGCTATGTGAGGGACTACTACCTTGGGCGCCCATCGACCGATATAGATGTTGTGGTGGTCGGAAGCGGTATTGAGGTGGCAAAGGCTTTGGGTAAGCAACTGCGCACCAAAGTATCTGTCTTTAAGACCTTTGGTACGGCAATGCTGCACGATAGCGAGGGGCGCGAGATTGAGTTTGTGGGGGCTCGTAAAGAGTCCTACTCGCCCGACTCGCGCAAGCCCGCAGTCGAGGAGGGCACTATTGAGGATGATCAGCTGCGTCGCGACTTTACGATTAACGCTCTGGCGTGGTCGCTCAATGCCGACACCTACGGAGAGTTGCTCGACAGCTTTGGCGGAATGGCCGATATGAAGGAGCTTATAATCCGCACCCCGACCGATCCCGATGTGACATTCTCCGACGATCCGCTGAGGATGATTCGTGGTGTTAGATTTGCCACACAGTTGGGCTTCGACTTGGCTCCCGAAACCTTCGATGCCATCGTTCGCAATGCCCACCGAATATCTATTGTGTCCAAAGAACGCATCATCACCGAGCTGAATAAAATTATGCTTTCGCCCGTTCCTTCGATTGGTTTCGACCTGCTTAGCAAAACAGGGCTGCTGCCTTTGATTTTCCCCGAGCTGGATGCTCTACAAGGGGTTGAAGTAAGGAATGGTAAAGGACACAAAGACAATTTTGTACACACACTGAAAGTGTTGGATAATGTGGCCCATAAAAGCAAAGATTTGTGGCTGCGTTGGGCGGCACTTTTGCACGATATTGCCAAGCCTCGCACCAAGGCTTTCGACGCTCGTGTGGGATGGTCGTTCCACGGCCACGAGGTGGTGGGCAGCAAGATGGTGCCCGAGATTTTCCGCCGTATGAAACTGCCCCTGAACGAACATATGAAGTATGTGCGCAAGTTGGTGTTTTTGCACCTTAGGCCCATAATCCTTTCGGAAGACGAGGTTACCGACTCGGCCGTAAGGCGACTGCTCTTCGAGGCGGGCGACGATGTGGAAGACCTGATGACACTCTGCGAGGCCGACATTACCTCGGGCATAGACTCAAAGGTGCAGCGCTATCTGCGCAACTTTGCTCTGGTGAGGGTGAAGATGAAGGAGATTGAGGAGAAAGACCGCATTCGTAACTTCCAACCACCCATTACGGGCGAGATTATTATGCAGACCTATGGCATCGAGCCCTGTTCGCTGATTGGCGAGATAAAGATGGTGATAAAGGATGCCATTCTAGATGGCGAGATTCCCAACGACTACGATGCGGCCTTCGCGTTGATGGAGAAGATTGCGGCCGAGCGTGGGCTCGTGAGGGTTGAAAATGATGATTAAATTGTCTTACTGTTAGTATTGGATATAAAAGGGATATTCGCTATTGAGGATGAACAAGAAAAAATAGATGATATGAAGAAACTTTTATTGTTATTAGGGTTTGTAGTCTGTCTGAGTGGATGTAGCTTATCTGACGATATGGAATTTAAGGCGTCTGTTATGTCCGAAGATTTTGTTAAGGAAAGGCTTAACTATCCAGCTACGGCGGATTTTGGAAGAGAGAGAGTTTGGGAACCAAAAAATGAAGAAGGAACGCACGGCATTATTATGAAAAAGTTTACTGCCCAAAACGTATTTGGCGTGCCGATTCAATATGTTTACAAGATTTATATGATGTATTCGGGCGGTGAGTGGACTGATATTGATAATTGGACTTATAAGTATTTGATTATAGAGGAAATACCATCAGGTAAACAAGATTATTTTACCCCGGAAATTTAACTATAACCTAATCGAAATGTAAAAAGCGAGCCGATTGGCTCGCTTTGTTATTTATATTTATTATGTTTTCTTGATAAGGTATCTAAATCTCGTCGCGGAAGTTGTCGATATCCTCGTCTTCGTCGTTCTGGTCGGCCAGCTCGTCGGCACCTTTCAGATCGTCGTCGTAGTACTCGTGGTCCTCTGCGTCTACATGCTCGTCGATTTTGACGTCGATTTTAACCAAATAGCTGATGGCTTCGGTCTCGAAGGGCACTGCGTAGAAAAAATCGCCATTGGGCTTGTCGATACGCATCATTGCCTCGGTGTAGCCATAGGGGTAGAGTTTTTTGACCTCTTCTTGTAGCTCGGGAGCGAGATTTGCAAAGCTCACAATCGAGCGTGGTTTGTTGCTTTTGCGGTTAATCATATCCTTGTTTTCTTAAATGCGTGTGAAATTTTCTGCAATTATAGTCCAAAATTTCCTAATCGGTGCACCTCTATGAACTTTTTTTCAAAAAAAGTAATTTTTTTGTGATTTATGGGCTGAGGTTTGGTCAGAAAGGGTTTTTGTTGGTATATTTGTCCAAATTTTCCCCGAGAATACTCTGTAAAATGGCATCCGTTAGAGAACAGATAGAGTCGCTCCGTAGCAGGCTCAATGAGTATAACTATAAGTACTATGTAGAGGCGCAACCCGTGGTGAGCGACTACGAGTACGACACCCTGCTGCGCGAGTTGCAGCAGCTCGAAGCGCAACATCCCGAGTTTTTTGACCCCGCATCGCCTACCCAAAGGGTGGGTAGCGACCTTGTGGCCAACGAGTTTAACTCGGTGGCCCACCGTTTCCCGATGCTCTCACTATCGAACACCTACTCGCTCGAAGAACTCAGGGAGTTTGTAGAGCGTGTCGAGCGCGAGGTGGAGGACGTGGAGTTTGTGTGCGAGTTGAAATTCGACGGTACGGCCATTTCGCTCACCTATGAGCAGGGGCGACTGACCAGAGCTGTTACTCGTGGCGATGGCGTTAGGGGCGACGATGTTACGGCCAATGTGCGCACAATTCGCTCGGTGCCACTCGTTTTGCACGGCGAGGGATGGCCCGACTATTTCGAGATGAGGGGCGAGGTGATTATGCCCCACGCATCGTTCGAGAGGCTCAATCGCGAGCGTGCCGAGGCGGGCGAAAATCTCTTTGCCAACCCCCGAAATGCTGCTGCGGGAACTATCAAACTGCAAAATTCGGCCGAGGTGGCCCGTCGAGGTCTCGACTGCTACCTTTATTATATGGCTGGCGACAATCTGCCCCACCAGAACCATTGGGATAACCTTCAAGCGGCCCGCTCGTGGGGATTTAAGATTTCGGAGCGCATGCAGAAGTGCCACTCGTGGGCCGAGATTTCGGACTACATCACTCGCACCGACGCCGAGCGTGGCGGACTTGCCTACGACACCGATGGCGCAGTGATAAAGGTGAACGACTACCTCGCACAGCGCAAACTCGGCTCGACGGCCAAGGCTCCTCGTTGGGCTGTGGCCTATAAATTCAAGGCCGAGCAGGCACTCACACGTCTGCTGTCGGTGGACTACCAAGTGGGACGCACGGGTGCCATTACGCCCGTGGCAAATCTCGATCCTGTTCACCTTGCCGGTACGGTGGTCAAGCGAGCCTCGATTCACAATGCCGACCAGATTGCACTGCTCGACTTGCGCGTTGGCGATATGGTCTATGTCGAGAAGGGTGGCGAGATTATTCCCAAGATTACCGCCGTAGAATTGTCTGAGCGTCAGGAGGGTAGTCAACCTCTGCAATATATTACCCACTGCCCCGAGTGTGGCACAGAGCTGGTGCGCATCGAGGGCGAGGCCAAGCACTACTGCCCCAATCAGGCGGGGTGTGTGCCTCAGATTGTGGGGCGCATAATCCACTTCATTTCGCGCAAGGCGATGAACATCGAGGGCATTGGCGACGAGACGGCCGAGTTGCTCTACAAGAGTGGCCTGATTAAGAACGTGGCCGACCTGTATGACCTGCAACCCGCAATGGTGGCAGCGCTACCTCGTATGGGCATCAAGAGTGCCGAGAATATTATGCACCAACTTGCCGCCTCCAAGGAGGTTGCCTTCGAGCGAGTGCTGTTTGCTCTGGGTATTCGATTTGTGGGCGAAACTACGGCCAAATATCTTGCACACCACTTCGGCTCGCTCGACGCTATTATGGGTGCAACCGAAGAACAACTTGCCGAGGCCGACGAGGTGGGCGAGAAGATTGCCCAGAGTATTGTGGCCTACTTTACAGACGAGGATAACAGGTTGATAATTGAGCGCTTACGTTCGGTGGACTTGCAGTTTGAGGTGGCCGAAAAGGAGCTTTTGTCGCAGTCGCTCTCGGGGTTGTCGTTTGTGATTTCGGGCAGCTTCGAGCGCCATTCGAGGGATGAGCTCAAAGCGCTCATCGAGCTCCACGGAGGTAAGAATCTGGCAGCCGTGTCGGGCGCCACAAACTATCTGCTTGCGGGCAACAAAATTGGCCCCGCAAAGTTGCAAAAAGCGACCAAATTCGGCGTGGAAATCATAAGCGAGGAGCAGTTCGAGGCGATGATTGCAGGCGCAGAGGTGGCCGAGCCCAAAGCCGAAAAAGTGGTCGAAACCAAGTGCACCGAGTCGGAGCCTGTGGCCACTCAGGGCGTGTTGTTTTAAGCGGTGGGGAGAAATAAATTTCTCGGTCGGCACTGCGATATATGATAAAATCATATATCTTTGTGGCCAGAGGCCGGTGTGGCCTAATTGCAAAACGGATAATAATAAGCACAAAATAACAACTATGAAATCGAAACTTACAGGCCTCGGAGTGGCTCTGGTAACCCCCTTTACCGATAGCGGTGAGATTGACTTTGCTGCACTTAATGGTGTGGTTGACAGTGTTATAGAGGGCGGTGTCGACTACCTTGTGGTGATGGGAACAACGGGCGAAACCCCAACCTTATCGATGCCCGAAAGGGTGGCTCTGCTGAGGGCCGTGAAGGAGCGCAATGCCGGCCGACTGCCAATCGTTGTGGGCGTTGGTGGCAACGATACCGCAAGGGTGGTGGAGCTTATCAACCAGACCAACCTCGATGGCGTGGATGCAATTCTGAGTGTTACGCCTTTCTATAACAAACCTTCGCAGAGGGGACTCTTTGAGCACTACAAATACATCTCGGAGCGTTCGCCAAGGCCCATCATTCTCTACAATGTGCCAGGTCGCACGGGCGTGAATATGGAGGCTGAAACTACTCTCCGCATTGCTCGCGAGTGCCCCAATGTGATTGCTACCAAAGAGGCAAGCGGCAATATCGACCAGATTCGTGCCATTATCAACGAGGCTCCCGAGGGCTTTATGGTCATTTCGGGCGACGACTCGCTGGCTCTGCCCATTATTCAGTCGGGCGGCTATGGCGTTATCTCGGTGGCTGCCAACGCTTTTCCTCGCTATTTTGCCGAGATGATTCGCGACCAATTCGCTGGCAAGTATGACAAAACTGAGGCTATGTTCGAGCGTATCCGCCCAACCGTAAAGATGCTCTTTGCCGAGGGTAACCCTTCGGGCGTGAAGGCTGCAATGACGGTTAAAGGGCTTTTGAACAACAACTTGCGCCTGCCACTTGTACCCGTGAGCGACGAGCTCTATGCCGAACTGAGTGCAACCATCAAGGCCGAGGGCTTTGAGTAGAAAAAACGAGCAATAATCGACCTTGGGCGGGCGTTTGGCTTCTGTATGAAAAACTTATTCAAAACTTTCGTTGCGTCGGTGGCTGTGTTGTTGGCCTCGTTGTGCGCTGTGGCACAAGAGGTTGGCGGTACGGTAGACAAGGTGCGTGTGCCCATCGAGGAGGATGTGTTGGCTCGTACCATCGACCCATCGTCGCCATATTATCACCCCCGATTGCTCGGCCTGTATCTCTCGGGCGAGCGCGAGCTGTCGCTCGAAGAGTATCACTACCTCTACTATGGCTATGCCTACTCGGAAAGCTATCGACCTTTGGAGCCGATTGCTGCCGAGGACGAGGTGTTGGCCGCTATGGAGCGAGTGATGGCAAACCCATCGGAGGAGAATCTGATGCAGGTGGTCGAGTGTGGCTTGAAGGTTATGGAGAACGATCCTTTTAGCCCCAAAAATCTCAACTTTTTGGTCTATGCCTATGGAGCTCTTGGAGATACAGAGGGCGAAAGACGTTGCTACGACCGACTCGACAAGGTGTTGCGCACCATCGAAGCCTCGGGTAGCGGAGCCAAAGAGAGCGAGCCAAAGCACGTTTTGAGGTTTTCGCACGCTGCCGATGTGCTCTATGCTCGCGGGGTGGAGATTAAGCGCAGAGAGGTGGTGTCGCGCACGGCCGAGTTCATCTTCCTCACCCAGAAAGACCAATATGGCCGTCAGGGCTACTACTTCGATTTTTCGAGGGTATATTGGAATAAACCCGATGCACCCACCGAGCCTAAGAAAAGAGGGTGGACACTGAATAATGTGCCACTTTGATTTACGGGTCGTAATTTGCTGATAATTTGCAAAATATGATACATAAAACATTTCGCATATTTGCATGTTTATTTGTCGCACTTGCGGGTGTGGCGCTCTGCTCGTGTGCCATAGAAGAGCAAGGCGATGGAGGTGTGCAACTGCTCGAACCCAATCAGAGCGAGCATACGTTGATTATGTATATGTTTGCCGACAACAATCTAGCAGGCGATATGATGTCGAACATCTACAATGCCGAGAGGGGTTTGACCAAATCGCTGCCCTCGGCTCGCATTGTGGTCTATCTTGATAGGGCCGATACCACAATGCTCTACGAGTTGAAATACCTCCCCTATGGCGAGGAGCAGCACATTCGCCACTGCAAGGTTTTGAAGAGCTACGAGAAACAAGATTCGTCGAACCCCAATATAATGTGTGCGGTGCTGGGCGATGTGAGAGAGCTGGCCCCAAGTAAGAGCTATGGTCTGGTGGTATCGGGCCATGGAACTGGTTGGTTCCCAAAGCCTTCGTCGGGCATCTCGTACAACGATCAGCGTGTGGCCGAGAAGGGAAGCGTGGCCCAGGAGTATCAGTTTGGCCACCTTGGCGAGGAGTCGATGACACGCTTTGTGGGGTATGACAATGCTACGCCCGAAAGCAGCTTTTCGTCGGCCGATTTGGTTGAAGGTCTGCGAGATATGCACTTCGATTATATTATGTTCGACGCTTGCTTTATGGGCTCGGTGGAGTTCTTGTATGATTTGCGCTCTGTGGCCGACTACATAATCTCGTCGCCCGTGGAGGTGATGAATGCGGGTATGCCTTACGAGGATATTGTTCCGCTCTTTTTTGCCCCCGGCAGGGATATCTGCAAGGTGGCCGAAACGATTGTGGATGTATATAAGAATACCGGATTTTCGACCAAAAAGTCGGTTGCAGTGTCGGTTGTCGATTGCTCGAAGTTGGAGAATCTGGCCAATGAGCTGGCATATATATATAGGTGTGCATCGGAGGGAGAGAGTGGAGAGCCAGCTGAGGTGTTGAGCCGTTTGGTCGAAACATC
>JAZLDU010000007.1:0-64746 GCA_045614885.1 Tidjanibacter sp. | reverse complement strand
CCTCTCAGGAGGGGAGTTTCTTTTTTATACCAAGAGCCGCATAGCAAGTAAACTTGCCGCGGCTCTTGGTATAAAAAAGAAAAACTCCGCTTTTGCGGGGGGCTATCTTCGTGTTGTACTCGGTATGGGATTCGAACCCATGATTTCAAGAATGAGAATCTTGCGTCCTGGACCAGCTAGACGAACCGAGCATTGTTCCGTTTTGGTGGTGCAAAGATAGAGCAAAAATCTAAACCTCCAAAACTTTTGGCAAAAAAAATGCATTTTTTTGAAATTTTTTCGCAAAATGCGGGCCACAAGCCCTCTGGTGGCATATCCCCACCCCAAAAAAACACAAAAAAGAGGGCCCACCCACTCGGGTCTGCCCTCTAATCTATTTGCGCCTATTGCAAATTTTAGTCCCGTGCGCTCCCGCAAGCAGAACTACAACTCCTCGTCGAAGTGGTCCGAAACAAGAATTCGGCCGCAGTACTCGCAAATGATAATCTTCTTGCCCTGGCGAATCTCGCTCTGACGCTGGGGAGGAATACGGTTGAAGCAACCACCGCAAGCATCACGTTTGATAGGCACTACGGCCATACCGTTGCGCACATTCGAGCGGATACGGCTATAAGCCTGTTTCAGACGCTCGTCTACAACCTCGCGAGCCTTGTCGGCCTGGCCACGGAGCTGCTCGATATCCTGAGCGGTCTCGGCGTCGATGCTATCCAACTCGGCACGTTTAGCGGCCAAGTCTACCGAGCGATCGCTTTTCACAGCCTCTGCCTCTTCGGCCTGCTGTTTTTTCACTTTCAGGGCAGCGTTATACTCTTTGATGTGTTTCTCGTTGAGCTGGATTTCGAGCTGCTGATACTCAATCTCGCTGCTGATGGTGTCGAACTCGCGGTTGTTGCGAACATTGCGCTGCTGCTCCTCGTATTTGGCAATCTGCGCTTTGCACGACTCGATCTCCTCTTTGGCGCGACGCTGCAAAGCGGTCAGCTCCTCGATCTCGCTGTGGATTTTGTTGATACGGGTTTGGAGGCCCTCCATCTCATCTTCCAGGTCTGCCACCTCGATAGGAAGCTCGCCTTTAATTTTGTTGATTTCGTCGATTTTCGAGTCGATTTTCTGCAAATCATAGAGAGCTTTGATACGCTCCTGCATGGTGTAGTCGACAGTCTCCACGTTTTTTTTGTTAGTTGTTGCCATACTCTTTTGGTATATTTTCTTCTGAATTATATTCTCTTTTTTGGTTCTTTGCTGCCCGCCTTGTTCAATCAGGCAAGCCCCGTTACAACATATAGTTTACGGGGTTGTAGGTGCAAAGACTCTTTTGGAGTGCAAAAGTAGGTAATTTTTTTGATAATATATCAAACAAAATGTCAATTGCACAAATTTCGGTCTCAAAATGGCCCGCATCGACCAAAATCATACGGTCGGCATCGACAAAATCGTGATATTTGAAGTCGGCCGACAGATACAAATCGGCACCGGCACTCTCGGCAGCCTCGATGAGCGAGCCGCCACTACCGCTACAAATAGCCACCCTTTTCACCCACTCGCACCTTATGGGGCTGTGCCTGAGGGCCTCCACTCCGAGGGTGGTTTTTATCTGTGCCAACATCTGCTCGGGCTTCATAGGCTCGGCCACCTCGGCCACAACACCTATGCCTACCCCTTCGTGGGGCGAAGTTTCGAGCAGGGCCACCTCGCGGAGCCCCAACATCTCGGCCAACTTGTGGCTGATGCCTGCGGCGGGGGCGCTGTCGAGATTGGTGTGGGCCGAGTAGAGCGCCACGCCACCTGCAATAGCCTTAGCGATAGCCCTCTGCTGACGATTGGCCCAAGCGAGCCTCTTTATGGGGCGGAAGATTATGGGGTGATGTGCGACAATCATCTGAGCCCCCACCTCGATAGCCTCGTCTACCACCTCTTCGGTGATGTCGAGTGCCACCAGCAGACGCTCCACCTCGGCATCGGGATTGCCCACTGCCAGGCCTGCATTATCATAACTCTCCTGCCAGCACAAGGGGACCTCTGCCTCGATGGCTGCAACAATATCGCGCACTTTCATATCTTCGAGCTAACTTGTTGGTTTTGTACTTATTAGAGCCACCTGCCCGACGCTAAAAGAGCGTCTGCTCGATGACCTTGTTTTTGGCCTCTTTTTTCGACTCTTTGGCCGACTGCTTGGCCACTGCCAGACGTATATCTTCGGGCGAAAAGAGGTTTCCGCCTATGAGCGTGCCCAGCTTGGCTGCCTTGGCGGGTTTCTCGGCCTTGGGCTCTTTTTCGGGCTGGGGCACAGCCTGCTCCGACACAAGGAACGACTCCTCGGCTGATACCGACTCCTCCTGAACCTCAGGCACAACATTCTCGACCGAAGCCTCCTCTTCGGAAACAATCTCTTCGGTAGCGACCTCCACCTCAGTCATCACCTCTGCCACAGGTGCGGCAACAACCTCGGCCGCGCTCTCGTCCTCAATCTCGATTACCTGAGTGTCGCCACCGAGTTCCTCGCGCAGTGCGGCAAGCATATTGCGTATACTCCTCAGGTGCTCGACAATCTCGGCATCGCGGTTCACACCGTCACGATTCTGGCGGATGCGTTTTTTGGCACCGTCGAGAGTCATACCTTGCTCTTTTACAAGGTAATAGATAAGCCTGATGTTGTCCACATCGGCCGTGGTATAGATGCGGTGTCCGCGACTATTCTTGGCGATTTTCAGAATCGGGAATTCCTCTTCCCAGAAACGGAGCAACGAGGCGTTCACACCGAACAGTTCGGCCACCTCGCCCATAGAGTAGTAAATTTTACCTTTGGGATGTACAATTTCTTGCATAAAAAGCGTATATTTGGCGCAAGATACAAAAAAACTAACAAAATTTCAAAAGCAAGGTTTTGAAAAGCAACCCGCTAAATATAAAAATTATAGGCCGAGTCATCTACGGCAATGGTTTAGGTCACCGCATAGGGTTTCCGACGGCCAATCTTTCGGCCGAGGAATGCGACCTCGGTAGCGTGGCTAATGGCGTTTATGCGAGCCGAGCGACCGTTGGCGGGGTGTGCTACCCCTCCATTGTAAACATTGGTTTCAGCCCCTCGGTTGTGGAGGGTGGCTGTCGTCGTGTGGAGGTGCATATCATAGGTTTCGATGCCGACATCTATGGTCAAACTATTGCTGTTGAGCTTGTGGAATTCCTGCGCCCCGAGTGCAAATTTCCCTCGCGCGAGGCCCTCGTAGACCAAATCCGCAAAGACGTTGCCACTGCGACGGACAAATTGAAAATTGAAAATTGAAAATTGAAAATTGAAAATTGAAAGTTGAAAGTTGAAAGTTATGATGCGCCCAATCCTTGGGCGCATCTTTTTTTACAACTTTTAGCAAACCATTTCGAATACCTCAAATTACTCGGGTATTAAAAATAATACCTGCGACAGCATTTCCAGGCGGAAATAAGGTGTGGGGTGTTGGGGGCGTTAAGAAACAAAGAAGTGCCGTAGGCACCGCCCTTTGTGGTGCGTTTGTTTTAGACACCAACACCCCACGCCCCGCCGAAATGCATCGCAGTGGCTTTTGGGTACCTTTTGCCACCAAAAGGTACAAACAATTGACCAACCTTCGCTTGCTCTAAAATACTCCCGCTCGGCATAGTTTGCAAGCAATCTCTGCTCTCGCTTACTCGCATTTGCCAACTCTCCCCACACCTATATATAATATATAGAGTTACCCCCAAAGGCAACAATTCCCCTTCAAAACACAATAGAGCGACCCCCACTCTCGGGAGTCGCTCTATCATTATCGCCCTACGCTCTATGGCTTAGGCCTGGCCCATATTGAAGCCACCCTGGGGACCACGAGCCTTGTTGAGCTTAATTTCGCCCACATTGCGCTCGTAGCGAGCCACATTCTCCTGCAACGACATCATCAGCGCCTTTGCGTGCTCGGGAGTCAGAATGATACGGCTCTTAACCTTCGCCTTCTGCACACCGGGCAACACCGCTGCAAAGTCCAACACAAACTCGCTGGGCGAGTGAGAGATGATTGCCAAATTGGAGTATTTGCCCTGAGCCGTCTCGGCATCAAGCTCGATCTCCATACGCTGCTGCTGATTGTCGTTTGCCATAGTCGTAAGAAGCTAAATCTCTATTAGAAGAATTTGGTACGGTTGTCGTCCACCTTAGCGGTCTGTTCGAGAGCCTCGTTCAGACGGTTCTCCAAGCGGTAGAGGCCTGCTGCATCGAGGCGAACTTTCTCGCTCTCAACGGTTGCATCCTCGCTTGCGGTGCGGCTCTCTACGAAGAAGAACTCTACGCTGTAATCATCAGCAAAGGGACCAACCAGGGTATTCTCAGGAGCTACTGCGATTTTGCCGACAAGCTCCAATGCGGGACCGAGGGTGGTGATATTGTTGGAGTTACCCAGCAACTCGTCTACCGACAATACGGTTGTGCCAAGTTTCTCAGCAACCTCCTCGATAGTGGTGAGGCCCTGGGTCTGCTCTGCCAGATAAGCGGCTTTCTTAGCGTTTTTAATCTTGGTAGCGATGCTGTTAGCCACCTCCTCGATGGGTTTGTAGCCCTCTTTGCGAACTTTCTTAACGGTAGCAACAACGTAGTCGCCATCAATCTCCATCATGTTCGACACAGCCTCCTCTTTGTTGTTGAACGACCAGCGAATCAGCTCGCGAGCGTCTTTGAGGGTGTAGATCTGACGGTCTTTGTTGTTGATGATAGCCGAGCGTTTCGACAGGCCGAGTTTGCTTGCAGCCTCCGAGAAGTTCGAAGCCTTAGCCTCTGCAATGAACTTGTTGGCCTCGTTCGAAGCAGCCTGCAAAGTCTCGTCGCCGGGCATTACGCGGTAGTTGATTTTGGCAATCTGAGCCCTGCGGCTTGCTTTGCCTTTCCAGGTAGCCTGAGCAACGTGGATACCAAACTGGCTCTCGATAACCACAACCTTGCCGGTCGAAGCCTCTACGAGTGCGTTGCTAAACTCGGGAACCATCTGCTCGGGAGCGAAACGGCCCAATTTGCCACCATTCGATGCGGTACCATCGAGCGAGTATTTCTCGGCCAAAGCGCCAAACTGTTTGATATCTTTGCGCAAAGCGGTTGCAATGCTGTCGGCCAAATCTTTCTGGTCAAACGAGAGCAGAATGTGGCGAGCATCCATCGAGTCGGGCATCATGCGGTAGTCAGCCACGCGAGCGATGGTGTAGGTGTTGCTTGCCTCGTGGAGCACGGGACCGTAGAAGCCGTAACCCTTGCCGTCGAAAGCGATGCCCTTGAAACGAACGTCGATCATCCTATCTTTCGAGTAGTAGTTGTAGTCGGGACGGTCATACGAGTTAGCAGCAGCAAACTGCATGGGGTTCTCGGCAGCCTTGAACTCCTCGGCCAAAGCCTCGATCTCTGCTTTTGCAGCAGCGTAGTCGGCCTCCGAAGGCTCTACGTTGAAGACAACATACTCAACCTCGCGGCTGTTGCTCTGACGATAGAGCTCTTTGTGCTCGTTGTAGTACTTCTTAATCTCGGCGTTGGTGGGTTTGGTAATCACCGAGTCGGGAATAGTGTAGTACTGTTTCGACACGATCTTGGCATTCGAAGCGTTGTTGGTCATAGCCACACCCTTCTCAACCTCGATGTTGTTGGCGTTCATACCCTCGGCGATAAGGCTGGTGTAGTTGCTCATCAGACGCTGCTCTGCGGCACGTTTTTTGATGTAGTTCCACACTGCAAAAGCGGTGGGGTCGTTCTCTACCTGAGCCACGAAGCCTGCAAAAGCCTCTGCGCTGAAAACACCGGTCTGGGGGTCAGCAAAGAAGCTCGCAATCAGAGGCGACATATACTCGCCCTGAATCATATCCACAATCTCGGCGTCCGAAACGGTCAGACCAAGATTCTCGAACGAGGGGGCAAAAGCGTGAGTCATAATCAGGTCGCTCCAAGCCTCGTCGTAGATCATATCGTACTGCTCTGCGTTGAAAGCGGTCGAGCCCCAAAGCATCGAGTAGATGTTCTTCACATTCTCGGTCTGGTTCAGATAAACCTGATAGTCGATAGTCTCGCCGTTGATCTTACCCACGCGGCTCTGGCGCGAGGCGAAGATGCTACCACTGCTGAAAAGGTCGCCCAATACGAAGGCGAGCATAGCGACTGCGAGGACGATGGTCAACACCCAGCCGCCTTTGGTTCTTAAATCATTTAATGATGCCATTTTGATTTGAGTTGTTTTAAATTTTTATTTTGTTTTTGTTGTTTTCTTCATTCAACTTGCGAGAGCGGCTCAACCACTTTTCACAAATTGGCCTCAAATATAGTTATTTTATCCGAATAACCGCACTACAAAAGCCTAACTTTTGCCAATTCTACCCTCGAAGAGGTAGATTTTAGTATTTTTATCTCCTTGCCGTCGGTTTCGATGAGCGTTCCGACTGCGGGAATTCCGCCATAACGGGCAATTATGTAGCCTGCCAGAGTGTCGTACTCGTCGCTCTCTTCGAGGCCGAGTTGGTAGCGCTCGTTCAGGTAGGCAACCTCCAAACGACACGACAACACCCATTGGTTGTCTTTCAACACTTTTTCCACCAGCTCCGGCTCGTCGTGTTCGTCTTCAATCTCGCCAACAATCTCCTCCAACACATCCTCCAACGAGAGTATACCTGCCGTGCCGCCAAACTCGTCGATAACCACCGCCACCGACTGACGAGCACGAATCATCTCGCCCATCAACCTTTCGGTCTCCATTGTTTCGGGCACATACCTCACAGGCATCAGTATCTCCTTGATGTCCTGTGGTTTGCGGAAAAGACTCTTGGTCGTAACATAACCAATAATGTTGTCGATACTCCCCTCCCACACAAACAATCGCGAGTAGTTTGTCTCCACAAATCGCTCGGTGAGTTCCTCGATGGAAGTACCCATCTCCACAGCCTCGACATCCACCCTGGGGACCATACAATCCCTCACTCGGAGGTCAGAAAAGTCGAGTGCATTTTGGAAGATTTTTATATCATTTGCGGGCACTTTTTCGCCCCCTTCGGCGCTCTCGTCGATAAGGGTTTCGAGGTCTATCTTGCCAAAACTTTTGATGCTGTGCTCCTCTTTTACTTTCAGCCCAAAGAGCCTAAGCAGAGCAAAGGCCAACATGGTCGTAAGTTTCGACAACGGAAAGAGTATCAGATAGATAAGATAGACGGGGATTACAAATGCCCTGAAAATCGAATTGGGCCTCAGGCGAAACAGACTCTTGGGCCCATACTCGCCGAGGAAGATGATTACGATGGTCGAAATGATGGTTTCGATAACCACCGAATCGGGCGACATTGCCACACCCATTTTGCCTGCAAGCAGATGGATGAGCTCGGTCATAAAGGTCGAGTAGATTACCAACACGATGTTGTTACCCACCAGCATTGTGGTAATATACTCGCCCGGCTTGGATGCAAAGAGGTCGATGATGCGGCCCACCACGCCACCACGCTTGCGGTCGATCTCCATACGCAAGCGGTTGGCACTCGTGAATGCTATCTCCATGCCCGAAAACCAGGCCGACAACAACAGCGATACCAACGTGATGGTCAAAACGCTCAACAAACTCTCCATATCTCCCTAACCTCTAACCTTTTATCTCGATTGTGCGGGCGACTCTTTGCCCACTCCTCCGGGCTTTCCAAATCGCCCACCTGGCGACTTCATTCCCCCTTTGGATGGTTGCATCTTTGCAGCATCGGGCCTCTTAAACTCCCTCTTGGGCTGAACCTTTTGGGCAGGTTTTTCCTGCTCCTTTACGACCTCTTTGGGGGCCTCGTTTTTGGCCTCCTCCTTGACCTTAGCCTTCTCTTTGGGGGCGTCTTTACTCTCTGTGCCCTCCTCCGAGCCTTCGCCCTGCGATGCATCTACCCACATACGGCCCTCGCTCTCGCGGAAAACCCAATCCTTAAACTCCGAGTCCGACTCGAAACCCTCGCCCACAAAGACATCGTCGCCATCGACCACCTTGGTATCGACGTTCGAGTAAACTTTGTCGGTCTTTTCGTCCCAGAAAATCTGCTGCGTATAGAGCCTGCGCCCATCTTCGCCCCTGCCACGCACATTGCCGCGAGCCTCCCAGAGTTCGCGTTTTTCGTAGTAGATGGCATAGTCGGCCAACAGCTGCGAAGCCTCGTTTCCGAGCGAGTCGAAGGTGATAATCTCTATACCGTAGCGGAACTCCATATAGGGGTCACGAGCAAACTCGTAACGCTCCATCAGCGGAGTTGTAAAGCGATAATCCTTCTGACCATTTTTGGTATAAATCATAGTCAGGGTATCGCTCTGCTGGGTAATCATCGTTTCGAGATTGACCTCGGCGGTCTGCTTTTTCGGTCCGCACGAAAACAGCAAGATAGCACCTCCCACGAGAGATGCTACCATTGCTATCTTAGTTATGTATCTTGCTATCGACACTATTTATACTTAACAGTAGTTGCGCCAGCAACCCAGCCACACTTAACAGTGTAGGGTGCGCCCTGCTCGGTCAGACCACGGAAGAAGCAATCCGACTGCTGGGGGAAGTAGTTGCGGTAGGTGTTCATCAGAGTGGTTGCAACCTCCTGCTGAGCCTCGTTGCCCTCGAACAAGCCGCGAGCCTTAGCAGCCAAGTCGTAAGCCAGCCAGAATACGGTCTGTTTGTCGAAGTCTACGCAAGCGCTCGAACCGGTAACATAAGCCTGAGCCAAGCAGATGTAGGCCGAACCGTTGTTGGCGTCGAACTCGATAGCCTTCTTGGCGTAGTCGGCCGACTCGCGAGCGTTCTCGGCAGCCAGATAGGTACCCGAAATCTGAACGCAGAGGTTTGCTTTCCTTACGGGATCTGCCTCGTGAGCGATAGCCTCGTTCAGGTAGTGGATAGCTTTGTCGAAGTTCTTAGCATTCTCGAAACCTTTGCTGAGCAACTGAGCGATATCGGTCGAGGGGCTGATGGCGTAGTATTTCTCGCCCACCATCAGGAAGAACTCGCTCTGGCAGTTGTTACGAGCCATCAGTTTGAATGCTTTCTCGATCTGAGCAGCGTTGTCGGGATCGTTAGCCAGACGCTCCGAGAAGATATTCTCCAAGTTGTTGCAGTCGGCAGCACCCGATTTGATCAGCAGAGCGTCGAACGAGGTTTTAGCCTCCTCGTCGGTCACCTGGTCCATCTTGCTGGCCATAAACTCATACTCGCTCATAAAGTAGTCGGTCTCGACGTTCAGAGCCTCATATTCCTCTACCAACACGGTGAAGTACTGGTTGATGAAGGTGGGGTCGATCTCGGGGTCGATCTCGATACCGTGACGGAAGAGTTTCAACATACCTGCTTTGTCCTCAGCGCGATATTTGTAGTAGTCTTTTGCTTTGTTTTTGATGATGTACACCTCGCCATACTTAGCGTCGTCGGCAAAAGCAGCCAAACGGTAGTCGTAAACCTTCATCAGCGAGTCGATGTTCACACTCTTCTCGGCCAGCGATTTCGAGCGAGCGATTTTCTGGCGGTAGATGTTTGCGGTGTTTACATAAACGGTGCTACGAGCTTTGGGGCAGTTGTTGATAAGGGTATAGGCATACTCCAAAGCCTTGTCATAATCTTTGTTGTTGTAGGCGTCGATGAAGAAGTTGTAGGTCTTCACATTCTCCTCCCTCTGAGCTGCGTCAGCATTCTCGCCCCACTCGGGACCGTAGGTGCTGGTAGGCTGCTGCTGAGCGGGTGCGCCACCTTTTTTAGCCTCGGCAGCTTTCTGAGCAGCGATAATTTTTGCAATCTGCTCGGCCTGTTTTGCAGCCTCTTTTGCAGCTTTTTCCTCAGCTTTACGCTGTTTCTCTGCTGCTTTTGCAGCTGCTTTCTCAGCTTTCTCGCGAGCTTTGCGCTCTGCCTCGGTCTCCTGAACCTGGGTCTGCTCCTGAGTCTGAGCCATTACGGTCGAATTAGCCACGTTGGCGCCCATTGCGAGCGACAACACAACAAACGATTTAATTACGATACGTTTCATTGTTGAATTAGTTTTTTATTAAGTTTGATTTATTGTTTTGTCGTCAAATTTGCCTAGTCGTATTTAACCTTCATAAACCAGTAATCTTCGCCGAAGAAGCTGAAACCGATGGTGAAGTTTAAGTAATTCTCCCTCACAAGACCTGCTTTGGTGGTACCCCTCTGTCCGAGCTCCAAACCGAGGTTTACGTTCGACAGACCTGTAACCCTGATAGGGATACCCACGCCCATTGTGAGTGCCACATCGCTGATGGGGGTATTGTTGAGCACCACATAGTTTTGTGCCCACTTAACGCCCGCACGATAGGTCCAACGATTGAAGAAGTTGCGCACATCGCCGGGGTTGGGAGTATACTGACCGCCCACGCTCACCTTGTGGGTGTCGCGGAAGTAGATATTCTCACTCACGTCGCCCTGATTGTGGCTGGCCCAATCCGAGAATTTCCAATCTGCGCCTACGCTCCACTTGTTCTGGTGGTAGTAGAAGCCGAGACCGAGGGTGTTGGCCATCGAGAAGGTCGAGTCGTACTCTTTCTCCACAGCGTTAATCTCGGGTGCGAGGGTTGCGTTCACGGGGACCACCTCAGTAACCTTGCCACCCATTTTACCACCCATCTGGTAGGTTGCACCGATGGTGAGCACATTTTGGGTGTTCGAGATTGGCGACCACTGCACGCCCACGTTGGCGTAGAAGCTGTTGATGCTCTCGTCGATAACGCCCATCAGGGTATGGAAACTACCCGAGCCGGTGATTACGGTGGGGATAGCGTTGTAGGTGCGGGTGATTTTGCCGTGATAGTAGAGCAGATCGGCACCCACCGAGAAATTCTTGAAGGGTTCCCAGCCGATACCGGCCTTGAACTGAGTAACATCGCCGGCACCTGTGTAGCCATAGAGCATCTGACCTATGCCTGCCAACACATCGGGGTCCTGATCGTAGAACTGCACACGATAGCCCACCGAGCTGTAAGGGCTCACGCTCACCGCTGCACCCAAGCCTTTGCCCAGAGGGAAAGCCATCGAGATATTGCGGATGTTGAACGAGTTGTTGCTGGTTTTTGCCTCGGCAGTGCGGGCATAGACGTTCTGGCCGTCCATATCGAAGTTCGAGAGGAAGCTGTTTTTCCTCACCGAGCTGTACGATGCGGGGTTTACGGTGTTGATGTAAAGCGGATTGCGGAAACCTATCGCTGTGCCACCCATCGAGCGGGTTGTGGCAATGCCCTGTTCGTGGATGTCGCCAATGCCGTAGAATGTGTAGGGCGAGTAGGCGTTAAGGCTACTCTGTGCCATAGCTCTCTGGCTGCCCACCACTACGAGGGCTGCTCCGAGTGCCAAGTATATCAGTCGTTTCAAATTCATCTCTGTTTATGCTGAAAAACCTCTGCCGAAACAAAACTCCGAACAGATTTTGCAAATATCTAAACTTTCTCTCTTTTTTCAAAGAAAAAACACCCCAACTCGCAATTTTTCTGCACAGAAGGGGTGTTTTTTCATTTTTTCGTCGCGGAACCGTCATTTTTTAGGCTCCGATGTGGCTGCCACCGCCCGACCGAACTCGTCGAGCAGAGTGCACGCCGCTCCCACTCCGTCTACATCTCTAAACGTCAAATAGACGCGATTATTGTTCTGTTTAAGAACAAAACGTGTGGGATTTTGGCTCACATGGCGCAGAATGTTGCCAAAGAGCCTGCTTTTGTAGTAGGGCGACTTGCCGTCGGCAGGGAACCAACCCAGCATAAGTCCGTTTTTGACCTTCAACTTCTCGAAGCCCAAAGCCATACCTCGCCAGCGCAGTCGCACCACATCCACCAACGCTCTGGCCTCTTGGGGCAACTTGCCGAAACGGTCTTCCATCTCGGCCACAAAACGCTCCATTTCGACCTCGTCGGTAATGCTGTCCAAGCGGCGGTAGAGGCGTATTTTTTCGTTGGGCTGGCTCACATAGCTGTCGGGCAGCAGAGCCACCTTGTCGGTCTCTATTTGGCAGTCGCCAACGTAGCATATATCCTCCACCACGGGGGCCTCTTGTTGCTCACCACCAATCACTTCGTCTACACCCTCAACGCCCTCGGCCCTCAGCTCGGCAATAGCCTCATTGAGGATTTTTTGGTATGTTTCGAAACCCATATCGGCAATAAAACCGCTCTGCTCGGCACCCAGCAGATTGCCCGCACCTCGGATGTCAAGGTCTTGCATAGCGATATTGAATCCCGAGCCCAATTCCGAGAACTCCTCAATGGCCCTAAGCCTGCGCCTCGACTCGCTCGACAACAACTCATCGGGGGGCGAGAGCAGATAGCAGTAACTCTTTCGGTCGCTACGCCCCACCCTGCCACGCAGCTGGTGCAGGTCGCTCAGTCCGAAGTTCTGGGCATTGTTGATGATGATGGTGTTGGCATTGGGAATATCCACGCCATTCTCGATGATTGTCGTGGCCACCAACACGTCATACTCGCCATAGATGAAGTCCATAATGAGTTTTTCGAGCTGCTGAGGAGGCATCTGACCGTGTCCGACAGCCACTCGTGCTTCGGGACGCAACTTTTTGACAACCGCAGCGATACGCTCAATATCCTCCACCCTGTTGTGAACAAAGTATACCTGTCCGCCTCGGCCCAACTCAAAGTCCAGAGCCTCGCTGATGATGGCCTCGTCGAAGGTGTGCGACTCGGTCACGATGGGCTGACGGTTGGGGGGAGGTGTGGAGATGACGCTCAAATCCCTTGCACCCATAAGCGAAAATTGCAGTGTGCGGGGAATAGGCGTTGCCGTAAGCGTGAGCGTATCGACACTCACACTCAGCTGGCGCAATTTCTCCTTTGCGGCCACTCCAAACTTCTGCTCCTCGTCAATGATGAGCAGTCCCAAATCTTTGAATTTCACATCCTTGCCCAAGATTTTGTGGGTGCCCACAAGAATATCTATACGGCCCGCTTCGAGATCGGCCAAAATCTGTTTAGTATCCTTGGTCGAGCGTGTGCGGCTCAGGTAGTCCACCCTTACGGGCAGTCCACGCATACGCTCCGCAAAGGTGCGATAGTGTTGCAGAGCCAGAATGGTGGTGGGGACCAACACGGCCACCTGCTTGCTGTCGCAGGCCGCCTTGAAGGCTGCCCTTACGGCCACCTCGGTCTTACCGAAGCCCACATCGCCACACACGAGCCTATCCATAGGCTCTCCCGACTCCATATCGGCCTTAATCAGCTCTACGGCCTTCTGCTGATCGGGCGTCTCCTCGTACATAAACGAGCTCTCCAACTCGTGTTGCAAATAGTTGTCGGGCGAAAAACGGAAACCACCACTCGCCTTACGCTCGGCATAGAGGCGAATCAGTTCGCGGGCAATATCCTTGACGGCCTTTTTGGTGGCCTCTTTCATCCTCTGCCAAGCGCCCGTGCCGAGTTTGTAGACCTTTGGTGGAGCGTCGCTCTCTTTGCTCTTGTAGCGAGCAATGCGGTGCAGGGCGTGAACGCTCACCAACAACACGTCGCCATCGC
Source organism: Tidjanibacter sp. (assembly GCA_045614885.1). Taxonomy (GTDB): domain Bacteria; phylum Bacteroidota; class Bacteroidia; order Bacteroidales; family Rikenellaceae; genus Tidjanibacter. Next base: position 51,257 of record JAZLDU010000007.1, on the reverse strand, counting down.
GATAGACCAGCTTGACCGACTCCTGCTCTTTGCCCCCCTCGACGGTGTGGACAAGGCCTCCGAAACGCCCCACTCCGTGGTCGATATGCACCACATAATCACCCACTTGCAGCTGATTAAGCTCGGCAATGGTCATACTCTCCCTGCGGTCTATTTCTCCTCGGAGCGAGTAGCGGTGATAGCGCTCGAAAATCTGGTGGTCGGTGTAGAGGCTCACCCTTAGCTCGTGGTCCGAGAAACCTCCGTGAAGGGTGGTTTTCATCGGCTCGAAACGAGCCTTGCGGTGGGTTGCGGCCAACACATTTTCGAGCCTCTCGAACTGTGCGTGGTTTTCGGAGAGGATATAGGTGGTGTAGCCCTGCTGTGCTCGGGCCTCGATTTCGTCGGCCAACAGGTCGTACTGCTTGTTGAGCGAGGGCTGAGGAGTGGTCTTAAAGCGCACACTCTCGGTCGCCTCACGCTTTCCGCTCGGCTTGGCCAATACCATAGCCGCCCCGCTTGTCGAGGCCACAAAGGCCTTGGCCGAGGTTACCCTTGCGGCATCTATGGCGGGCTCGTCGCTCTCGGCCAGCAGCTTGCGCCTTACGTCGTCGAGCACTCCGAGCGAGTGGTCCAGGTCGGTCATCCACCACACCGCACCCTCGGCATAGTCGGCCAGCGACACTTTTTTGTCGGCCGCAAAGTTTTTCAGATTGGGGATGATGGTTACGGCATCGACCTTGTCTTGCGAGAGCTGCGAGGCAATGTCAAACCTGCGCACACTCTCCACCTCGTCGCCAAAGAAATCTATTCGGAAGGGCTTGTTTTCGGCATACGAGAAGATGTCGAAAATTCCGCCCCTCATGGAGTACTGCCCAGGCTCGTAGACAAAGTCTACCCTCTGAAATCCGAGTGCCTCGACATCTCTTTGGAGCGACTGCATCGAGAACCTCTCGCCCACCCCTACACGGATGGCTGCATCGCTCACCTCGGAGGATGTCACCACATTTTCGGCCAACGCTTCGGGATAGGTGCAGACAATCAGTGCCCCCTCGGAGTGGTTGCGAATGGCCTCCAAAGCGGCCGTGCGTTGCACCACGCCCGATTGATCCTCGGCACCGAAACGAATCGACCTCTTGTAGCTCGACGAGAGGAACAACACCCTCTCTTTGTCGGCCACAGCATAGAAGTCGCCACACATATAGGCAGCCTCGTCGCGGTCGGTAGCCACAAAGATATGCACACCCCCCACTTGGGCCGCCACAGCCGCCGCATAAAGGGCATACGACGAGCCGGCCAAGGATGACACCTCGACCACCTTGCGCCCTCGGATTGCCTCCGCCACAGCCTTGGCCTGAGGGCTTTGGGCTGCACGGCCTACAATCTGGCCAATTGCCGATATGGGTTGTGTTTTTTTCATCTTCTTTTTGTCGAACGTCTAAACGACCTAAGTCTTTTACCCCCCTAATTTTGAATTTTGAATCTTGAATTTTGAATTTAAAAGACAACCGAGGGGCCTTCACGCCAAGCGTGTGCAGCCCCTCGATATGGTATTGATTTGTTATTGCAGTGCGCGGTTTTTGTTGTCGGCAAGTTTATACTCAACCATACCGAGCGATTGGTCTACAACCACCTTCACACGGCACAAATATCTGCGACTCCACTTGGCACGGATGCTCCACAGACCACCCTTGTTGAGCCAAGCCGCCATAATGGGATTGACCACCACCCTCAGAGCACGCTTGCGCTTCTCGATGGCGTAGTAGGCAATCTGGTTTTCGATCTGCTTGTCTATCAGAATCGAGGGCGACACCTTGCCCGTACCGCCACAAGTGGGACAGGTCTCCTCGGCCTTGCTGATGGCCTCGGGACGTACCCTCTGGCGAGTAATCTGCATCAGACCAAACTTGGTGATGGGCAGAATGGTGTGTTTGGCCTTGTCGCCCGCCATAAGTTTCTGCATCTCGTCGTAGAGCTTCTGGCGGTTTTCGGCCTTGTGGAGGTCGATAAAGTCAATAATCACAATACCGCCCATATCGCGCAAGCGCAACTGTCGGGCGATTTCGGCCGCAGCCGAGAGGTTTACATCCATAGCCGTACTCTCCTGGTCATCGGCCACTTTGGCACGGTTGCCACTATTGACGTCGATGACGTGCATAGCCTCGGTGTGCTCGATGATGAGGTAGGCACCTCGTTTGAGCGACACATACTTGGCAAAGAGCGACTTAATCTGGCGCGAGATGTCGAAATTGTCGAAAATGGGCTGCGAGCCCTTGTAGAGTTTGACAATTTTCAGTTTGTCGGGAGCAATCACCTTCACATACTCGCGAATCTCGTTGTAGATAGCCTCGTCGTTGACGTGAATGGCGTTGAACGAGTTGTTGAGCGAGTCGCGGATGATGGTGTTGGCCCTGCTCATCTCGCTGAGAAGCTGCACGGGAGGAACTTTGGTCTTAACTCCTTCGAGCGTCTGCTCCCACTTTTTGATAAGCGAGAGGATGTCTTGCTCGATATCGACATCGCTCTTGCCCATTGCGGCTGTGCGAACAATCACGCCATAGTTTTTGGGCAGTACGGCATCGACAATCTTTTTGAGTCGTTTTTTCTCCTCGTTGGAGCGAATCTTCTGCGATATGGATATTTTGTTCGAGAAGGGAATCAGTACTACGTTGCGACCTGCCAGAGAGATATCGGCCGTCAGTCGTGGGCCTTTTGTGGAGATTGCCTCTTTTGCAATCTGCACCATAATGGGCTGTCCGCCCGCAATGTGGTCGCCAAGTTTGCCTGTTTTGGGCAGACTTTGCTCTAACCTAAGGCTCTCTGTTCGCACGTTTTTCTTCTTCGTCGAGAGGTTGGCCACGAGTTTATGGAGCGTGGTGAACTGAGGTCCCAAGTCCAAGTAGTGGATAAAAGCGTCCTTTTCGTGACCAATGTTGACGAATGCGGCATTCAGTCCGGGCATAATTTTGCGTACTTTGCCCAGATAGATGTCGCCTACTGCGAAGCCACTCTTGCAGCTCTCTTTGCTGAGTTCGACAAGTTGCTTGTCCTCAACCAGAGCGATGGTAACTTCGCCTGCCGAAACATTGATAATTAGTTCTCTGTTCATAAAAAAGTTAAATCCTACAATAGCCTGCCTGCCGAGGTGGGGGTACTCCTATCGCCGAGAGCGCCACATCGAGGCAGGGGAAGAAAGTCTTGCTTGTGCCTGAGGCTCTGTCGGGGCGGGCGGCCACCCAGAATTCGACCAATCCTGAATTTACGGCCCTGCCACCACTTCAAGCCCACTGCACAACACGACAAAAGACGCCCACACACATCAAATCTGGGGCGTTGATTTTTGTCGAAACTGCTCTACACAACTGCTTGTTGGTTGTCGAAAAAACAAAGCTGAAAGCCTGTTGATTAGGCTTTCAGCTTTGTTTGTTAGTGAAGGTAAACCGACAACCTATTTCTTGTTGTGTTTGTGACGATTTTTGCGCAAACGTTTTTTACGTTTGTGGTTAGCCATCTTGGGGCCTTTCCTTTTTTTACCGTTAGGCATAGTTCTTAATTATTAGTGGGTTAACAAATAAAGTTGCTCTTTCTGTGATTATTTTACTTTGCAAGCGAAGCTCTTAGCGGGCTTGAAAGCGGGAATGTTGTGAGCGGGGATGGTGAGAGTGGTGCCTTTCGAGATGTTGCGAGCCACTTTCTGAGCGCGCTGTTTGATGATGAAGCTACCAAAACCCCTCAGGTATACGGGCTCGTTCTCGATGAGCGAACCTTTTACATTCTCCATGAATGCCTCTACAATCTCCTGAACGAGAACTTTCTCTGCGCCAGTCTGCTTAGCAATGTTGCTTACGATATCTGCTTTAGTCATAACTTTAAAAGTTTTTATATTGTAAAACGAATGAATAATCTAACTAACCATAGGCTCGTTAAATCGAACCTTTTCCGATTCGGACTGCAAATATACGTCATTATTGGTTTAATTTACAACAAACTAACAATTTTTTTGCAAAAATTTTGCCACACACCCCTCCTCGAAATTGTTTTGCCCCCCTGCGACCATTCTCTTTGGGGGCCAAAGCATATCCTTTTTTTACACTTTGGGGTGTCCTATATGGGAGAGCAAACAACAAAAAGGGCAAAAGGTGCAAAAAAGTGGGCCAAAAAATTTGTTTTACCTTAAATTTAATTATAATTTTACATTCAATTATGGCTGCATAGGGCCACACCAGCCCACCACAAATGCAACTCTAAGGGAGCAATAATTCACATAAAATACTAACTACAAACACATTCCGACCTATGAAAAAGGTATTACTAATTCTGGTTTCGGCTCTGTTGTGCCTTTCGGCAACTGCTCAGGATCTCACTCCTAAGAAAAATGCTCGTGGCAAATGGGGCTATGTAGACAACAAAGACAACTGGCTTATCAAAGCACGCTATGACATCGCCGAGGAATTCGGCCCCGATGGCTTGGCAAAAGTACAGAAAGACGACGTGTGGGGCTTTGTGAACAAGGCCGGCCGCGAGGTCGTAAAACCCAAGTACGACGAGGTTAGCTACTTCACCATCGAGGGCCTCTCGTATGTGAAGACCAAAAACAAATGGGGCCTTGTAGACCGCGAGGGCAAGGTTGTGGTTAAGGTTAAATATGACGAGATTGGCAAATTCTCCGAGACCGGTGCTGCTCTGGTGCGTATCAACGACAAGTATGGTATGATCAACATCGAGGGTAAAGAGATTATCAGCGTTAAATATCAAGAGGTTACCGACTTTGCTGAGAACGGTCTGGCTTGGATCAAGCTCAAAGACAAATGGGGCTTACTCAACCGCGAGGGCAAAATCATCGCCAAACCCCGCTATGACGAGGCTGGCGTATTTGGCAATGGCGGCACCGCCAAGATTAAAGAGGAAGGCCTCTATGGTATCATCTCTATCACCGGCAAAGTTATCATCCGCCCCGCCTACGACGAGATTGGCGATTTCAGCGAGGAAGGCCTGGCTTGGACCACCAAAGATGGCCTCTTTGGTCTGGTGAACGTAACCGGCAAGAAACTTACCGAGAACAAGTTCGACGAGTATGGCGAGTGGAGCGAGACCGGCTCTTCGCGCGTTCGTATCGGCTCGAAATGGGGTATGATCAACAAAGACGGTAAAGAGGTGCTCAAAGTGGCCTACGACGAGATTGGTCCTTTCAGCGATATGGGTATCGCAATGCTCCGCATCGAGGATCTCTACGGCTTGGCCGACTTCAACGGCAAACTCCTCACCGGCATTTCGTACAACGAGATTTTCCCCTTCGAGGGCGGTTTTGCAAAAGTTCGCGTGGGCGACCTCTATGGTATCATCGACGCCAGCGGTCGCGAGGTGGCAAAAGCCAAATATGCTTCGTTCGAGCCCTATGCTATGAACGGCTTGGCAAAAGTTACCACTCCCGAGGGCTTCATTGGTTGGATCGACCGCAATGGTAGCGAGATTGTTCCCATCATCAACACCGAGGTTGGTGAGTGGACCGAGGATGGTCTGAACTGGATTAAACAGGGCGAGCTCTACGGCTGGATCGACATAACCGGCAAGGCTCTGACCAAAGTTATCTACACCGCCATTTGGCCTTTCGAGCCCAACAACCTGGCCAAAGTTCAGCAGGAGGCCGGTTTCAACTGGATCACCAAAGAGGGTAAACACATCTCGAAAGCCTACTTTGAGGAGGTTGGTAGCTGGACCGAGCAGGGCCTCGTGTGGATCAAACAGGAGGGCAAATATGGTATAATCAACCTCGAAGGCAAGAAGGTGGTCAAAAATAAATACGACAGCCTCTCGCCCTTCAACGAGTTTGGCTTGGCACAGGTTTCGATGGCCGGCAAGTGGGGCTGGATTAACCCCGAGGGCAAAGAGATCATCAAAGTTGTGAACAAACAGATTTGGGATTTCAACGCCGACGGCCTGGCCAAAGTGCTCAACGCCAAAGGTAAATATGGCTTCGTAAACGCCCTGGGCAAAGCTATTATTCCCTACAAGAACGACTATGCCGACGAGTTCGTAAACGGCCTCGTGAAAGTTGGTCAGAAGGGTACCTTCGACGAGAATGGCAATTACAGCGGTGGCAAATGGGGCTTCTATAACCTCAAAGGCAAAGCTGCCGTGAAGATTAAATACGACTATGTAGACGACTTCAACAACGGTTTGGCTCGCGTGAGCACCGGTGGTGTTTGGGAGAACGGTCAGTATACCGGTGGTCTCTGGGGCTTTGTGAACGCCGCAGGCAAGGCAGCCATCAAAGTTCAGTACACCTCGGCCGGCAACTTCTCGCAGGAGCTTGCATGGGTGGGTGTTGCCGACAAGTTTGGCTACATCAACAACGCCGGCAAACTTGTAATCCCCGCCGAGTACGACACCGTTAGCGACTTCAATGAGGGTGTTGCCAAAGTGAGCAAGGGCGGCCTTTGGGGCTGGCTCGACCTGTCGGGTGCAGAGCACATCGCTATTGCCTACACCACTGCCGACGATTTCGATGCTGCCGGCTTGGCTCGCGTAGAGAAAGATGGCAAGTGGGGTTGGATCAACCGCGACGGCTTCGAGGCTATTCCTTTGCAGTACACCGCAGCCGAGCCCTTTAACGAGGAGGGTATCGCAAGGGTTAAGAGCGAGGATCTCTGGCTCGAAATCAACCGCCAGGGCGTGGTTACCGTATCGCTCAAATTCTTGGGCACCTGCACCTTCACCGAGGGCTATGCACCTGTTATGATCAACGGCAAGTGGGGCTTTATCGACACCAAGGGTGCGCTGGTAGTTCCCGCCGAGTACGAGGCAGTTGAGGCATTCAGCCAGGGTGCTGCTATGGTATCGAAAGATGGCAAATTCTTCTGGGTAGGCCCCGATGGTAAGGCTATCAGCGAGCAGGTTTACGACTCGGTAAGCCTCTTCGACCAGAGTGGCATTGCAAAGGTTGCTTTGGGCGACAAGGTGGGCTATGTTAATCGTGGTGGTCAGGTAGTTCTGGCTCCCGAGTATGACGCCGTTGGCGAGTGGAACGAGTTTGGCGTTTCGGCCATCACCAAAGAGGGCAAAACCGGCTGGGTAGACCGCAATGGCAACATCGTGGTAGCTCCCAAATATGAGGAGGTTGGCGATTTCAGCGCCGACGGCCTTGCAATGGTTAAGATTGGTGGCAAGATGGGCTTCATCAACACCCAGTATGTAGAGGTTATCGCTCCCGAGTATGACGCCGTTGGCGACTTCAAATTGGGCATCGCGCTGGTTGAGAAAGAGGGCCTCAAAGGTTTCGTAGACATCAACGGTGGCAAGGTTACCGATATTAAATATCAAGAGGTAGGCGAGTGGATTGGCGGTATCGCATTGGTTAAGGCCGAGGGCTTGTATGGCTACCTCGATCTGAAATACGACGAGATTATCCCCGTAATCTACCAGGAGATTGGCACCTTCACCGAGGGTATTGCTTGGGTGAAACTCGACGGCAAGTATGGTCTTATCGAGCAGAACGGCCGTGGCATTACTCCTCCTCGCTACGATTCGATGGGCGAGTTTGTAGAGGGCATTGCTCTGGTGAGCATCGAGGACAAGTGGGGCTACATCAACCGCACCGGTTCGGAGGTTGTGCCTTTGCTCTACACTCCCGAGGAGGCCGAGGCTTATGGCAAGGATTACATCCACTACCAGCACTTCTCGAACTTTGCCGAGGAGTATATGGCCGACAAGGTGGCTGCATTTGAGGCAAAAGACGAGTTCGAGACTGCCGAGCAGCACGCTGCCCGTGTAACTCCCGAGAGCATTGCTGCGCTGAAAGCCGAGCTTACTGCCGAGGCCGAGAAGGCATTCATCGAGGCTCGCGCGTCGAGCATCGTATTGCAGTTGCAGTTGGGCGAGTACGACGCCGAGAATCAGATCTTCCCCGTTACCGACTTGGTATATGGTCAGTATATCGTAAACGTACCTTTGGAGGTTGCTCGCGAGTTCAAGTCGCTGTGGGACAACACCACCAAGACTCCTACCCTGTGCGTCGAGAACGACACCATTACTGTCGATAAGATCACCTTCCGCCTGCCCGACGGCAAGGAGTTCGTAACCAAATAGGGATACACCCTTCCAAAACAGCAACCTGCCCCAACGAGTGTGCAGGTTGCTGTTTATTTTCGACAAACCACCACAAAAACAGTCGATGTATGAAACGGATTTTACAAATTGTTTCGATTTTGGCCTTAATTCTGTCGCCCCAGATAGGATTAGCCCAAGAGAGGTTGTCGACCGAGGCCCCTACCCTCACCCAATATGAGCAAAACCACGCACAAACCCTCTATGAGGGGGCCAGGTGGATGACCATTAGTAGTGCTATCATGACCACCACAGGAGCAATCGCATGGTATTGCATAGAGCAACATTATCGCAAAAATGCCCATTCGGACGTCATTAACTTCCATCCGCTTGACATTATATGTATGCTACAAACCTTAGTCGGTGGTGGCATTCTTATTGGCTCGTTGCCGTTCTATTTGTGGGGTTGGGATTTAACCCACAACCCCGATGGCGTGGGCCTTGCGCTTGGCGGCAAGCAAGGATGGGGTGGCCGAGTAGACCTGGGCTTGGGAGGTAGAGTTCCCGTTAGCATTGGGGGCTCGGTGGGCTACAACTTCTCTCGTAGATTCTACGCAGGCCTTGGCGTTGGCTATGAGAAACGACTCTTTAGCTATGGGGACTACAACTATGCCACAATCCCCGTCTATGCCGACCTGCAATGGCGCTTTGGCGAGAGCCGTATAACGCCCTACCTTGGCGTAAAGGCGGGCTTCGACGTAAACACCGTTCCCATTCCCTACGGCTCCCTTGATTGGGGTGTGAGCTATCGTTGCCAGAAGTCCCAGGGGACGTGGTGGTATGCCCTTTCGCTCTCCAACGAGGAGAAAAACCAGGTTTCGTTTAGGATTAGCCGCTCGTTCTAAAAACCAATAGAGCCTCGCAAGCACTTGCGAGGCTCTATTTTATTAATATGTAAAACTACTGCCACCGATAAACTCCCTGAGCAGCGAGGTGGGCGGAATCTCCTCGGTACGATACTCGGCAAAGTTGTCGAGGAATTTCAGCAACCTCTGGGCCTCGCCATACTCCTCCATAGTGTCGGGCACCTCGTGCAGTAGTGGCTCCACAAAGCGTTTCAGCACCGGAATCTCGTAGAACAACGACGAGTTGAACATCACGTCGGCATTCTCCTGATAGGGGAAGATGTGTTTCTCCTCGCCACGACGCACGCTCTGCCAGCGTTTCAGAGTAGAGGCTGCATCAGTACCTCGGTAGGCGTTGTCGCGCACAATACGACGAATCAGTCGGTTGTCGGTAGTGGGAATGCGCGAGAGGTTGTCCATAGAGATAGAGGTAAAGCACGAGAGATAAATCTTAAACTTGTAGTGCTCCGAGATGTCGGCCGTCAGACGTGGGTTGAGTCCGTGAATACCCTCCACCACCAACACCGAGTTGTGGGCCAGCGTGAGGGGTTTGTCGTGCCACTGACGGCGACCTGTGAGGAAGTCGTAGCGGGGAATATCGACCGTCTGGCCCGCAAACAAGGCTGTGAGGTTCTCGTTGAAGGTCTTAATGTCGAGTGCGTCGATAGTTTCGTAGTCGTAGTCGCCATTGCTGTCGCGTGGGGTCTGCTCGCGGTCTACAAAGTAGTCGTCGAGCGATATCATCACGGGTTGCAGGCCGAGTATGCGCAGCTGTATGCCCAAGCGTTTCGAGAAGGTGGTCTTGCCACTCGACGAGGGGCCCGACACCAGCACCAGCTTGGTGCCACGATAGCGGTGAGCCTCGGCAATCTGGTCGGCCACCTGTGCCAGCCTCTTTTCGTGGAAGGCCTCGGCAACCTTTATTAGGTCGCTACCATCGCCCTGGGCAATTTTGCGGTTGAGCTGACCGATGCGGGCCACGCCCATAACCTCCACCCACTGCTTGTACTGCTGGAATACGTCGAACATCTTGTCCTGCGGAATCATTGGCTCCAACACGTCGGGCTGGGTGCGCTGAGGAATGGCTATATATATACCATTATAATATACGTCGAGGTTGTAGAGGTGGATGTAGCCCGTCGAGGGGGCAAGCGCACCGTAGAAGTAACCCGCCATATCGTCGATTTTGTAGACCGTAACGTAGAGGTGGGGGCGCGACGAGAGAATCTCGACCTTGTCCTCGAAGCCGAGGTTGCGATAGGTGGCAATAGCCTCTTCGTGGAGCATCTTGTGGCGCACGATGGGCAGGTTGGCAGCAATCAGCTCGTCCATACGACGCTTGATAGAGGCCACCATCTCGGGCGAGGAGTGGAGCCCCTCTATCTCGCAGTAGAAACCCCTCGACACCGACTGGGTAATCTTGAAGGTGTGGTTGGGATAGAGGTCGTGAACCGCCTTGTGGAGCGTAATAAAGAGGGTGCGCTGATAGACACGCATACCCTCAAAGTGGGTGATGTCGACAAACTTGACCGACACGGGCTCAAAAATTTTGTAATCCAGCTCGCGAATGGAGTTGTTCACATAGGCCGCCAAATAGGGGTGCCCCTTTTCGTTGCCAATCTGTGCAGCCACCTGGCCGAGCGTCGTGCCACAAGCCACGCTGAGAGTGCCCTGTATATTCTGGCACACAATTTTCACGTTGTTATTCATAAGGTCGTATGGTTGTGTGTTAGTATTTCGGATAGCATTTCCCCAAAGTTAAAAAAATTATCGTAAATTTGTCGTACTATTAACGCAATAAATACCAATACCGATATGTACAAACTCCGTTTTTCACTTTTTGTAACATTTTTGGCAGCAATTTGTGCCCTCGGCAGCTGCGCCCCCAAAAGCCAAAACCTCATCATCATCTCCACAAGCGACATCCACTCGGCCCTCGACCGACTGCCCAACCTCGCAACGCTGGTCGATGAGGCCCGAGCACAAGACTCTGCCCAGGTGTTCCTCGTCGACGCAGGCGACCGCTGGACCGGCAACGCCTTTGTAGATATGGCCACCCACGCCGGTAGGCCCATCATCGAGCAGATGAACCGCCTTGGCTACGATGTGGCAACCATCGGCAACCACGAGTTCGACATGGGCCTCGACACCCTCCAAGCCCGCATCGACGATGCCGAGTTTGACGTGGTGCTGGCCAACGTAAATACCGGCCAAACCCCTCTAAAACAGCCCAAACCCTACGTTATTAAACGTGCCGGAGGCGTGAAGGTGGGCTTCCTCGGCCTTATCACCAACTACGCCAACGGACACCCCGACGGCGACGACCCAATCTTTGTGGGCACCGAGTTCTACTCGCCCGAGGCTACCGGCGAACGCTACGGAGCCGAGCTGAGGGATAAGTGCGACGTTATGGTCGTAATCTCCCACTGCGGCCTCGACCGCGACACTACCAACGTAGCTCGCTCGTTCCCCAGCGCCGATCTGATCATCAGCGGCCACACCCACGAGCGCTACAACGGCAAAGCACAGGGCATTCAGGTCATTCAGGGCACCAACAAACTCCGCTCGGTGGGCCTGACCACCATCAAGGTCGAGCGTGGCAAAATTGTGGATATGCAGAGCCGCTACATCGACCTGCCCGAAGTGGGCAAGGAGAGCGTGGCCTGTGAGGTAGACAAGTATAAAGAAAACCCCTTCTTGACCGAGAGTATTGGCACCATCACCGCCGAGGCCAACAAGACAGGCTTGGCACACATGATGACCGACGAAGGCCGTCGCGTGGCAGGCACCGACCTGGGATTCTATCACATTGGCGGCACCCGCACCGGCAGTTGGCCCGCAGGCGATGTGTGCAGGGCCGATTTCTATGAGTTGGAGCCCTTCAAGAGCTACCTCGTGATTACCAAGATGTCGCTGGCCGAGATCGAAGAGATGATTATCAACAAATTCAACGATACCGAGAACTACAAAGAGTCGCACCGCGTAGACCTCATCCCCTCGGGCTTGGAGTATACCATCAAGACCAATGCCAAGGGCGACGCTGTGGATGTAGTCTTCCGACCCGAGGTGAAGAAGGATGTCTACACCGTGGCCATTTCGGACTACGTCTACGGCAACAAGACCTACAACTACACCCGCAGGCCCGCCGAGGGAGCCACCAAGCTGGTTACCGACTACCTTATCGAGCGTTTTGCCGAGGGGCCCTACACCCCCGACAACCGATCGCGAGGCGAAATAAAGTAAGGGGAGAATTGAAAGTTGAAAGTTGAGAATTAAGGGCTTTAAGGTCGTTAGGGACTTTAAGGCCCTTAATTATTTTATAGGAGATATAAGAGTTATAGGAGTTATAGGAGTTATAGGAGTTATAAGAATCTTATTACTCTTAGTTCTCCTATAACTCTTATTCGTTAGACGTTAGACCTCCGACGGTTGACGGTCGACGGTTGACGGTCTATTTGAACTTCACGACGGTAACGCCGGCACCGCCACGGTCGGGGTGGTCGTCGGTGGCCGAGGCCACTTGGGGGATATAGCGCAGGTAGCGGCGAATCTCCTCTTTGAGGGCACCGGTGCCTTTGCCGTGGAGGATTGTCACGGAGCCTATACCTATCATTATTGCGTCGTCGATGAAGTCTTGCACGATTTCCAGGGCGTCGGCAGCTCGTTCACCACGCACGTCGATATTATCTCGAAAGTTGAGCTTGCGGCTCGAAATATCGACACTTACCACAGTGCGGGCAGTGGTGGGGCGTGTCTGCTTTTTGAACTCGCTATTGGATATGGCTTCGAGGCGGTCGATGGCTATGGTGGTCATAATCTGGCCTATGGCAATGGTAGCCTTCTTGCCCTTCATAGAGACCACTTCACCCACGCCATCTTGGCCCACGATGCGCACCTTGGCACCCACCTCGATAGGCAACACCTTGGGCTCTTCGGGTTGAGCCTCCTGTGCCACGCTCTCACCACGCTGAGCCTTGCGCTCGGCACGTTTCTGGCGGCGGCGTTCGATTTTTTCCATCTCTCGTTCCACCCTTTCGCTCTCGGCCGAGATGTAGTCCACATCGCTCAGCACGCTCTCTTTGAGCGACTCAATTTCGCGTCGTGCCAGACGTGTGGTCTCTTTTTCGGCCTGCGACTCGCGGATAACGCGCACAGTATTCTCTATGGTGCGGTTGGTCTGGTCGAGGATATTTTTGGCATCTTCTTTGGCTTGTCGGATGATTGCCGCGCGCTCCTCTTTGAGCTTCGACAGTCGCGAGGCATACTCGCTCTCCATCTCCTCCACACGCTTGTCGGCAATGCGTATGCGCTCGCGTTTCTGCTCCCAATAGTTGCGGTTGCGTGCCACCTCGCGCAGTTGTCGTTCGAGGCTTATGACCTCGGTGCCGACCTTTTCCGAAGCACTGCGAATGATACTCTCGGGGAGGCCGATTTTGCGGGCAATCTCGATGGCAAACGAACTGCCAGGCTCGCCCATTTCGAGGCGGAAGAGGGGACGGATGTTCTGCACATCGAACATCATTGCGCCATTGGCCACACCTCGGTGGTTGGAGGCGAAGTATTTGATGTTGGTGTAGTGGGTGGTGATTACGCCGTATGCGCCCGCCTCTACAAATCGTTCGAGGATGGCCTCCGAAATGGCACCACCAATCACGGGCTCTGTGCCACTACCGAACTCGTCGATAAGTATGAGTGCTTTGTCCGAAGCTCCGGCCAACATAGCCTTCATATTCATCAGGTGCGACGAGTAGGTACTCAGGTCGTTGTCGATGCTCTGCTGGTCGCCGATGTCGATAAATATGTGGTCGAAGATGGGCAGCTCGCTCACACCGCTTGCGGGGATGGCAATGCCGCACTGGAACATATACTGCAACAGTCCCACGGTTTTCAGACACACCGACTTGCCGCCCGCATTGGGGCCCGAAATTACAAGTATGCGTCGCGAGGGGTTGAGTACCAAGTCGAGGGGTACCACCTCTTTGTGCTCTTTGGCCAGCGTCTGCTGCAACAGAGGGTGGCGCGCGTCGCTCAGGCGGAGCACTCCATCCTCGGACACAATAGCCTTGTAGGCTCCGTTGGCAATAGCCCAGCGGGCCTTTGCGCGGAGCATATCGAATTGGGCCAGATAGTGGCCACTCGCCTTCAAATCGTTGCTGTGTGGGCGCAGCAGGGTTGCAAAGTCGGTCAGTATGCGAATAACCTCGCGCCTTTCGGCATACTCCAACTCTTTGAGCGCATTGTTAATCTCCACCACCTCCACAGGCTCGATATAGACGGTCTTGCCCGTAGCCGACTCGTCGTGGACAAAGCCTTTGAGTTTGCGCTTGTTGGCAGCCGACACGGGGATTACGGTACGGCCGTCGCGCACCGAAAGCGAAGCGTCGCTCTCGACAATACCACTGCGTATGGCCTCGGCCAAGACCGCTTGCAGACGCTTGGCAGCCTGTCCCTCGTGCGAGCGGATCGAACGGCGAATATCATATAGTTCGGGGCTTGCACTATCCCTCACCTCGCCCGTGCGGTCGATGAGGGTGTCGATGTGGCCCACAATCTCGGGGAAGTAGCCCACCCCACTGCCCAACTCGGCAGCCAGCGGGAAGCGCTCCTTGCGGGCATCGAAGAAGCGCACAGCCTCGCCCACCGATTTGAGTCCTGCACGCAACAGCAGTAGTTCTTCGCCTTCGAGGAAGGTGCCCTCGACAGCGAGTTTGCTCACCTCGGCACCAAACTCGGTCAGTTCGCCCTTTGGGAAGTCGTGCTCCATCATCAGAGCCTCCCTCACCTCCTCGGCCACAGCCTGTCGGTAGGCCACCTCTGCGGGCGAGGTCGAGAAGCCCTGCTCGGCCATAAGCCCAGCACCCGCAGCCGTCGAACACATCTCCAACAGTTGCTTACGTATTCTATCAAAACCGAGTTTCTGTTCTATCATTTTTTTCTTTTCCTTTTTCTTTGCGACTTTTTGTAAAAAGTCGCCCAAAGACTTTTCTGAGATACTCGCCTACGGCTCATATCTCTTACACTCCATAGGTAATACTTCTATGCAAGGCTGAATTTCGGCAAATGTTGAAAATCAAAAACTCGTGCCGAAGGCACACCAAAATTTTCCATTTTCCATTTTCAATTTTCAATTCGTCAGCAGTCGGTCGACGGTCGACACTCTACTCGTAGAGCTGGTCGTAGTGCGACGAGCTCTTCTCGTACTTCAAGTCTTGCAGCAGCGACGACTTGACGTTGATGCGGAAGCTCCAACTCTTGCGGTAACCAAACGGCACACACGAGAAGTTCATCTGCCAACAGTGCAGGTCACGAATGATGTTTACCACACCCGGCGTGAGCTCCTTGCGCTCGAAGTCGAAACCACCCGTATAGGATATTGCCCAATTCTTCTTTTTGTCGAGCGTTACGGAGGCGTTGAAACCAAGCGTATTGACCACCCTGGCCTTCACACCGTTGTTGGTGTAGTTTATCGAGTAGTTGAACGAGGCGTTCCACGGCATCGAGAAGTCGTAGTACTGCGAGGTCATAAGTTGTCGCCTTAGTGCGGGATCCAACGGGTCGTTCGGGTCGTAGAAGTAGGGGTTGGAGTACTCCGGATACTGCTTCGAGATGTCGTTGATGGTAGCCTCGGTATAGAGGTTCGACGAGTTGAACGTATAACCGCACGACCAGCCCGTAGAGGCAATACGGCCGGGGATTCCTCGTGTCAGCAGTAGCAGTTTGTTGTAACGCTTGCCCGTGGCTTTGTCCACCTCATAGGGATCGAGCGTCATAGAGATATTGATACCAAACTTGGGGATGATGCTCGAACGAATCCTCACAGGGATAGACTGCGAGAGTTTCATCGAGTCGGCCAAGAAGTTATAGGAGAGCGAGAACGAGAAGTCGTCGATAATCTTCACCTTTTTCACACCCGTAGTATCCTCGTCGCTTCTGATTTTGGCTTCGAGCGTCTGGGCCATCGAGAACGACACGCTGGCGTTGCGACCACTGCTGGGCACGCCATACAGAGCACCCTGATAGGGCGAGTATTTCACGGTTTTTTCGGGGTCGGGGCCTGCCTGAATGGTCTTCCAATAGCCATACTTCTCCTTGCTGAAATCGGGAGCAATCGAACCGCTAAGGCTCATGTTTATAGTGTGGCGAATGGCCTTCACAAAGCCTTTGGGGTTTTTGAACTGATACATACCATAGAGGGTGGTGTTGGCCGACACCGAGGCGTTGTAGTCGTAGACGCGGTAGAAGCCCCTGACGGTATCTTTGTCGATAATCTGCGTCTCGGGGTTCCAATTCTGCTCCACCCTGCTGAAATACCAGCGCTCGGTGTAGTTTACCGAGGGCGAGAGGTTGATGTAGCCCAGCACGTTGAACGATGCGCTGATGGGAATCGAGTGTTTCACACCATTGCGGAATTGCCCGAGGGCCTCTTTGGTGAGCAACTGATCGCTCTTGGTGTTAATCGAGTTTTGCAACTGAGCCTTGTAGGTCATTGCGATCTTCTCATACCAGCGCTCCTTGCCCACAACCACTTTGCGCTTGAAGGGGTAGAAACGGTTTACGTTCAGGTTTATCGAGGGCAGACCGAGCGACACATCTCCCGTATTGAGGTTCTGCGAATACTGCATATTGGCCGACATCGAGATTGGAGTACCCTTCCACGAGTGCGAGTAGGCAATCGACGAGTTGGTCTGTGCATTCAGATACTCGTTCAGCGAGGTAGATGCCAGCTTGTTGTAGCCACTGGTCGAGAAGTTCACGTTGGCCGAGAAGGTCGAGTTGGGGTTGAACTTCGAGTCTTGCTGGTGGGTCCAGGTAACCTTAAAGTTGTTGGAGTTTTGGTAGTCGGCCGAGCCTTTCTCGCCGATGATTGTCTTGGCGTAGTTCACGCCCACCGAGCCGCCAAACTTGTACCTCACACGATAGTTCGACGAGGCTGCCAACTCCCACGAGCCGAGGGTGTAGATACCACCCGTAAGTTTCAGGTCTATGTAGTCGTTGAACGAGAAGTAGTAGCCACCATTGCGCAGATAGAATCCTCGGGTTGCATCCTCACCATAGGAGGGCATAATGATACCCGTCTTGCGCTTCATGTTCATTGGGAAGAATATCTCGGGGATGACCAGAGGCAGTGGCACATCGGCAATCACAAGGTAGAGGGGGCCCGAAACAATCTTCTTGCCGGGGATAAACTTGGCCTTGGTCATGCTGATATAGTAGTGGGGGTGGTCGGTGTGTTCGCAGGTGGTGTAGACACCGCCCTGGATGTTGAACGACTTGTCGTGCATCATCTTCACCTCGCGACCTGTCAGGTAACCCTCACCATCTTTGGTCACTACGCCTTTGATTTTGGCTCGTTTGGTGTCGATGTTGTAGGTTACGGTGTCCATGGTGTAGGTCGAGCCGGCCTCGGTGAACTCCGGTCGGGTGTGTCCGTAGGCGCTGGTGTCGGCCTTACCGTAGGCCAGAATCTCTTTCGTGTCCATCGACACGCGCATATAGTCGGCCTTGATGTTCATATTGCCGTAGGTCACATCGCCCTGTTCGTAGATGTGTACCATCTTGCCACGCACGTCGTAGTAGAGCGAGTCGCGGTTTTTGCCCTGAATGATCTCTTCGAGGAAGTTTTTCTGCTTGCGGCCTGCGGTGTCGGCGGGCAGTGTGTCGGGCTCGATGGTCAGCAGCGAGTCGATAGCGTTTTGCTGTGCTCTCATTTGGAGCGAGTCGGCACCCATAAAGGCGCGGTAGCGGTCGAAAGATTGAGTTCTTTCGGTCGCAACATTCTGCACAGAATCTGTGGGTGGGATGAATTTTTTTTCGCCTTGGGGCAAATTTTGTGCCCCCAGCGAAGCTGCACCCACCAAAAATATGGCAGAAAGGAGTGAGTATTTTATCTTCTTAAAGTCCAAAATTCCTAAAAAATTATTACCTTTGCCGACAAGGTCGGCAAAACACCCCAAAAGGGGCCCACCGCACCTCATTAACGTAGTTAATTATTCAGCAAAAATAACAAAAAAATGAAAGCTACAACCCGCTTCTTGATGATATTAACGCTTTGTTTGCCTTTTGTCGTATCGGCCCAGACCCCAAAAGAGGTGCCCGACGTGGCAATCAAGTGTGTGGTCATCGACGCGGGGCACGGTGGCAAAGACCCTGGTTGCTCGTGGAAGGGCAACCTCGAAAAAGACCTCAACCTGCGTGTGGCACTCCGCCTGGGCGGGATGATTTCGGAGGCCTACCCCGAGGTGAAGGTCATCTACACCCGCAAGGACGACCGCTTCATCGAGCTGCACGAGAGGGGCGACATTGCCAACCGAGCAGGGGCCGACCTTTTCATCTCTATCCACACCGACGCTGTGGGCAACGACACAGCCCACGGCAACTCCACCTACATTATGGGTAACGACAAGAGCGAGAAGAACTTGGCTGTGGCACAGAGGGAGAACTCGGTAATCGTGTTGGAGGGCGACTACGAGGCCAAATACGAGGGTTACGACCCCGGCAGTGCCGAGAGTTTCATCATCTTTTCGCTGATGCAGTATGCCTACTCCGAGCAGAGCATGATTTTTGCGGAGATGGTGCAGAAACACTATAAGCTCAACACCCCTATCACCGACCGAGGAGCACGCCAAGCCCCCTATCTGGTGCTGTGGCGCACGGCTATGCCTGCGGTGCTGACCGAGCTGGGCTTTATGACCAACCAGAGCGATAGGGAGTATTTGTTGAGCGAGGAGGGCGAAAAGGCTGTGTCGAAGGCTCTGTTCGATGCCTTTGGCGAGTATCGCGCAAGGTGCAACGCCAAGGCAGGCATCGCCACCCAAGAGCCTAAAAGTGAGCAACCTAAGGCCGAGCCAAAGAGTGAGGTCAAAGCCGAAGTAAAGGCCGAAGTGAAGGCCGAGCAGCCCAAGGTTGCCGAGGTAAAATCCGAGCCAAAAGCAGAGGTCAAAGCAGAGCCAAAGGCCGAGGTTAAAGCAGAGGTGAAACCCGAAGTAAAGGCAGAGGTAAAAGCCGAAGTAAAACCCCAAGCCGCCACCCCTACCGAAGGCGAGGTGAAATACTACGCCCAGATATGCACACTCTCCTCGAAGAGCAACCCCAACGATGCCAAATTCGGCCCCTACAAAGGTCGCATCGTGCAGGTGCAAACCCCCACGGGCAAGTGGCGCTGTCTGGTCGAGGCCAAAGACTACAACGACGCAGTACGTCTGGCAGCCGAAGCCGACAAACGAGGGTTCAAAGGAGCATTCGCAACAAAAATCAAAACAAAATAACTCAACAAAACCATTTTTATGAAAAAGACTTTACTGACAGTAGTTATGGCAGCAGCTGTGATGATGAGCGGTTGTGAGAGCAACCCCCTGATTAAACCCGCCAAAACTCCCTTTGGCGCACCCGAATTTACCAAAATAAAAATAGAGCACTATATGCCCGCCTTTGAGCAGGGACTCAAAGAGGCTCGTGCCGAGTTGGAGGCCACTATCAACAACCCCGAAGCTCCCACCTTCGAGAACACCATCGAGGCTATGGAGCGTGGCGGCGAGTTGCTTGGCTACGTTTCCAACATCTTCTTCGTACTCGACGGCAACGAGACCTCGCCCGAGATGCAGGAGCTGGCTCTCGAAATCCAGCCCAAACTCGTGGAGTTCTACAACGACCTGAACCTCAACCCCACCCTGTGGCAGAGGGTTAAGACCGTATATGAGCAGCGCGAGAGCCTTGGTCTGAACGAGGAGCAGGCCAAACTGCTCGAAAACACCTATAAAGATTTTGTGCGCTCGGGTGCCAACCTCTCCGACGAGGCCAAAGAGGAGTATCGCAAAATCTCTACCGAGCTCTCGATGCTCACCCTCAAATTCGGTCAGAACGTGTTGGCAGCAACCAACGCCTTCACCCTCAACATCACCAACCCCGACGAGGTGGCCGAACTGCCCGACTTCGTAAAAGAGATTTTGGCTGCCGAGGCTAAGGCTCACGAGCAGGAGGGTTGGACCGTGTCGTTGCAGCCCGCAAGCATGACACCCTTCTTGACCTACTCGTCGAACAGGGGCTACAAAGAGCAGGTGTGGAAAGCCTACAACTCGCGCTGTATTGGTGGCGAGCTGGACAATACCGAGCTGATTAAACAGATTACCGACCTGCGTCTGCGCAGCGCACAGTTGCTGGGCTACCCCACCTACGCCGACTTTGTGTTGGAGAAACGTATGGCCGAGAACCCCACTACCGTAAACAACTTCCTCGATGAGTTGCTCGACGCTACCATCGGTCAGGCCCGCAAAGAGGTGGCCGAGGTGCAGCGCTACGCCCGTAAGAATGGTGCCAAGTATGAGCTTATGCCTTGGGACTTTGCATATTGGAGCGAGAAGTACAAAAACGCCACCTACGCCTACAACGAGGAGGATGTAAAACCCTACTTCGAGCTGAACAACGTAAAGAACGGCATCTTTGCTCTGTGCGACAAACTCTATGGAATTAAGTTTGTAGAGAACAAAGAGGTAGACGGCTATCACCCCGACGTGCAGGTTTACGAGGTACGCGAGGAGAATGGCGAGTTGCTCGGTCTGCTCTATATGGACTTCTTCCCCCGTGCAACCAAGCGTGGTGGTGCGTGGATGACCTCGTTCCGCGACGTGTATGTCGACAAAGATGGCAAAGAGGTGCGTCCTCTGATTTCGATGTGTGGCAACTTCACCAAGCCCACCGACACCACCCCTTCGCTGCTGACCTTCGACGAGTTTGAGACCTTCCTCCACGAGTTTGGCCACTGCTTGCACGGCCTCTTCGGCAAGGGTAGCTACGCCTCGCTTACCGGCACCTCGGTATACCGCGACTTTGTGGAGCTTCCCAGCCAGATTATGGAGAACTGGTGCGTAGAGCCCGAGTTCCTCGACATGGTTGCTACCCACTACCAGACAGGCGAGAAGATGCCTGCCGAGCTGAGGGATAAAGTTATCAAAGCCAAGAAATTCCTTGTAGCCTACTACAACACCCGCCAGGTGGCCTATGCTACCAGCGATATGCAGTTCCACACCATCACTGCTCCTATTGCCGACGCCGTAGCCTTCGAGAAAGAGGCTCGCAAGGAGTGTGAGGTGCTGCCCACTGTGGAGGGTTGCTCGCCTTGTGCTGCCTTCTCGCACATCTTCTCGGGCGGTTATGCTGCCGGCTACTACGGCTACAAGTGGGCCGAGGTGCTCGATGCCGATGCCTTTGCACTCTTCACCGAGAAGGGCATTTTCAGCAAGGAGGTTGCAGGCTCGTTCCGCGAGAACATCCTCTCGAAGGGCGGTATTCGTCACCCCATGGATCTCTATGTAGCCTTCCGTGGTCACAAGCCTGCCACTCAGGCGCTGATCGACGAGATCGTACCCCGCAAATAAGTGGAAATCTGAAAATTATGGTGCAGCTGCCACGCAGACATTTATAAACACTCTCTCTCCGTAGGTGCACCACAATTCTCACTTCTAAAATTTGTCGTTAGACGTTAGACATTAGACGTTAGACCATTATGAATTACACACTGGGACAGATTGCCGAGATTTCGGGCGGTAGGCTCGTGGGAGCCAACCTGACCGCCAGGGGCGTGATGACCGACTCGCGCCACAGCTTTGCAGCCGATCGTATGCCCATTTTTGTGGCTATCGAGGGCGTAAACCACGACGGACACCGCTTTGTAAGCGACCTCTATCGTAGGGGCGTGAGGGCCTTTATGGTCGAGCACGAGGTGGACTTCGGCCTCTATCCCGAGGCGGGATTTGTGGTTGTGAAGCGTTCACTGACGGCACTCCAAAAGTTGGCCGCCTACCACCGCTCGCAATTCCGAGGCAAGGTGGTGGCCATCACCGGCTCGACGGGCAAGACTACCATGAAGGAGTGGATTGCACAAGCCGCCCCCGATGGTATGAGGCTCTTCCGCTCGCCCAGGAGCTACAACTCGCAGTTGGGCGTGGCGCTGTCGCTGCTGATGATCGAGGGCGACGAGGATCTGGCCGTCATCGAGGCCGGCATTTCGCGCCCCGACGAGATGGCCCGATTGGAGGCGATGATTAGGCCCAACATAGGCATCTTCACCGCTCTGGGCCCTCAGCACGACGAGAATTTCATCGACTGGGGACACAAGGCTGCCGAGAAGGCGGTGCTGTTCAGCCGCGCCGAGTGTGTGATTTATAACTCTACGAGCGAACATATCACCGACGCTGTGGCAGCCGTAAGACACAAGGTGGCAGCCACCGACACGCTCCAAATGGCCGAGGAGTTCTACGCCCTACTGGGCTACGACCGCGCGGCCACCAAGGAGCGACTCGCCGAGGCCGAGCCCGCAAATATGCGCCTCTCGCTGGCCGAGGGTTTGGGCGGCTCGGTGGTGTTGAGCGACACCCACAATACCGACATAAACTCGCTGCGCATAGCCCTCGACGAGCTGAAAGATGTGGCGGCCGAGCGACACAAAATCGTGATTTTGTCGGATATACTTTATAGCACCCTGCCCGAGGGTGCACTCTACGCCCAGGTGGCCAAACTATGTGCCGAGGCTGGGTTGAGCCGCTTTGTGGGCATTGGCAAGCGCATAAGCGCCCACAAGGATTTGTTCGATTCGAGCTACGACTTCTACTTCTCGGCCGACGAGTTTCTGAAAACTCTCACCCAGAACGATATTGAGCAGGCGGCAGTACTCGTAAAGGGAGGCCCCATGTCGGGCTTCGACCGCATAGTTCACGCGCTGTCGCGCCAGAGCCACACCACCGTTTTGGAGGTAAACCTCTCGCAGATGGTACGCAACCTGAACGTCTACCGCTCGCTGATGCCCGCCCAGAGCAAAATGGTCGCTATGGTCAAAGCGTCGAGCTACGGCCACGGTGACTACGAGATTGCCTCAGTGTTGGAGCACGAAGGGGTAGACTACCTTGCCGTAGCCTTTGCCGACGAGGGCATTGTGTTGCGCCAGAAGGGAATCACTATGCCTATTGTGGTGCTCAATGCCGATGCCGACAGCTTTGGACTTATGTGCTCCTACCGCTTGGAGCCCGAGATTTACAACTTTGCCTCGCTCGAAGCCTTCGCCAAGGCTGTGGTGGCTGCGGGCGAAAACGACTACCCCATACACCTGAAAGTCGATAGCGGAATGCACCGCTTGGGCTTCGGAATGGAGGATGTGGAGAGGCTCAGCGGCCGCTTGGCCGAGCTGAAAGAGTTGCTAACCGTCAGGAGCATTTTCTCGCACCTGGCCACCGCCGATGATGCTGCTCAGGCCGACTTTGTGGCCGCCCAGCAGAGCCGTTTCGACCAGGTTAGCAGCGCCATTATGGCCTCGCTCCCCTACCGCCCTCTGCGCCACCTGAACAATACCGCTGGTATTGAACACTATCCCACCTCGGCCCACGATATGTGCCGTTTGGGCATAGGACTTTATGGCGTGGGTGCCGAGGGAGTGAAGCCCATATCGAGGCTCACCACCCGCATTGTGCAGATAAAAGAGCTGGCCGAGGGCGAAAGCGTGGGCTATGGCCGTGCAGGAGTAATCTCTGCCCCCACCACTATTGCCACTATCCCCATAGGCTATGCCGACGGCTTGGACCGCAGGCTGGGCTGTGGTGGTTGGAGTGTATGCATAGGTGGTCAGATGGCTCCCATTGTGGGCCGTGTGTGCATGGACAGTTGTATGGTCGATGTCACGGCTATCCCCTGCCACGAGGGCGACGAGGTGGTAATCTTCGGTGGCGAGGGTGGCTCGGTGGTCGATATGGCCGAGAGATTAGACACTATCCCCTACGAGATTATGACCAGCGTTTCCAGACGAGTGAAACGCATCTACGTTAAAGAGTAAGACCGACTAATTTTGAATTTTGAATTCTGAATTTTGAATTCTCAGGATGAAACCATACGGTAAAATATACATGCTCCCCTGCCCCATTAGCGAGGGCAACCCCTACGACACACTGCCCGAAGCCAACAGGGCCGTTATGGCGTCGCTCGACTATTTCATTGTGGAGAACGTGCGCACAGCTCGCAGGTTTCTTTCGGCCGCCAAGATTGGCGTGGCTATCGACACATTGGAGTTTGCCGAGTGTAGCGAGCACACCACCCCCGAGGATGTGGAGCCACTGTTGGCACCCATACTTGCAGGGCGCAACTGCGGTATCATCAGCGAGGCGGGACTGCCCGGCATTGCCGACCCGGGAGCCGATGTGGTGGCTGCTGCTCAGCGCAAGGGCATAGAGGTTGTGCCCCTTGTAGGCCCTTCGAGTATCTTTATGGCGCTGATGGCGAGCGGTCAGAATGGCCAGAGTTTTGCCTTCAACGGCTACCTGCCCATCAAGCCTGCCGAGCGCACCCGTGCTCTGCGCCACTTCGAGCGTAGGGCCATAACGGAGCACCAGAGCCAGATTTTCATCGAGGCCCCCTACCGCAATGCCAAACTGCTGGCCGAGATGGTGCAGACGCTTCTGCCCACCACGCTGCTGACGGTGGCTGCCGACATTACGGCCGAGAGCGAGTATATCCGCACGCTGTCGGTTGGCGAGTGGCGCAAAACCCCCGCCCCCGACATCCAAAAACGCCCTACCATATTTATAATTGGAAATTGAAAATTAAAAATCCCTCGCAGACTTCTGCGAGGGATTTTTTTTGTCTAACGTCTAAGGTCTAACGACCTAAGTCATTAAGGGCCTTAAATCACACACGCCCCCGCCCTAACGGGCACCCCCTCTAACTTAGAGGGGGAATTATCTTTTTTAACCAATAAGCCTCAATTTTGAATTCCCTATTTGTCCTTGAAGATTTGGTTTAGCTCTTTGTCGCTCTGGCGCACGGCGGGCTCATCGTCGGGACACTCCACAGCCTTCGAGTAGCTCTCCCACTTTTCGAGCACCGCGCGGAAATCCTCGGGCAACTCCGAGTCGAGATAGAGCTCCTTCTTGGTGGTGGGGTGAACAAAGCCCAGACAGCGGGCGTGAAGTGCGTGGCGAGGCATCAAATCGAAGCAGTTCTCCACAAACTGCTTATACTTGCTGAACGTGGTACCCTTCAAAATGCGGTCGCCACCATAGCGCTCGTCGTTGAAGAGCGGGTGGCCGAGGTGTTGCATATGCACACGAATCTGGTGGGTACGGCCCGTTTCGAGCCTACACTCAATCAGCGTCACATAGCCATAGCGGCGCAGCACGGTATAGTGGGTTACGGCGTGTTTGCCATAGTCGCCATCGGGGTAGGCCGCCATATTCATAGGATCTTTTTTACTCCTTCCGACGTGGGCCACAACCGTACCCTCGTCCTCCTCGAAGTTGCCCCACACCAGAGCCAAGTAGCGACGTGTGATGGTGTGCTCGAAGAATTGGTGGGCCAAGAAAGCGTGGGCATACTCCGTTTTGGCCACCGCAAGCAGTCCCGAGGTGTTTTTGTCGATGCGGTGCACCAATCCTGCACGGATGTCGCCACTACCCTCCTGGAAGAGTTCGGTGTTTTTCAGGTGGTAGGCCAGCGCATTCACCAGCGTACCATCCCAGTTGCCGTGACCGGGGTGAACCACCATACCGGCCCTCTTGTTTACCACCAGCAGTTGGTCGTCTTCGTAGACAATCTCGATGGGTATATTTTGGGGTACAAGGGTGGTGTCGCGCTTGGGATAGGGCATCACAATAGAGATGCGCTCCAAGGGTTTAACCTTGTAGCTCGATTTCACGGGTTTGCCGTCTACGAGAATGTTTCCGCAGTCGGCTGCGGCCTGAATACGGCTACGCGAGCAAGCCTCCATGTGGGTTGCCAGATAGCGGTCGATACGCATAAGCGACTGCCCCTTATCTACCACAATGGCAAAGTGTTCGTAGAGTTCGTCGCCCTCCTCGTCGTCGGTGGCCTCGTCATCGGCGGCCTCGGTGCCGAGATTTTTGATAGGCTCGTCGGCTCCTTCGTAGACCACTCCTCTGCGGGGCTCGGCTGTGGGGTTTGCTCGGTCAAACTGTCGTGCTTTCATAGTGGGTTGTTTTTTGCTCAGCGGTGGATTTATTTCTCTTCGAGGCGCAGTTTTACGGCCACCTCACGGCCCTGACGGCCCTCGGTGTCGGGTGCGGGCCACTGGAAGTATACTCGTGCAGCGTTCTGACCAGCCATATCGAGCGAGCCGTCGAACTCCACCTCACCGAGGTTGAAGCCCTTGTCCCAAAGGGTGTTTTTCACCTGACGCAGAGTCATACCCGAGAGGTTGGGAATAGGTTCCAAGTGGGTGCCATCGCGCCCCACTACGAGGGTTATGCGCGAGCCCATAGGGGCCATAACCACCGAGTCTTTGGCCATAACCACGCCCCTGAACTTCTGGTCAAGAACGTAGTTATTGGCAATATCGCTCACATATTCGAGCCTTTCGATTTCGAGACCTGCGGCCATCAGGTTGCTCTTGGCCTGACGGAGCGAGTAGCCGGCAACATAGGGCACAGCCACTTTGCGCTGCTGCGAGGCGTTTATGGTAACGTAGATTTTGCGGCCGCTCTTGACCTTGTCTTTACCTGCCGAGGGCCTCTGTTCGAGAATCACTCCACCCGCATAGAGGGGCACATAGAGCGAGTCGTTTACGATAATTTCGAGCTTGCCACGACGAGCCATATCCTCGGCCTGCTCCACGGTGGCACCCACAAAGTTGGGCACATCTTTGTTGACACCGTGGCGAGTGATGACGGCCAGGATGATGTTTACCACAAAGAGGCCAATGACGAGCAGGCTCACAGCCCACACGCCGTTGCGCACGAGTGACTGAAATCCTGTGCGTTCGTTCTTCTTGGAGGTTTTAGCCTTGGGCTTATTGGGGTTGTTTTTGGTTGCACCCTCTTTTTTGGGGGTAGTGTTGCGTGTAGGTTTCATATTTTCAATTCTCAATTTTCAATTTATCGGTCGACGGTCAACGGTTTACTCATTCTCTTTCATCTGTTTGGAGAGTCGCTCCCTTACGCGGTGAATCTGGGTTTTGACCGTGCCGATGGGGATGTCGAGATGGGCAGCAATCTCCTCGTAGGAGTACTCCTTCACAAAGCGCAACTCGGCCAACTCTCTGTACTTCTCGGGCAGAGCCGCCATAAGTCGCTCGACCTGCACCTCGTGCTGCTCGTTGATGATGCGCTCCTCTGGGGTAGCCTCGGAGTCGAAGGGCGAGCTGCTCTTGGGCAACGAGTCTATCGACACATCCTCTCTGCGACGACGACGCTTGTAGTCGATAAAGGTGTTGTGGGCGATGGTGTAGATCCACTGCCCAAAGGTGAAGGCGGGGTTGTATTTGTCGAGGTTTACAAACACCTTCACGAAGGTATCTTGGAGCATATCCGACGCACCCGCCTCGTCGCCCTGAGTGAGTTTGAGGAAGTATTTGTATATGCCGTCGTGGTAGCGCTCGGAGAGAGTTCCGAAGGCCACCGAGTCACCATCGAGGGCACACACAACAAGCTGTGCGTCAGAGAGTATTATATATTTTTCTATCTCCATTTGTACTTAGGAACGAAAGCTCGTTCTATGGCCAACAAAGCCTCGGCCAGAGGTGCAAAAAAGTCATACAAGGGCCAAGCGATGAGCAGCCCACGCTCCGAGAGCCTTCGTGCGGTGCGCTTAGCCACGAGCCACACTACCAACAACCTCAGTGCCACAGCCGAGCCCGCCACAATGGCAGCCGCAGCGGGGAGCAACAGAGCTACCGCAATGGCCACTGCAAAGAACAGCGCACGGCTCCACAACTCAACACCCGTACCCCATTTCACCCTCTTGGGGTAGAACTTATAAGGGTACGAGAGCCTTACGCGACGCTTGCGCCACCAGCCCAGACCACCCCAAGCCACCTGGCTCACAGTCGAAGAGCCTCCGAGGGTTGCTGTGGTATTGGCAGCCGAAGCTATCTTCATAACAAAGAGGTCGTCTTCGCCCATATTGAGGTTCAGGTGGTTGAAACCGCGTGCCTCGAAGTATACTTTCTTGGTAAAGCCGATGTTGCAGAGCGTACCTCGATAGGGCCTATGGCGCACGGCCGATGAGAGCCAACGCATCGAGGTTGCCATATTGGCGCAACGCATCGTGCGACTCCACCACCCTTTGCGAGGTGCGAGCGAGGCGTAGCCTAAGACCACATCGTGGCCCACAAATCCGCGAGCAAACATCTCGGCCCAACGCTCCGACGCAGGCGTGCAGTCGGGCAGGGTGAAGAGAAGGTGGTCGTAGTGAGCCGCCTTTATGCCCACATTGAGCGCCATTTTGGTCGAAATGGGGAATGCGGGATCTACTTTCAGTTTGGTGCTATTGAGCCTTGGCTGAGTGATTTTGAGCAGTTTTATGTGTTCGGAGAAATCCTCGTCGCCCGTAACATTCACCAGCACCACCTCGTAGTTTTTGAGCGTCTGGCTCAGCAGTACGGGCAGTCGCTCGTTCAGGAAGCCGAAGTCGGCATCGAATAGAGGAACAATGACCGATATGCCCACCTCTTTGGCCTCGGGCGAGGGCTGAGGGTTGCGATAGGTCGAGATACGGCCATAGGGGCCTATGTAGTAGACAAGCTGCACAACAAACAGCACCACCAGCAAACCGAGCAACACAAGCCCTCCGATGGGCCACTCTGCGGCCACGAAGTTGTCCAAAAAAGCAGGAATTTCCATCTTAACACTTAATAATAAATGCAAAGGTACTCTTTTTTTAGAATAATCCGTACCTTTGTGGCCTATGAAATTTACACTCGAACATACCGACCCTGCCAGCCGAGCACGAGCAGGTGTCATCACCACCGATCACGGCGAGATACAAACCCCAATTTTTATGCCCGTAGGCACGGCCGCAACGGTCAAGGGCATCTTCCACCGCGACCTGAAAGAGGACGTGAAGGCCCAGATTATCTTGGCCAACACCTACCATCTCTACCTCCGCCCCGGTATGGAGGTCATCGAGGCCGCAGGAGGCGTGCACCGTTTCAGCACCTGGGACAGGCCTATGCTTACCGATAGCGGTGGTTTTCAGGTCTTTTCGCTGGCCGCAAGGCGCAAGATTACCGAGGAGGGAGTTCGTTTCAGCAGCCACATCGACGGCAGCAAACACATCTTCACCCCCGAGAACGTCATCGACACCGAGCGCACCATTGGTGCCGATATTATGATGGCCTTCGACGAGTGTCCCGACGGCCGCAGCGACTACCGCTACTCCAAACGCTCGCTCGAAATGACTCAGCGCTGGCTCGACAGGTGTTTCAATCAGTACGAGCGCACACAGCCCAAATATGGCTATTATCAGTCGCTCTTCCCTATCGTTCAGGGCTGCACCTACCCCGACCTGAGGGCCTCGGCTGCCGAGTTTGTGAAGCAGTACGATGCAGATGGCTATGCCATTGGTGGTCTGGCAGTTGGCGAGCCCGCACCGGTGATGTATGAGATGATCGATGTGGTGAACAGCATTCTGCCCACCGACCGCCCCCGCTACCTTATGGGCGTGGGTACTCCCATAAACATTTTGGAGGCCATCGAGCGAGGCGTAGATATGTTCGACTGCGTAATGCCCACCCGCAATGGTCGCAATGGTATGCTCTTCACCTCGGAGGGTATCATCAACATCCGCAACGAGAAGTGGAAGAACGACTTTTCGCCCATCGACCCCAATGGAGCCAGCTTTGTGGATACGCTCTACACCAAGGCCTACTTGCGCCACCTGAGCGTCAGTGGCGAGATGATGGCGGCCCAGATCAGCTCGCTCCACAACGTAGCCTTCTACCTCTGGTTGGTTGGCGAGGCCCGCAAACACATCATTGCCGGCGACTTCAAACCCTGGAAGGACGAGATGGTTGTTCGCCTTGCCCGCAGGCTGTAATCACAAAGAAACACCCATACAACAAAAGAGGCCGACTTCGATGAGTCGGCCTCTTTTTATTTCGGGGAAATCCCAGGATTTACTTCTGAGCCTCAGCACCCTCTTTTGCGGCTGCTACCTCCTCAGCGGTTACAAAGCCACGAGCAACCATCAGCGCATCACGGCTGGGCTCGGCACCTCGGAACTCACGATAGAGGGTCATACCGTCCTTCATACCACCGCTCTCCAACAGTTTGCGGAAGCGGGCTGCGGTAGCCTTATCGAACAGGTTGCCGGTCTCCACAAATGCCTGATAAGCATCTTTGTCGAGCACCTCGGCCCAAGTGTAGCTATAATAGCCCGACGAATAGCCACCATCGAAGATGTGCGAGAAATAGGTATAGCGGTAGCGGGGTGCAATCTCCTCAATCAGACCACGTTTCTCGTTGAGCACCTGACGCTCGAAGGCGTTGATGTCGATAGGCTCGGTTACGGCCAAGTTGTGGATATCGAGGTCGCTCAAAGCGGCTGCCAACAACTCGGTAGTAATGAAGCCCTGGTTGAAGTAGGCACTCTTCTGGATACGTTTAATCAAGTGGTCGGGAATAACCGAGCCGTTCTGGTAGTGCAGAGCGTAGGTTTTGAGCAGCTCAGGCTCCATAGCCCAGTTCTCCATAATCTGGCTGGGGAGCTCCACAAAGTCGCGCTCTACGCCACCCAGACCCTTATAGGGCACCTGTGCAAATAGGCTGTGCAGTGCGTGGCCAAACTCGTGGAAGAAGGTCTCCACGTCGTCGATCGAGAGCAGTGCGGGAGCTTTGCCCACGGGACGGGGGAAGTTGCACACAACGGTAACTACGGGGGTTACACGCTTGCCGTCCTTGATGCTCATATCGACATAGCTACCGCACCAAGCACCAAAGCCCTTGCTGTCGCGGGGGTGGAAGTCGAAGATTACAACGCCGAGGGTTGATCCATCGGTGTCGAAGACCTGATAGGCGCTACACTCCTTATTATATACGGGCACCACTACGGGGCTGAAAGTAATGCCATAGAGGCGGTTGCAAAGGCCAAAGATGCCGAGCCTTACGTTGTCGAGCGAGAAGTACTGACGGATGGTCATCTCTTCGAGGTTGTAGCGCTGCTTGCGGAGCTTCTCGGCATAGTACCACCAATCCCACGACTGGAAAGGCGCATCGCCCAAGTCGGCCTTGGCAAGTTTCTTCATATCCTCCAACTCTTTCTTGGCAGTTTCGAGTGCGGGGGTCCAGATGCCGTCGAGCAGTTCGTAAACAGCCTCGGGAGTCTTGGCCATAACGTCGTCGAGCACAAACTGAGCGTGGGTTTTGTAGCCCAACAGGTTGGCCCTGCGGGTGCGCAGTTGGAGCAGGGTGTTGATCACCTCCTTATTGTCGTTCTTGTCGTCGAGGTTACACTTGGTCAGATAGCCGGTGTAGAGCCTTTCGCGCAAGTCGCGCTCTTTGGAGTAGGTCAGGAAGGGAATCATACTTGGCTTGCTCAGGTCGAAGAGGTACTTGCCCTTGTAGCCCTTGGCCTCGGCAGCCTCTTTGGCAGCCGTGCGCACGCTCTGAGGCAGACCATTGAGCTGGTCGCTTTCGAGCACCATCTCAAACTCGGCATTGGCTGCGAGCAGGTTTTTGGCATACTTCACACCTGCCTCCGAGAGCTTCTGGTTAATCTCCGAAAGCTCCTTCTGCTCGGCCTCCGAAAGGTTGGCTCCCGAACGCTCGAAACCCTTGTAGGTCTCTTCGAGCAGTCGCATCTGGAACTCATCAAGGCCTGCATTTTTGCGACCGAGATATACCTTTTTAACCCTCTGGAACAGAGCGGGATTCATCATAATCTCGTCGCTGTGTGCCGAGAGCATTGGGCTCACTTTCACCTGTATCTGCTGCATCTGCTCATTGGTATCGGCCTCGGCCACAAGGAAGAAGCAGTTCGACACTCGCGAGAGCAGTTCGCCGGCATTGTCAAGGGCGAGAATGGTGTTCTCCCAAGTGGGCTCCTCGGGGTTGTTGACGATAGCCTCCACCTCCTCTTTGTGGGCCTTCATTGCGGCCTCGAAGGCGGGCATATAGTCATCGAGTTGGATTTGGTCGAAGGGGGGCACACCCAGAGGTGTTGTCCACTCGGCCAACAGGGGGTTCTCACGCTGTGCGGAGCCCCCGTTTTCGTTACACGAAATTGTCATAACTGCAATCAGTGTGGTGAGTAAAACAATAGCTTTTTTCATCTTTTTTTTATTTATTAGTTTGGTTTTTCTTTGTTTTGTTTGGTGCGACTTTTTGTAAAAAGTCGCCCAAAAACTTTTCTGAGATACTCGCCTTTGGCTCGTATCTCTTACTGCCTATTCTCTACCCTCTTTCCCCCTCTAAGTTAGAGGGGGTGCCCGTTAGGGCGGGGGCGTGTGTATTTTATCTTACTGCCTATTCTATACCCTAAGGGCCTTAATGTCCTTAAAGTCCTTAATGATTTTATAGGAGTTATAAGAGTTATAGGAGAAATAGGAGTTGCCCCCTCAATTTTCAATTTTCCATTTTCAATTTTCAATTCTTAACTATCTTGGCGATAAGGCCTTGGAGCACTTTGCCTGGGCCGAGCTCCACAAACTCTTCGGCTCCGTCGGCAGCCATAGCCTGCACGCTCTGTGTCCACCTCACAGGCGAGGTGAGCTGTGCCACCAGGTTGGCCTTAATCTCCTCGGGCGAGGTGTGGGGTTTGGCATCGACATTTTGGTATATGGGACAGCGTGGAGTGTGGAACTCGGTCTGCTCTATTGCCTCGGCCAACTTAATCCTTGCCGACTCCATACAGGGCGAGTGGAAACCTCCGCCAACAGCCAGAGGCAGAGCGCGTTTGGCACCCGCTTCTTTGAGCTTCACCGAGGCCTCTTTCACCCCCTCGATGGTGCCCGAAATGACCACTTGACCGGGGCAGTTATAGTTGGCAGCCACAACTCCCTCTACGCCCTCACACACCTGCTCGACGACCTCGTCGGCAAGGCCCAAAACGGCTGCCATTGTGGAGGGCACAGCCTCACAGGCCGCCTGCATTGCCAGCGCACGAGCGTAGACCAATCGCAGGCCCGCCTCGAAGTCCATTGCGCCCGAGGCCACAAGTGCGCTCAGTTCGCCGAGCGAGTGGCCTGCCACCATATCGGGCTGGAATTCATCGCCCAGGGCCACAGCCGCTGCCACCGAGTGGATAAATACCGCAGGCTGAGTAACTTTGGTCTGGCGCAACTCTTCGTCGGTGCCGCCAAACATAATTTCGCTAATCTTGAATCCCAAGACCTCGTCGGCCTTGTCGAAGAGTGCTTTGGCTGCGGGGCTGCTCTGGTAGAGGTCGTGTCCCATGCCGCTAAACTGCGCTCCCTGACCGGGAAAAACATATGCTTTTTTCATAGTTGCGAGTGGTTATACGAGAACAAAGTTAGAAAAATTATTGAAAACGGAAACCAGAAAAAGCAAATTTGGAGATTTACCCTTTGAGGCTCCACCCTTTAAGTGTTTTGCCACATTTTTTTGACCTTTCTCTACGAGAAATTCCAAAATTTTCCCGTATATTTGCGGGATATTATATAATTTGCGGCGAGGTGTCGCAAAATGGCAGTCGGGGAGGTTTGCTTTGCCCCGCAAAAGAAGAGAAAAAGGAGAAAGAAAAGAACAGAGAAATGATTGTGATGATAATCTACATATTGGCAATTGTGGTGTGGGCCATAATCTCGCTCGTTGCGATGAGCACTACGGCTCTTGTGGACCTCATCGTGGGTGGCGAGCGCAGGCTCACACTCCGAGTGTCGTATGTGGTGGCCCGAACAATCTACCACCTAAGCCCCGCGTGGCGTGTAAAGGTCGAGGGAAAGGAGAATTTCCCCACCGACTCTCGCCCCTATGTCATCACGGCCAACCACCAATCATTCTTCGACATTCCGCTGATGTTCTTTCTGCCCGCCAGCAAGCCCTTCAACTTTGTGTCGAAGATAGAGGTGCGCAAAATCCCCGCCATTGGTTGGATGCTGGGGCTGAGGAACGATATAGTAATCCGCCGAGGTACCACATCGGCCGCCACAACCGTCATTGAGCAGGGCAGCCGACATCTGCAAAACGGTACCAGCGTAATGATATTTCCAGAGGGCACTCGCAGCAAAGATGGCGAGATTCACCTCTACAAAGAGGGTGCCTTCCGACTTGCTCAGGAGAATGGCGTGGGCATTATCCCCTGCGTAATGAGCAGCACCCGAGGGTTGCTCACCAAGCGAGGCCTTACGCGACGCACCCTCACGCTACAAATCCTTCCCGCCCTCAGCGCCGAGAAGGTGGCAGCCCAAACCCCTCGCGAGGTGGCCAAGGCGGTCCAGCAGCAGAGCATCGAGGCTCTGGCCCAAATGAGAACAAACAAACAGAATTAACGAAGAAACGATATAGAAAACAGACGTGGCAAACGAGATTATCAAAAAAACGGAACAATATACCGACGAGGATATCACCAAGCTCCCTCCCCGAGAGCAGGTGCGCCTAAGGCCCGGCATGTGGATTGGTAAGCTGGGCGACGGCTCGCTGGCCGAGGATGGCATCTACACCCTCATCAAAGAGGTGGTAGACAACTCGGTCGATGAGTTCACCATGGGCTACGGCTCGCAAATCGACATCACCATCGAAGACAAATGGGTAACCATCAGGGACTACGGTCGTGGTATTCCTCTGAATATGCTCGACGCTTGCGTGGGCGAGATGAACGTGAGTGGTAAGTACAACGGCGCCGGCTACAAGAAGACCGTGGGTCTGAATGGTGTGGGCTTGAAGGCCGTGAACTACCTCTCGGCCCACTTCGAGGCTCGCAGTGTGAGAGACGGACAGTCGCGCACCGTAACCTTCGAGCAGGGAGTCTTGAAAAACGACGTAAGGGAGGAGAACGTGACCGAGAAGTCGGGCACCATGGTACGCTATCTGGTCGATGAGGAGATTTTTGGCATCTACAACTACAACCCCGAGTATGTGGAGCAGAAGGTGCGCAACTACACCTACCTCAACACCGGCTTGGCATTCCGCCTCAACGGCAAGAAGTTCGAGTCGAAGCACGGTCTGTTGGATCTGCTGACCGAGTATTTGGGCGAGGAGCCTCTCTATCCCCCAATCCACCTCAAAGGCAAAGATATCGAGATTGCCTTCACCCACGGCACGGGCTATGGCGAGACCTACTTCTCGTTCGTAAACTCGCAGCACACCACTCAGGGCGGTACCCACCAGGCGGCCTTCAAGGAGGCGGTGGCCAAGACCATCAAGGAGTTCCTCAAAAAGGACTACGATCCGGCCGACGTGAGGGGTAGCATTATTGCCGCCGTGAGCGTGAGTGTGGAGGAGCCCGAGTTTGAGAGCCAGACCAAAATCAAGCTCTCGTCGAAAAACATGGGCCCCGGATTGTTGTCGGTGCGCCAATTTGTGGGCGACTTTATGAAGCAGGAGCTCGACGACTATCTGCACATGCACCCCGAGACAGCAACCATCATGAACAAGAAGATTGCCGACAACGAGAAGGAGCGCAAGGCTATTACTACGGTGCAGAAGAAAGCCCGCGAGATTGCCAAGAAGGTGAGCCTAAACAACCGCAAGCTGAGGGATTGCAAGATTCACTACTGCGACGACAAGAACCCCCGCAAGGAGGAGTCGATGATTTTCATCACCGAGGGACTTTCGGCAAGTGGCTCGATTACCGCATCGAGGGATGTGCAGACTCAGGCCGTATTCTCGCTGCGTGGTAAGCCCAAGAACTGCTATGGCGAAACAAAAACCTTTGTCTACAAAAACGAGGAGTTCAACCTCTTGCAGGCAGCCCTCGACATCGAGGAGAGCATCGACAATCTGCGCTACAACAAAATCATCATCGCAACCGATGCCGATGTGGACGGTATGCACATCAGGCTGCTGATGATGAGCTTCTTCTTGCAGTTCTTCCCCGAGCTGATTAGGCAGAACCACCTGTTTGTGTTGCAAACCCCTCTGTTCAGGGTGCAGAACAAGCAGCAGACCAAAATCATCTACTGCTACAACGAGGAGGAGAAGCAGAAGGCAATGGACGAGATTGGCCCCAACTACGAGGTTACACGATTCAAAGGTTTGGGCGAGATTTCGTCGAGCGAGTTCAAGGAGTTCATTGGTCCCAAGATGAGGTTAGAGCCCGTGAAGATTTCGGCCGAGGAGCCCATCCACACGATGTTGGAGTTCTATATGGGCAGCAACACCCCCGAGCGTCAGGGCTTCATTATCGACAACCTGCGCATCGAGGCCGACTATGTAGACGAGCTCAGGTAGAATTGAAAGTTGAAAGTTGAAAATTGAAAATTCCCCCTCTAAGTTAGAGGGGGTGCCCGCCAGGGCGGGGGCGTGTGTAAATTAAGGGCCTTAATGACCTTAAAGCCCTTAATGACTTAGGTCGGTCAGACTTTGACGTTAGACAAAACAAAACAGATGGAAGAGAACAAAAATATAGAGAATCTTAACGACGAGAATTTGGAGGAGGTTACCACCGCCACCGAAGAAGTTGCAACCACTACCGAAGAGGCTGTGGAGGCCGAAGAGACCTTGGAGGTCAAAGAGGTAGACTCGCGCAAACTCTCCGACAAGTATGCCAAACTGATGGGCGAAGGCGGCAAGGCCCGCACCAAACTGACCGGTCTGTATAGGGATTGGTTTCTCGATTACGCCTCGTATGTAATCTTGGAGCGCGCGGTGCCCTACATCGATGATGGTCTGAAACCCGTACAGCGCCGTATTCTGCACTCGATGCGCAGGATGTACGACGGCAGCCGTATCAAGGTGGCAAACATTGTAGGACACACCATGCAGTTCCACCCCCACGGCGATGCCTCGATTGGCGATGCGCTGGTGCAGTTGGGCCAGAAAAACCTGCTGATAGACACCCAGGGTAACTGGGGCAACATTCTCACGGGCGACGGTGCTGCGGCACCTCGTTACATCGAGGCAAGGCTCTCGAAGTTTGCCTTGGAGGTTGTGTTCAGCCCCAAGATTACCGAGTGGATGCTCTCCTACGACGGTCGCAACAAAGAGCCCGTATCGCTACCCGTAAAATTCCCTCTGCTGTTGGCTCAGGGTGTCGAGGGTATTGCCGTAGGTCTGTCGTCGAAGATTCTGCCCCACAACTTCAACGAGTTGCTGGACGGCTGTGTGGCACACCTCAGGGGCGAGGATTTTGAACTCTACCCCGACTTCCCCACGGGCGGTCTTATGGACGTAAGCCGTTACAACGACGGTCTTAGGGGTGGCTCGGTGAAGGTGAGGGCCAAGATTACCAAGGTAGACAAACGCACGCTGGCCATTACCGAGATTCCCTTCTCGACCACCTCGGAGAGTGTGAAGGAGTCGATCGTAAAAGCCTCGGAGGGTGGTAAAATCAAGATCAAAAATGTGGACGACAATACTGCCTCGACGGTAGAGTTGTTGGTACACGTTGCTGCTGGCGAGTCGTTGGACAAGACCATCGATGCTCTGTATGCCTTTACCGACTGCCAGGTGTCCATCTCGCCCAATGCGTGTGTGATTCGCGACGACAAGCCCTGCTTCCTGGGCGTGAAAGATATCTTGCGCCACAATGCCGAGCACACCCGCGAGCTGCTGGGCAAAGAGTTGCAGGTAAGGCTCGACGAACTGAACGAAGAGTGGCACATGGCTTCGTTGGAGCGCATATTCATCCAGAACAAGATATATCAGGTGCTCGAAAAGTGCAAGTCGCCCGAGGAGGCCTACAAGGCAGTGGACGATGCTCTGGCACCCTTCAAAGCACTGCTCAAAAGGGAGGTTACCCGCGAGGATGTGGTGAAGCTCACCGAGTTGAAGTTTATCCGCATCACCCGCTACGACCTCGACAAGGCCGACAACCACATCAAGGCCATCGAGAAGGAGACCAAGCAGGTGAAACACGACTTGGCCCACCTGACCGAGTTTGCCATCGCCTACTTCGAGGGCATCAAGGAGCGCTACGGCAAGGGCCGCGAGCGTAAGACCGAGATTAGGGAGTTCGACTCCATCAGCCAGTCGAAGGTTGCCGTGGTAAACTCGAAGCTCTATGTAGACCGCGAGGGCGGTTTCTTCGGCATCGGCCCCCAGATGCGTCAGGCCGAGTATGTGTGCGACTGCTCCGATATGGACGACATTATCATCTTCCTCGAAGATGGTCGCTACGTTATCCGCAAGGTGCTCGAAAAAGACTACTTTGCCCCCGGCATTATCCACATTGGCGTATTCCGCAGGGGCGACGAGCGCACCATTTACAACGTACTCTACCGCGATGGCGACAAGGGTGCCAATATGATGAAGCGTTGTGCCATCAGCGCAATTACACGCGAGAAGGAGTACAACATCACCAAGGGCACTCCCAAGAGCCGATTATTATATATGAGTGTAAACCCCAACGGCGAGGCCGAGGTGTTGAAGATTATCTTCCGCCAGAAGGCCAAGCTGAAACGAGCCATTGTGGACCTCGATTTCAGCCAGCTGGCCATCAAAGGTCGCGCCTCGCAGGGTAACATATTCTCGCGCAACCCGATTCACAAGATTCTGCTCAAAAGCAAGGGTGCATCCACTCTGGCTGGTCAGCAGATTTGGTACGACGAGGATGTCAAGAGGCTCAACGACAGCGGTCACGGCAGATTGCTGGGCGAGTTCGAGGGCAACGACAAGATTATTGTCTTCACCTCGAAAGACCAATTCTACACCACCGGTTACGATGTGGGCCACCACTTCCCCGACGAGACCACAAGGGTTGAGAAGTATGACTCGGCCAAGGTGTATAGCGTAATCTATTGGGACGACGCAGCCCGCTTCTACTATGTGAAGAGGTTTATGGCCGAGGCCACCGACAAGATGCTCTACTTCGTAGACGAGGAGAATCCCAAGTCGAAGGCTATTGCCATAAGCGACGAGCCCAGGCCCGCAATGGAGGTAATCTATGGCGGTGTTCACGCCACCAAGCCTGCCGACATTATCGACGTGGCCGAGTTTATCGGTGTGAAGGGCTATAAGGCCAAAGGCAAGAGGGTTACCACCTACGAGGTGGAGAAGCTGAGGTTTGTGCCTCAACACTTTGCCCCCGCTCAGGTGGAGGAGGTTGAGGAGCAGAACGAGGAGGCCGAGGAGCCTACCACTCCCCAGACCGACTTCACCATCGAGCAGCCCGAGGTCGTAGGTGCCAAGGAGGTGGCAAAAGAGGTGAAGGCTGTGGAGCCCAAGGCCGCAAAGGTTGAGCAGAAAT
The DNA here is from genome assembly GCA_045614885.1 of Tidjanibacter sp. Classification (GTDB taxonomy): domain Bacteria; phylum Bacteroidota; class Bacteroidia; order Bacteroidales; family Rikenellaceae; genus Tidjanibacter. The sequence goes on along the minus strand of JAZLDU010000007.1, from coordinate 12,258 downwards.
CTGAGCCAAAGGTTGAACCAAAGATAGTGCAGGAGGTTGAGCCTGCCGAGGACGACGAGGAGTTTGAGATTGTGGAGCCCGAGGGCGACGAGGGCGAAGTGGAGCTCGAAATCATCATCCCCAAGGGCGACGACGAAGAGGAGAGCAAAAACCCCAGCATCCAACAACTCAACTTGTTTTAAAATTGAAAATTGAAAGTTGAAAGTTGAAAGTTGACACACGCCCCCGCTGCTTCGCAGCACCCCCTCTAACTTAGAGGGGGAAAATTAAAAAATACACTCGTGCCGAAGGCACACCACAATTTTCAATTGTCCATTTTCAATTTTCAATTTTAACCCGTCGTTAGACGTTAGACATTAGACGTTAGACATTAGACGTTAGACAAAAAATGGTTTTTTTCTTGGTTGGTTTTATGGGGTGTGGAAAGAGCACCGTGGGGCGCAAGTTGGCAGCCGCCGGAGGATACAACTTTGTAGACCTCGATGGCGTGGTGGCCGAAATGGCCGGAGCCTCGGTGCAGGAGATTTTTGCCACCCAGGGCGAGGAGGCCTTCCGCAAGTTGGAGCGAAAGGTCATAGAACAACTCGCACTCCAAGACCGTACCATAGTGGCCACAGGAGGTGGTGCTCCCTGCTGGGGCGACAATATGAAGCTGCTCTCGGAAAAGGGCACGACCATATACCTGAAAATGTCGGCCAAGGCTCTGGCCGAAAGGTTGCAACACGTCAGGATACCAAGGCCCAAAGTGGCAGGATTGGGGCCCGAAGAGTTGTACGACTATGTGGCCGCACTGCTGGCCGAGAGGGAGCCTATTTATATGCAGTCGAGGATTGTGGTCGATTGCGACGACACCCCCAGCAACGCCGTGGCCGGAAGGTTGCGCTACCTGCTGAAATAGACACAAAACATTAACACACGATACACACAAAGCTATGTCGAACAAGTGTAGACCAATAGGAGTCTTCGACTCGGGAATGGGCGGACTCTCCGTCTGGCAAGCCCTACGCAGGGAGTTGCCCGAGGAGTCGTTGGTCTACCTGGCCGACGGCAAAAACTGCCCCTACGGCAACAAGCCTGCCTCGGAGGTGGCTTGCCACGTCAGTCACGCCGTAGAGGAGCTCGTAAGGCGCAACGTGAAGCTTATAGTGGTGGCCTGCAACACCGCAACGGCTGTGGCTATCGACCAGATGAGGGCCCAATATCCCGACATCCCCTTTGTGGGCATGGAGCCCGCCGTGAAGCCCGCTGCTCTCACCACCCAGAGCGGAACTATCGGCATCCTGGCCACCAGAGCCGCACTTGCAGGCGAATTGTTCAAGCACACCTGTGCCAACTACTCCGACAAGGTGAACATCATCAGCGCCATTGGCGAGGGCTTTGTGGAGGCCGTAGAGGAGGGCCACGAAAACGATGCCGATACCGAGATGCACATCCGTCGCGCTGTGGAGCCTATGCTCCAAGCCGGAGCCGACAAAATTGTGCTCGGCTGTACCCACTACCCCTTCCTGGCCAAGCAGATAAGCAAGGTCATCGGGGAGCGAAAGGTGGAACTCATAAACCCCGCACCCGCCGTGGCACGCAGGGCCGCCTGGCTGCTCGAACAGCACGACATAGCCGCTCCCGCAGGCCACAAGCCCGAGTACTCGTTCGTTACCTTTGCCGACGACGCCTACCTGGCCCGCATCACCGACAAGGCAATGATGCTGGCCGAGGAGGAGTAACCCCAAAACCAACAAAAAACTACGCTAACCCCACCAATACCATAGATATATTATGGCAACCAAGAGAAATACCTCCCCCAAGCGAGGGAGCAAAATAGCTTTCGAGGAGAAGCCCGAAAGAAAGCCCCTGAAACTTAGCGACAATCAGCGCTGGGTAATCTGCTTTACCCTCTTTTTCATCTCGCTCTTTGTGATGATGTCGATTGTGTCGTACTACTTCACCTGGCGCGAGGATCAGGTGGGCGGAACGGTGGCCAACAATGGCGGCTCGATAGGTCTAACCATAGGCAATTTGCTTGTGGGCAATTGGTTTGGCGTATGTGCACTGGGCGTTCCTATCGTTGCAATGTTGCTCTCGCTACGCATTATGTTGGGGCGCAAAATCTACATCGAAAAGGCCCTGAGGGTGACGCTTATAGTGATGATTCTGGGCTCACTCACCGCAGGCTTTGCCTTTGGTACCAAGTGGGACATCTTTGGCTCGGGCTTGGGCGGCAAGATGGGTATCGACGTGGCCGTCTGGTTGGAGGGCTATGTTGGTCGCCTGGGGTTGTGGATTATGCTGGTTATGCTGTGGATTCTCTTTGCGGTCTACATAAATAGGCGCACCATCGACACCGTAAACAAGGTGGCAAGCAAGGGTGTGAGCCTCTTCCGCGTGGCACACCGTGAGGAGGAAGACGAGGATGTGGCAGATGAGCAGCAAACCACCGCCAAAGCAGAAGAGCCTGAGGAAGATAGTTGCGACGAGGAGTACTATGGCCGCGAGATTGAAGAGCAACCCGATGAGGAGAGCGACTTCGAGGTTGTTGTACCCACCGACGAGGGCGACAATAATGCCGAAATCGAGGCCGCTGAGTCCGACGAAGGGGATGACATAAACGTCATTTCGTTTGAGGATGACGACGAGCCTTCTGCCGCTCCCGCAACACCCTCGACCACAAACACAAGGGCCACAAACGATGCGGATGACGACGACTTTGAGGTTGTTTCCTCGGAGGGCGGAATGGAGGGGCTTCCCCCCAATAGTGCGGTAGCCGATGCAGCAGCCACCGTAACCGTTGCAGGTGTGGCCGGCAGTGTGGCGGGCGAAGATCTTCTCCTCGGAGCAGGCGGAGTTATCACCACGGGCGAAGACGGGCAGATTGTGGTCGAAAAGCAGGAGCACGAAGAGGTCGAGGCCGGTCGCATCGGCTCGCTCTACGATCCCACGCGCGAACTAAGCCGTTTCCAGAGGCCTCCGCTCGAAATCCTCGACACCTACGACACCCAATCGGCACAGATTCCCTACGAAGAGATTGAGGAGAACAAAAACCTCATTCAGACCACCTTGGAGTCGTTTGGCATAAAGATCAAAAAGATTACTGCCACCATTGGCCCTACCGTAACACTCTACGAAATTGAGCCTACGCTCGGTACCAAAGTGGCCAAAATCAAGAGCATCGAAGACGACATTGCCATATCGCTCAAAGCGATGAGTATCCGTATGATTGTGCCCATGCCCGGCAGGGGTACCATCGGTATCGAGATACCCAACCGTTCGAGGCGCATTGTGTCGATGCACTCGGTGGTCAAGTCGGCCAAGTTCCAAGAGAGCAAATATGAGCTTCCTATCGTGCTGGGCAAAACCATCCAGAACGAAACATTTGTGATAGACCTGGCCAAGATGCCCCACTTGCTTGTTGCGGGTGCTACGGGCCAAGGTAAGTCGGTGGGCCTGAACGTGATTATCAACTCGCTGCTCTACAAGAAGCACCCCGCCGAGTTGAAGTTTGTGATGGTCGACCCCAAGAAGGTAGAGCTCTCGCTCTATGCCAAGCTCGAAAACCACTATCTGGCCAAGATGGAGAGCGAAGATAGCGCCATTCTGACCGACACCCAGAAGGTGGTCTACACGCTCAACTCGCTCTGCAACGAGATGCAGGCGCGTTACGACCTGTTGCAACACGCCGAGGTGAAGAAGATTAGCGAGTACAACCAGAAGTTCCTCAACCGCAAGCTCAACCCCAACAAGGGGCACCGATTCCTGCCCTATATTGTGGTGGTAATCGACGAGTTTGCCGATATGATTATGACGGCCGGCAAGGAGGTCGAAACCCCCATTATCCGACTCGGACAGCTGGCTCGTGCGGTGGGTATCCACCTGATTATCGCCACCCAGAGGCCCGATGTGAAGGTCATCACGGGTCTGATTAAAGCCAACTTCCCCGCACGAATTGCCTTCAAGGTTACCTCGATTGTCGATTCACGCACCATTATCGACCAAACCGGTGCCAACAAGCTGATTGGTATGGGTGATATGCTGATGATGATTAACGGCGAGCTGACACGTTTGCAGTGTGCCTTCCTCGACACGCCCGAGATTGAGCGCATAACCAACTTCATAGCCAAGCAGAAAGGGTATGAGAGTGCCTATCTGCTGCCCGACTATGTGCCCGAAGATGGCGGTATGAGCGGTGGTGGCGATGTGAAGGAGCGCATCGGCTCGCTCGATTCGATGTTCGAGGAGATTGCCCGCTTTGTGGTGAACAATCAGCAGGGCTCTACGTCGTTCATCCAGCGCCGTTTCAACGTGGGCTACAACCGCGCAGGTCGCATTATGGACCAATTGGAGCAGGCTGGCATCGTGGGACGCAGCGAGGGTAGCAAACCTCGTGAGGTGCTCATCAGCGATCCCGCCTCGTTGGAGCGCATACTGAACGACCTCTATATCGAGAATTTGTAAACACACACGAAGGCCTTACTACAATGGGGCCAAAGGAGTTATGAAACGTATTTTGACACTTATAGTTGCGCTCTGCGGAGTGGTTGCACTTGGAGCTCAAAACGACGCCGCCAAGGTGCTCGAAAGGGTGGGCCAAGAGATTGGCTCGCTGGGGGACTATCGCATAGATTTCGAGGTGAAGATTCCCGCCACCGAGGCCCCCTCAAAAGGGTACTGCCTGGTGGGTGGCCATAGGTATGTGATCGACATCGACGGCATGGCCCAAGCCTTCGACGGCGAGGCGGTCTATATGCTCAACCCCATAACTCGCGAGGTGACCATCGACGCGCCAAGGCTCAATAGTCGCTCGCTCTTCGACAACCCCACCAAGGCTTTTGATTTCGACCCCGAACTCTTTGCAATCGACCGCATCACCTACGAGGCTGCGATGATACACCTGTGGCTCACCCCTGCCGAGGGGGTGCTCGAAGGTGTCGAGCAGGTACATCTGGTGGTCGATAGCGACACGATGTTGCCCTCGTCGCTGAGCTACGATTTTGCGGGTGCCGTGTTGAGCATAACGGTACGCAAGTTCGAGTCGGCCAAGACCACCGAGAACAGTTTTGAGGTTGCCATTCCGAGCGACTACGAGGTAATAGATTTCCGATAGAGGGCGATTCTCTTTTTTGATAATTTTCGCAACCGGAACCCCTATCAGTCATAAGCCGCCACTTCTGCATCAAGCAGGAGGGCGGTTTTTTTGTTAGAGTGGCTAAAAAGGGGCCGTAAAGGGCAACAAAGGGCAAATGCGCACCACTCGGCCCGCAAACAGAACAACTTTCAACCCCAAAGTGGTCTAAAACGGGCTAAAATGGGGGCAGAATTGCAAAAAAACTATGTTTTTTTTGTAGGCCCACAAAAAAAGTGTATCTTTACACGTTAATATACCACGACAAAAATATTCACAAGAGATACAACAATACACACAAAATGTCTGAACTGAACGACAACGTAACATTGACTGAGGAGCGCCCCGCCGAGGAGCGCATCATTAAGATCAACATCGAGGACGAGATGAAGACAGCCTACATCGACTATTCGATGTCGGTAATCGTGTCGCGTGCTCTGCCCGATGCCAGGGACGGTATGAAGCCCGTACACCGACGCATCCTCTACGGCATGAGCCACGAACTCGGCCTCTACTCCAACAAGCCCACTCGTAAGAGCGCCCGTATCGTGGGTGACGTGATGGGTAAATTCCACCCCCACGGCGACGCATCTATCTACGACGCAATGTGTCGTATGGCACAGCCTTGGAGCCTCCGCTACCCCCTGGTAGATGGTCAGGGTAACTTCGGCTCGATGGACGGCGACTCGCCCGCAGCTATGCGTTACACCGAGGCCCGTATGCGCAAAATCACCGACGAGGTGATGGCCGACATCGACAAAGATACCGTAGACTTCGTATACAACTTCGACGACACCGAATTGGAGCCCACCGTACTGCCCACCCGAGTACCTCTGCTGATGGTAAACGGCGCAAGCGGTATCGCCGTAGGTATGGCAACCAACATGGCTCCCCACAACCTCTCGGAGTGCTGCGACGCCATCTGCGCCTACATCGACAACCCCGATATGGAGCCCGCCGAGATGTGTCAGTACGTCAAAGGTCCCGACTTCCCCACAGGTGCTATCATCTATGGCTACGAAGGCGTAAGGGAGGCTATCGAGACCGGTCGTGGCAGGGTTATCATGAGGGCCAAGACCGAGATTGAGTACACCAAGAGCGGCAGGGAGTGCATCGTAATTACCGAGGTACCCTATGCCATCAACAAGGCCGAGATGGTGCAGAAGATTGCCCAGATGGTCAACGAGAAGAAGATCGAAGGCATTGCCTACATCAACGACGAGAGTAACAAAGAGGGCGTGAGGATTGTGATTATCCTCAAACAAGACGCCGTGAGCAGCGTGGTGCTCAACACCCTCTACAAGATGACCCCCTTGCAAACCTCGTTTGCGGTGAACAACATCGCGCTGGTGGGTGGCCGTCCCGTGTTGATGAGCTTCAAAGATATGGTCAAGAGCTTCGTAGACCACCGTCACGAAGTGGTTGTTAGGCGCACCAAGTACGACCTGGCAGCTGCCGAAGCAAGGGCCCACATCGTGCAGGGCTTGCTCATCGCTCAGGACAACATCGACGAGGTTATCCGCATCATCCGCGCTTCGCAGACCCCCGACATAGCAAAGGCCGGCCTGATTGAGGCATTTGGTCTGACCGAGATTCAGGCTGCCGCAATTGTGGATATGAGGCTCAGGGCACTTACCGGTTTGGAGCGTGGCAAGTTGGAGGCCGAGTTGAAAGAGCTGTTGGAGAAGATCGAGTACTTCAAAAACGTGCTGGCCGACGAGAGCTTGCAGTTCCAGATTATCAAAGACGAGACTCTCGAAATCAAAGAGAAATATGGCGACGAGCGTCGCACCGAGATTGTGATGAGCGCAGGCGAGTTCAACCCCGAGGACTTCTATGCCGACGAGGAGGTTGTAATCACCATCTCGCACATGGGCTACATCAAACGTACTCCTCTGGCCGAGTATCGTTCGCAGCACAGGGGCGGTATCGGTGTCAAGGGTAGCGCCACCAGGGATGAGGACTTCATCGAGCACATCTATGTCACCACCGCACACAACACCATGCTGTTCTTCACCGAGAAGGGCCGCTGCTACTGGTTGAAGGTTTACGAAATCCCCGAGGGCACAAGAGCCTCGAAGGGCAGGGCTATCCAGAACGTCATCCAGATCGAGCCCGACGACAAGGTGAGGGCTTATCTGAATGTTCGCCACTTGGAGGACAAAGAGTATGTGGAGAGCCACTACATTGTGATGTGTACTGCACAGGGTATCATCAAGAAGACCTCGCTCGAAGAGTATTCGAGGCCAAGGCGCAATGGTGTGAACGCTATCAACATCAGGGAGAACGATCAGCTGATAAACGCCGTGCTGACCAGCGGCCAGGCCGAGATTTTGATTGGCACCCACGAGGGTAAGGCCATCCGCTTCAACGAGAGCACCGTAAGGGCCATTGGCCGTACCGGTACCGGTGTGAGGGGCGTAGAGATCGAGGAGGGCAACAAGGCTATCGGTATGATTTGCGTAGAGCCCAACGACACCAAAGACATCTTGGTACTGAGCGAGAAGGGCTTCGGCAAGCGTACCGATCTGGACGACTACCGCATCACCAACCGAGGCGGCAAGGGTGTCAAGACCATCCAAGTAACCGAGAAGACCGGCAATCTGGTGTCTATTCAGGCCGTAGACGACAACAACGACCTGATGATTATCAACCGCAGCGGTATCACTATCCGCACCGCAGTAAGCGACATCAGGGTTGCAGGCCGTGCCACTCAGGGCGTGAAGATCATCAACCTCCGCGAGGGCGACTCGATTGCTTCGGTTATGGCAGTACCCAAAAACGAAGACGAGGAGGCCATTAACCAGGGCGCAGAAGGAGCAGAGAGCGCAGAGGTGGTAGCAACCGAAGTGGCCGCAGAAGCAACTGCAACCGAGGCACCAGCCGAAGTGGCAACCAAATAAAATTCACAGTTGAATAACAAACAAAAACCCATAAATTAACACAATTATGAAAAGGACATTTCTTATGATTGCAGGCGCACTGTTGATGTGCGTTCCTAGCTTCGCTCAGGAGGCTCAGCAGAAAGTAAACCCCGAGAACCTGCGCAAAAAAATCGAGAAGTCGAACGAGACCATCGCCAACGAGAAAAAAGCACTCAAAGCCGCTAACTGGATCAAACATGCCGACCTGATGATCGAGGCCGAGACCGCCTACACCGGCAACATCTACGAGACCATGGAGACCAATATGGCTCTGATGATTCTCGGTCAGCCCGAGACTCAGGAGCAGGCCGACGTGGCTGGCGTTCGCTACCTCAAAATGGGCTACGGTCCTCTGTCGGTATACATTGGTGCAGACCAGAGGGTTAAAGGCTGGGAGGTTTCGGAGCCCGTATACGAGGGTGCCGTAGACAAAGCTATCGAGGCCTACAACAAAGCCTACGAGCTCAACCCCAAGCTGGCTAAAAAGACCAACGAGGGTTTCCAGAAAGTTATCAGCGCTGTGCAGAAAGATGCCAGCAACTACTACTTCTTGCGCGACTTCGACAAGTCGGCCGAGAATTTCGAGAAAGCCTACGAGGTTTCGTTGATGCCCGCAGCAGGCGTAACCGTTGATACTCTCAGCATCTACAACGCAGGTTTCACTTCGTACTTCTCGGGCAACTTCGAGCGCAGTGTTAAAGACCTGCTCATCGCCGAGAGCTATGGCTTCTACCAGAAAGGCGAGCTCTACAACGTGCTCTACAACTCTTACCGTAGCCTCTGTGGCGAGGACAAAGAGAAGCTGGCTGGTGCCAAAGAGTTCTTGCTCCGTGGTCTGAAACAGTTCCCCGGCAACTCGAACATCATCACCTGCTTGACCGACCTCTACCTGGCTCTGGGCGAGAACCCCGAGGAGATTGTACCTCTGGTGAAGACCGCTATTGAGGCTGAGCCCACCAACGCAATGTTGTGGTATGGTCTTGGCTCGGTTTACAAAGAGCTCAAAAACTTGGAGGAGAGTATGAAAGCCTTCGAGGAGGTTATCAAACTCGACCCCAACAACTCGGCTGCTCACTACTTCATCGGCTACCTCTATGTGCTGATGGGCGACGCTAAGAACGACGAGGTGAACGCAATGCCTTGGACTGGCCGCGAGAGCTACAACCGCGAGTATCAGAAAGTTTTGGAGCTCTATGCCAAATCGGTTGCTCCCTTCGAGAAGGCTTACGAGTTGAACCCTGCCGAGATTGCATTTGCAGAGTACCTGAAAGTTGTAACCTTCAAGCTGCGTGACTTGGATCCCGAGTACCAGGCTAAGTATGAGAAATACAACGAGATTTTCAAACAGATGAGCGGCAAATAGTCCGAGCATCACACTCGACGAAAGAAGGCGAGGCCCACAGCGGGCTTCGCCTTTTTTTGGTCGACCGTCGACCGTCAACCGTCAACCGACTATTTGAAATTGAAAATTGAAAGTTGAAAATTGAAAATTGTGGTGTGCCTTCGGCACGAGAGTTTTAACTTTTATTCCCCCCTCTAAGTTAGAGGGGGTGGCCGTAGGCCGGGGGCGTGTGTTTTCCTCATTGCTACGACTACCGCAAAACCATCGCCGTGGCGATAGTTTTTTGTATATACCCCAACAATGTCCCGAATGAGTGTTATTCGTTTTGTGAAAATTTTTCTATATTTGTGGTGTCTATGGGTTTAACGCTCGTAGGCAGACATATTTAATGAAAGTGTTTTCGCACTGTCCTTGCAAGAAAATGTGGAAGTTTTCAAAAACAACAGGACAACGAATAGCACTCATTCCTTGTATATATGCTTTTGGTGACCCCATACCAATCGTGTATCATACATAGGTGTGGGGCATTGTATCGTTTATTGTTGTTACGGGTTCTTCCACAACCTTCTTGCAAATAAACGAAATCAACTCCACACTTTCTTTTTGCACATAACCCACCGCATAGGAGTTGCTACGGTAAGTTAATTAGAGAGTAACAACAACTAAATAACTTGCACAAAATGAAAAAAACACTCTACATTGTTCCCCTGCTGTTGGGATTGGTGATGATTTCATGCTACAATGAGGAAATTGAGAAGATCAACAGCCGCCTGGATTCAATCGAAACCACCCAGATTGCCACTATTAATCAGCAGATTACCTCCATAAACAACTCTATATTGTTGCTTAACAGCACGAACAAGGAGTTGAGTGCATATATTGCTGTTCTCGAAGCCAAAGCGGAGAATCTGCAGATCCACATCACTGCCATCAACACCAAGATTGGCGAGGTGAAACAAGAAATCCTTTCATCACTTTCAAACGAAAAGGCAGCCATACTTGCAGAGTTGGAGGCTATCAAGGCCGTTACCAAGGAACTTAAAGCCAAAGAGGCCACCATTGAAGGGAAAATTGCCGACCTACAAAGGTATGTCGATAACAAACTGACCACCACAGAGGATTGGGTAACCGCCACATTCACCACTTTGGAGCATTACAATGCGCTCACATCGGAGTTGGCTGTACTCAAAACCCATGTATATGAATCAGAGATCTCTCTCCTAAAAACCATCAACTCTCTCGAAACCTCAATGAAGGAGTGGGTAAATGTGCAACTAACAGGTTTCTATACCATTGCCGAGATTGACGCTAAGGTTGAGACATTAGAGAATGCCTATGCCGAGGGTAAGGCTGATATTGAGAAGGAAGTTGCCAACCTTCAAACCGACCTTACAACCACAAAAGAGGAGGTTACCGAAGCTTACAAAAACGCCATTGCTGAAGCTATCAGTACCAATAATGGGGTTATCAACACTAAAATTGCTACCGAGATAGAAGCTGTGAATGAAAAAATATCAGTTCTCGAAAACCGACTTGACAATATCGAAAATAGATTATCAGAAATAGAAGATTCTGTTGAATCTTTGGAGAAACAAATGACCAAAATTGTCAACATAATTCAATCTGTTTCGTATATACCCCAATACTCAGATAGCAAGGCAAGTATTGACAAAACAGCAAAGATTGGTACCTTTGATTTTCAAGTGTCACCCAAAGATGCAGTTGCTGACATTGCGAAGATTTGGGATAGCGTATTGAAAATGCAAGCCATTCACACTCAGACTCGAGTAGTATCGTTCATTGAACTACCAATAATTTATTTTGAGGCAAATACTGACAATGGGACTTTCTACATTGAGATTGATGCGGCCAATCTTGGCGAACATTTTTTCTCTGGCGAGGTTGAAGCTAGCGCATCATTACACATATCGGATGGCAACAATGACCACTCCTCTGAGTATGTCAACCTAGTACTTGGCTCTGCAAGTAGTAAATTTTGGGGGGATGGCACATTCGAATTTCTCAAATCTATTGTTGAAGGCAAATTATTGGGCGAAGATACTCCTGATAAGAGCAACTGGGTCCTTATGCAAGAGGATTTTCCTGGTATCATCTTAGACGTAATTGACGACAAGCTCCACATCACTCGTATCGACGGTGCACCTCTGACCGGTCTTCCCGAGGTAATGAACCTGCCCGAGTTGCAGAGCATTCAGTGCCGTGGCGCACAGCTGAACTGTATGTTGCCCCAGGAGTGGAATACTCCCAAGCTGACCTACATTAACTTTGCACTTTGCGGTCTGTATGGTCCTATTCCCGAGGGCTTTGCTAGCACCACTCCCAATCTGGTGCAGATCTTCCTCGACCGGAACAACCTCTATGGCGCACTGCCTCACGAGTGGGCTGCCGGTATCAAGACCTTGGAGGTGGCTATCATCAACAACCACGCCAACAAAGCTTCTGGCTCCAAGTACTACGATACAAAAGACAACTCGGCAATGGGTTACCTTGTTCCCAAACAGTTGGATGTTCGTATGAACGCATTTAACGATGCTGGCGAGCAGATCAACGCTGCCAGCGGTTACGGCCAGGGCGACTATACCCAGCTGAAACTCGGTGGTGTATTCGAGGGTAACTTCTCGGGTTACGAGGTTGGCTGGGGCCAGCACCGTGCCGACGCATTTGGCGCAGGTGTAGACGAGTTTACTTGGCACATCTCGCGTACCTTGTGGGATTCGCCCGCAGGTCACTCGAACATGGGTTACGAGGACAAGATGCAGGCTATCCCCGGTATGATGATGACTTGGGACGAGGCTGCTGCCGAGGCTTGGACCAAAGAGGCTGCTGCACTGAACGACAGTCGTGCATTCCCCAAACTT
>JAZLDU010000006.1:0-22782 GCA_045614885.1 Tidjanibacter sp. | reverse complement strand
TGCTCCTCTTCGGATCGGAGCGCAGTGCGGGAACGAAATATATGTTCCGTGGCAAGGAGATTGAGGTTAAGCTCCTGCAACACAACGACGACTTCAAGGGTGTAGACATCGCCCTCACATCGGCTGGTGGCTCTACATCGGTGGAGTTTGCCGAGACTATCACCAAGCACGGCACACTGATGATCGACAACTCATCGGCCTTCCGTATGGATGCCGATGTGCCCCTGGTGGTACCCGAGGTAAACCCCGAGGATGCTCGCAACACCCCCCGCAACGTCATCGCCAACCCCAACTGCTCGACTATTCAGATGGTGGTAGCGCTGGCTGCCCTCGAAAAACTCGCCCACATCAAACGTGTACACGTTGCCACCTATCAGGCAGCCAGCGGTGCAGGTGCTATGGGTATCGCCGAGCTCGAACAGCAGTACACCGAGATTGCAGCAGGTCAGCAGCCCACTGTTAATAAATTTGCCTACCAACTTGCCGGCAACGTCATCCCCCACATCGACGTCTTCACCGACAACGACTACACCAAAGAGGAGCTCAAAATGCACTTCGAGACACAGAAGATTATGCACTCCGATATTGCCGTAAGCGCAACCTGCGTACGTGTGCCCGTAGCAAGGGCCCACTCGGAGTCTATCTGGGTGGAGTTCGAGAAACCCGTGAGCGTCGAGGAGGCCAAGAAAGCACTGGCCGAGGGCGAAGGCTTGGTTGTGGAAGACGTACCTGCCGAGAAGAAATACCCAATGCCTCTGTTTGTGGCCGAGACTACCCCCGTGTTTGTGGGCCGTATTAGGGAGGATATCGCCAACCCCTGCGGCCTGACCTTCTGGTGCGTAGCCGACCAAATCCGCAAGGGCGCAGCACTCAACGCCGTGCAAATCGCCGAGAAACTCTTCGGTACCCGATAGCGCTCTTCGGCCTTCGGCGAGAGAACTGTCGCTTTTTGTAAAAAGCTCCGCAAAAACTTTTAGTGTAGTCTTTGCGTAGTCTGGCGGCTGAAATAGAGTGTGCCTAATCGGCACTACCAAAAATAAAAGAGAGGACCATCTTGCAAGTAAACTTGCAGCTGGCCCTCTTCTTTATTTTTTTGCCACCCCTGTCGGGGCGGCCATACTCTCTTTCATCCCCCAGACTCCGAAACCGTCGACCGCCAACCGCCAACCGTCGCCCGACTAACACACGCCCCCGGCCTATGGCCACCCCCTCTAACTTAGAGGGGGAAATCAGGCAAAATACTCTCCCCCTAAGTTAGGGGGAGTACCCGAAGGGGGAGGGAGTGTGTCGAACAACGAATTGAAAATGGAAAGGCGCCCAAATATTGGGCGCATCCTTTTTTATACTCCTCCCATAAATTCCCTAAGCTCCTTAAAGACTTTAAGGGCCTTAATGATTTGATAAGAGATATAGGAGATATAAGAGTTATAGGACTTATAGGACTTATAGGACTTATAGGACTTCTATTACTCGTATCACTCTTAGTTCTCCTATAATTCTTAGTCGTTAGACCTTAGACCTTAGTCGGTCGACGGTCGACACAAAAAAGGCCCGGTAGAAAACTACCGAGCCTTTTCTATTGCGTCAAGGGGCTACCCTATTTTTTGATATTGGGCTCCTCCAAGCCGTAGCCGTTCTTCTTATTCTCTCGTTTGAGCCAGAGGCTGAACAGCAGAGCCAGCACGCCAAACGACGAGAAAATTACCATAGGCAGAGTGTAACCACCGGTCGAGTCGAGTACCTCGCCAATCAGGATGGGCACTGCAAACAGACCAATGTTCTGAATCCAGAAGATGATGCAGTAGGCCGAACCCAAAATGCGGTTGTCGATAATTTTGGGTACCGAGGGCCACAAAGCTGCGGGCACCAACGAGAACGATACACCCAAAATTACGATGATGGTAACTGCCAACCACTTGTAGGGGAATGCGGGCAGCAGGAATGCAAAGCTCAGGTGGCAAGCAATCATCACCAGCGAGCCAACCATCAGCATCGAAGCAGCCTTACCCTTGTTGTCGATAAATGCACCCAGGAAGGGGGTGAGCACCATTGCCAAGATGGGGAAGCAGCTGAACAACTGAGCGCCATTCTTCACATCCAAAGTGGTGTTCAGGAAGTCGGGAGCGTAGCGCTGGAAGGGGAAGATGGCCGAGTAGTAGAGCACGCACAACAGTGCCACCAACCAGAACATCTTGCTCGAAAAAATCTTGCCCAGATCCGAGAATTTGAACTCCTCCTCGTTGGCCTCGGCTTCGAGCTCACCAGCCTCGGCAAGCTGTTTGTCGAACTTCTTGTCCAGCACTACAAAGACGGTGTAGAAAATCAGACCAATCATCAGCAACACTGCGCCAAATGCAACAGGGGCCGACACCGAGCCTGCATACTTCTCCGACACCATAGGCGAGAGCCACATTGCGGCAAATACGCCCAAACGTGCAATCGACATCTCCAAGCCCATAGCCATAGCCATCTCTTTGCCTTTGAACCACTTGGCAATAGCCTTCGATACGGTGGTACCGGCCATCTCGCAGCCACAACCAAAAATCATAAAGCCCAGGCACGAGAGTTTGGCAGTTGCGGGCAGAGCCACCCACCACGAGTTGAGCCAAGCCTCCAAGCCGCTACCGATGAACAGGTCGCTCATACCATAGAACTTGATACAAGCACCCACAACCATCAGCGAAGCCGACAGAATACCGGTAAAACGGATGCCCATCTTGTCGAGGATAATACCCGCAAAGATGAGGAAGAAGCAGAATACATTGAGGAAATACTCGCTGGCTGCGTAGGTACCAAAGGTACCGCTATCCCAGCCGAGGGTTGCTTCGAGTTGGCTTTTGAGTGGCGACAGCATATCGACAAACATATAGCCAAAGAACATCATCAGTGCAATCAGCACCAATGCCGACCAGCGGATAAAGGCCGAGTCGTTCAGTTTCTTTTGAATTTGTGCTACCATAGTTTTGTTTAAGTTTTTATTGTGTTAGTTTGAGTATCGTTTTATTATCGCATAGGCCTCTTTGATGCCCAGCTCGCCCGCCTTGCTCAGGTCGATGCACCCTTTGCGGGTATCTTTCATATATATCTGCACCAAGCCTCGGTTGAAGTAGGCATCGGCCAACTCGGGAGCCAGTTCTATGGCACGAGTGTAGTCGTCGTAGGCGGCTGCCATATCGCCCGACAGTGCGTGGAGGTTGCCTCGGTTGTAGTAGATATAAGCAAACTCGGGGTAGAGTCTTGCGGCACTATTCAGGTCGGCTATGGCCTCGTCGTAGTTGTAGGTACGGGTGGGGCTGTGTTGCAACACCATATCCGAGTCGATAGATATGCGGTCGGAGCGGTTGATAGACGAAATAAACTCTATCATCTCGGCCCTGGCTACCGACCTATTTATATATAGGAATGGATTGCGGGGAGCCCTCACTATCGCCTCCGTAAAGAGGTTTACCGACGATGTATATTGCCTAACGCCCAGCTGACTTGTGCCATACTTAAACTTGCCCAGCCACTCGTAGGCCTCCTTTTCGTACTCTCTGTCGAGCACCACCATCGAGTCGGCCGAAAGCTGTGTAGGATTGTTGGTAAATACCACCTTTTGGTCGGCCACCTCGGCCTCGAAACGCTCCAAGCGCTCGGAGTAATAGTGCCTCTGTGTGGGATTCTCGTCGGCCACCAACACAAAGCGGAACATTGGGCGCAGGGTTACGGGTTTTTCGCTCTGGTCGGTCAGCTTGCGCTCGGCAAGTTTCGACTCGAACGACACCAGCTGGTTGAAGCGGCTCGATGTGTCGGCATAGATGGAGAACTCCTCGGGATTCTCTTCGAGCCTCGACTCATACTCCTCGATTTTGCGGGCTGCAATGGCTCTATCGTGCTTGGCTCCCGCCATATCGTGTACCCTCTCCTTCACCAGCGCACGGCTCAGGTAGGCATTTGCAAAGTCGGGATAGAGTTCTATGGCCTTGGAGTAGTCGCCCAGCGACTCGGCAAAGCGACCGAGCTGCAAGAGTACTCCCGCACGGTTGTAGTAGCCCTTCACGTTGTCGGGGGCGTGGCGCAACACCTCGTCGTAGTTCTCCAACGCCTTTTGATAATCGCCCGTAATGGAGTAGACCACCGCCCTGTCGAAGTAGGCTCCCACGATGTAGCTATCGAGCTCCAACACCCTATCGAAGTCGGCCAGAGCCTCGTCGTAGCGCTCCAAGTCGCAGTAGACCAGCGCACGGTTAAAGAGCGGTTGCAGGTAGGTCGAGTCACACTTGATGGCCATATTGAAATTTTCGAGTGCTCCCTGCTTGTCGCCCTGTTGCATCAGCAACATTGCCATCTGGTTGTAGCCCTCGGTGTAGTCGCGATTGGTGCGAATGGCCTTGTCGAAGCACCCTTTGGCACCCAACGTGTCGCGCAGATTGAGCAGTGCCACACCGCGGTTGATGTGCGTCTGTGCATCCTTGTCGGTAAAGCGCAGAATCATATCGAAATCGACCAGCGACTTTACGAACTGCTTGTTGCGCAGGTGGGTAACTCCGCGCGAGTAGTAGGAGTTTGGCAGGTCGGGCCTAAGATCTATGGCGTTTGTGAAGTCGCCAATGGCATCTTCGTAGTTCCCCATCTCAGAGCGCACAATACCTCGGTAGTGAAACGCCTCGGTGTACACGGGGTTGATGTCGAGCGAGCGTGTGAGGTCTTGTTCGGCACCAAGCAGGTCGCCCAATCCCAGCTTGGCATAGCCACGCAGGTAGTAGGCCTCGTAGGACTCTTTGTCGCTGCGCAACAGCACATTGAGGATGTCGATAGCCTCTTTGTAGTTGTCGGCTGCCAACAGATTGCGGCTTGCCCACGAAATATAGCGCTTGTTGTACTGAGCCTCGCACCTCTCGGGCACAAAGCTCAGAACAACCAATAGCAGCAATATGTGGAGAATCCTCCTCAATTTTGAATCTTGAATTTTGAATTTATTTCAGGGCTGCAATACGCTCGCGGATTGCGGCCAATTTAGCCTCGGCATCGCGCTGTTTGTTGCGCTCGTTCTCAACAACCGCAGCAGGAGCATTGGCCACAAAGCGCTCGTTCGACAATTTGCCCATAACCGTGCGCAAGAAGCCCTCGTAGTAGGCCAAATCTTTCTCCAACTTGGCAATCTCCTCCTCTACGTTGATGTTCTCGCTCATAGGCACAAAGTACTGAGTGGTCTTAACGATGAAGGCCGAAGCGGTGGGATTCTTCTCGCTCACCTCGCTAATGGCCGAAAGGTTGGCCATCTTGGCAACCACCGAGTTGAACTCGGGGTGGTAGTTCTCGTCTACAATCACCTCCAAAGCCATCTGCTCCTTGTTGGGAACGTTCTTCTGGGCGCGGATATTGCGCACACCGGTTACTACCTCGCGAGCCAAGTCGAAAGCAGCCAACATCTGCTCATCAACCTCGCCTGCTGCGGGCATAAGGCTCAGCATCACGCTCTCGCCCTCGGTGCGCTCCTTCACATTCTGCCACAACTCCTCGGTTACGAAGGGCATAAATGGGTGCAATACCTGCAACAACTTCTCGAAGAAACCCTTGGTAGCCTCAACGGTGGCGGTGTCGGCAGGCGAGCCGTAGGCAGGCTTAACCATCTCCAAGTACCAGCCGCTGAAATCGTCCCAGAAGAGCTTGTAGGCGCTCATCATCGCATCCGAAATGCGGTAGGCAACAAAGTGCTCCTCAATCTCGCCCAGAGCCTTGTTCAACACTGCGTCGAACCACTTGATAGCCACCTTCGAGTGCTCGGGCTGAGCGATGGTGCTATCCACGCTCCAAGTGCCCAACAGACGGTAGGCATTCCAAATCTTGTTGCAGAAGTTACGGCCCTGCTCACAGAGGCTCTCGTCGAACATAAGGTCGTTACCTGCCGAGGTGCAGAGCATAAGTGCCACCCTCACGCCATCGGCACCATACTGAGCAATCAGGTCCAGCGGGTCGGGCGAGTTGCCCAGCTGTTTCGACATCTTGCGGCCCAGCTTGTCGCGCACAATACCGGTGAAATATACGTTGCGGAAAGGCATCTCGCCCCTCCACTCGTAGCCCGCCATAATCATCCTTGCAACCCAGAAGAAGATAATATCGGGACCGGTCACAAGGTCGTTGGTGGGATAGTAGTATTTAATCTCCTCGTTCTCGGGGTTGCGGATGCCGTCGAAGACGCTGATGGGCCAGAGCCACGAGCTAAACCAAGTGTCCAGAACATCCTCATCCTGGCGCAAGTCGGCAAGGGTGAGCGAGCTATCGCCCGACTTCTCGCGTGCCAACTCCAAAGCCTCGGCCTCGGTCTCGGCTACTACAAAGCCACCCTTGGGCAGATACCACGCAGGAATCCTCTGGCCCCACCACAACTGACGCGAGATACACCAATCTTTGATGTTCTCCATCCAGTGACGGTAGGTGTTTTTGTATTTCTCGGGCACAAACTTAATCACGTCGTCCATAACGGCTGCGGTGGCGGGTTTTGCCAACTCCTCCATCGAGAGGAACCACTGCATCGAGAGCTTAGGCTCGATAGCCACGCCTGTACGCTCGGAGTAGCCCACATTGTTGGTGTAGGGCTCGGTCTTTTCGAGCAAGTCGGCAGCGGCCAAGTCACCCTCGATAACCTTGCGGCACTCGAAGCGATCCATACCCACATAGAGGCCCACCTTGTCGTTGATGGTGCCGTCGGGGTTGAAGATGTCGATGGTTTCGAGGCCATACTTCTCGCCCAACATATAGTCGTTCACATCGTGTGCGGGGGTAACTTTCAGCGCACCCGTACCGAACTCGATATCGACATACTCGTCGCGGATTACGGGCACCGAGCGGCCCACCAGGGGTACGATAACCCTTGCGTCGGCAGGCAGATCGGCATAGCGGGGGTCGTTGGGGTTTACACACACGGCCGAGTCGCCCAAGATGGTCTCGGGACGGGTGGTAGCCACGATGAGGCACTTATCCGAACCCTCGACCTTGTAGCGCAGATAGTAGAACTTACCTTGCGACTCTTTGTAGATAACCTCCTCGTCCGACAGAGCGGTCTGTGCCGAGGGGTCCCAATTGACCATCCTCACACCACGGTAGATTTTGCCCTTATTGTAGAGGTCTACGAATACCTTGATTACACCCTCGGTGCGAGCCTCATCCATAGTGAAGCAGGTGCGGTCCCAATCGCACGAAGCACCCAGGTGGCGCAACTGTTTGAGGATAATGCCGCCGTGTTTCTCTTTCCACTCCCAAGCGTGGGCCAAGAACTCCTCGCGAGTGAGGTCGGCCTTGTCGATACCCTCGGCTTTGAGTTTAGCCACCACCTTAGCCTCGGTAGCAATCGAGGCGTGGTCGGTACCGGGTACCCAGCAGGCGTTGAGTCCCTTCATACGGGCACGACGCACCAACACGTCTTGGAGGGTATTGTTGAGCATGTGTCCCATGTGGAGCATACCCGTCACGTTTGGTGGGGGGATAACGATGGTGTAGGGCTGTCGGTTGTCGGGTTCGGAGTGGAACATACGGTGTGCCATCCAGTAGTCGTACCACTTACCTTCGATGGTTTGTGGGGTGTATTTGTCTGCGATTTGCATAGTGTGTTATGATGTTTACGTTTGTTATTGCGCAATTAACCTCCAAAGATACGGAAAAGAATTCAAAATTCAAGATTCAAAATTCAAAATTGTCGGTCGACGGTCGTCGGTCGACGGTCGTCATTCAACCGATTGTTAATAACTTTTTGGTCGGGGCGCAACTTTTGGGCACGAAAGTCGTTATATTTGTGGCTGAATTGGCTTTTGGCCTTCGACTTAAACATTTAACCTTAGTCGGTTGACGGTCGATGGTCGACAAAAAAGAAAGACTATGAGAAAGAAAAACAATAGCGTAGAATTGGAGATTGTTACCGGCATAGGCGATGCCTCGGAGGGCATCCAGCAGGTCATCCCCATTGTTTCGGACGAGGACGAACTCACCGAAAATGTCGCCATACCCACCACCCTGCCTATCCTTTCGTTGCGCAGCTCGGTGCTCTTCCCCGGCTCTATCACCCCTATCACCGTGGGACGCGAGAAGTCCATAAGGCTTGTGCGCGACGTGGAGAGTAGCGGCGGAGTGCTGGGCGCAGTGTTGCAGCGCGAGGCCGATGTGGAGCAGCCCGCAGGCGACGATATGTATCGCGTGGGTACGGCAGCCCGAATACTCAAAATTCTCGAAATGCCCAACGGCAATCTGACCGTGATTTTGCACGGCTTGGAGAAGATAGAAATCATCGACTACATAGCCTCGGAGCCCTATTTTACGGCCACGGTGAATGTGCTCAAAGATGTTGCACCCGACAAAAACAACGTCGAGTTTACGGCCCTTGTGGACTCCATCCGCGACGTGGCTCTGAACATCATCAGCATCTCGCCCAACCTGCCCAAAGAGGCCACCTTTGCAATCAAAAACATCGACTCGAAGAGGGGCATTATCAACTTTATCTGCTCCAACTTGGACTTCACCGATGCCGACCGCCAGAGGCTCTTGGAGGCCCCTGGTTTGCTGGCCCGCAGCCGTAAGTTGCTGGAAATCTTGATTAACGAGCAGCAGCTCGTCGAACTGAAAAACAAGATTCAGAGCAAGGTTAAGCAAGACATCGACCAGCAGCAGAAAGAGTACTTCCTGCAACAGCAGATACGCACCATTCAGGAGGAGCTGGGCGAGACCGACGAGGGCGACATCCGTCGCTTGCGCGAGCGCGGAGCCAAGAAGAAGTGGAGCAAGACTGTGGCCGAGAGGTTCGAAAAAGAGGTTGCCAAGCTCGAAAGGCTCAACCCCGCAGTGGCCGAGTACTCGGTGCAGATGGGTTATCTGGACACCATGCTCGACCTGCCCTGGGGTGAGTATACCGAGGATAATATGGACCTCGCCGCTGCCCGCCAGAGGCTCGATGCCGACCACTTTGGCCTCGACGAGGTGAAGGAGCGCATCTTGGAGCACCTGGCAGTCATAAAACTCAAAGGCGACCTGAAATCGCCCATCCTTTGTCTCTATGGCCCTCCCGGAGTGGGTAAAACCTCGCTGGGCAAGTCGGTAGCCGAGGCCTTGGGCCGCAAGTTTGGCCGCATATCGCTGGGCGGTCTGCACGACGAGTCGGAGATTCGTGGCCACAGGCGCACCTACATAGGCTCGATGCCCGGCCGAATTATCGAGACCATCAAACGCTGTGGCTCGTCCAACCCCGTGATTATCCTCGACGAGGTAGACAAGGTTGGTCGTGGCAACCACGGCGACCCTGCGTCGGCACTGTTGGAGGTGCTCGACCCCGAGCAAAACTCGACCTTCCACGACAACTATATAGATGTAGACTACGACCTCTCGAAGGTGCTCTTCATCGCTACGGCCAACAACGTGGGTGCCATCAGTGCAGCCCTGCGCGACCGTATGGAGATGATCAACATTGCGGGCTACATTCTCGACGAGAAGCTCGAAATTGCCGAGCGCCACCTGATCCGCAAGCAGTGTGAGGCTCACGGCGTTAAGCCCGAGCAGCTGACCATCGACAAGGATGTTGTGGCAGGCATTATCGACTCCTACACTCGCGAGAGTGGCGTGCGCTCGCTCGACAAGCAGATAGCCAAGATTGCACGTTACAGGGCCAAACAGATTGGTTTTGGCGAGGAGTTCTGCCCCGCAATTAGTGGCGAGGATGTGCGCAAGATCTTGGGCGTAGAGCGTTTCAACCGCGACCAATACGAGGTGGGCGGTATGGTAGGCGTAGTTACGGGCTTGGCTTGGACCGAGGTTGGTGGCGACATACTCTATATCGAGTCGGTGCTCACCCCCGGCAAGGGCGTGCTGAACCTTACGGGTAATCTGGGCGACGTGATGAAGGAGTCGGCCACGATTGCTTGGGAGTGGGTTAAGGCCCACCACACCGAGCTGGGTATCGAGGTGGAGAAGTTCGAGAAGTTCGACATCAACATCCACGTTCCCGAGGGTGCTATTCCCAAGGATGGCCCAAGTGCGGGTATCACGATGGTTACGTCGATAGTTTCGACCTACACGGGCCGCAAGGTTACCGAGCGTATAGCGATGACGGGCGAGACCACCCTGCGCGGTCGTGTGTGCCCCATTGGCGGTGTTAAGGAGAAGATTCTGGCTGCCAAGAGGGCTGGTATTACCGACCTGATTTTGTGTGAAGACAACCGCAAAGACGTGAGCGAAATTAAGGAGACTTACTTAGAGGGCCTGACGTTCCACTACGTTCGCACCAACGACGATGTCTTGAAGTTGGCGTTGCAATAAAAAAAGAAAGACCTGCGACAAAATCGCAGGTCTTTCTTTTTTGTCGACCGTCAACCGTCAACCGTCAACCGTCGAATTCAAAATTATTTAAGGGCTTTAAGGAGTTTACGGCCCTTAAACACCCTATAACTCTCAACTTTCAACTCTAAAACAGCAAGGTGTAGGTTGCCACTACCGAACTGCGGCTCAGCTTGTTGTTGCTCACAACGGGGCTCTGTACGAGGATGGGCATACTACCCTCGGCCACATTGTCGGTGTAGTACTGATAGAGGTAGTGGTTGGTATAGTGGGCAGTCGATTTCACCCACGCCACATCGAGGCTCGAACCACCCGCAAATCGCCAGCCAAGGCCGAGCGAATAGTTGTCCGAGTGGGTTTTGTAGTTGCCGTAGAAGGCATCGCCAGCTTCGATGTATTTCTCCACCTCGCTATTGAAGGGCGAGCCGTAGAAGGCGTAACCACCACGCATATAGAGTCGTGCCAAGGGGCGAACTTCGAGGCCCACACGCAGGTTGTGACTCTTGCCCAGGTCGAGCTCTACCGACTTGTCCATAGCAGCGTTGATATCTTTGTAGCCCGTGTGGAACGAGATATTGTCGTACCACACCATATCGTAGTCGAACGAGAGCAGTGCCCTGTCGCCGAGCTGCATCGAGGCACCCAACAGCAGTTTGTTGGGCGAGGAGTAGTTCAGCGAGAAGGAGTTGATGAGCGACTCGGCCATGTAGTTGTCGCCATTGCCAAAGCCGGTGCTCATGGCGGCTTGGTAGTCGCGGATTATGTCCACCGAAGTTGCGGTGTGGTAGGCCACTCCGAGTCGCAGGGTGGGAATGGGCCTGAGGATAGCACCAATCTTGAAGTTGATGCCCGAGCCATAGGTGCTCACCGAGGGCATATACTCCATACCTCGGAGTATCTCTGCGCTGTTGGATTCGGGGGTGTACTCCTCCGAGTAGTAGTAGCGTAGCGACTGGTTAATATCCTGAATACCAATGGTTGCACCCAGGTAGAGGATGTTGGCAAAGTTCACACCGCCCGAAAAGGTATACTCGCCCACCGAGCCACGGCTACGCACCGACATCTGTGGGTTGATGGCCATACTGAGCGGAATGTTTGGCACGGTGTAGGAGGTGATGTCGTCGTCACCCACAACGGGGTCTATGAGATAGGTTTGGTAGGCCAACACACCGCCCCACTCGTCGACGTTTATGTCGCGGTTGCGGAAAGCATCGCTGTCGGTACCGAGCCACGACTCAGGCACGCCCCACATCTGCTCGGCAAAGAACTCTCCGATGGTAACATTGTCGCCACTCCAACTGTAATTCTGCACATAGTCCAAGTCGGCGAGCTTGTTGTAAGCAAAGCCGAAGGTGAAGCTTGCCAGCGAGCCCGAGCCCTGATAGAGGTTCAGCGCCAAACCCACCTGGTTGAACGAGAAGTTGAAATCCTTAGCTCCCGAGGGGCGATAGGCGTTGGTTGTGCGTGCTGTGGAGAAGTCCATCGAGATAGCCAGGGCCGACGAGCGATACATACCCAAACCTGCGGGGTTGATGCTCATACTCGACAGGTCGGCTCCGAGCGAGGTGAAAGCACCTCCGAGGCCTGCCACTCGTGCCGACATATAGCTATTTTCGGTCTGCGAGAGTAGTGCCGCATCGGTGTGCTTCATGTTGGCAGCGCCAATGAGCTCGCCGCCATAGCTTGTGGTCTGAGCCTCTGCGCCAAGCACATAGAGCACCACGAGGGCCACCGTATAAAAAATCCTTTTCATAGTCATCTTTTCTGAACTCTGATTATTTGTATTTGTAGCTTCGAGAGTGCCCCCATTGGATTGCGGGAGCCACCCTCGAAACACATTCTATCTCTGCTGATGAGTGATAATTTTACCTTCCTCGGCGTGCCGAACTGCCGGCGCTGCTGCTCGACGAACGGCTGCTGCTTGCACCCGACGAGAACGAGCTTGCCGAACGGCTGCTACTACTGCTCGACGAGAACGAACTCCTCGAACGGCTGCTCGACGACGAGCTGCTGCTCGAACTGCTCGACGAGGAGGAGTTGTTACGGCTCGAACTGCGGCTGGTCACTTTGCTCTCCGACGAGAAAGAACTACTCTTCGACGAGGAGTTGGTGCGATTCACCACGGTAACTTTTTTGTTGCCACTCGACGAGGTGCTGCTCGAAGCGTTGGCCCTCGACGAGCTGCTGCTGTTGTTCCTTACAGCCGACGAGCCACGCGAGGTGGAGTTGCTCACACTGCTACCACCAACGGCTACCGAGCCGCGCGACGAGGAGCTGCTGTTGCCGTTCACGATGGTTGCGCCACCGCCACGAATAACCTCGCTCGAAACCCTGTTGGGCCTGCTGGGGGTTGCCGAACTGCCGCTTGCCACAATCTCGTTTTTGGCGCTTGCAGCCCTCTGCTCCTCGAAACGCTGAGCGTAGTTGGGACGGCTTGCGGGGCGATCCTCACCCGCTTTGCGACCGGGCTGAGTAACCACGGGTCTTACGGTGCCACCGGTGCCATACGAAGGACGGCTCACGATGCCCGAATTGTGGTGACCACCACCAACGCCGGGTTTGTTGTGCGAGGGGCTGTTGTGGTGAGGTGGGTTGTGGTGACCCGGTTTGTGGTACGAAGGCCTGTGATAACTTGGGCCGTGGGGACCATACCAGGGGTGGTGATAGTAGAAGGGATCGTAGTAGCCGTAGTAGGGCGAGTGACCCCATCCCCAATAGTAATCATAATAGCTGTATGGATAACCATAGCCGTAGTAGGGATAACCATAGTATGGATAACCGTAGCGATAGTTGATGTACGAGCAACCCCAACCGCCAAACATTGCGGTAACATAGCGAGGCTCTACCCACACCTGATCGCCCATAACCATAACGGTATAGAAAGCGGGATCGTAGGCCAGAGTGAGGAAGTAGGCATCGCCATAGCGGTAGTTGTAGTACGACGAGGGCATCTTGTACGAGGGCGACGAGAAACCCCTCAGACGACGCTCGTAGGCACTCTGATAATCATCTACATAGATATTGTTGTAGGTGTTATTGTTGTTGATGACAATACCGCCCGACGAGATAGCCTCGGCCACTGCCGGGTTGTCGAGATCCAAATCGCCCAAAAGGTCGTCGATATCGGCCTCGGCATTGGAGGCTGCGACCATAGCGTTAATTCTCCTTTCGCGCTCGGCTGCTTCGGCTGCCTGCTGTTCGGCCAGGGCACGCTGGGCGGCGGCAATGGCTGCACGGTCGTGAGTTCCGTAGAGGTCGTCGCTATATGCTGCGGTGTGGCTGGCGGTGGTGCCCCCGATTTGGAGGGTGATACACGACGAAAGCGCTACCGACAGCGAAGCTACAAATGCTAATGCCAATATGTTACGCAAGTTTCTCATACCTGTAAAATGTTTTATGGTGTGCGTTAAACTACAATCTCTTTACTAATATGACGCAAAAATGGGCCAAATAGTTGCACGAGGTTGTAAAAAAAAGTGTTTTGCGTCGTAAAGTCGGCAAATATATCCCTTTTTTCGGCAAAAAAGTATAACTTTGCGACGGACAAAATTGCCCCCACCACAAAAGTACAAAAACAATGGGCAAATTTGTAACCAAAAGGGCAAATTATTACAAAAAAATAACAACAAACATCAAGCAATGGCAAAAGAATTGAAACAACTGACCCCTCGCGAGGAGAACTACTCGCAGTGGTACAACGATTTGGTTGTGAAGGCTGGCCTTGCCGAGAGCTCGGCAGTCAGGGGCTGTATGGTCATCAAACCCTACGGCTACGCAATCTGGGAGAAGATGCAGCGCGCGCTGGACGATATGTTCAAGGCCACCGGCCACGTAAACGCCTACTTTCCTCTGTTTATCCCCAAATCGTTCCTGAGCCGCGAGGCCGACCACGTCGAGGGCTTCGCAAAAGAGTGTGCAGTGGTTACCCACTACCGACTCAAAAACGATCCCAATGGTAGCGGTGTTGTGGTAGACCCCGAAGCCAAACTCGAAGAGGAGTTGATCGTTCGTCCCACCTCGGAGACCATCATTTGGAACACCTATAAAAACTGGATTCAGTCGTACCGCGACCTGCCCATTATGTGCAACCAGTGGGCCAACGTAGTGCGCTGGGAGATGCGTACCAGGCTCTTCCTCCGCACTGCCGAGTTCCTCTGGCAGGAGGGCCACACCGCCCACGAGACTCGACAGGAGGCCGAGGCTGAGGCACAGAAGATGATTCGTGTCTATGCCGACTTTGCCGAGAAGTGGATGGGTGTGCCTGTGATTATGGGTACCAAGACCGCCAACGAGCGCTTTGCAGGTGCGGTTGATACCTTCACCATCGAGGCTCTGATGCAGGACGGCAAAGCTTTGCAGAGCGGTACTTCGCACTTCTTGGGCCAGAACTTCGGTAAGGCTTTCGACGTGCAGTTCGCCACCCGCGACGGCGGTATGGACTACGCTTGGGCAACCTCGTGGGGTGTTTCGACCCGACTGATGGGTGCTCTGATTATGGCCCACTCGGACAACAATGGTCTGGTGTTGCCTCCCAAGTTGGCTCCTATTCAGGTGGTGATGATTCCCATCTACAAGGGCGACGAGGAGCTGCGCACCATGACCGCCAAGATGGAGGAGATTGCCGACCAGCTGCGTGCTAAGGGTATCAGCGTTAAGGTCGACGCTCGCGACAATGTTCGCTCGGGCTTCAAGTTTGCCGAGTATGAGCTCAAAGGTGTACCCGTGCGTTTGGTGCTCGGTCCCCGCGACTTGGCAGCAGGCACTGTGGAGATGATGCGTCGCGACACTCTGGTTAAGGAGAGCGTTCAGCTCGACGGCATTGTGGATTTGGTGGAGCAGACCTTGGCCGATATGCAGGGTGCAATCTTCCAGAAGGCTCTCGACTTCCGCAACTCGATGATCACCAAGGTCGATAGCTGGGAGGAGTTCAAAGAGGTGCTGGACAACAAGGGTGGCTTTGTGTTGGCCCACTGGGACGGCACTACCGAGACCGAGATTGCTATCAAGGAGGCAACCAAGGCAACCATCCGCTGTATCCCCTTCGACACCGTAGACGAGGAGGGTACTTGCGTGTTCAGCGGCAAACCTTCGCAGCGTCGCGTGCTCTTCGCAAGGAGCTACTAATCGTCTGCAACGATTCGACAGATAGACACACAACTGCCAACGCACCAAAGTTTTTTGGTGCGTTGGCTTTTTTTGTACTAATTATTTGTATCTTTGTTTCGACCACAGCCCAACAACTCACTAACATTCGTAAAGATCATGAAATCCCTACGCCATATAGCCGCACTTGCGGTGCTGATTATTGCCGGTTGCACGATGCTCTCGGCCCAACATATTGCTATGCCCAATGTCAATGTCGAGAGGCACGAAAGCGAGGCAATGAAGGCTGTCAGGGAGCTTCCCAAGCGTGGCGGAGCGGTCAAGGGCGAGGAGTACAACCACTTGCACATCTTTGCGGCCCAATTCATCATCGAGCAGGAGTGGATGGTCGAGATTGAGAGTGGTGCCGAGTTTCTCGACGCGGTAGACCTGACCGAGCCTGTGGATTTCAGCGCAAGTGCCGAGCAAACCAAAAAGAAGAAAAAAGGTAGTGGCACCCACTTCTATGCCGACTACATCTACGACTCGTCGGGCAGAGCGAGGTGGATTTATTCCAACGATGTGGCGGTGGCAGTTGGTGGAGCATCCTCGGCCCAAGGGCTTGTAGACGAGGCTTTGCACCACGGGTTCGACCTTGTGTTCAAGGTGAAGGATGTCCGCGAGGGCGTTTTGTTTGGCATTAGCGGTGGCAAGTTGTGTGTGATTGCTCAGGACGAGGAGGGCAATTGGGCCACCCATTCGTTTGGCGACTTTACGGCCGAGGAGGGTGTGGCCAAGAGCCTTCTGCGCCCGATGACCTACAAGAAAGCCGAGCGAGCAGCAGCGCTCAAATCGGCCTCCGAGAGTGGCAACTCGCTGCCTATGTTCAGGGGTGGCGACCTCACCAACTTCCGCCAATGGGTGGTGGAGAATATGATGTTCCCGAAGGATTTGTATGGCCGCCAGATTGGTGGTCGTGTTGTGGCCTCGTTTGTGGTGAATGCCAAGGGGCGTGTAGAGTGGGTAGAGATTGTCGAGGCCGACAACGAACAGCTGGCCAAGTCGGTCTACGACCTTTTGGAGCGCTCGCCCAAGTGGACTCCGGGCCGCCAGAACGGTATTCCGGTGGCTATGCAGTACACCTTGCCGCTAAACTTCCAGGTGGCGCAGTAGTCCATCACATAGCAAGATACAAAAAAGAGATTTACCGCAGAAGCGTAAATCTCTTTTTTATTTCAGCAGTTCGGCCCTCAGCAGGTCGTTGTGTTCTCGGAGCACCCTCGCATTGCGTCGCTCGGTGAGTATTCGAGCCCTCTCCTGCCCCACAAAGTAGGTGTTACTCAGCAGGCCACCACCCACGAGCCAAGCACTCAGCCAATGGCGAGCCACAATCTCGCCCACACCAAAGGCCACAAGTCCGCCATTCGCGGCCAGCGACACCACACCGCTCCACACCTCGCCCGCATAGATTTGCCCCACACCTGGCACCATGGCGAGCCACCACGCCAATTGGGGTGAACGCAGTTTGGGTGCATTGTCGTAAATCTCGGCCAATCGTTTGGCCGCCTCCTCTCTGTCGGTCGAATTCTCAATCCGTGCCACCACCTTGCATGCAGCCTCCTCGGAGCGACTCCAATGGCCCACTTCGCCTGCTGCGAGGGCCTCTATAAGGTCCAAGCGAGCCAGAGCCGTAGTGTCGTAGAGCCCCAGGCGGGCCTCGTCGATAGCCGCCAGCGAGCCTTCAAACTCACCAGCCAAGTAGCCACACAAGGCACGCTGGTAGTAGTAGTCGGCCAGCTCCTCGTCTGTGAGTGCAAAGGTGCGCACACGCCCCAGCTCGGCCACAGCATCGCTCCACAGCCCCTGCTGTTTGCGCACCTCGACCTTCTGCATCAGGGCACGATTGAACTCACTCGGGGTGGAGGACAAGAAAATCTCACGCTCCCACCTGAGTGCCTCGGCTGCATAGTCGCCCGCCACCTGCTGTGCGCTACTTGAAAATGGCGCGCAGAGGAATATGTAGGCTGCACACAACAGCCTCAGAGCGTGTTTCATTGAATTGTTGATGGTAGATTTTTACGGAAGCGACACTTCCGCAGATGTTTCCGATATAGAGCAGCGTACCCACACTGCCGTAGAGAATCGTGCGCAGATTTGCGGGCGAGTCGGCCTTGGCCCAACTATCGGCCGTGAGCGCCGCCATAGCCCCCACAAGCAGGAACGAGGCCACACCCTCGCCAATGTTGCCGGCATAGATTTGCCCCAAACCGGGCACCACAGCCGAAGCCACACCTGCCACCCAGGGCGACAGATTGCGGGGTGCGGAGTGGGCTATCATATCGAGAGCGCGCTCCTCGTCGGCCAGGGCAAAGTCGCCGTAGGTGAATTGTCGGCTGAGGGCTTTGTACTCCTCGGCATCACCCCTCAGCAGAGCCAGGCCCGCCTGTTCGAAGGCCAAAAGTTCGCCATAACTACCCACAGCACCACTCTCGGCAAAGGCTTTTAGTGTATTGGTAGCGGTGCTGTAATCGCCCTTTTCGACACTGCTCACCGCCCCGAAAAATGCGCTCTTGGGGTACAAGGGCGACTCCTTGCCCACCATTCCAAGATGAGCCGCAGCCCCCTCGAAGTTGCGCAGATTGTAGAGTGTCCACCCCTTCAAGTGGCTGAGCGAATCGAGGGCCGCAGGGGTGTATAAAGAGTTGCTGAACTCCTGCTCGGCAAGAGTGCGAGCATCGCGCAGCAGTCCACCACCCAGCAGGTAGTGGCCAAACTCGAAGTCGGTACGGGCGTGGGGCTGAGCCACACTTGGCGCAAGGCTACACACAAGGGCCACCACCAGAGCCAATATCCTCACAGACACTCTTCTCATCGGCGGTAGCGTTTAGGGTTATCGTCAATCAGCCCTCGCTCGTTTTTGGGCGAGGAGGCCCGACCTATCTTGGTGTTGCGCACAACGCGGTCGGGGAACAAGAAGAAGGCCCTCAGCAGGCCATACTCCTCGACCAGGGCCTTGAAATAGTTGGCATTGGTGTCGCTATACCCACCCGGAGCAGCCACATCGGGAGCCACTCCGTTCTGCCACACCCACCAAAGGGCACTCGTGGCGTAGTAGGCGGGCGAAATGGTCTGCCTACCCTCCACCAGACCATAAGGCTCGGAGCGGTCGCTGCGTGGCCCCTCAAACTCGGCCGAGCGTAGCAACTCCATATCGCTGCGGCTCTGGGCATAGCATCCGCAGGTGGCCCCAAGCAAGGCTACCAACACAAGTGCTATTTTGGCCATCCGCTGCTGCATAATGTTTACTTTTTCATCTTTGGCAGAGCCACACGCTTGGCATCGGCAGGCACCTCGAAGTCGAACATCTCCGAGGCAGCCTCCGCACCAAAGCGCAGGTTGGAGTAACGGCTTAGCCTCACGAGCGAGTCGGTGGGCGAGGTATACTCCACCTCCGTAACTCGCATAGGCAGAGCAATGCGGCCATACTCGTAGCGCGAGAAGTAGAGCTTGCGGAGCGTCTGGCCACTACCGTCGTAGTAGACCATACAGATTGGCAACTGCTGTTGGAACACCAGCTCCACCTTGGCAGCCGCCCCCTGTCCCGAGGCTCCACCCTTAGGCTCGAAGGTCTTGATGGTCAGCCCATCCTCGCGGCGCACACCGCTCTGGGTGTAGCCATAGAGTGGCAGATCCATATCCACATAGGCACCACTGGCAAACATCGCCACCAGATCGTTGCCCGACGACATCTCTTTGCCACTTGCCACAATCACCTCGTTGTTGCGGGGAGTGTAGACCTGCATCTCGCCCAGCGTGTTGGTTATGATGATGCTCCTGTCGGGCCTGTGCTGCTCGACCACCATACGGCCGTCGGGGTGCAAAAAGATGCTTCTGGTTACGGTAACTTTCTGCCCCTTCGCCACCGACACCTCCTCGACATCGACCGAGATGCGCTGCTGGGCCACCACTTCCACCGTGTGGAACATCGCCACAAGGGCTGCTATAATAAAAATCTTCTCTCTCATAGGATACAAAAAAACGGGGCGACAGGGTTTTGCTCTCCCCTCGCCCCGTAAAGGTAACCAAAAAATTTGTTTAGAACAAACCTTGGCTGTTTAGGCTACGAACTCTACTAGAAGAGATCTGCCCACATCAGAATTTTCTGATTGTTCATGTATTTGCCGCTGATGCTGTTGCTCTCGATCAGGTCGATAGCCAGAACAACCGAGTCAACAACGTAGAGGATACCGAAACCACTACCGGTCAGAACATAAGGCAGAGCCATCCAAGGAGCGGTACCGAGGTAGTAGCGGTGCAAAGCGAGCCAGTTGGTCACGGGGATCAACGACAAAGCGGTTGCAACAATGGGGTTTTTCGAGCTTACAGCAGCGGGAGCAGCGGGAGCTGCCTCCATAACCATCTCGATCGAGTTGTCTACCAGTGCGTCGATAGCTGCATCGTTAGCAACGTAGTTGTTAGCCGAAGCCGAGCAGATTGCAAACAGAGCAACTGCCAAAGTGAGCATAAGTTTCTTCATAGCTGTTTAGATTTTAGAAGGTTAAACTATTGGTTAATACTAAAATTTCATCTTTTGCGGGCTTTTTGTGGGGTATTTGCCCCACAACGCTTATGACAAATATACAAAAATTTTGGTTGATTGTACCGCCCGAGGCCATTTTTTTGCGCTCAAAGATTGCACTACTACAACTCACGGTACTAATTGCACATCCCGGCCGACCATTTGACCAATGCCCAATCCTTGCTCTACCCCTCTCTAAATTCCTCCGTCGAGCAACCACACACGAGCCGAGTTGTCGTTGCGGAGCGCAAGCACAAGATTCTCCCTCTGGCCACCGGCAAGCCTAACCTTGCACTCCACAAATCGCCCGGGATAGAGGCCCGACTCAAACGACTTGCCCACCGAGATCACCTTCAACCCCTTGTAGGTAGCCTCCACTTTGGCCAGCGCATCGCCCTTGAAATAGTAGAGAGCCGTTTCGAGTATCGACATATCCCACTCGCCCATTGCATCGAGGATGATGCGGGCAGCCTTGTCGGCCGAAATGTTGGCCAAAGGCGATGTGGCATCAGTTTGGTAGTCGGCCTCGAAGAACTCCACCTTGGCAAACTCCTCGCCCACAAGCTCCTCTGCCGAAAGTGGCTCATCGTACAAAATACTACTACTCTCGACGACGGTTACCTGTTGCTTGTTGGGCATCACATAGTCGATACGCATCTTCAACAGTCGGCCACTCTGCTTGTCGAACGAGTACTCGCGAATGGTGTTCGACTCCAAAATAGAGGTGTTGCGCATATAGTCGCTCCCTGCAAAATCGCCCTGAGCCGTGCCGGTAATCTTCACATTCACCCAGCCACCAATCTCGGTAATCTCATATTTTACATACTTTCGTTCCTTGCGCTCTTGGGCAATACGCATCTCCAAGCCGAGCAGTTCGCTGGGATTCAGAAATGCCATCAAGTCGGCACTAATATAGTTGTAATAGTCGGTACTCCAACCCGTGTCGTGGCCCACGATCCATTGGTACACCTTATTGCCCTCGTCGGTGGCACCCGTGTAGACCACCTTGCGCCCCGCCTGCTTTTCGAGGCTCCACACCATAGGCTCGTCGTAGATAACCTTGATGGTGGCAGGCACAAAGGCACACTCGGGCGAGATAAACTCCACCGACTCCTCGGGCTCGGTGCGCACCATCAACTCCATAATCATACTCTTCGCCCCCTCGGCTGCCTCAATGGCGTGGGAGAAATAGCGACGTGCTGCGGTGACGGGAGTGTTGAAGGTCAGCACTACGGCGATGGCCACTACGGCTGCCATCGAAACTGCGGCCCTCATCCAATAGCCCAATCGTACCACCTTGCGGGGTTTGACTGCCTCCTGCTGAGCCGCTGCTGCATTCAGCACTCTCTGTTTCAGGTCGGCAGAGGGTTTAACATCCACTCTGGGCGCGAGCATATCTATAATCTGCTGCTCGGTCTGGTTGTATTCTTGCTTGTTCATAGTCGTGCGTGTTTTGTGTTAGTTGATAAAAAGTTGTCGGAGCCTCTCGATGCCGCTCGAAAAACGACTCTTGATGGTCGATGCCGAAATGTCCATCATCTCGGCAATCTCGGTAAACTTCATCTGACCATAGATGTGCAGACGGATCACCTCGCTCTGCTGCTCGGGGAGCTCTTTTAGTAGGTTGTTTATGCGACGGAACTCCTCCTCTGCCTCGTCGGCCGGCCCCTCGGCCTGCAACCCTACACCCTTGTCGATGGGGAGCGTGTGGGTGCGACGACGCAACATATCCACACATCCCGACGCAACAGCTCGGTATAGATAGGCTTTGGGATTACGAATGTCGGCAGTCGAGGAGGCTACTTTGAGGAAGGCCTCTTGCAACACATCCTCGGCATCGCCACGATTTCCCAAACGGAAAAATGCGTAACGATAGAGTTGGTCTTGATAGAGGTCTACCCAGTGGCCAAGTCGCTCGATGTTTGTTTGTAGTTTTGTCATATCGAAAAAATGTTTTCTGGTTTCAAACACGTGTTCGACTATATGACGCAAAAATAGCAAAAACGACGACACGCATACCAACTTTTTTCCCAAATCGCTATATTATATAATAGGTATGCGCACTTATGCTGCCCACACCGCTCCACTCCTCATAGCCGCTCCACAAATTAGGGAGCAAGTGGGCCTTTGCGCCACTTGCGGGGCGGGTGGGTTGCGCCCTCGGTGCAAAATATAGAGCGGTAGATGCCAACCGCCTACCTTGCGGTAGTCGTGGCAAGACGGTCGACGGTCGACGGTTGACAGACTCCTCAGGCGCTATGCGCCAGCTCCCCTAACTTAGGGGAGCAGTAGTCCTATAATCCCTATTACTCCTATTTCTCCTATAAATCACATAAGAACAATAGGACAAATAAGAGTTATAGGAGTTATATGATTTTCATTAAGGGCCCTAATGACCTTAAAGCCCTTAATGGCTCTACTTGTCAGCGCCACAAAAAGCCCTCCCCATTCGGATTGGCAGCACCACCCATAGAAGTCCCCCTCACAGGAGGGGGATTTAGGGGAATTGTAAATGTCGGTGGCGGCAGGGCCGCCTCTTTAAGCCAGGCGACTTGGCTTTTTTGTAAACAAAAAAAGCCTCCCCTACGAAAGGGGAGGTTTGGAGGGGTGATCGAACACCTCTTTAAGCCGAGCGCATAACCCAACCAAAAGTCAAGCGTTGCCACAGCGCATAACAAAAAAAAGCCGACACATCGCTGTATCGGCTTAAAGAGGCGGCTACCTACTCTCCCACAACTAAATGCAGTACCATCGGCGTAAGCGAGCTTAACTTCTCTGTTCGGAATGGGAAGAGGTGGGACCTCGCTGCTATTACCACCTTAATC
>JAZLDU010000005.1:0-27366 GCA_045614885.1 Tidjanibacter sp. | reverse complement strand
CGCGAGTGAACGGTCATGGCATAGCGGTGCCAGAAGGCCGAGCCGATAAGTTCGGCACGGAACATTTGGCGTACCACCTCGGCTGCGTCGATGCTCTCCTGCAACGTCTGGGTGGGCAGGCCATACATCAGGTAGGTGTGGACCATAATGCCCGAGTAGTAGAAGTTGCGCATTGCGAGGGTGGCCTGCTCGATGGTTATGCCCTTGCCAATCATTGCCAGCAGTCGGTCGCTTGCAACTTCCAATCCGCCCGCCACGGCCACACAACCCGCCCTGGCCATCAGGGCGCACAGATCGCCCGTGTAGCTCTTCTCGAAGCGGATGTTTGTCCACCAGCTGAAACGGTCGCCACGGCGCAGAATCTCCAACGAAATCTCTTTGAGCAGTCGTGGAGGTGCAGCCTCGTCTACAAAGTGGAAGCCTCGCGAGCCGGTCTGGGCAGCCACTTGCTCCATGTAGTCCACAATGGTTGCTGCATCGAGCGCATTGTAACACCCTATGTAGTCGAGCGTGGTGTCGCAGAAGGCGCACTTGGCCCAATAGCAGCCGTGGGCCAGCATCATCTTGTTCCACCTACCGTCGCTCCACAGGCGGTGCATAGGGTTGGTAACCTCCGTAAGTGAGAAGTAGAGCGAGTGGGGTAGTCCGTCGAAGTCGGGGCAACCGCGCTCGGCGTGGCTTATGCGCCCCGTACCCTCGGTGTAACCCTCCGAAGTGTAGGTGTGAATCAACTCTCCGCCACTCAGCAAACGCTCCAAAGCCAACTCGCCATCGTCGAGTATGATGTAGTCCATATAGCGGAAGATCTCCTTGTCGGCCATTGTGCGCAGCTCGGTGGTGGGGTAGCCTCCGCCCATCACGACCTTTACATCGGGATAGTTGGCCTTGATGTACTGACCTATGCGCAGTGCTCCCAAGAGGTTGCCTGGGAAGGGGACGGTTATGCCTACCATGCGGGGCTGAGTGCGCTCGATATGGCCTCGGAGCAACTCGCACATCACATTTTCGATGGCATTGCGGGGCTTTTGCAACTCCTGCTCCAAGGTCGAAAATTCGGCAATGGCTACGGCCAACTGCTCGCCATACTTGACAATCTCGAACTCCTCGCTCACCGTGGCACGGATAAAGTCGCTCAGGTCTTGCAGATAGAGCGTAGATAGATACTCGGCACAATCTTTCGAGCCGAGCGTGCCGAAGTTCTCCTCAATAGAGTCGGCACCCTCAAAACGCCCTGCTTGGGGCAGAAATTCGGGCGAGCATATAAGGCTTGCTATGGTGCTGTCTTTGCCACGCAGAAACTCCATAACGGGCCCAATGGTGGCCAGATAGTCGGCCCTGAGTGCCCAAATGCGGTCGGTGTTGTCGTCGCCTGCCGAGCTGTCGTAGTTGTCGAACAGATTGTTCAAAAACTCGCGGCTGAATATGGCACTCAGCGTTTCGATAGAGAGGTCGGCCTGCTCAACCGCAAACCCCTTGCGATGCAGATAGCCGGTCAGGTAGGCTGTTGCGGGATAGGGGCAGTTGGGCTGCACAAAGGGTGGAGTGAGAAGTAAAATGTCGGTCATATTATAATATATGTATTGTTCCTTATTACAATGTCAGTTTTAGGCCATCAAAGGCAAAGTGTACTCCCTCGGGTAGCTTGGCCTCCTCTTCGGCGTGTAGGCCAATCTGGTGCGACATGTGGGTTAACCAAGTCTGCTGGGCTCCCACTTTGGCGGCAACCTCCAACGCTTCGGGCAGCGAGAAGTGCGAAATGTGTTTCTCGTGGCGCAGGGCGTTTATGACAAGTACCTCCACACCCTCGATTTTCTCAATCTCGCTCTGGTCGATGTGGTTGAAGTCGGTAAGATATACCACCTGGCCACTTGTGCTATCCAATTTGGTGGCTATGCGAAAGCCTACAACGGGCAGGCGGTAGTGCAGACCATATATGGGAGTGATGCGGAGCGTGCTCACCTCGAAAGGCTCGGTGCCAATGGTGTGGAGCGACATCTCGGGCACTCCCGGATAGCGATGCTCGGCAAAGGCGTAGTCGAAATCTTTGCGCACCACCTTCTGCACCTGCTCGGTGGCGTAGACGGGAATATCCTTAGCGCAGAAGTAGTTGAAGGCCCTCACGTCGTCCAGACCGATGATGTGGTCGGTGTGTTGGTGGGTGAGCAGTATGGCGTCGATATCCTTCACACCCTCGCGCAACATCTGGTAGCGGAAGTCGGGGCCACAGTCGATAACGATGCGTGTTGTGCCGTCGTCGACCATTGCCGAGGTGCGCAGGCGTTTGTCCCTCTGGTCGGTAGAGTTGCAAACCCTGCAATTGCACCCAATCATAGGTACTCCCTGTGATGTTCCCGTGCCGAGAAAAGTTAAGT
Organism: Tidjanibacter sp.; assembly: GCA_045614885.1. GTDB lineage: Bacteria > Bacteroidota > Bacteroidia > Bacteroidales > Rikenellaceae > Tidjanibacter. Next base: position 24,994 of record JAZLDU010000005.1, on the reverse strand, counting down.
TGAGCATAGCGTTCTTTTTTTGCAACCTTTTGTTGTCCACCACAAATGTACAAAAAAACGGCCCATTCGCAATGAATGAGCCGTCAATTTTATTTTGTTCTGCGGAGAATTACTCGGTAGCTTTTTCGAGTTTCTTCATCATCGAGAACATAACGATACCCGAGATTACGCACAGAGCGATAAGCACGGTCCATACGCCCCACAAGGGGAGTTTGTTCCACAATAGACCGGGGATCGAAACGAGGTAGTTACCGATAGCGGTAGCGGCGAACCAACCACCCATCATCATACCTTTGTATTTGGGAGGAGCCACTTTCGATACGAACGAGATACCCATGGGCGAGAGCAACAGCTCAGCGAAGGTGAGTACCAAGTAGGTCGAGATCAACCAAGTGGGGCTTACCAAGTCGGGGCTAACGGTGCCACCCAGCTGACCGGGCGAGAGCAGACCGAGCGAACCAACGGTGAGGATTACGAAACCGAGAGCGGCAACGAACATACCCAAACCGATTTTCTTGGGAGCGCTGGGCTCTTTGCCTTTCTTAGCGAGTGCGCCAAAGATAGCCAACGATACGGGGGTAAGAGCAACTACATAGAAGGGGTTGAACTGCTGGAAGTCCGAAGGCTGAACGCTTACTACATCGGGCATACCGAAGTAGAGAGCAGCAGCACCTGCCCACAAGGCGAGGGTTGCAATACCCGAGGTGATTTTAGCCTTCTTGGTCTCGCTCTGGAATACGCTGAACAGAGTGTAGATCGAAACAGCAATCAGAGCCAAGCTCCAAATGTTGAAACCGATACGAACCCAACCGGTAGCGGTGTTAGCGGTGTAGTCGCGAGCGAAGAGAGTCATGGTTGCACCGTTCTGGTGGAATGCCATCCAGAAGAAGATAACCACTGCAAATACGAGCAACAGAGCGGTTACACGGCTCTTGGTCTGAGCGGGAGTGAGCTCGGGCTCAACCTTAGCGGTGTTGTTGGCTACTGCGGCTGCTTTGGCCTGTTTCTCGTTCACGTCGGCGTGTTTGAACCACTTGCGGCAACCGAAGTAGATGCAAACCGACAGAATCAGCGATACGCAAGCTACTGCAAAACCACCATTGTAAGCGGTCGAGAGGCTGTCGATGTAGTGCTGGCTGAAAGTAGCCATATCCATACCTGCTGCGCCTTTCATAGTCGAAGCAAGCATTTCGAGCTCGGCGGTCTTCTCAGGGGTGATGGTGCCGTTGAGGAACTGGTGTGCAAGTGCGGGGATGTTGGCATTGTAGCTCAGCTCTGCGCCTTTGAGCGACCAGTTGGTAACAGCCTTAGCCATCGAAGGAGCAAACATTGCACCGATGTTGATAGCCATATAGAAGAGGCTGAATGCCGAGTCACGTTTGGCCGAGTACTTAGGATCGTCGTAGAGGTTACCCACCATTACTTGGAGGTTGCCTTTGAACAGACCGGTACCGATAGCAACAAGTGCCAGAGCACCAAACATCAAAACTTTACCCATCAAGTTTGCCTCGGTGGGAATCGACAAGCAGAGGTAGCCGGCGAACATTACGCCGATACCCAAGGTTACGCATTTACCGTAGCCAAATTTGTCGGCCAAGATACCGCCGAAGAAAGGCATGAAGTAAACGCCGGCAAGGAAGATCGAGTAGATCTGGGTTGCCTGAGCTGCCGAGAAGCCGAATTTTGCCTGAATGAAGAGCAGGAAAATCGCCAGCATTGTGTAGTAGCCAAAACGCTCACCGGTGTTGGCGAGAGCCAGGGCATACAGTCCTTTTGGTTGTCCTTTGAACATAGAAATTTAGTAATTAAAGTTAATGAAAGTTTGTTGTGTTTGCTCGTTAGTGTTGCGGTGTATTGCTACGCAATGCACCCCATACAAAAGACAAAAGTAACAATTTTTGCGAGAAAATTTGCATTCCCCACTAAAAAAGAGTAATTTTATTCTCGAATTTAATTCCCTAATTATGGCTAAACGTCTGGCAATCATTGAGAATGACAGTTGGTTGGAGCCCGTAGAGGCCGAAATCGACTACCGATACAAACTTTATACCGACCGCCTGGCCGACATTACTACCTCGTCGGGCTCGATTGTGGATTACGCAAACGGCTACCGCTACTTCGGCTGGCAGCGCGACGAGCGCAACCGAGGGTGGTGGTTCCGCGAGTGGCTTCCGGCTGCTTGGGAGGTATACCTCTTTGGCGACTTCAACGGTTGGGATCGCTCCTCGCTCCCGATGTTCAAAAACGAGCAGACGGGTGTGTGGAGTATCTTCCTCTCCGACCGCGAATATCACATCGAACACGGTGCGCTTTACAAAATTCTGGTAGTGGGCCAGAATGGTACCCACGAGCGTATTCCCGCCTGGACACGTCGTGCGGTGCAGGACGATACTACCAAAGATTTTACGGCCCAGTTCTGGAATCCAGCCGAGCAGTTCGATTGGGGTGGCGACGCTTTCCGCGTAGACCGCACCGAGGGATTGTTTATCTACGAGTGCCATATCGGTATGGCACAGGAGAAAGAGGGTGTGGGCACCTATGCCGAGTTTGCCGACAATGTGTTGCCACGCATCAAGGCTGCCGGCTACAACGCCATCCAGATTATGGGCATCGCCGAGCACCCCTACTATGGCAGTTATGGCTACCACGTTTCGAGCTTCTTTGCTCCCTCGTCGAGGTTTGGTACCCCCGAGGAGCTAAAAGCTCTGGTGCGCAAGGCCCACGATATGAACATTGCCGTAATTATGGATATTGTTCACGCCCACTATGTTAAGAACTTTGCCGAGGGCCTGAATGGTATCGATGGCTCGGATACCTGCTATTCGCTTGCGGGCGAGGCCGGCTATCAGCAGTATTGGGACTCCAAAATCTTCGACTATGGCAAGCGTGAGGTTATGCACTTCCTGCTCTCGAACGTGAAGTATTGGATAGACGAATTCCACTTCGACGGCTACCGCTTCGATGGCGTTACCTCGATGCTCTACTACCACCACGGCTACACCGATTTCGACTGCCGCGAGAAGTATTTCGATGCGGGTGTCTATCGCGATGCCATCACCTATCTCACCCTCGCAAACCGCCTTGTTCACGACCTCAGGCCCGATGCCGTAACCATCGCCGAGGATGTGAGCGGTATGCCCGGAATTTGTGTTCCTACCGAGGATGGTGGCATTGGTTTTGATTACCGCTTGGGTATGGGAATTCCCGATTTTTGGATCAAGATGCTCAAAGAAATTCCCGACGATAATTGGAACGTGTGGGATATCTGGAACGTGATGACCAATCGTGGCAACAACACCCCAACCATTGCCTACTGCGAGTCGCACGACCAGGCTATGGTGGGCGATAAGACCATTGCTTTCCGACTGATGGACAAAGAGATGTATACATCTATGTCTATCGAAAGCCAAAATATGGAGATTGACCGAGGAATGGCTCTGCACAAGATGATTCGCCTCTGTACGGCTTCGTTGGGCGGTCAGGCCTACCTCAATTTTATGGGCAACGAGTTTGGCCACCCCGAGTGGATCGACTTCCCCCGATTAGGCAACGATTGGAGCTACAAATATGCCCGCCGCCAATGGTCGCTTGTGGATAACAAAGACCTGCGCTACCACCAGCTGGGCGAGTTCGATAGGGCAATGATTCATATGCTCGTGCGCCACAACCAGATTGGGCAGGGCTATGCAGGACAGTTGGCGATGTTCGATGGCGATCAGGTGATGGTCTACCACCACGGCGATGTGGTCTATGTCTTCAACTGGAACCCCAACCGCAGTGTGCCCGACTACATTATTCCCGTGCCCGAGAAGGGTACCTATCGCATAATCCTCTCGACCGACGAGGAACGCTTTGGTGGCTACGAGCGCAACGAGTTGCACACCGACCACAAGAGTTACAGCCGCAAGGACGACGATGGAGTGGTGCGCCACTATATAAAAATCTACAATGTGTGCCGCACGGCAACGGTGTATAGAAAGGTGAAGTAATAGCCGAGCGCACACATACGGTGGATGCGGGGGAGAAATCCTTCGACAAATACTGATAAGTGTGCCGAATGTTTAAGGCTTGGCCCTTTTACTTATAATTTCTATACTCTGATTATGAAACGATTGCTGATTACGATGTGTGCGATACTGCTGGGCGCGGTGTCGCTCTTGGCCCAAGACGACCTATACAAGGAGCTGGGCAAAAAGTATGATAAAATGGATGGCTACCAGGTGGTGTCGGTGGGTCGTGCCGCAATCCGAATGGCAGCTATGAGTGGCGACAAGGAGAGCCGCGAGATGATGCGCAAAATCGACCTGCTGGTGTCGGTGAGCCGCAAGGGAGAGGTGTGTGGCCCACTGAGGAGCGATTTCGACCGCTTGGTCAATGGCTACAATTCGGTGGGAACTCTCTGCCGAGATACGGCCGAGGTGGTGCTCTTTATGAATCCCGAACATACGGGCTTTGCGATGTATAGCCATACGCCCTCGGGCGAGACGGTGTTGCTGTTGCAGGGCAAGGATTTGAAGTTGGAAGAGCTGCTTCCCAAAGATGTGCAGCTGGATTGAGCAGTAGTTTGGCAATAACAGAGGGCCGGTGCGTGGTGCATCGGCCCTCTCTATTTTGTTTTGGGGGTGGGGTTAAACCACCCTTACGAGTTGCCCTGTGGCAATATACCAAATGTAGCCCTCGACGGGTGCGTAGCCCATTTGGCCAAGCAGTCGGGCGTAGTTGCGAATCTGCCTTTCGTATTTGGTTGTCTCGCTAAGGCCGAACTTGTAGTCTACCACTACGGCGCGTTTGCCCTGCATCATCACTCGGTCGGGACGGTAGACTTTGCCCTCGCTGATGATTTCGCGCTCGTTGAGTACCTCGCTCCACGAGCCGTCGAACCACTCGGCAATCTGGCTGTGTTGTGCGAGAGTCTGCTCTATGGTGTGGCGCAACTCATCGCCCTCGGTGGCTGAGATTTGACCATCGGCAACTGCCTGACCAACAGCCGTATATATATCTTCAATGGTTGTGGCCTGCTCGAAGCAGCGGTGCAGAAGTGTGCCGTGCTCGCGGGGCGAGAGTTGTCCTCCACTGCTGTCGGCATCGTAGCGCTGGTGGTCGTAGCTTACGGCAATTTTGCCCACAGGCGAGAATGTGGCAAAGGTGCTATCCGAGAGTATTTTTTGTTCCTCCTCTTTATCCTTCTTGGGCACATAGTCGGCATCGGTGCCAAAGCTATAAAGCTTGCCGCCAAAATCTTCGGAGTTGGTGGGTGTAAGAGCGCTTACGGCTCCGAGCACCAGCGAGCCCACGCTTTTGGCACTTGGGCCGGTGGGTACCATTATGTGCAACTCGTGCTTGGCCCTGGTTACGGCCACATAGAGCATATTGAGTGCGTCGATATGGGACATTGTAACCTCGTTGTGGTAGCTCTCCGAAAATGCCGATTGGGCCATCTTGGCCGAGAAGGGGAGCGGAAACTTGGTGATTTGCTCCGAGAGGGGCTTGTTGGGCGTGCCCCAATAGATGGCGTTGCTCTTGGGCGACATTGTCCAGTCGCAGTAGGGGATAACGACAGCCTGAAAGCCCAAGCCTTTCGACTTGTGGATTGTGACGATGGAGATAGCATCGGCCTCGCTGGGGAGTACTATGGATTTGGTACTACCGCTCTCGTTCCACCATTGGAGCCACAGCGCCGTGTCGGCAATCTTGCGACTGCAATAGGAGATTATGCTGTTGTGGAGGGCTTGCAAGTAGGGCACAGCCTGCTCCGAGAACTCCGTAGCGTAGTGGAGCATAATTTCGTTGAAGGCCTCCTCGGGCTGCATGAGCGAGAGCGAGTGGATGAATTGGCTCTCGCCCTCCTCGATGGGCTGCTCGAAGGGGTGGCCGAAGTGGTCGTTGTAGGTGGCTCGCGCAAGCGTGTCGGTGGGGTTTATGGCCAGCGACAGCAGGGCTACCACAAAGCGCACATCGGGCGAAGCTCCAACTTCGAGAGCATCTTGTGTGATGATATCATAAATGTATGGCGAATCGGGGTGGGCGGTTTTGTATTCCAACAACAGTGTGGCCATATCCTTAGCCTCGGAGTTGCGTCGTACCAGAATGGCTATATCTTTGGCCTTGAACCCTCGACGCTGCAAATCTTCTATGCGTCGGATTACGGGATGTACCTCCTGCTCGTCTTCATATTCGAGCACCGTAACAAGGCCACTGCCCGATGTGTCGCGGGGCTCTTGCACATAGTCGCTGTATGCTTCGCGGATGGTGTTGCCGAGTTGGGCAGCAAGCGAGGGCGAAAGCAGGTCGGAATCGGTGGGAAGCGAGTTCTGAATTATGTTGGAAACGCTCTCTACGGCGTGTTCGATGAGCTTGTTGTTGAAACGTACCACCTGCTCCGTACTGCGGAAGTTTTCGAGCAGCGAGGAGTTCTTCACTCGGTCGAAGGTGCGGTTTACATCCCTTGCAAGTAGGCTCCAATCGCCTCCACGCCAACGATATATCGACTGCTTTACATCGCCCACGAGCATTACGGGTGCACCCTCTTCTTGTGCAATGGCGTTGTGCAATAGGGGTACAAAGTTGTTCCACTGACCGCGTGAGGTGTCCTGAAACTCGTCTATCATAAAGTGCGAAAACTTGTTGCCCACCTTTTCGTAGATGAATGGAGCATCGTTGTCGGCAATCAGTTTGGTTATCAGGTCGTTTACGTCGGAGATGGGGAGTATTCCTTCCTCTTTGCAAATGGCATCTATGCGGCTACGAAGGTCGGCCAGCAGGGCAAATTCGCGGTACTTCGAGGTAAGTAGGGTGGCGGTATTGTCGGCCTTGGCTACCTCGGGTTGAGTGGCTACAATCTCTTCGAGTGTGGGGCGCATACGCTCGGCAAAGGCCACAAGCTCGCTCCTGCGGGGCGATTTGGCCGTGTACCATTCGCCGCTGTCGGCAGAGGCTTTGACTACGGTATTGGAGGGGGCTTCGGTAAAGCCGGCTGCAACCTTCTGGATGTAGTGGACAAAACTGCGACTGCCACCCTTAAAGTCGGAGGCCACAAGTCCCTCGCTATTCATCGCAGCCACAAACTCGGCTCCCAGGGCCTTGAATTTGTTCACCTCGCGCTTGGCAGTGGCGTTGGCAGTGGCTACAATCTTTTGCAGTTCGGCTTTGTGTTCGGTGGTGATGGCAGCGGTGCGATACTCCTCCTTGAAGAGCTCCCCGCCGAGGGTTGTGAGGGTGCCCTTGATGTTCCACGAGGCTCCCTCCTCGATGTTTTCGCCAATGAGGGCCATAACCCAATGGCGCAACTGCTCGTCGGTGGAGAGTTCGTCGAGCATACGGTCGGCAGCCTGGCCCAGCAGCGAGTCGGTCTGCAATTCGAGGTTGAAATTGAGGTCTTTGCCAAGCTCCTTGATGAATGCCCTCATGACACGCTGAAAAAACTTGTCGATGGTGAGTATCGAGAAGTTGTTGTAGTCGTGGAGAATATAGTTGCGGGCTTCGGTTGCACGGCTGCGGATGGTGGCCCCGTCAAGCCTTAGATCTTTCATCAGTTTGGCCTCGAAATCTTCTTTCTCGCCACAAGCCAACTCGTTGAGAAATTGCAAAATACGCCCCTTTAACTCATCCGTTGCTTTATTGGTGAAAGTTACGGCCAGCAAGTGGCGGTATCGAGTGGGTTGGTCGATAAGCGAGAGTATATAGCGATAGGCCATATTGTATGTCTTGCCCGAGCCTGCCGAGGCACTTACAACATTAACTTGTCCCATTGGTTGTCTGTTTTATTGCATAAAGGTATGGATTTTTTTGTGAGTTTCGACAAAAAATAACTATTTTTGAGAGTGGAAAATTTTTTATATAACGTAGCGCTCCATCTATGGGGCATTTATGGGGAGGAGATTGGCTCGCTGACCATTCTTCTGCCCAACAATCGTTCGCGCATATTCTTCGTCGATGCGCTCTCCAAAATTGCAGGCAAACCTATCTTCGGCCCACGTTTTATATCCATAGACTCGCTGATGTGTGAGCTGGCACAAATTGGCCGACTCGACCACATCCGCACTATTACCGAGCTCTACCACATCTACTCCCAAGAACACCACGAGGAGTTCGATAGCTTCTATCATTGGGGCGAGGTGCTGCTGAGCGACTTCGATGCCGTAGATAAGTATCTCATAGATGCCGATATGCTCTTTACGAACCTCTCGGACCTGAAAGATATGGATGGCGATTTGTCCTACCTGAGTGCCGAGCAGGTGGCGGCCATACGCCGCTTTTGGGAGTCGTTCGATGTGGAGGAGCAGCAGTCGGAGCATCAAAAGAAATTCCTAACCATCTGGAACTCGCTGCTGACCATATACAATAATTTCCGTTCGAGGCTCTCGGATATGGGCTACGGCTATGCGGGAATGATCTATCGCAGGGCTGCCGAAAGGCTCAAAGCGGGCGAGGCCGAGCTGCCCGAAGGTGAGTATGCCGTGGTGGGCTTCAACGCCCTCTCGGCTGCCGAGAAGGTGCTTTTCGACCATCTGCAAACGGCCCACGGGGCACGATTCTATTGGGACTTCGACGACTATTACCTCCAAGACGACAAGCAGGAGGCGGGTTTGTTTGTGCGCGAGAACTTGGCGCGTTACCCCGCACCCGGGGATTTCGTTCTGCCGAGCCACTTCCTATCGCCCAAGGAGATAAACGTAATCTCTACCGCCTCGGACTCGTTGCAGACCAAGTATGCGGCAGAGTTTATAGACGACCTGCTCTCGAAGGGTATTACCCCCGACAAGCGAACGGCCATTGTGCTTACCAACGAGAGTCTGCTCTCGCCACTATTATACTCGCTACCGAGCGGTCCCAATCCCGAGGAGCCTATTCAGTACAACGTAACTATGGGTTTCCCGCTGCGCTCTACGTTGGCTTATAGCTTTGTGGAGCGATTGCTGTTGTTGCAACAGCGTGTCAGGGTGGCCCGTAGCGGAGCGGTGTCGTTCTACCACTCCGACGTGGAGGGGTTGTTGGTCCACCCCTTTGTGGTGGCAGCCGATGGCGATAGGGCGCTCGAACTGCGTGCGAAGATTATCAAACAGGGGCGTATCTATGTGGCCACAAGCGAGTTTGAGGGTTGTAGCCCTCTGGTTGCGCAAATCTTCGAGCCCCACAACCAATGGCAAACCATTCAGGACTATATAGGCCGCATTGTGGCCGCAGTGTCGCAGATAGAGATTGTGGGCGAAACGGCCGACAAGCGAGGACTTAGGCGCGAGAGTTTCGGGCTCATTATGGAGGCGCTGACCAAGAGTGCCAACTCCCTTGGCGAGTGTGCATCGACGGTGGATATGAAGTTTGCTACCTATGTGGCCCTCATACGCCGAGTTTTGCAGGGCGTGAGCATCCCCTACAAGGGCGAGCCACTGAGCGGTGTGCAGGTGATGGGTATTCTCGAAACCCGAAATCTCGACTTCGATAACGTGTTGCTGCTGTCGATGAACGACGACAACTTCCCCTCGGGGCGCATCCGCGAGATTTCGTTCATTCCCTTCAACCTCCGTATGGCCTACGGTCTGCCCACACCACGCCACAGCGAGGGTGTCTATGCCTACTATTTCTACCGCCTTATTCAGCGTGCCCGCAGGGTGGATATGGTCTACTGCTCGGTGGCCGACGATGCAACCTCGGGCGAGCAGAGCCGCTACATCTATCAGCTCGACTACGAGAGTGGCCACAAAATTAGGCGCATAGAGAAGGTGTTGGGGCTTAATATGGCCGGGCAACAAGAGTTTGTGGTCGAAAAGAGTGGGGTGGTGGCCGACCGACTGAGGGGTTATCTCGATGGTGGTGGGCGTGTGCTTTCGCCCTCAACATTCAACAACTATATGGAGTGTCCGTTGAAGTTCTACTTCAAGGCCATTGCGGGCATAAAACCCGACGAAGAGATAGAGGAGGATATCGATAACTCGTTCTTTGGTACACTCTTTCACCGAGCCATGGAGTTGCTCTACGGCAAGTTGAACGACAAAGAGCCTCACCGATTGCAGATTGCACGAATGATTAACACCCCCGAGGTGCATGCCGCAATTGTTAGGGCCATCTCGGAGGAGTATTTCAACGAGAAAGAGAAGCTGGTGGCCGAGGAGGAGTATGGCGGAGGGCTGATGATGGTGCGCGATACCATCGAAAAGTATATCAACGACTGCGTGCTGCCCTTCGACGCTGCTCGTACAGACGATTTTAGGGTATACAAGCTCGAACACCCGATGAAATACGACTTCCCCTTTGGCGACCACACCGTATGCTTTGGCGGTACAAGCGACCGCCTCGACCTTATGGCCGATGGCCGCATTAGGGTTATCGACTACAAGACAGGCCGCCCGCACAACGACATTGTGGGTGTGAGAAACCTGCTCTCCGACGACTCGAAAGAACACATGGGTGCGGCACTCCAAACCCTGCTCTACTCGATGATGGTAGAGGAGGCCCAAAAGAGGGGCGAGTTGAAGGGCCAAGGTGCTACACCTTCGCTCTACTATGTGCGCCACCTGAACAACGTGGAGTACACTCCGCTGCTGCGTTTCAAGGGCTCGGGCGAGGAGGTCAAAAGCTTTGCTCCCTATGCCGACGAGTTCCGCACAGCTCTGGCTGCACAGCTTGCCGTGCTCTTCGACACCTCTGTTCCCTTTAAGGCTACAACCGATGCCACTGCGTGCTCCTACTGCGATTACGCCAAACTTTGTAGGAAAAAGTAGAACAATGTAGCCGAAAAATACTACCTTTGTTGAAACATTTTTAGCCGAGAAAAGTCAAACTTTATAACATAATTTAACAGTCAATACTTTATGAAAAAGTACGCTATGCACCCAAATCCACTTGTGCGCTTTTTGAAGAAGGAACCTAAGGATTTTACCAAAGCCGACATTATTCGCTACATCGTCGAGAACGGTGTGGAGATGGTGAACTTCCGCTATGCTGCGGCCGATGGCAGGCTCAAAGCACTCAACTTTATAATCAACGACCTCGACTATCTCGATACCATCCTTACCTATGGCGAGCGTGTAGACGGTTCGAGCCTCTTCCCCAACTTCGTGCAGGCAGGTGCAAGCGACCTCTATGTTGTGCCCCGCTATCGCACCGCTTTCCTGAACCCTTTCAGCGAGATTCCCACCATCGACATCCTCTGCGGCTTCTATGACAAAGATGGCCAGCCCTTTGAGTCGGCTCCCGACCAGGCTCTCCACCGCGCTCACAACGAATTTAAGAAGGTTACCGGTATGGAGTTCCACGCTATGGGCGAGTTGGAATACTATGTCGTAAGCGAGGAGGAGGGACTCTATGTTACCCCCGACCAGCGCGGTTATCACGAGAGCGGCCCCTTCTGCAAATGGGGCGATATGCGTCGCGAGGCTATGAAGGCTATTGCCGAGGCCGGTGGCAAGATTAAATACGGCCACAGCGAGGTGGGCAACTTTGCCGTAGACGGTCTGATGTATGAGCAGAACGAGATTGAGTTCCTGCCCGTAGACGTTGAGGATGCTGCCGACCAGCTGCTCATTGCTAAATGGATTCTGCGCGAGATTTCGTACCGCTATGGTGTAAACCTCACATTTGCACCCAAAATCACTGTGGGCAAGGCAGGTAGCGGTATGCACATCCATACCAAAGTGGTCAAAGATGGTCAGAATATGTATCTGAAAGATGGCAAACTGACCGATGTGGCCAAGACCGTCATTGCCGGTATTCTCGACTCGGCTGCTGCGCTGACCGCCTTTGGTAACACCAATCCCACCTCCTACCTGCGCCTTGTTCCCCACCAGGAGGCTCCCACCAATATCTGCTGGGGCGATAGGAACCGCTCGGTACTCGTGCGCGTACCTCTGGGCTGGACCACAGGTGCTGCCGAGATGATTAAAAACGCCAACCCCGCAGAGACCAGCGAGGTGAAACCCGCTCTGGACAAACAGACCGTAGAGTTCCGTTGTCCCGACGGCTCGGCCGACGTGTATCTGCTCTTGGCGGGCTTGGTGGCTGCTGCTACCCACGGCTTCAAGATGGAGAATGCTGTGGCATTTGCCGAGGAGAGGTATGTGGGCGTAAACATCTTCCACGACGAGCACAAGGCCATTGCCGAGCGCTTGGAGCACCTGCCCGACAGTTGTGCAGTATCGGCCGATGCTTTGGAGGCCAAGAGGGCAATCTTCGAGGAGGGTGGTGTGTTCAGCGCAAGCCTTATCGACGGTTGGTTGAAGATGTTGCGTAGCCACAACGACGCCAATCTGCGCGAGGAGTTGCAGGCCAACCCCGACCTAATTAAAGAATTAGTAGACAAATTCATCAACGTCGGCTAAAAAACGCATATAGCGAGTAACTGCTGCGTTACACTGCGATAAATCCCCTCCTCATTTACGGTTTGTAAACTGCGGAGGGGATTTTCTTGTGTGCCTTGCATTTATCTCGCTATCTGCGTTTTTACCTCTTGGAGAACCACCCTAATAAAAGGGGCGTTACGCCCCCGCCTTGTACTCGCCTAATTATCTGCGTTTTTTTGTCTAACGTCTAACGACTTTAAGGAGTTTAGGGAGTTTAGGGAATAATAGGAGTAATAGGAGTAATAGGAGTAATAGGAGTAATAGGAGTAATAGGAGGATAACTCTTATAGCTCTTATAACTCCTAATAATCTTCCATTTTCAATTTAGTCAAACGACTGCATTCCACTCTGCGAGATTTTGATAATCCTCTGGTAGTCGTGGGGCGAAAGCTCCATAAAGAAGTAGTGAATGGGGTCTACCCTCATGCCATTAAACCTCACCTCGTAGTGCAAGTGGGGCGAAAGTGACAGACCGCTATTGCCCGTAAGACCGATAATATCGCCACGACGCACCTTCTGGCCCTTCTTTACGTCTATACGGCTCAGGTGGCTGTATTGAGTCTCGTAGCCCTTGCCGTGGTTGATGATGATGGTACGGCCCGAGGTGGTCTTGCGGGTCTTGACCTCCTTAACGGTGCCGTCGGCCGTGGCAAACACGCGCGAACCAACAGGCACGGTGTAGTCTACGCCCTGATGCGCTACAAGGCTCTTATAGAAGGGGTGAATCAACATTCCGTAGGGTGCCGTAAGCAGTGTCAGCTCTTTGTTCAGCACGGGCTGAATGGCGGGTATGTTGTTGGCCTTGCTACCGAGGCTGTCGGTGGCTGCGCTCACACGCTCGAAAAGTCGTGTGGTGTGGTGCTGACCACGCTCCAACGAGGCCATACGCTCGTTCATCTCGCGGTAGAGTTCGCTCTCGCTCATCTCCGACAGGCGGTCGTAGTTGTCCCAGCGTTGCTCCGAGGCGCTGTCGTTGAAGGCATAGGGCTCCGACTCGAAGAGTATGCGGAAGACGTTTTTATCCCTCTCTATCACATTATCAAGCACTTGCTCTACGGTGTCGTAGCGCATTTCGAGCCTTGCAAGTTCGGCTTCGAGGGCCTCATTTTGGCCACGAAGGCGGTGTTGCTCGGGGGTGTCGAAGAGGGTAAAGAGCAGATAGACTCCCGCCAGCATAGCCACGAAGATAAGAGCATTGCCCAGCAGACCTCGCACAACAGCCCAAATATGGCTGCTGCGGCTAATGCTTGGCGGATATTGTGTGAATCGTTTGCTCATACTGTTGCTACTATGGTGGGGTTACTCTTGTGTGCTACTCTCGTTGTTGTCGAGGGTCTCGAATGTAGTGGTCTTGGCCGACTCGATGATGCGCTCGAACTCATCCTCGCTCATATCGCGGCGGAAGTAGTTGATGGGGTCTACGTTGTTGCCCATATAGATCACCTCGTAGTGGAGGTGGGGGCCCGTAGAGCCACCCGTAGAGCCCATATAGCCAATCAGCTCGCCACGCTTAACCTCTTGGCCTACAACCACAAGGCGCTCGTTTAGGTGGGCATAACGAGTCTTATATCCAAAGCCGTGGTCGATGACCAGCATCTGGCCGTAGCCCTTGCGACGCTGACCCTTCTCGGAGTGTACCACCTTGCCGTTGCCGGTGGCGTAGATGGGGTCGCCTCTGCGGCCACCAAAGTCTATACCTTTGTGCTGAATATAGCGTTTATATATGGGGTGGAGCCTTCGGCCATAGGCACCGATGGGGCCACGCAGGTCTTTCTTGTTGATGGGCCAGATGGCGGGAATAGATGCGGCCATCTTCTCCTTGTTTTTCGACAGCACCTGCAAGTCGTCGAGCGAGATGCTCTGGCGGTAGAGTAGGCGGGTTTGGTTGTCGAGAGCCTTCCAAAGCTCCTTGGCAGGGGCCTGGAACTCCTCGGTTAAGTAGCTGTAAGCCTGCTCGGAATAGGGGGTGTAGATGCCCGCAAGCGAGAGGGTGTCGGCACCAAACAAGGGGCGGTAGACGGCATTATCCCTTCCGCGCAATTCGCCCACTTTGGCTCCCAGGTTGGCAACCTTCGCGGAGAGGATGTCGTACTCGTGGGCCACCTCGGCTCGGGTGCGTTCGATGGCGCGGGTTTTGGGCGTGTAGTACTCGTAGGAGTAGACGATATTAACCACCGCAGCGAGGATGAAAAAGAGCAACAAGCGACGCACCAGCAGGTAGCGTGCCAAGCGTTCGGGACGCCTGACAGGCTCGTAGGCCAGCGTTTCGGGGTTGAATTTGTACTCTTTTTTTGCCATTTGGGCTCGATTTGTTACGTTTTGGTTAAAAAACCACTCTACGGGGGACAAAATTATAGTAAAATGTGTAAATTTGCAACCGCTTGAAAAACGAGTATAATTAAATATAAGTATATAGACCGAAACAGATTATGATGACATCGAACGAAATCAGGGCAAAGTTTCTCGAATTCTTTGCATCGAAGGAGCACACCATTGTGCCCTCGGCCCCTATGGTCGTGAAAAACGACCCTACTCTTATGTTCACCAACGCTGGTATGAACCAATTTAAGGACATCTTCTTGGGCAACGCCACATCGAAGTTCAATCGTGCAGCCGACACCCAGAAGTGTTTGCGTGTGTCGGGTAAGCACAACGACCTCGAAGAGGTAGGACACGACACCTATCACCACACTATGTTCGAGATGTTGGGCAACTGGTCGTTTGGCGACTACTTCAAGAAAGAGGCCATCGATTGGGCTTGGGAACTGCTGACCGAGGTCTACAAAATGCCTAAGGATAGGCTCTATGCTACCGTGTTTGAGGGCGCTCCCGAGGAGGGCGTGCCTATGGATCAGGAGGCCTATGATTTCTGGAAAAAATATCTGCCCGAAGACCACATCATCCTCGGCAACAAGCACGACAACTTCTGGGAGATGGGCGAGACCGGCCCCTGCGGTCCTTGCAGCGAGATTCACTTCGACCTGCGTAGCGACGAGGAGCGTGAGGCTAAACCCGGTCGAGAGATGGTAAATATGGGCCACCACTTGGTAATTGAGATTTGGAACCTGGTGTTTATGCAGTTCAACCGCAAGGCTAACGGTTCGCTCGAGCCACTGCCCCACAAACACATCGATACCGGTATGGGCTTCGAGCGTTTGTGCATGGTTTTGCAGAACAAGCAGAGCAACTACGATACCGACGTGTTCTCTACCCGCATCAGCGAGATTGCAGCCCTGGCTGGCAAACGCTATGGCGACGACCCCAAGGCCGATGTGGCTATGAGGGTTATTGCAGACCACTTGCGTACCATTTCGTTCTCGATTGCCGATGGTCAGCTGCCAAGCAATGTTAAGGCAGGCTATGTTATCCGTCGAATTCTGCGTCGTGCTGTGCGCTACGGCTACACCTACCTCGGCTTCAACGAGCCCTTTATCTGCAAGCTCGTTCCCGGTCTGGTGGAGCAGATGGGCGGTCAGTTCCCCGAGCTGAAAGCTCAGCAGACCCTCATCACCAGTGTTATCTGCGAGGAGGAGAGCGCATTCCTCAAAACCCTTGCTACCGGTATCAACCTTTTGGAGGGTGTTATCAACAAGAGCAAGGCAGCAGGCCAGAGCGTAATCGACGGCAAGTCGGCATTTACCCTCTACGATACCTACGGATTCCCCATCGACCTTACGGAGCTTATCGCCAAGGAGAACGGTATGACCGTAGACTTGGAGGCATTTGAGGTTGAGTTGCAGGCTCAGAAGGCTCGCTCGCGCAATGCAGCAGCTGTGGAGAACGACGACTGGGTAGAGTTGGTGGCTGGCGTATCGACCGAGTTTGTGGGCTACGATACTCTGACCGCCGACGTGAAGATTGTACGTTACCGCAAGGTTACAACCAAAGGCAAGAGCCTCTATCAGCTGGTATTCGACCAGACCCCCTTCTACGCCAATAGCGGTGGTCAGGTGGGCGACAACGGTACCATCGAGGCCGAGGGCAAAACTATCAAGGTGCTCGACACCCTCAAAGAGAATGGTCTGCCTATCCACGTTGTGGCCGAGTTGCCCGAAAATGTGGAGGCTACCTTCAAGGCCGTGGTAAACGAGGAGGATAGGCTCGCTTCGGCTCGCCACCACTCGGTAACTCACTTGATGCACAAAGCTCTGCGCGATATTCTGGGTAGCCACGTCGAGCAGAAGGGCTCGCTCGTGTGTCCCGACTACCTGCGTTTCGACTTCTCGCACTTCCAGAAAGTGACCGACGAGGAACTTCGCGAGGTGGAGATGGCCGTAAACCGTATGATTAGGGCCGACTACCCCTTGCAGGAGAATCGCGAGTGCACCATCGAGGAGGCTCAGAAGGCTGGCGCAATGATGCTCTTTCGCGAGAAATATGGCGACAAGGTGAGGATGGTACGCTTTGGCGACTCGGTGGAGCTCTGTGGCGGTACCCACGTGGGCGCAACAGGCCAAATCGGTATGTTCAAAATCGTGAGCGAGAGCGCTATTTCGGCAGGCGTGCGTCGTATCGAGGCCATCGCAGGTGGCGTGGTAGAGAACGCCTACTACAAGATGGAGGAGTCGATGAAAGAGTTGCAGCAGAGCCTCGGCTCGCCCGCATTGTTGCAGGCCGTCAAGAAGCTCGTAGAGGACAACGCCTCGCTGCGCAAAGAGATTGAGGGCTTCCGCGCACTCAGGGCTCGCGAGTTGGCCGAGAGCATTGGCAACCTTATTGCTATCAACTGCGACCAGAAGGTCTTTGCTCAGACTATCGATATGCCCGTAGACACCGTTAAGGATGCAATCTACGCTCTGCGCACCGCAAATCCCGAGGTGGCTATCGTGCTCGGTAGCCGAGAGGGTGGCAAACCTATGTTGGCCGTAGCCGTGGGCGACGCTCTGGTGGCTAAGGGTGTGAAGGCTGGCGACGTGGTTCGCAACGCTGCAAAAGAGATGCAGGGTGGCGGTGGCGGTCAGCCCTTCTATGCTACCGCAGGCGGCAAAAACCCCGAGGGCTTGGATAAAGCTATCGAGGTGGCCGTGAGCCTCATTAACGAGAAATTGTAAATTTTTGGATAACACACATAATAGAGATACAAAGCATTATGGCACAGCAGAAAGTTCTTTTGATGATTCTGGATGGTTGGGGCAAAGGCAACCACACCAATTCGGACGTTATTTATACCGCACAGCCCGAGTTTATCAACTCGTTGGAGGCCAAATATCCCAATGCCGAGCTGCGCACCGATGGCGAAAACGTCGGTCTGCCCGAGGGACAGATGGGTAACTCGGAGGTGGGACACCTCAATATCGGCGCAGGTAGGGTGGTGTACCAAGACCTGGTGAAAATCAACCGCGCTTGTCGCGACAACTCTATCTTGGAAAACAAAGAGGTAAAGGCTGCCTTTGAGTATGCCAAAGAGAAAGGTTGCAAGGTGCACTTTATGGGCCTTGTGAGCGACGGCGGTGTGCACAGCCAGCAGTCGCACCTCCACAAACTCTTCGACATCGCAAAAGAGTATGGCATCGAGGATAAAGCCTATGTGCACTGCTTTATGGATGGTCGCGACACCGACCCCCAGAGCGGTAAAGGCTTCATCGAGGCTTTGGAGGCACACTTGGCTCAGAGCGGTGGACACATCGCTTCGATTATCGGTCGCTACTACGCTATGGACCGCGACAAACGCTGGGAGAGGGTGAAAGTGGCCTACGACCAGATTGTTAAGGGCGAGGGTAAACACTCGACCAATATGGTAGAGGCAGTGGCCGAGAGCTATGCCGAGGGTGTTACCGACGAGTTTATCAAACCCATCGTGGCCGTAGACCAGAACGACCAGCCCATCGGTCTCGTGGAGGAGGGCGATATGGTTATCTTCTTCAACTTCCGCAACGACAGGGCCAAGGAGCTTACTATCGTGCTCACCCAGCAGGATATGCCCGAGGAGGGTATGCACACCCTGCCCCTCTACTACTGCTGCATGACCCCCTACGACGCTAAGTTCGAGGGACTGCACATTCTGTTCGACAAAGAGAACGTAAACAACACCATCGGTGAGTATGTTTCGTCGCTGGGCCTGAGCCAGCTGCGTATTGCCGAGACCGAGAAATATGCCCACGTTACCTTCTTCCTCAATGGCGGTAGGGAGGCCGAGTTCGAGGGCGAGAGCCGTATTCTGATTCCTTCGCCCAAGGTTGCAACCTACGACTTGCAGCCCGAGATGAGCGCTCCCGAGGTGGCTGCTGCTCTGGTGGAGGAGCTCAAAAAGCAGAAATATGACTTCATTGCGCTGAACTTTGCCAATGGCGATATGGTTGGCCACACCGGTATCTGGGACGCAATCTACAAGGCCGTGAAGACCGTAGATGGCTGCGTTAAGGATGTGATTACCACCGCAGTAGAGAATGGCTACGAGGTGGTGGTTATTGCCGACCACGGTAATGCCGACAACGCTGTGAATGAGGATGGCTCGCCTAACACTGCTCACTCGCTCAACCCCGTGCCCATCATTGTGGTATCGGAGAGGGTTGCGAGCGTAGAGAACGGTGTGTTGGCCGACGTGGCACCCACTGTGCTGAAACTTATGGGCCTTGCTCAGCCTGCCGAGATGAGTGGCAAGGCGCTCGTGGAGCTGAAATAGTCCTCGGCTGGGGCGACCAAAAGAGAAGACCGCAAGCGATTGCGGTCTTTCTTTTTCTTCTGTACCTGCGGGCACAAAGAAAGGGAGCACCCACGATAGAGCGCTCCCTCTGCTTGAAGTTTTAAAGGTTCAAAGGTTGGTTATGTTTTTGTTAATACCTTTGTCGGCACACTACTCGGCTTTGTGTACGAGGGTGATGATTTCGCCACCGTGCTCGATAGCCTTCTCGTTGTCGGGAAGAGTCTTCCAAGCACGCTCGGGCAGCGATTTCTTCAAACCTACCTTCACGAATTCCATATCCACAATGGGGCACACCTTCAAGTAGCCGCCCAAAATCATTGTGTTGAACAAGCGCGAGTTACCCATCTTGGCACACTCCTCAGTGGCGTTGATGGTGTAGATGTTGATGTCCTTGCGAGTGGGGTGGTGGGTGATACCGTTGGTGTCGTAGATGAGGTTACCACCAGAGCGCACGCTCTGCTCGAACTTGTCCAAGCTCTGCTGGTTCAGTACGATAACGGTGTCGCACTTCTGAACGATGGGCGAGCTTACGGGTTTGTCGCTCACCACAACAGTTACGTTGGCAGTACCACCACGCATCTCGGGACCATAGCTGGGCAACCAGCTCACCTCGTAACCCTGCAACATACCCGAGTAGGCCAAAATTTTACCGGTCGAAAGGACACCCTGTCCTCCGAAACCTGCGATAATCAGTTCCTGTTTCATATCTCTCTATGCGTATTTTGAGGGTTATTCGTTTTTGATATCACCGAGGGGATACTCTGCAATCAGGTTCTCCTCCATCCACTTGTTGGCTGCCACGGGGCTCATCTTCCAACCGCTGTTGCAGGTAGCCACGAACTCTACGAACGAGAGTCCTTTGCCAGCCATCGAGTTCTCCAACGCTTTGCGGATAGCCTTTTTGGCCTTGCGCACAGCTGCTGGGGTGTGGACACTCTGGCGAGTAACGTAGCACACACCGGGCAATTGGCACACAAAGTCGGCCACTTTGTAGGGATAGCCGTGCAGTTTGGGGTCGCGACCATAGGGGCAGGTTGCGGTTTTCATACCAATCAGAGTGTTGGGCGACATCTGACCGCCTGTCATACCATAGATTGCGTTGTTTACATAGAATACTGCGATGCTCTCGCCACGGTTGCAAACGTGGATGCTCTCGGCGGTACCGATAGCTGCCAAGTCGCCATCGCCCTGGTAGGTGAAGACCACCTTGTCGGGATAGAGCCTGTGGGCTGCGGTGGCAACTGCTGCTGCACGGCCGTGGGCTGCCTGAATCCAGTCGATGTGGAGGTAGTTGTAGGCAAATACCGAGCAACCTACGGGCGAAACACCGATGGTTTTCTCCTGAATACCCATCTCGTCAATCACCTCGGCGATGAGTTTGTGGATGGTGCCGTGGCTACAACCGGGGCAGTAGTGCATAACCTTGTCGGTCAGCACGGGAGTTTTGGAATAAACCAAATTCTCTTTGGTTTTCTCTACAATATATTCTGCCATAGTCTGTTACTTTTTAATGATTTTGTTCAACAAAGCCTCGTAAACCTGGTCGGGGGTGTAGACTGCGCCACCGGTACGGCCGTAGTGCTCTACGGGCACTGCACCATTGACTGCCAATCTCACGTCGTCGACCATCTGGCCCATATTCAACTCGGCCACCAGCACGCCTTTGGTCTGTGCTGCCACCTGTGCAATCTTCTTGCTGGGGAAGGGCCACAGAGTGATGGGGCGGATAAGGCCCACTTTGTAGCCGTTCTCGCGAGCAATGGCGATAGTCTCTTTGCAGATACGGGCCGACGAGCCGAATGCCACGATCAGGTAGTCGGCATCCTCACACATATACTCCTCGAAGCGTACCTCTTCGGCCTCGCAGCGGGCGTATTTCTCGAAAATCTTGTAGTTGAAGTCCTCCTGACGGTAGGGGTCCAACTCCAACGAGGTGATGATGTTGGCCTCGCGGTCGGCGGTTTTGCCGGTGGTAGCCCAGCTGCTGTGCATCTGACGAATCTCCTCGTCGGTCCACCTTGGCCTCTGGTCTGCCAGCTCTACCTTCTCCATCATCTGGCCGATAACGCCATCCGAAAGAATCATCACAGGGTTGCGATATTTGAACGCCAGGTCGAATGCGTCGAATACGAAGTCGTGCATCTCCTGCACCGAGGCGGGAGCCAACACGATAGTCTTGTAGTCGCCGTGACCACCGCCTTTAACGGCCTGATAGTAGTCGCTCTGTGCGGGCTGAATGGTACCCAAACCTGGGCCACCACGGGTTACGTTTACCACCACGCAGGGCAGCTCGGCACCTGCCAGATAGGTCATACCCTCGCACATAAGGCTAATACCGGGGCTCGACGACGAGGTCATAACCTTCTTGCCGCACGATGCGCCGCCATAAACCATGTTGATAGACGAAACCTCGCTCTCGGCCTGAACTACCACCATACCGGTAGTCAGCCAAGGCTGACGCTCCATCAGAGTCTCCATTACCTCGCTCTGGGGGGTAATAGGGTAGCCGAAATAGCCATCGGCTCCGCAACGGATTGCAGCTTCTGCAATCACCTCGTTGCCTTTCATCAGTTTAATCTCTCCCATAGCCTACTCGAATTTTTGTCTGTAAACGGTGATACAAGTGTCGGGGCAAATAATTGCACAGCTTGCGCAGCCGGTGCAACTATCGGGGTTAGCCATATGGGCATAGTGGTAGCCTTTGCCATTGACGTTGGGCGAGAGGGCCAACACGTCGCAGGGGCAAGAGGCAACGCATACCTCGCAGCCTTTGCAGCGCTCGGTATCAACAACGATTGTTCCCTTAATCTTTGCCATACTTTGTTTTATTTAATTGTTTTTGGTTTTGTAATGTCTGTGTATTAGAACTCGTGGATTACCACACCGCTGCGCAACTTAGGCTCGAACCAAGTGGTTTTGGGGGGCATAATGTTGCCGCTGTCGGCGATGTCGATAAGCTGCTGCATCGAAACGGGGTAGAGCGCAAAGGCCACCTTCATCTCGCCACTATCTACTCTCTTCTGCAACTCGCCCAGACCGCGAATACCGCCCACAAAGTCGATGCGTTTGTCCCTGCGGAGGTCTTTGATACCGAGCACTTTGTCCAGCACGAGGTTCGACAGCACGGTTACGTCGAGTACGCCAATGGGGTCGTTATCGTCGTAAGTGCCCTCTTTGGCGGTCATCGAATACCACTCACCATCCAGATAGAGGCCAAAGTTGTGCAGAGCGTTGGGCTTGTAGATCTCTTTGCCCACTTTCTCCACCACAAAGTCTTTCTCCACTGCGGCCAAGAACTCCTCGTTGGTCAGGCCATTGAGGTCTTTAACCACGCGGTTGTAGTCGATGATGTTGAGCTGCTCGCCGGGGAAGATTACGGCCAAGAAGTAGCAATACTCCTCCTCGCCGGTGTGGTTAGGATTGGCTTTCATTCTCTCCTCGCCAACCCTTGCGGCTGCTGCGGTACGGTGGTGGCCGTCGGCAACATAGAGTGCGGGAATCTGCTCAAAGATGGCGGTGATGTTTTTGATATCCTCGTCGCCATCGATAAGCCACAGAGTGTGGCCCACGCCATCCTCGCTCACGAAGTCATACTGAGGCTCGCCAGCGATGATGCGGTCTACAATGGCGTTCATATCCTCCCTCTCGGGGTAGGCGAAGAATACGGGCTCCAAGTTAGCGCTCTGAGCCCTAACGTGTTTCATCCTATCCTCCTCTTTGTCGGCCCTGGTGAGCTCGTGCTTTTTGATGCGGCCCTCCAAGTAGTCCTCGAAGTGGCAGCAAGCCACCAGACCATACTGCCTTTTGCCGTTCATGGTCTGAGCGTAGATGTAGTAGCACTCTTTCTCCTCTTTCACGAGCCACTTGTTCTCTTTCCAAGCCTTGTAGTTGTCCACAGCCTTGGCATAAACAGCCTCGTCGTGTTCGTCGATGATTGGGTCGAAGTTGATTTCGGGTTTGATGATGTGCAGAAGGCTCTTCTGGCCGGCCTCGGCCTTAGCCTCCACCGAGTTCAACACGTCGTAGGGGCGCGAAGCAACCTCGTTTGCCAGAGCCTGGGGTGGACGTACACCTGCAAATGCTTTAATCTTTACCATACGTTTGCTCCTCCCTTGGACTATTTGTTTACCTGGAATTTACGGTTGCCGTTTACGAAGAAGTCTACAATCTGACTTGCGGCAGCCTTAGCAGCGTTGTAGTTAGCCTCGGCAGTCTCGGCACCCTGTTTCTTGGGGGTAGCGAAAACCCTGTTGCCAAACTTCTCGTTCAGCTCGGCCTGCGAAGCGGCAGCAATGTCGGTAGCATATTTCAAATCCTCCCTTACGGCAAATACCTCGGCCAACTCCTCCTCGTTTACAACCTCCTTACGGGCGGTGTTTACGATGATAGCGCCCTTAGGCATACTCTCCAACAGCGCTTTGCCTACAAACTTGATGTTCTGGGGCTTAGCGGGGATGTGCAGCGAGATGTAGTCGCAGGTAGAGTAGAGCTCCTCGGCGGTAGCCACACGTTTGGCACCGTTCTGCTCGAAGATGCTCTCGTCGGTAATCGAAGGCGACAGAGCGTAAACATCCATACCCAGAGCCTTACCATAGCGAGCTACAATCTGACCGATTGCACCAAAGCCGTGGATACCGAGTTTTTTGCCACTCAGCTCTTTGCCGGTACCAGGTTTGAATGTGTTGCGCGACATATAGATCATCAGGCCCAGAGCCAACTCTGCAACGGCATTGGCGTTCTGACCGGGGGTGTTCATAACCACGATACCCTTCTCGGTTGCAGCAGCGCAATCTACGTTGTCGTAGCCGGCACCAGCCCTTACAACAATCTTCAACTGCTCGGCAGCAGCAATTACCTCGGCGGTAACTTTGTCGCTACGAACAATCAGAGCGTCGGCATCTTTCACAGCCTCCAACAACTCTGCTTTTTCGGTATATTTCTCCAAGAGTGCCAACTCGTAGCCGGCACCCTCTACAACTTCGCGGATAGCATCAACAGCCTTTTTAGCGAAGGGTTTTTCGGTTGCAACTAATACTTTCATAGGTTCAATCAAGGCATAAAAGTCCATAACTTTATGCTTCGTGGGTTCCTCGTAGATGTGTGAAACGATCGTCGGCATAGCAGTTATGGACTTCTATATATATAATTAGGTATAAAGTTTCTTTATCGTTAGGGTTGCTTGGTGGGTAAAACTATGCGTGAAGTTTCTCGAACTCCTGCATGCACTCAACCAAAGCTTTCACACTCTCGATAGGCAGAGCATTGTAGCAGCTTGCGCGGAAACCGCCAACCAAGCGGTGGCCTTTGATGCCGACCATACCGCGAGCCTTAGCAAACTCCATAAACTCGCCAGCCAACTCCTCGTACTCGGGATTCATAACGAAGCAGATGTTCATCCTCGAACGGTCCTCCTTAGCAGCGGTACCGCGGAAGAGTTTGTTGCGGTCGATCTCGTTGTAGAGCAACTCGGCTTTCTCGCAGTTGATGCGATACATCTCTTTCATACCACCGATGCTCTTCATCCAGCGCAGGGTCTCCATCAGAACGTAGATGGGGAATACGGGAGGAGTGTTGAACATCGAGTTGTTGTCTACGTGGGTTTTGGGATTAACCATGCTGGGTACGTTGCGAACCACTTTCTCCAACATGTCGTCGCGGATGATTACGAAGGTTACACCTGCGGGAGCCAAGTTTTTCTGTGCGCCACCATAGATGAGGGCGTATTTCGACACGTCTACGGGGTGGCTCAGGATGTCCGAGCTCATATCGCAGATGTGGGGAATAGGCGAGTCGATGTCGATGTGATTCTCGGTACCATAGATGGTGTTGTTTATACAGGTATAGAGATAGTCACAGTCGGTGGGGATGGTGTAGCCCTTAGGAATAGCCGAGAAGTTGCTCTCCTCGCCAGTGGCGATAACCTCTACCTCGCCAAAGAGTTTAGCCTCTTTGATAGCTTTTTTGGTCCAAACGCCGGTGTTTACATAAGCAGCCTTGGTGCCGAGGAAGTTGTAGG
>JAZLDU010000004.1:0-9652 GCA_045614885.1 Tidjanibacter sp. | reverse complement strand
CCAGGTCGGCCTCCTTGACGTGTGCGAAGTTATCTATGAGTTTGCGGCCGGCTTCGGGGCGCACGAGTTTGTCGAACGACACGCGCCACTGCTTGCCTGCGCGGGTGAGCTGGCGACGCAGAAACTCCTCTTCGTACTTATTTTTGCCCCCTTCTTCGTTGTCGTTGAGCCACTTGTCGGGCATCATCTTGTCGATAGCCAGGGGCATAAGTCCTGCAAAGAGCGCGTTGCGGGCATATTGGGTTGCGGTGGGCAGGATGCTGCAATAGAACTCCTCGCTCACAAGGTCGAAGGCCGAGTGTAGCAGGGGCCAAATTGTGCGCCACTGGTCGTAACGGAAGTTGTCGATGAGCAGCAGAGTGGTTTTGCCCCCACCCTCCTCGACCAGCGGTATGATGCGGTTTTTGAAGAGTGTGTGGGACATTGTGGGCCTCTCGTCGCTGCGGGCATTCACCCAATCGAGGTAGTTGCGCCTTACGAATTTGCCAAACTCGTTGTTGGCCTCGTCGAATTGCAGTGCGAGCACATCGCGAATGCCCTCGTCGGTCGAGTCGGTCAGTTCCATCTCCCACCCCACGAGCTTGCGATAGATGTTGCACCACTCGCCAAACGAGCGCGCTTCGCCCAACGAGAGGCTTATGCGGCCAAACTCGGCACGATAGTCGGCCGTAGTCTGCTCCGTAACGAGCCTTTCGCGGTGCACGTTTTTCTTTATCGACAGCAGCACCTGATTGGGGTTTATGGGCTTGATGAGGTAGTCGGCAATTTTGGAGCCTATGGCCTTGTCCATAATGTGCTCTTCCTCGCTTTTGGTAACCATAATCACGGGTGTCGAGGGCCTTGCCTCCTTGATGTGTGGCAGGGTTTCGAGGCCCGTCATACCGGGCATCATCTCGTCGAGGATTACCAAATCATAGGGCTTCGAGCGAGCCATATCCACAGCATCGTAGCCGTTGTTGCAGGTATCCACATCGTATCCTTTGCTTTGCAGAAAGAAGATGTGGGGTTTGAGCAACTCCACCTCGTCGTCTACCCATAGTATGTTTACCTCGTTGTTGTCCATAGGAAATCGGTTTGTTGTTCTATCACAAAAGTAGTCATTCGCTTTTGAAATATAATGCAAACCGAGTGCAATTTATTGCCTTGCACTCGGTTTTTCGCAAACTATTTTCGCAGAAAGTAGCTACTCTTTGTTCTCTTTTTTGGCTATTGTGCGCCTCTGGCGAGCCACACGCTCGGGCTTGCGCCTGCGCAGAGCCACCTTCACTGCGGGAATTGTGCGCTCCACCACTGCGTCGTCGATGGCAATCATGGTCTTGTCGAACAGACGACGGAACACCTGAGCACCCTTCTCGATACCCTTGGTGTGACGCTCGGTCTTGTTGGGATACATATCGGCGATGGTTACCATAATGCCGGTCTCCTCCACACAACCGAAGTCGGGGTTGGTGACGGTGTCGAAGGTCATCATCGTAGGCGACACGTTCATATAGGAGCTAATCATTGGGGGCACAAACTCGCCCCTGGCCTTCAACTCGGCATTGAGAATCTTGGCATCCTCCCTGTAATCTTCGCCCACAAAGATTTTAGCCATTTTGGCAGTATCTATACCCAAATCGATTGGATAGACGGGCTCCAACAATCCCTCTTTGGCGGGGAACCACTTGTGCAAGAAGTACATAAGCATATTGCGAGCCTCCACATCGTAGTGGGTATACATAGTAACCTTGCCCAAGAAATACTTGGCCTCGGGGTGGTTTACCATAATTGCGCCCAGACCATCCCAGATATTGTCCATCACATAGAGGCCCTTGGCATTCACGCGGGTATTCTGATACGAGGGGTGCACATACGAACGGCCCAACTCGATGGTGTAGGGCAGATACTCCTTGCGGAAGGTGTCGCTAAAACGGAAGTAGTGCTCCGTCGAGAGGTTTTTCTCGTCGGCCGAGGTGCAGACAATAAATCGGTAGCCGCCAACGATTTCGCAAGCCGCAGGATCCCACACCACCAACTGACGATAGCCGTCGGGGGCCAAGTCCAACTCGTCGATATCGACCTCGTTGCCTGTGCCGCCACCTGCGCTACGGAAAGCCCACTCGCGCAACCTGCCAATCTCCCTCATCACATTGGGACACTCGGCTGCGGTGATGACATAAATCTCGTTTCCGGCACGATTGGTTTCGCGCAGAAAGAACTCGGGCCTAAGCTCACTTTTGAGCAGCTCGGTGGGTACGGGTTTTATAATCTGTTTCATAACTGTCGCTGTTGGGAGATTTCACTATTGGGCCATTTCGTAGACCTTGCTGCGCACATACTCGGTCATCTGTCGGGGGTCGCCTTGTGCTTTAAGCTCCTCTACACCAATGGGTTTGCCAAACGAAATCTTAAAGTTTTTGCCCTTCTGACGGAACATCTCGTCTACCAAAAAGAGCATCTCCAAGTTGGCCTTGATGCCAAAGATCTGGCGAAAGCGGTGGATGCGGTAAAACCTCTTCGAGAGACAGCCCTCGGTGTGTACGGGGATGATGGTGCGGTCATACTGAATAGCCTTCTTTACGAAGTTGGTGCGCCACTCCAAGTCGGTAACTTTGCCCTTGATTTTGCGCGAGCAGAGGCCTGCGGGGAAGGTCTGGATGGGCACGTCGGATGCGAAACAATCCTCAAAGATTTTAGCACCCTCGCGCGACTGTCGGCCGTGCTTGTTTACGGGCAGCAGAATGGGCCTAAGGGGCTCTACAACCATCAGAATATCGTTGCTCACCGACCTCACATCGCCCAGCACCGACGATACTCGCTCGGCTACCATCAGTCCGTCCATACCGCCAAAGGGGTGGTTGCCGGCAAAGAGGTAGCGACCGCCGGGTTTGATGTTTTCGAGGCCTTCGGCATAGTAGCTCACGCCCATATAGTTCAGGGCCGAGCGTATGAATTCGATAGGGTCGAGAGGCCCGAAGTCGGCAAGAATTTCGTTAATTTCGTCTTGGTGAACAATCTTTTTCAGATAGTTAATCAAGAAACGAGGCAGGCGTTTGGCCAGCTTGGGAGCTTTTTGTGCCAACACCTGTTCTACATCTACTTTCAACATATTCAAGTGTGTGTTAGTATTCCCTTATTGGCACAAATGTAATAAAATTTTCCCAAACACCGCATTATGGCACAAAATAAAGGGGAGCGTCTTTTCGACACTCCCCTTCGTCAGTTCGCACCGTTGGGCGCAAACTATTTAACCGTGTTAACAATTTTCTCGAAAGCCTGAGGGTGATTCATCGCCAGGTCGGCCAGAACCTTGCGGTTCATCTCGATACCCTTAGCGTGGCATTTACCCATAAATTCCGAATAGGTCAAACCGTGCATACGAGCGGCAGCGTTGATACGCTGGATCCACAAGCTGCGGTAGTTCCTTTTCTTCTCTTTGCGGTTACGATAGGCGAACTGCAAGCCTTTCTCGACAGTATTTTTGGCAACTGTCCAGACGTTTCCCCTTGAACCAAAGTTACCTTTGGCAAGCTTTAAAACTCTTTTTCTGCGTGCTCTCGATGCAACAGCATTTACTGATCTTGGCATAAAAAATTAAAGTTTTAATCGAAAGATTAGCGGAGGGATTCTCTCCCCCTCTTCGGGGCTAATTCTCTCTTGGTTTAACAATTTGCTCTACGGGTTAATTACTTAACGAGGAGCTTGCGCAACTTAGCAGCGTCAGCAGGAGTTACGATTGCCGAGTAGTCCAAGTTACGTTTACGTTTTGTAGATTTTTTGGTGAGGATGTGGCTGTGGTAAGCGTGTTTCCTCTTGATTTTTCCTGTGCCGGTGAAATCAAAACGCTTCTTTGCGCCGGCGTTAGTTTTCATTTTTGGCATTTTCGATAAAATTTAATTGGTTAAACAGCCCGCAAATATACGAATAAAATTCTAATTCCAAAATCTGCGGCTTATTTTTAGACGTTTAGAGCCTTAGCTACGTGCGATAAGTTCCCTTGCTTGGGCCATTGCGGCCTCGGTAACTTCGTTGCCACTGAGCATTTTGGCCACCTCCTCTACCCTCTCTTCGGCCGAGAGCAGCGTTATGTGGGTGCGACCTGCGGCGGCATCTTTCCACACTCGGAAGTGGGTGTCGCCCTTCGAGGCTACTTGTGGCAAGTGGGTGATATTCACCACCTGACGGCCGGCCGAAAGCTCGGCAATAATCTGACCGGTCACGTCGGCAATGCGACCCGAAATACCGGTGTCAATCTCGTCAAATACGATTGTGGGCATATTGGCTCTGTCGGCCACGAGGGCTTTCAGACAGAGCATAACCCTCGAAATCTCGCCACCCGAGGCCACCTTTTCGAGCGGCTGGGGCGAAAACTTGGGCGACGAGGAGAACATAAAGTCCACCTTGTCGGCACCTGTGGGTTGCAACGCCTCGGCAGGGGATACACAGCAGACAAACTGCGAGTGCTCCATACCGAGCCTTGCCAACATGGCCACCACCTCGGCGGCCAACACCTCACCCGCCTTGGTGCGCGATGCGGTCAGCTTGGCTGCGGCCTTTTGTGTGCGTTTCTGTTCGGCCTCCACCTTGGCCTCCAAAGCAGCCAGACGCTCGTCGGAGTCAACAATGAGGCTCAGCTTGGCGGCATACTCCTTCTCCAAAGCGATTAGTTCATCGACCGTCGAGAGCGAGTGCTTGCGTAGCAAGGTGTAGATGGCATCGAGCCTATCGACCACCTCGGCAGCCCTCTGGGGATTATTCTCCACACCGCTCATACGGTCGCCCAACTCGGCCGAAATATCCTTCAACTCCACCAGCACACTGCGCAACCTTTCGCTCAGCTCGCCTGCGGGGGCATAGACCTCCCTCAGCTTACCGAAGGCACTCTCGGCCCTCTTAACCCTTGCAAGCACACCATTCTC
The DNA here is from genome assembly GCA_045614885.1 of Tidjanibacter sp. Classification (GTDB taxonomy): domain Bacteria; phylum Bacteroidota; class Bacteroidia; order Bacteroidales; family Rikenellaceae; genus Tidjanibacter. Next base: position 4,754 of record JAZLDU010000004.1, on the reverse strand, counting down.
CTCCTCATCGAGGGCTGCGGCACTCTCGCCCAGGGCCTCGGCAATGCGCTCCACATTGTCGAGCAGTCGCTGTTCGGCCTCCAACTCTTCCACCTCGCCGCTACGCAATTTCAGAGCCGCGAGCTGGTTGTGCTGGAATTCGATATACTCCTTATCCCTCAGATTGGCCTCCACGATGCGCCTCACCTCGGCCAACTCACCCTGCGCTCTGCGGAGTGCTCCGTAACACTCCTGATAGTCGCTCAGCAGAGCACCATTTTCGGCCACCGCATCGACAATCTGCATCCTGAACATCGGGTCGGCCACTTTTAGCGAGTGGTGCTGCGAGTGGATATCTATCAGCCTCAGGCCCAACTCTTTGAGTACCGCTAGCTGCACAGGCATATCGTTCACATAAGCCCTCGATTTGCCTGCGGGAGTAATCACCCTGCGAACCACGCTTTCGGCCTCCCATTCGAGGTCATTCTCCTCGAAGAAAGACTCCAAGCCGTAGGCCTTGATGTCGAAAGTTCCCTCGACCACGCAGTTGTGGGCGTTCTCTTTCAGAGCGGCCACATCGGCCCTGGCACCCAGCAGCAGTCCGAGTGCTCCGAGCAGAATACTCTTGCCCGCACCCGTCTCGCCCGTGATGATGTTCAACTCGGGGCTTAGGGTTATGTCCAGACGCTCTATGAGCGCATAGTTTTCGACCAACAGGTGGCGTAACATACAGTGGAACTTTCTAAGGGATGATTGTGTAAAAAATATCTGCCAGGGAGAGTTTGCAAAAGCGGGTAGAGAAATGCCCATTGCCACCCATCAGGGGCGACACAGCTCCTCCAACCCGCTCTTTTCTTTCTACCCTCTACCCGTGTGCAAACGGCCCTCGGGCCCGCAGTGCACACTCGATAGCGTGCGACTATTTGTTCTCTTTGAACACCACCTCACCATCGAGGAACTCCTCGGTAGCGATGAGCACAGGTTTGGGAATGCGCTCGTAGTATTTCGAGATCTCAATCTGCTCGCGGTTCTCGAAGGTCTCTTCGAGCGAGTCTACATTCGACGAGAAGTCGGCGAGTTTGCGGTTCAGCTCCTGCTTCAACTCGGTCGAAATCTGGTTTGCACGTTTAGCAATGATTGTTACCGACTCATAGAGGTTGCCGGTAGGGCCGTCGATGTCGGTCAATTTGCGAGTTACCGTGTTGTTGGGTACGTTCTTTTTGATATCCATAATATCCTTTATCGTTATAAGTTTGTATTTCCTGCTTGTGTGGTGGTGTAGCCCTCGTCGGCGTTAGCGTCGATGCCCTCGGTGTTGTTCTTGGCGAGGAAGTTTTTGCACTGACGCTGAATTCGCTCGGCAGCCCTGCGATGCTTGCTGTCGGGGAACTCCGAGATGAGGTTGTAGTAGGCATCCATCGTGTCGAGATAGCGGTCTACCTGCAACGAGGCGATAGAGTTCGAGGCCAGCTCGTAGCTCGACTCCAAGGTGAGGTAGAGAATCTCCTCGCGGTGGGGAGTCTGGGGAAACTCGTCCAGAGCGTTGCGCAGAGCGATGATTGCAGCCTTGTAGCGACGGGTTTTGTAGTAGGTGCGCGCGTTGTAGAACGACTTGTCGTAGAGCTTGCCCTGCAACTCCTCGATGCGAATCTGGCAGAGGGGGATTTTGGGCGAGGCGGGATAGCGCTCCATATACTCGTTTATAGCCCTTAGGGCCTGCATAGTTGCGGTTTGGTCGCGGGTAGCCTCGGGCGACGAGAAGTAGAAGCCCATGGCATACATATACTCCACATCCTCCAACAGGGGGCTGCGGCCGTAGGTGCGACGATACTCGTCGAAGATGTTTGCACTATTCTCGAAGTCGCCACGCTTGTAGAAGCAGCAACCGGTGTAGTACATTATCGTGTCGGCACGCATAGTGGAGGTGTAGCGAGGAGCAATCTCGTCGAGCAGTTGGAGCGTGCGCTCGTAGTCGCCACTATTGTAGTAGTCGATGGCGGCATAGAACATCTCGTCGGGGTTGTTGCGTTTGAGCAGCTTGTTGTACGAGCCACACCCCACCATCATAAGCACTGCCACAAGTGCCGCAATTCTAAAAATAACTCTTTTGTTCATACTCTTTTACTCTTTCATTCAGAGCGTCACCCCAAAAGTAGGGGCAAATAACGCGCAAATTTATACATTTTTAACGACTAAGAAAAAAATATATTATTTTTTCCACTCGAAAGGGGCCGATTTTCTTTTGCGGTGTGGTCAAAAAACGCTACCTTTGGGGTACAGGTGGGCCAAGTGGGGCCCGCAAAGACCAACCAAACAGACCACTTTGAACGATGAACCTGCTCGACCAATATGGCCGCTACCTCGCCACCGAGCGACGACTTGCCCCGGGAACGGTGCACAACTACCTGCGCGACTGCCGAGCCTTCATCGAATCGTGTGGCTACACGCCCGACAACTTCGCCCCAGAGGAGATTAGCCAAACCACCTTCAAGGGGTGGATTATGTCGCTGAGCGACCCCAAGTGCACCGACCGCAGTGGGCGCAAACTTGCACCCTCGTCGATCAACACCATCACCTCGTCGATCAAGGCCTTCTTCTCGTGGCTGGTAGATGCCAACGTCATCCAAAACAACCCCACAATCGACGTTCCACGACTGAAAACGGCCAAGAGATTGCCCACCTACATCCACGAGCAGAAGATGGCCGAGCTGTGTGCCGAACTCACCCAGGAGGCCCACTCCGACGACTACTCCACCCGACGCGACGCCCTCTTGGTGCTGATGCTCTACGCCACAGGCACACGACTTGCAGAGATAACCTCACTCACCACCGCCAACTTGGCACCCGATCTGGGCGAGGTGAGAGTTGTGGGCAAAGGCTCCAAAGAGCGCATCATCCCCATTGCCAGCACGTTACGCCCGCTGCTTGGCGACTACCTGAAATTTACCCGCGAAAAAATTTGCACAGAACGCATTTTTTCACTATTTTTAACATCAGAAGGCGAGCCAATGAGTCGCTACCAGATCGAGCGGGCCGTTCAGCGAAGGCTTGAAGCTGCGGGGATTAAGGGCAAACACAGCCCCCACGTTTTGCGCCACACGTTTGCAACACTGCTACTTAACAATGGTGCCGACATCAGGGAGATACAGGAGCTGCTGGGCCACTCCTCGTTGCAGACCACGCAGATCTACACCCACAACAGCATTGCCTCGCTAAAAGAGGCCTACGCCGCCGCCCACCCAAGGGGCAAGAGGAATTGAGAATTGGTGCCGCCGGGCACACCGAGTGTATTGGTGGTTCTGAGCAGACTCAGTATAGAGATATGAGCGTAGCGAGGTGCCTACGGGCACTCCGAGTGTATTGGTCAGGGTGCTAAAAATGGCTGAGCATAGGATGTAAGCGATATGAACGTAGTGAGTATCGCCTAAAAGTTTTTGGGCGACTTTTTACAAAAAGTCGCAAAAGAAAAAAAGAAAAAATGATTGCCAAGGCAATCATATACATAAACAAAAAATATAGGAGGATTAGTTATGAACGTAAAGATTCAATCCGTAAAGTTCGATGCCGACAAGAAACTCATCGAATTCATTGAGAACAAGATGGCAAAGTTGGAGCGTTTCGTTGACCGCGCAACCGGCGCCGAGGTTATCCTCAAAATCGACAAGGATCCCGAGCAGGGCAACAAGGTAGCGACCATCAAGATTGAGGTACCCACCGAGACACTTGTGGCCGAGCACCAGAGCAAATCGTTCGAGGAGGCCATCGACGAGGCCATCGACGCTCTGAAAAAACAGCTCGAAAAGCACAAAGAGAAATTCGCCAAATAGTCAAACTCCTTACTCTAACACACAACAAAGCCCCGCAGACACACCTCTGCGGGGCTTTTGATTTGGTGTCCGGGGGGCTTTTGCTTTGGCACTCTTCGGGGTACGCTTAACTACGACCGTCAAATTGAGAATGGAAAATAATGGAGATTTGATAATCCCCAAACTCCTTATATTCCCTACACTCTCTAAATTCCTTAAAGCCTTTTGACAATCTACAACTTACCGTCTTGCCACGACTACCGCAAGGTAGGCGGTTGGCATCTACCGCTCTTTGTTTTGTACCTTTTGGTGGCAAAAGGTACCCAAAAGCCACTGCGATGCATTTCGGCGGGGTGTGGGCTGTTGGTGTCTAAAACAAACGACCATAAAGGTCGGCCCCATTCGGGCGTCTTGGGGATGACGTTGGATAGAGTTATGCGCAAATACACTCGGAGTGCCCGTCGGCACCCTGGAAATGCTGTCGCAGGTATTATTTTTAATACCCGAGAACAAAAGAGATTCCCCCTCTAAGTTAGAGGGGGTGTCGCTTTGCGACGGGGGCGTGTGTTTCTCCTCCCCCAAGTTAGGGGAGGAGTGTAAAAAAAGATGCGCCCAATCTTTGGGCGCACCATAATTTTCCTTTTTCGCAAATGCGAGTAAGCGAGAGCAGAGCAAATTCATTTCCTATGCCGAGCCGGAGCATTTTAGACAAAATTTATTTTGTCAATTTTCAATTCTTCTCCCCCAAAGGGGGAGTGGTATGGGATTGACTGCGCTGCGCTTGTCCATCCCCTGCGCTCGCCGCGGGGCAGTTGCACAACTACGAAGATAGCCACTCCCCTCTCAGGAGGGGATTTTCTTTTTTATACCAAGAGCCGCATAGCAAGTAAACTTGCCGCGGCTCTTGGTATAAAAAAGAAAACCTCCGCTTTTGCGGAGGTCTATCTTCGTGTTGTACTCGGTATGGGA
>JAZLDU010000003.1:0-47340 GCA_045614885.1 Tidjanibacter sp. | reverse complement strand
CCCTGCGCGGGGACGCGCAGGCAATTTCGACCACCCCTCCCAGCCTCCCCTTTCGTAGGGGAGGAGTTTTTATCCAATTCCCCCTCTAAGTTAGAGGGGGTGCCCAAAGGGCGGGGGCGTGTGTAATCCTGCGACCGCATTGCAGGGTGCCGACGGGCACTCCGAGTTCTAAGAGCTTCCCCACATCTACTCGGGTATTAAAAATAATACCTGCGACCGCATTCCCAAGCGGGAAAGGTGCGGAAAGTCAAAAAGCGAGGTGAGATGCAAAAAAAAGTGCAAAAAATTTGGAGTAACAAATAAAGTTTGTACATTTGCACTCGCAAATGCTTCTTTAGCTCAGCTGGTAGAGCACGACACTCTTAATGTTGGGGTCCTGGGTTCGAGCCCCAGAGGGAGCACAGCAACGAAGGCAGTCAGAAATGACTGCCTTTTTTGTTTGGGGTTTCCCTCGGCGAGAACCCAGCTTGCCCCCTTTCAAGGGGGTAGGGGGTTGTAAACAAAAACCCGTAGGGCGCATAAGCGCCAGAGCCCCAGAGGGAGCACACGACGAAAAAGGCTATCCGATTGGATAGCCTTTTTTCGTTGTGCCCCCTCTGGTCGTGTGTTACCCACCCCCTAAATCCCCCTCCTGTGAGGGGGACTTTTCGCTAACGCTCATGGGCTCTGGGGCCAACGCCTTAAATTCCCTAAGCTCCTTAAACTCCCAAAGTTCCCTAACCTCTCTCTAAGCCCCCAACAAAAAAAGGTGCACCTCAGCGGGCGCACCTTAACTTTTAACTCTTAACTTTCAGCAATTTCCTCTCCCCTACTACTCCTCGGCAAAGAGTTCCGAAAGAGCGGCCTCAATATCTTCGCCACGAAGGTTACGGTCTACGATAAGGCCCGTCTTGCAGTCGATAAGGAAGTTAGTGGGGATGGCCTTCACCGAGTAGTTCTGCGTAGCGTGGCTATCCCAGCCGCCCTGAGTGCCAACGTGTACCCAAGGCATACCACCCGCATCTCTAATGGCCTTAACCCAAGGCTCGCGACCATCGTCTAGGTTTACGGCATAGATCTCGAAGCCCTTGACGTGGTACTTATTGTAGGCCTCCTGCAAGAAGGGAATCTCCTTCATGCAAGGGTTGCACCACGAAGCCCAGAAGTCCAGCAACACATAGCGGCTCTTGGCCACCACGTCGCTCAGTTTGAAGCCGCGACCATTGTAGTCCACCATGTTAATCTCGGTATAGGGCTGGCCTATTTCGGTGCGCTTCATCACCATAGCCTTATCGTAGAGGTCTACGAGTTCGGGCAGGGTGCGAAGCCTTGCGGGGAAAGCCTCTACGGCCTCAACAATCTCGGTGCTATTCATCGACGATTGGCGGCTCATAGTGAGCAGATAAGCGCCCCACAGATTGGTTTTATTATCCTCGTAGGTTTGATTGAGCAGCGCCGACGATTTCTCCTGAAATTCGTAGTAATCGTGCTGCGACTGGGCATTTTCGAGTTCGAGAATCAGCGCATTGCTGGCATTCATATAGTCTGCAAAGGCGTTGTTTGCCGCACCGCCCGAAGCGGTCAGAAAGCCCAACTTATCGGCACTACCCTTGACCTTAACGGGCTTGGCCGAGTCGAAGAACAGAGGCAGAGTGCTCTGACCATCGACCACCAGCACTGCAAACATGGGGGTTTCGGAGGTGAACTCCATCTTGAATTTGCCATCGGTAGTGTTGGCCGAGGCGTAGATGTCGCCCGAGATTTCGTTGGCCACAGCCACTTCACCCTCGTAGCCGTCGATAACACCTTGCAGAGTGTAGGTTTTGGTGCCACCCGCACAGCCCACCATCAGCAGGGCTGCTGCAACTATTGCATAGACTTTTTTCATAACTCATTCTATTTGTTTTGGTTTACACTTTTTGCTATTTCTTCTGGGCCCTCACCACCCTATCGGGGTTGGATGCCACAAAGGAGTCCCACGATGCCTTGGTCGAGCTGCGACGGCTGCGACTCACGGGCTGATGAGGTATGGGGGCCGAGCTCTCGAAGTAGTGACACAGCGCCACTGCCAATCCGTCGGTTGCATCGAGTCGCTTGGGGTTGTACTCCACCCCGAGCATACTTTTGAGCATTGCAGCCACCTGCTCTTTGGCGGCACCACCATTGCCCGTAATAGCCTGCTTAACCCTTCGGGGAGCATACTCAAAGACCTTGTGTCCCCTGCACAGCGCGGCTGCCATAGCCACCCCTTGTGCGCGTCCGAGTTTGAGCATACTCTGCACGTTTTCGCCAAAGAAGGGCGATTCGAGCGCCACCTCGTCGGGCTTATACTCATCCACCAGCGAGAGCACTCGGTTGAAGATATACCTCAACTTCTCGTAGGGGTCTTTCATCTTTGTCATCTCTATATCGCCAATCACCACTGCGCGGAGCTTGTTTTTGCCCAGCACTTCGAGCACCCCGTATCCCATACGGTTTGTACCCGGGTCGATGCCCATAATTATTCGTGGCTTTTGGTCGGACATAGGGGAGGAATTGAGAATTGAGAATTGAGAATTGAGAATTATTTTATTCCTTATTTTTCAACGCCTTAACCTCTTTTTCGAGCCTACTGACGCTCTGCTGCAACTCGGGCAGGTTGCGATACACGGCATTAACCCTGCGGAAACGTCGCACGTCGATACCGTAGGTACCCATCACCTGCGAGCCCTCGGGCAGCGAGTTGGTAGCACCCGAACTCGAAGCCACCACCGAACGGTCGCCCACGGTAATGTGGCCCACCACACCGGCCTGACCGCCAATCATACAGTTCTTGCCCACCTTGGCCGAGCCTGCCACGGCCGACTGACCCGCCATAACGGTACTCTCGCCCACCACAACATTGTGGCCAATCTGCACCAGATTGTCGAGCTTGGCGCCCTTGGCAATAACAGTCGAACCCATTGTAGCACGGTCGATGGTGGTGTTGGCACCAATCTCCACGTCGTCTTCGATGGTTACGATACCAATCTGGGGAATCTTGTCATACGAGCCCTCGGCATTGGGGGCAAAGCCGAAGCCATCGGAGCCAATCACGGCACCCGAGTGGATGATACACCTCTTGCCTATTTTGCAACCCTCGTAGACCTTCACACCCGAGTAGAGTGTTGCGCCCTCGCCCACGCTTGCGCCATCGCCCACATAGACGTGGGGATAGATGCTTGCGCCATCGCCAATGGTGGCACCCTCGTCGATCACAGCATAGGCACCGATGTAGCACCCCTCGCCCACCTTGGCGCTCTCGGCCACCACAGCCGTTGGGTGAACGCCCTGCTTTTTGGGCTTGTAGGCAGCATAGAGTTCGAGCAGTTTGGCAAAGCAACCGTAGGCATCGTCTACCTTTATGAGCGTCGCTTTTACGGGCTCTTTGGGCTCCCACGAGCGGTTTACAATCACTATGGTCGACTCGGTAGTGTAGACATAGTGTTCGTACTTGGGGTTGGCCATAAAGGAGATAGCCCCGGGGTGGCCCTCCTCGATTTTGGCAAAGGTGCTCACCTGAGCATCCTTGTTGCCCACAATCTCGCCGCCCAAACCGGCAGCAATCATCTCTGCACTAAATTGCATAATATCTTTCTCTATTTCAAGTAGTTCTTAATATCTACGCCCTTGGGCAAAAACTGCTCCACGCTACCACCAAAGGCCAAAATCTCGCGAATAACGCTGCTCGATACGGCCACATATTCGGGCGGTGTGAACAACAGCACGGTGGTAATCTCGGGATACAAACGCTGGTTTATCTGCATCATATTGCGCTCGTAGTCGAAATCTACGGTATTGCGCATACCACGCAGTATGAGGTTTAGTTTGTGCTCGCGGCAGTAGTCGCCCGTGAGTCCTTTGTAGCTCACCACCTCAACGCGAGGCTCGTCTTTGTAGAGGTCCTCGATGAGCCTTTTGCGCTGCTCCATTGGGAGCAGGCCGTGCTTTTCGCTATTCTCGCCCACGGCCACAATCACGCGGTCGAAAATCCTCAAACCCTCCTCCACCAGCGCCTGATGGCCGATGGTAAAGGGATCGAACGACCCTGGGAAAAATGCTGTTCTCATACCTTTTTTGTCTAACGTCTAACGTCCAACGACTTATTAAATTACACCCTCGACGGTTGTAGTTTGTGAGGGGTTTTCAAGGCTTGGTTTTGATTTGACACCGCAGTTTACAGGGCGTAAATGAGGATGTCAAATCAAAAGCATAACGCCGAAAACACCCACAAAGTACGACCGCTATACCAATTTCTCGAACAATTGGCGCATACCAACCTTCTCGGCCACAATAGCCTCCAACTCGTCGATGCTCACACGCCACTGTTTCATGGTATCCCTCTCGCGGATGGTTACGGTACCATCCTCTTTGGTCTGGTGGTCTACGGTCACGCAGAAAGGAGTACCAATGGCATCCTGACGGCGGTAGCGTTTGCCAATCGAGTCCTTCTCGTCGTACTGCACGTTGTGGTCGAATTTGAGCTTGCGTACCAAGTCCATAGCAATCTCCTGCAAACCATCCTTCTTAACCAAAGGCAACACTGCCACCTTCACGGGAGCCAGAGGTGCGGGAATCGAAAGCACAGTGCGGCTCTCGCCATTCTCCAACTGCTCCTCCTTGTATGCTGCCGAGAGTACCTGCAATACCATACGGTCTACACCAATCGAGGTCTCAACAACGTAGGGAACGTAGCTCTCGCCGGTTTCGGGATCGAAGTACTGAATCTTCTTGCCCGAGAACTGCTGGTGGCGGCCCAGGTCGAAGTCGGTACGGCTGTGGATACCCTCCACCTCCTTGAAGCCGAAGGGGAAGTTGAACTCCACGTCGGTTGCGGCATTGGCGTAGTGGGCCAATTTCTCGTGGTCGTGGAAGCGATATTTGTCGTCGCCAAAGCCCAGCGCGCGGTGCCAGCTCATACGGGTCTCTTTCCACTTCTTCCACCACTCCATCTCCTCGCCGGGACGAACGAAGAACTGCATCTCCATCTGCTCGAACTCCCTCATACGGAAGATGAACTGACGAGCCACAATCTCGTTACGGAAGGCTTTACCGATCTGTGCGATACCGAAGGGGATCTTCATACGGCCGGTTTTCTGCACATTGAGGAAGTTCACAAAGATACCCTGAGCGGTCTCGGGACGCAGATATACGGTGTTGGCACCCTCGGCCACCGAGCCCATCTGGGTCGAGAACATAAGGTTAAACTGACGCACCTCGGTCCAGTTGCGCGATCCCGAAATGGGGCACACAATCTCGCAGTCGAGGATAATCTGGCGCAACTCCACCAGGTCATTGGCGTTGAGTGCCTCGGCCATACGGCGATTCACCTCGTCCCTCTTGGCAGCAATCTCCAACACGCGACCGTTGGTCTGCACAAACATCTCTTTGTTGAAGCTCTCGCCAAAGCGTTTAGCGGCCTTGGTGCACTCCTTCTCGATCTTCTCGTCCTGCTTGGCGATCCACTCCTCGATGAGCACATCGGCGCGGTAACGCTTCTTGGAGTCTTTGTTGTCGATCAGAGGGTCGTTGAAGGCGCCCACGTGGCCACTTGCCTCCCACACTTTGGGGTGCATAAAGATAGCTGCGTCGATACCCATGATGTTGTCGTGGAGTTTGGTCATCGAGTCCCACCAATAGGTTTTGATGTTGTTTTTGAGCTCAACGCCCAGCTGGCCGTAGTCGTACACGGCGCTCAGACCGTCGTAGATTTCGCTCGAAGGGAAAATAAAACCGTACTCTTTGCAGTGTGCAATCAGTTTCTTAAAAAGTTCTTCCTGTGTCATTGTTTTGTATATTTATTTGTTATTCGTTTTTGTTCATAATCATTCAACCTACAAAAATACTAAATAGAATTGAGAATTGAAAATTGAGAATTGAGAATTAACAAAATGGTCCAACATCTAACGTCTAACGTCCAACGACTAACGACTTTAATGAGATATAGGAGTTATAAGAGCTATAAGAGTTATACTTCCTATTTCTCCTATTACTCCTATTACTCCTAAAATTCCTTAAACTCCCTAAATTCCTTAAACTCCTTAAAGTCGGTCGACGGTCGACGGTCGACAAAAAAACGCAGATAGCGAGCTAAATGCAAGGCACACAAGAAAATCCCCTCCGCAGTTTACAAACCGTAAATGAGGAGGGGATTTATCGCAGTGTAACGCAGCAGTTACTCGCTATATGCGTTTTTTACTTGGAGCCGCCACCGAGAGCGTAGTACAACTGTACGATGCCCTGAATCTCGGCATAACGATCCGAACTCTCGTCCAACTCTGCCCCCAGCAAGTTCTGCTGAGCCGTGAGCACCTCGATATAGTTGGCCGAGCCGTGTTTCATCAGCAGCTGGGTGTTCCACACCGCCGCTTTGAGGGTTACAATGCGTTTTAGGTCAATGACCAGACGCTCGCGGGCAGTCTGCCAAGTCATCAGCGCATTGTTCACCTCGGCACCAGCTGTCAGAATGGTCTGGCGATACTGCATCAGGGCTGCCTGCTCCTGAGCGCGGGCCGCTTTGAGCCTTGCCTTATTGGCACCACGCGCAAAGATGGGCTGCACAATGCCACCCACCAATTTCAGCACAAAGTCGCCGGGGTCTGTAATGGCCTCGCCCGCAGCACCACTCCACCCTGCCGAGCCACCCAAGGTAATCGAGGGGTAGAAGGCCGCACGAGCCTCCTGAACGGCGTAGTATTTGGTAGCCATATTGGCCTCGGCCTGCACCACATCGGGGCGCATGGTGAGCAGTTCACCGGGGACACCCACCGAGAACTCCTCGGGGAATACCTGGTCGCGCAGGGTGCCACGCTTAATCTCGAAGGGCAACACACCCAACAAGTTTGCCAGCGCCTGTTCCTGAGCCACAATCTGTTTTTTGAGCGTAAGCACCGAGCCCTCAACGCTGAAACGGCTCGCCTTGGCCTGCAACACTGCTGCCTCGGTGGCCTTACCCGCACGTTTCAGAGCCGTAAGGGTACGGATGTTCTCCTCCCAAGTGGTGAGGGTGTGTTCGCTGGTTTTGAGCTGCTCGTCGAGCATCAACAGCGTGTAGTAGCTATTGGCAATGGTGGCAATAAGTTTGCTCCTGGCGGCCTGTTCGGCAAGCTCGGCCCTCACCAGAGCCACCGCAGCACCTCGATAGGCGTTGCGGGTTTTGCCAAAGGCGTCGATCTCCCACGAAGCCGTAGGGATAAGGCTGTAAGAGAACACTGCACCACTGCCATCGCCACCGCTCAGCGTAGTCTGCAACGAAGCACTCACCGAGGGCAGGAAAGCCTGTCTGGCGGCCTCCAAAGCAGCCTCAGCAGCCTCGATATTGTACTTGGCCGTGCGCACGTCGATATTGTACTCCAAGCCCTTCTCGATGTAGCCTTGCAGCAGCGAGTCGGTAAAGAGTTCGCGCCACGAGTAGCTCGCCAAGTGCTTATAGGTCGTATCGGCCTTGTAGAGTTGTTCGAGGTTGGTTACGTTGGGGTGCAGAAAGTCCTCATAGAACGTACAGCTGCCCATAATCAGCGCAACCACCATTACACAAATCGTCTTTTTCATCTCCTATATTCGTAGTTATTTTTCTCGTTCAATTTACTCCTCAATTTGGGCCACAGCCTCCTCAACATCCTTCTCCTTCTTTGGCATAACCCTCTCTTCGATGGTCTGGAAGACGATAAAGAGCGTGGGAACAACAAACAAGAGCGCCAGAGTACCGATAAGCATACCGCCCACAGTACCCACACCGATAGAGATGTTGCCATTTGCGCCCACACCCGTAGCAAACATCATGGGTAGCATACCGAAGACCATCGTAAGCGAGGTCATCAGAATAGCCCTCAACCTCGCCTTGGCTGCCGAGAGGGCCGCCATGACAATCGACATACCCTCGGCCCTACGAGCCGATGCATACTCGGTAAGCAGAATTGCCGTCTTAGCCAGCAGACCAATCAGCATCAGCAGACCGATTTGGAGGTAGATGTTGTTCTCCAAGCCAAACATATTGGCAAACAAGAAGCTACCGGCCAAACCAAAGGGCACCGAGAGGATTACCACAATGGGGATGAAGATGCTCTCATACAGAGCGCAAAGAATCAGGTAGATAAACACCACGCAGATTACAAAGATAATAGCCGTCGAAGAGCCACCTGCGGCCTCCTCGCGCGACATACCGCCAAACTCGTAGCCGTAGCCTGCGGGCAACATCTCGGCTGCCACCTCCCTAACGGCCTGAATGGCCTCACCCGACGAGTAACCATTTGCAGCCTGACCATTGACGGTAATTGCCGAGAAGAGGTTAAATCGGCCGAGCGACTGAGCGCCATAGATACGGGTGAGTTTGATATATTGGCCCACGGGCGACATCTCACCCTTGGCGTTACGCACAAACATATTGTTGAAGGCTTCGGTGTCGAGCCTATACTCGGGCGAAGCCTGGAACATTACTCGGTAGAGCTTCGAGAAACGGTTCATATTCGATGCATACGAGCCACCCACATAGCCTGCCACCACACTCAGCACATTGCTGGGCGACACACCATTACGTTTACACCTTGCAGCGTCTACCTCCAACATATATTGGGGATACTTGGTATCGAACGAGGTTGATGCACGGCCAATCTCGGGCCTCTCGTTCAGGGCAGCAATCATATTGTCGGCAATGTTCTTCAACTCCTCAATCGAGCCACCCTTTTGGTCTTGGATGTACAACTCAAAGCCACCACTTGCGCCATAACCAGGAATCATACCTCGTGTGAAGGCCAAAATCTTAGCCGAGGTGATATCGGCCGTCTTCTCGTAGATGAGGTCGATAATCGAGTCGATATCGTCGCCCTCGCCCATACGCTCCTCCCAGGGAATCAGACGGATGGTCATCATACCGCACGACGAGCCCACGCCACTCATCATACCATAACCGGTGGTGTAGGAGTAGGACTCAATCTGAGGAATCTCGTCCATACGGCTTGCAATCTTCTCCATCACAGCCACCGTTTCGCCAAGGTTGGTTCCGGGAGGGGTTTGCACATCGACGTTAATCGAGCCCATATCCTCCTTGGGCACCAGACCGGTCTTGGTGGTAGCCATCATATAGAACAGACCGCCCGTTGCTACAACAACCAGCAACCAAGCCAGCCACTTATTCTTAAACATAAAGAACACGCCCTTTTTGTAGCGGTTCACAAGCCCCTTGAAGCCTGCGTCGAAGGCGATATGGAATCTTGCCGAGAAGGGCAGTTTGCCATCTTTGCCTGCGATGTGGGGTTTCATCAGCAGGGCGCACAGAGCGGGCGAAAGAGTCATCGAGTTCACCAGCGAGATACCCACCGCCACAGCCATAGTCAGACCAAACTGGGTGTAGAAAGTACCCGTGGTGCCACCCATAAAACATACGGGGATAAACACCGCCATAAATACGAAGGTGGTTGCCACCAGCGCGCTGCTAATGCCCTTCATTGCATCTACGGTAGCCTTGTAGGGCGACAGATAGCCCTCGTCGAACTTGGCCTGCACAGCCTCCACCACCACAATAGCGTTGTCCACCACCGTACCGATAACCAGCACAAGTGCAAACAGAGTAATCATATTGAGGCTGAAACCTGCCACCGAGAGGAACGCAAAGGTACCAATCAGCGACACGATGATTGCCAGCGCAGGAATAAGCGTCGAACGCAAACTCTGCAAGAAGATATAAACCACCAGCACTACCAGGATGATTGCCAAGATGAGCGTTTCGATAACGCTTGCAATCGAAGCGTCGAGGAAGTCTTTGGTACTCATCAGGTCTACAATCTCGATACCTTTGGGCAGCGACTTGCGAATCTCCTCCACCTCTCGGTCGATAGCCTCGATAATCTCGTTGGCATTCGAGCCCGAGGTTTGCGAAATGTTCAGCGTAGTACCTGCGTGGCCATTCACCTTACCGATGTAGTCGTAGCTGTTCGAGCCGAGCTCCACACGGGCCACATCTTTGAGCCTAAGCACCGTACCATCGGCCTCGGCACGGATGACCATATTGGCATAGTCCTCCTCTTTCTCATATCGGCCTCGATATTTGAGCGTATAGCGGAAGGTGTTCTCCGAGTCGGCACCCAGAGTACCGGTTGGAGCCTCCAAATTCTGTTCGGCCAGCACGGTCGAAATGTCCGAGGGCATAAGCGCATATTTGGCCATCTTTGTAGGGTCGAGCCATATACGCAGCGAGTAGTCGGCACCTCGCACATCCACCTCACCCACGCCCGCAATACGCGACAGACGGGGCTCGATGTTGATTTTCAGATAGTTCGAGATGAATCGCTCGTCGAACGAGTCGTCGGGGCTATACACTGCCAGCGTTTTGATACGGCTGGTCTGGCGCTTACGCACGCTCACACCGCTACGGGTAACCTCGGCGGGCAGCAGGCCCTGAGCCGAAGCAATACGGTTCTGCACGTTCACCATCGCCATATCGGCATTGGTGCCCTGGCGGAAGAAAATCTGGATACTTGCCGAACCGTTGTTGGTAGCCGACGAGGTCATATACATCATATTCTCCACGCCGTTGATGGCCTCCTCCAAGGGGATAACCACACTTCGCTGTACGGTCTCGGCATTAGCGCCCGAGTAGTTGGCCGACACGCTCACCGTAGGGGGAGCAATCTGGGGAAACTGCTCCACGGGCAGGCCCAGCAGACAGATTGTACCCAGCAGCACGATAATCACGGAGATTACGCCCGCAAAGATTGGTCGGTCGATAAATGTCTTAATGTTCATAACTCACAACTCTGTTATGTATTCACCCACACTATTTCTGTTCGCTCTGCTCGAATGTTTGGCCATCCTGTGCCAGAGCAGCAGCCTCCTCGGCAGCTTTGCGTGCAGCCTCTTCGGCCTCGGCAGCAATCTGCTCGGCGGTCTTGATGGTGGCACCCTCACGCACCAGACCTGCACCCTCGGCAACAATCACGTCGCCCACCTGCAAGCCGTCCAGCACGATATACTCCACACCGTTGTTCTGCGACAAGACGCTCACCTGAGTCGAGTGGGCCTTGCCGTCGATAACCTTGTAGACAAAGACCTTCTCCTGCAACTCGTAGGTTGCAGCCTGGGGGATAACAATGGCGTTTTTCACAATCGAGGGGATTACCACCTGACCGCTACCGCCATCGCGCAGCAGTCGGCCACGGTTGGGGAACGAAGCACGAAGGCTCACAGCACCGGTCGAGGCGCTAATGGTACCACTAATTGCGTCGATGCGGCCCTTCTTGTTGTAGGTCTGACCGTTGCTCATAATCAGCTCCACCTCGGGCATCTCGCGGATAGCCTCGCGCAGAGTACCATACTGCTGAATAAGGTCGAGCATCGAGTTCTCGGCCATCGAGAAGTAGGCATACACCTCGCTATCGTCCGACACGGTTACCAGAGGGGTTGCAATGTTGCTACTCACCAGCGCACCCACGCGGTAGGGAATCATACTTGCCACACCATTTACGGGCGAACGCACCTCGGTATAGGAAAGATTGTTGGCTGCATTGGTTTCATTGGCCTTTGCCAGCGCCAAGCTTGCCTCGGCCTCGGCCAGATCGTTGCGCGAGGTCATAAGGTCGAACTCCGACACCACGCCCTCCTCGAACAGAGCCTTGTTACTGTCGAGAATCAGCTGTGCGGTCGAGAGGCCAGCCTCGGCACTCTTCACATTTGCCACAGCAATCTCATAGGCTGCCTTGTAGGGGGTTTGGTCAATCACGAAGAGCACCTGGCCCTTGGTCACAAAGTCGCCCTCGTTGATGAGGATGTCGGTAATCATACCGCTCACCTGGGGGCGAATCTCTACGGTCTGGCAGCCGCTAATAGATGCGGGGTAGCCGGTTTTGAGCACTCGGTCCGAGGCGCTAACCTCCAAAACCTTGTAAGCCTTTTCGATTGTAGCCGTGGGGGCACTCTTGGGTGCGCACGATGCAAGCAGGGTGGCGATTGCCAACAGAATTAGGGTAAATCGTTTCATCTATCGTTTGTGTTAAATTTATTGTCGCGCCAGAAGCGTGCGGGGGAGCGATTTGTGGCCACATATTGCCACACTCTCCCAATGTGCAAAAATAATTATTTTTGGAATAAATTATCACAATCTCCACCCCCTCATCACAAACTTTTTGCACATTTTGGCCACCGTCGGAAAATTAGGCACTCAAATCGAGAAAAAATCCACACCCAGGCATACAAACACAGCAAAAAAACATTACCTTTGTAGAAACACGCAAAACAATACCGCTATGAAAAAACCAAGCATTAAACTGATTATAGGCTGCGTAATGCTGGGCCTTGTGGTTGCCCATATCACCACCCGTACCATCGACATTATCGAATCGCGCCGCCCTGTGGCCAAGAATGTAATCTTTCTAATTGGCGACGGTATGGGCGTTTCGCACGTTACCTCCACAATGCTCGAAGCTGGCCCCCTGGCCATCCAAAGAGCCCACAATGTGGCACTCACCACCACCCACTCGGCCGATAACCTCATTACCGACTCGGCAGCCGCAGGTACCGCCCTGGCTACGGGCTATAAGACCTACAACAACGGCATTGGCATAGATGCCGACACCACAGCCCACCCATCTATCCTCGAACGAGCCGAAGAGGCAGGCCTTGCTACGGGACTCGTGGCCACCTATGCAGTGACCCACGCCACCCCCGCAGCTTTCTATGCCCACGTTGCCAGCCGATACTATCAGTACGACATTGCCGAGCAACTGATTGACAAGGATGTAGAGGTGATTATTGCCGGTGGAGCCAAACACTTCGAGGAGCGCAAAGATGGTCGTAACCTCTCCGATTCGCTCCGCACACGCGGCTATGTTGTGGCCCACTCGCTCGACGAGGTTGCCGACATCGACGAGGGCAAGGTGGCCGTATTTGCAGCCCACGATGCTATGCCCGGAGCACTCAACAATCGTGGCTCATTCCTGCCCGACGCAACTGCCAAGGCTCTCGAAATACTCTCCAAAAGCCGCAAAGGTTTCTTTGTGATGATTGAGGGTTCGCAAATCGACGGACAAGCCCACGGCAACAACATCGAGGGTGTGGTGGCCGAAACATCGGACTTCGACAAGGCCGTAGAGATTGCATTCAACTTTGCTGACACTCATAAAGATACGCTCGTAATTGTAGGTGCCGACCACGAGACTGGTGGATTGTCGATCATCAACCCCAATGGCGATTTCAGCACCCGCAAAAACCCCGTAGACTACGCCTTCACAACCGGAGGCCACTCGGGCGGTATGACCCCACTCTACACCTACGGAGCGGGTGCCAAAGAGTTCTGCGGAGTGCTCGACAACACCGATGTTCCCCGCATCATTGCCCGCGTTATGGGCCTCGAACTCTAACCGAGTGGAGAGTTGAAAGTTGAAAGTTGAAAATTAAAAGGCGCTCACTTGGAGCGCCTTTTTTATTCTGCCAATATGGGGTCTACCCTATCAAATGTTCCGTAGAGTTGTTCGGAGGCAGCACGGCATCCTCCCCTGCAATGACTCCACAACTCACACCCTCCACACAGCGAGGGAATGGTGTCGAAGTAGCCGTCACTTTGGTTTTCGGCCACAATCTCGCCAATACTCTTCTCGTAGATATTTCCCAGCACTCGTGGCGAGTGATTACAAAAGCGCACCTCGCCCTTATAATTAACCGTCAGCGGGCGATTCGACAGGTCGGTCGAGCAGTGCGAAAAGCGAATGTTGGGATAATCGTCGGGGTTGAGCACACACATAGGCGTACAAACTCCGCTCTGGATAGTCATACCAAGCTCGCCGGCCACCCTATCCACACGCTCAAACAGAGCTTTCAACTCGGCTGTCGTGAGGTTGAGTTCCGAGGCGTTTTGCAGCCCAAGTCCACCGATGTTAAACCTATTGACCATAGCCCTTGTGGCACCAAACTCGGCACCATAAAAGCGCAGTGTATCCTCCACGCAATGGGCGTTCAACTTGCTCACAATCAAGACAGGGAGCAACCACTCGGCACTCTTGGCACTCACCCTGCGAGCACTCTCTACGGCCCTCTGCCACGAGCCTGGCAGACCCGTGGTGTAGTCGTGCAAAGCGGGCTCGGCCGCCAAGATGGGAATCTGCACTCCCCCCACCCCAATTTGGGCCATAATATCCACGGCGCCCTCGCCAACGAGCGTTCCATTGGTCAGAAGGTTTACATTGGCCCCCGTAAACCTCGCTTTGAGGGCAAGGTCGTGGAGGCGGGGCATAAGCGTAGGCTCGCCACCCGAGAGCGAAAGGCTCCCGATGGTTGCTTGGCGCAAAAGTCGACGCAGAGTGCGACGCGCAAGACGAAAGTCGGGTGCTGCGGGCGTAGGGGCACACTCAGCCCCCTTCCAATAGTTGTAGCAGAACTTGCACTTTTGGTTGCAGGCGTCGGTCACCTCAAAGACCACAAAGGGGATATGGTGCTTACTCGACGACATTCAGATCCAAAGCAAAGATGGGGGTTTCGCCCTGCTCGCCAGCCAGCGAGATTATCAACTCGGCCGCACCCACATAGTCATCAACATCGATGGTAAAGAGCAGCTCGCTGGTAGTGTTGTCCACCTCGTAGACCTCGCGCTGCATCTCCATCGAAGCGGCATCGTTGAGCGTAACCACAAGCTCATCTACGGCAAGATATGCGGTGTGGATTGTCAGCTGGTCGCCATTGCGCACCTCGACAACGCCCTCTTCGTTGCGGTAGTCGCCATAATCCAACCAAACCTCGTTCAGGGGTGCTGGATCATAACAAGTACCTCCGGGAGGGGTACAACTGCCCATTGCCATCATACCCGTAAGGGTGAGGAGTGCGCCACCGAGGCGGAATTTTGCTTTTACGGCCTTTGCGCTCTTGCCATTCGAGAGCCATACCCACAGGGATACTGCCAGAAATGCTGCACCAAGACCAACGATTGCCAATGTCTTTTTCATAATGCTTGTTTTGTTTTAGGGGGTTGTTTGGGGGTTGTTTTTATACTTCTAACTATATAGATGCAAAAATGGGTTAAAACGTTGCACGCAAGTTAAACTTTTTTTGCCTATGCCCCAAGATTTTAGCCCGAAATCAGCCCCCAAACCACCAAAATAGGCAAATTTTCTGGGGGGGGGTAAAATTGCACATCGAAATAGGAATTACAACACTTATAAGAGGTAAAAAAATAGGAGCCATAAGAGATATAGGAGTTATTGGAGTTATAGGAGTTATAGGAGATATAGGATTTCTATTACTCTTATTACTCGTAGTTCTCCTATAATTCTTAGACGTTAGACCTCTGTCGGTTGTCGGCCGACGGTCGACGGTCGACGGTCGACAAAAAAAAGGTTGACCCCCTGATTGGGATTCAACCTTTTTGGTTTGCCTTGCGAAGGCTCGCTTATTTTTTGTAACGAGCGTAGCGCTGCATAAATTTATCAACACGACCTGCGGTGTCAACCAGTTTCATCTTACCGGTGTAGAAGGGGTGCGAAGTGTTCGAGATCTCCATCTTGTATACGGGGTACTCAACACCGTCAACTACCAAGGTCTCTTTGGTGTTCACAGCCGAGCGGCAGAGGAACACGTGATCGTTCGACATATCTTTGAATGCAACGATACGGTAATTCTTAGGGTGAATATCTTGTTTCATCGTTTCTCTGTGTTTAAGATTGTTAATTACTCTGCTACAACCGAGAATTTAACGGTTGCTTTAACCTCACGGTGGAGTTTCACAGTTGCAGTGTACTCGCCAAGAGTCTTAACTGCATCGAGCGAGATGGTCTTGCGATCAACCTCGATACCCTTCTCTGCCAAAGCAGCAGCCAGGTCGGCCGAGGTGATGCTACCAAAGATTTTCTCCTCCTCTGCCTTAGCGGTGAGGGTGAATGCGAGGTTCTCGATTTTCTCTGCCAAAGCCTGAGCGTCTGCGAGGATTTTAGCCTCTTTGTGAGCCCTCTGGCGGAGGTTCTCTGCCAATACTTTCTTAGCCGACTCGGTAGCTACTTTTGCGTAGCCCTGGGGAAGAAGGTAGTTGTTAGCATAGCCGGGTTTTACGTCAACGATGTCGTTTGCGTAGCCCAATTTCTCAACGTCTTTAATAAGAATAATCTGCATAATTCTGTCCTCCTCCTCTTAATTATTTCATCAAATCGGTTACGAATGGAAGAATAGCCAGGTGGCGTGCACGTTTAACAGCCTGAGCCACTTTCTTCTGATATTTCTGCGAAGTACCGGTCAAACGGCGGGGCAGAATTTTACCCTGCTCGTTGAGGAATTTCTTCAAGAACTCGCCATCTTTGTAGTCGATGTACTTGATACCGCTCTTTTTGAAACGGCAATATTTTTTCTTCTTCACGTCAACAGCGACGGGGTTGAGGTAGCGGATTTCGCTATCGTTCTTTACTGGTGCTGCCATAATTAAGCCTCCTCTGTTACTACGGGTTCAACTTCTGCCTCGGCCTCTACTGCGGGAGCCTCAGCGTTAACTTTGCCTGCGAGTTTGTTGCGGCGTTTGATCGAGTACTCTACGGCGTCTTTGTCCTGACGGAACGAGAGGAAACGGATCACGCGCTCGTCGCGACGATACTGTTTCTCGAGTTTCTCGATGAGGGTACCCTCGCCGGTGAACTCGATAAGGAAATAGTAACCGGTGGTCTTCTTCTGGATAGCATAAGCGAGTTTTTTCAAACCCCAAGCCTCTGCATTTACGATCTGACCGCCGTTCTCGGTGATTACACCTTGGAATTTGCCAAACAGCTCATCAAGCTGAACCTCCGACAAAACGGGGGTAGCAATGAAAACGGTTTCGTAATTGTTCATAGTGTTTTTTGTTTGTTAAAAAAAGTTTATTGCATACCAAATGCGGGCGCAAAGATACGAATAAAATTCAAAATGCAAAATTCAAAATGCAAAATTATTCATTTTCTGCCTCTTTACTCACGAAGCCGGGGGCGGTGAGGGGCAGCTCGCTGCCGTCGGGGGTGACCATCACGGCTCCTTGTTTGGTTATGTGGCCGATGATGTCTATGCCGCCAAAGCGCGCCACCTTCTCCTGCATTTCGAGGGGTACGGTGAAGAGCAGTTCGTAGTCGTCGCCGCCATTGAGCACTGCCACAATGGGGTCGGCATTGAGTTCCTCGGCCATAGCACGGGTGCCCTGAGCAATGGGTATGCGTTCGAGGTAGAGCCTTATGCCACAGCCCGAGCTTTTGCACAATTGGAGTGCGTCGGATGCGAGTCCGTCGGTAATGTCAATCATCGAGGTTGGCACGATACCCTCGGCCTTCAAAGCCTCAACGATGTCGGCTCTGAGTTCGGGTTTGAGCCACTTGCGCAGGATATACTCGTGGCCGCCGAAGTCGGGTTGTGGGTTGTCGTGCCCCTGGAAGGCAATCTTCTCGCGTTCGAGCAGGTGGAGGCCCATATAGGCAGCTCCGAGGTCGCCCGTAAGACACACAAGGTCGTTCTCCCCTGCGCCACTGCGACGCACCAAGCGCTCTCTGTCCACCTCACCTATGGCGGTAATGCTGAGGCTGAGTCCGTTCACCGAGGCGGTGGTGTCGCCACCCACAAGGTCGATCTTCCACTCCTCGCAGGCCAAGCGAGCGCCATCATAAAGTTCTTCGAGGTCCTCGACTGCAAAGCGTGCCGACACACCAATCGAGAGGGTTACCTGTCGGGGGGTGCCGTTCATTGCCACAATGTCGCTACACCCTGCCACCACAGCCTTGTAGCCGAGGTGTTTGAGGGGGAAGTATGTCAGGTCGAAGTGTACGCCTTCGAGCAGCAGCTCGGTGGATATGAGATGATAGTGGTCGCCTGCGTCTATTACGGCAGCATCGTCGCCCACACCCACGATGGTCGAGGCGTTGGCGTGTTGTGCGAAGGGTTTTGTGAGCCTGTCTACGAGTCCAAACTGGCCCAAAGCGGAAATTTCGGTGCGTGTTTTCATTTTATCAGAAACAATTTGGCACAAAGTTAGTAATTTTTTCCGAATAGTTGTGGGATTATTGCGCGCGAATACCTATATTTGCACGCGAATTATAAATTCCCGAAATTTGTTGTCATAGACAATTAGGTTAAATGAAGAACATCGTACTTTTCGGCCCTCCGGGAGCAGGCAAAGGCACCCAGGCCGACAAATTGGTTGAGCAGTATGGCTTCAACCACATATCAACAGGTCAGGTTATTCGTAACGAAATCAAAAACCAGACCGAGGCAGGCAAACAAGTAGAGGCCTATATTGCTCGTGGCGAGTTCGCCCCCGACTGGCTCGTTATCGACATCGTGAAGGACTACCTTGCCACCCACACCGAGGGCAACGGCAACATCTTCGACGGCTTCCCCCGCAACACCTATCAGGCCGAGCAGTTCGACCAGATGATGGAGCAGATTGGCTCGCAGGTGGATATTATGCTCTCGTTGCAGGTGCCCGACCAGGAGATTGTAGACCGTCTGCTGCTGCGTGGTCAGGTGAGTGGTCGTGCCGACGATGCCAACGAGGAGGTTATCCGCAACCGCATCCGTATCTATAAGGAGCAGACCGAGCCCGTGGAGCAGTACTATGCAGCCCAGGGCAAGTTTGTGGCCATCGACGGTGTTGGCACTATCGACGAAATCTTCGGCCGATTGTGCGAGGCCATAGATAAATTGTAGTCCTGCGGGGCTTTGTAGAGGAAATGTAGAGGTGTGGTCCTTGTGGGCCACACCTCTTTATTATATGCGCCTATACGCGCGCACAAGCCAGATTATTCAACGAGAAACACTCCACGCCCCCTACTCTTCGAGCCACTCGGTAAGCAGGGCTCGCCACTCGTCGGGCAGTGGCACCGAGGTTTGGGTGGCAAAGTCAAAACAAACAACCACCGTGTGGCACTCGGCATTGACCACTCCGTCGGCACGGTTGATGAGCCTCTGGGCCACCATCATACTCTTGTTGCCCACCTTCTCTACCCAACTCTCCACCACCACCTCGTCGCCCAAGCGGGTTTGGCGCATCATATCGGTCTTTATCGACACCAGCACGAGGTTTATGCCCCGCCAATCTATGCGGTCGCCAAGCACTCGCCCATAGAGTTCCATCTTGCCCAGATCGAAGTACTCCTGCAAGTGAACATTGTTGATGTGGCCGAGGGTGTCGGCATCGGCAAAACGCTGTTGTATAGGGGTTTGAATTTTCATCGAGTTGAAAGTTGAAAGTTGAGAGTTAGACGGTCGACGGTTGACGGTCGACGGTCGACTATCTAAGTATCTTAAATTCGCCGTTTTCGTGGAGAATCATAATCGAGGAGGCTTGGCGCGTGGGGTTGCCCTCGAATTCGAGGGGTGTTGTGTAGTCCACACCCGCCTTTATGCCCTCGGCAATGTCGCCAAAGGTGGCCGGCGTAGGCTCGCCCGAAAAGTTGGCCGAAGTGCTCACCAGAGGCCTACCCAACTTGCCCACCACACGGCGACAGAAGTCGTGGTCGGCCACTCGCACCGCAATAGAGCCCTCCTCGGGGATAAGGTTGGGAGCCACGCCCACAGCCCCATCCAAAATGAGGGTTAAGGGTTTGTCGGAGAGCTCAATCAAGTCCCACGCAATCTCTGGCACCGAGCGCACATAGCGGGCTACATTTATGGGCTTGTCGAGCAACACAATCATACCTTTTTTGTTTACCGAGCCTTTTAGGTCGTAAATCTTCTGCACGGCCTCGGGGTTGGTGGCATCGCACCCTATGCCCCACACGGTGTCGGTTGGGTAGAGGATTATGCCCCCTGCCCTCAACACCTCCACGGCCCTATTTACTTCGTCTTGTATCATAGTGATTACAAAGGTACGAAAAATTTTGTTCGGTTGGCGACATTTTCCTACATTTGCAAAACGATTAACACATTCCTGCTATGAAAAAACTTGTATATATTGCTGCATTGGCAGCCCTTGCCTTGGTGGCTTGCCAAAATGAGCCCGACAAACAACCCATCTGGTCCCACTGCTGCCCACCCCCGTTTGTGATTGAGGAAACCCTCACAGCCAACCCTATCGGCCACCCTGCCGAGTCGGCCAACGAAGCACAGCTTTTGACCATGTACTTCGAGGCCGATGGCGCTTGGCGAGTGGAGGCCACCGAAGAGTACGACTGGATTAGCGTAAGCCCCACCAGCGGCGAGGGTAACTCCACCCTTACTTTTGCGGTTACCCCCAACGAGGGCACCACTAAGCGTATGGCCGTGTTTGATATTTTTGAAACTATCTATCCCATAAATGCGGCCGATTACGACATGCCAATATCTAAGGATATTAAAACCTACAACATTCTGGTAGTTCAGGATGTTATCGAGTCTAATGTGGCCGAGGGGTCGTTCAACTTTCTGCACGCCATTGTTTCGGGCAATATGCTGGGCGATGCTACCCCTATGGTGGACAATTGGGCCGATGTGGACGAGATTTTTGCAGGCATAAGATTCGAAACCATGGCCGACGGCAAGTTGGAGATCACAAGCATCGACCACGCCCCCTTTGTAAAATTTCCGGCCGTGATGAATCTGCCCGAGCTCACCCACTTCAACATCAGCGACCAACCCGAACTCAAAGGCGAGAGCCTGCCCGCCGAGTGGAACACCCCCAACTTGGTATATGTAAACTTTGCGGGTTGCGGTCTGTGCTGCCCACTGCCCGAGGGCTTGGCCAGCACCACCCCCAAACTGCAAACCCTCTTTTTCAACGGCAACAACATCTATGGCTCGGTGCCCCACACCTGGGCCGCAGGTCCCAATGGTGGCTCGGGCACTTTGGAGTGTATCATCGGCACGGGCAACAAAAACAATGTGAGCCAAAGCGTTACACTACCCATAGTTCACCTCGACGACAACCCATATATGGGCTATATGGTACCCGCCACCTGCGACGTTAAGCTGAATAGGTGGATAAACGACGACCCCTCGACAGACCGCCACAACAACCCCAGCGGCGACAAAACTCAGATGAAGCTTGGCGGCTGTACCGAGCAACACTACGTTGGCTTCGAGAAGGGCTGGGGACAGGAGCGTTATGTCAAATACGGAGGAGGCAGTGCCACCGACCTTACCACTTGGAGCGACCACCGCTTGCTGGCCGACGAGTGGGCCTCCTACTTCTCGAACGTGGGCTACCCCGATATGGCCGAGACTGTGCCCCACGTTATGAGTGATTGGGACGAGGCAGCTGCCGACGCTTGGACCGCCGAGGCCGCCACCCTCGCCGCCAACAACGAGGTGTATAACTAAGAATTGAAAGTTGAAACTTGAAAGTTATGATGCGCCCAAAGTTTTGGGCGCTTTTTTTATTCTATTTCAACTCTCAATTTTCCATTTTCAATTTTATTTCTTACTTTTGCGCCACTTGACAAAACGTAAAACAAAAACATAAAAAAACATCCACTCACTATGGGAAGGGCATTTGAGTATCGCAAAGCGCGAAAAATGAAACGTTGGGGCAACATGGCCCGCACATTCACCAAAATTGGTAAAGAGATCGAAATCGCTGTAAAAGCAGGTGGTCCCGACCCCTCGGGCAACACCCGTCTGCGCGTGCTCTTGCAGAACGCTAAGGCCGAGAATATGCCCAAAGAGAACGTAGAAAGGGCTATCAAACGAGCTATCAGCAAAGATACCACCGACTACAAAGAGATGGTTTACGAGGGCTACGGCCCCTTCGGTGTGGCTATCCTCGTGGAGACCGCAACCGACAACACCACCCGTACCGTGGCCAACGTGCGCAGCTACTTCAACAAGTGCGGCGGTACCCTCGGCACCAGCGGCAGCGTAACCTTCATGTTCGACCACCTCTGCGTATTCAAAACCGCTAAAACCGACAACATCGACCTCGAAGAGCTCGAATTGGATCTGATCGACCTCGACCTGACCGAGATGTTCGTAGACGACGACAACGTAATCAACATCTACGCCAAATATGAGGCTTTCGGTGGCATCCAGGCATACCTCGACGAGCACAACATGGAGATCGTAAGTGGTGAGTTCGTGCGCATCCCCACCGACACCAAAGAGGTTACCGCCGAGCAGCGCGAGGCACTCAACAAGCTGATCGAGAAACTCGAAGAGGACGACGACGTGACCAACGTCTACACCACCATGGCAGAGGAGGCCGAGGAGTAATCCACAGCCCCACCACTGCAACTAAAACCCCACCAAAGCCCAGCCACCAAAAGGTTGGGCTTTGTTTTTTGGCTTTTTTTTCGTAGTTTTGTGGAGTTATTAACCTCCACACAAATACACACGAATTATGAAAAATAGTATTTTTGGTCTGATATTGGCCGCCTTGGTATCGTTGTTTGCCCTCAGCTCGTGCGAGCCCGAGCCCGTAGATATGCTCGTGGGCACCTGGAAGCTTACGGCCATGAACATCTCGGCCAACGGAATGTCGATGGACATTGACCCCAAGGTTGCAGGCATCGACTACACCTACTCGTTTGGCAACAACGGCACCGCCACGCTGGTCATCTCCAACAGCCAAGCAAGCAGCGAAATATCAACAGTCACCTACACGGTTACGGAGAGCGAGGGCAAGAGCATCATCACCTTCACCACCACCGATGGCGAGGTGTCGACAGTAGAGATGATTCACCTCGACGCCACAAGGCTGGTGTTGAAGGTACACGAGTTCGACGGCGACACCAATGCGGTAGTAACGCTTACGTTTGCAAGGTTTTAGAGCTACGCAATCAGATACAAAAAAAAGGAGCCATTCGGCTCCTTTTTTTTGCTTTTATAGCAACCCCGCTTCGTAGAGGTTTATGATCTGTTCGATGAGTTTATCTTCGCCCTTGGAGGGGTCGTAGCGCTGTTTCAGGTCGGCACGGAAAATCTTGGCTATCATATTCCAAAACTTGGCCGAAAAGCGCCCCCTGAACTCCTCCAACAACTCATACGAGGTGCGCTGAGTTTCGCGGTCTATCAGGCGCAGCAAAATCTTGCCCTGGGTAAACGACATCTTCTCCAACACAGGGGTATAGCGTTCCACAATCTCGTCTTCGTAGGCCTTAGTGATTTTGTTGCGCAGGCGTTTGTCGCTCACCTTGGCGAGGGTATCGTTCAGCTCGCGGAAGTAGTTGCGGGCATCGACAGCATAGGGATATACGGCCTTGACGTTGTTGATGAGGCGTCTGTGGCGTTTGATGTCGCCAATGGAGCGGTAGACGATGATGTCGGAAAGTTGTACTATGTAGGTGGTATCGCCCGTTATGGCGTTGGCCTCGGTGCCGGCCATATAGCCGCCGCCGTAGCGCGAGTAGGGCACATAGCCACGAGTGCGGTAGCGAGATTGAGCCTCTGCCACCCCAACGACACAGATGAGTGATAGTATTACAAGTAGTACACGTCGCATACGAACGCAAATATAACGATTTTTTGTAAGATTTTATTTTTCAGCCACTCATCCGAGGAGCGACAAAATAAAAATAGGGTGCGGGGGGTGAGTTAATGCGAGTAAATAAAATAATTTAAGAAATAATTTATATCTTTGCGTGTGATATTGGGCGAGTGGCCAAAACAACAACCACACAACTAAGCCGAACTTACACAACAAACATCTAATATACTAAGAACAAAACATTATGAAACAAGCAATTGCAATTCTGACCGGTGGCGGTCCTGCACCCGGTATGAACACCGTAGTTGGCTCGGTAGCCAAAACTTTCCTTAACAAAGGTTTCCGCGTAATCGGTCTTCACGAGGGTTACAGCGGTCTGTTCAAAACCGATGCTCGCACCGAGGATATCGATTTCCGCTTGGCTGACGATATGTTCAACCGCGGTGGCTCGTACTTGCAGATGAGCCGCTTCAAACCCACCGACGCAGACTTTGAGAACAACTTCAACCTCAAATTCTTCCAGGACAACAACATCAAGTTGCTCGTAACCGTAGGTGGCGACGACACCGCTTCGACCGCAAACCGTATTGCTAAATTCTTGGAGGCAAAACAGTACCCCATCGCCAATATCCACGTTCCCAAAACCATCGACAACGACCTTCCTCTGCCCGCAGGTGCTCCCACCTTCGGCTATGAGTCGGCAATGGACAAAGGTGCCGTTATCGGTCGCGCCGTTTACTCGGACGCTCGCACCAGCGGCAACTGGTTCATCCTGGCTGCTATGGGCCGTTCGGCAGGCCACTTGGCTTGCGGTATCGGTGCTGCTTGCCACTATCCTATGATCGTTATCCCCGAGATGTTCAACAAAACCGAGATCACCATCGACAAGATCGTAAACCTCGCCATCTCGGCTATCATCAAACGCAAAATTATGGGTATGGACTACGGTGCAGCTATCGTATCGGAGGGCGTATTCCACAGCCTCAGCGACGAGGAGATCAAGAATGCTGGCGTAAACTTCTCGTATGACGAGCACGGCCACCCCGAGTTGGGCAAAGTGTCGAAAGCTCACGTATTCAACGAGATCTTGGAGAACAAGGTTAAAGCTCTGGGCTTGAAGGTTAAATCGCGTCCCGTAGAGATTGGCTACGAGGTACGTTGCCAGACCCCCGTTGCAAGCGACCTGCTCTACTGCACCACCTTGGGTATGGGTGTTTACAAACTTTACAGCGAGGGCAAAACCGGTTGCATGGTATACGTTGCACAGGACGGCCAGATCAGCCAGCTCTACCTGAAAGATTTGCAGGATCCCACCACCGGCAAGATTCCTCCCCGTCTGGTTAACCCCGATGGCGACCAGTTCCAGGGTATCGTAAACAACATCCTCTGCTACATCACTCCTGCCGACTACGAGGCTGCTAAGAAGTATGTTGCAAACCCCGAGGATTACGACTTCATGAAGATTCTGAACTGGTAGTATCCCTACCGCTTCAACCGAAAAAGGCTCGACAAATTACTGTCGGGCCTTTTTTTTGTAATTCAAAATTCAATAGGAGTAATAAGATTCATAGGATTCTTATTACTCTTAGTTCTCCTATAAACCTCTGTCGGTGGACGGTCGACCATTATCTAACAGGACTTACACGGAAGTATTGACGACCATCGAGCGTGTAGCGGTGGCGATAGAGAGTGTCGGCCGAGAGGGTGAGGGTTGGGGCCTCGTTGGGATTTTTGCGGATTTTCACGCGGGCTGCAAGGCCGTAGTCGGTATAGCGGTCGTTTTGGTTGGAAATAAAGTTGCCGAGCGAGTAGTAGACTCCGCCCACTCCCCTGCCACTCTCGTCGCTCCACCCCTCGAAGGGTTGAACAACGTGGGGGTGTGAGCCTACAATCACATCTACACCCAGCTGTCGCATCCACTCGGCCGCCTCGGTCTGCTGCGACGAGGGGGTACGTTGATACTCGTTACCCCAATGCACAAGGGCCACCACAACATCCACATCGTCGGGCAGCTGTGCCACATCGTGGGCCACCCTGTTCTGCGTCAGTAGCGACACCTGAGCATCCGCGGGCAGTTGTCCGTTCACACCGTATGTGTAGGCCAGCAGAGCAATCCTCAACCCTCCTACAACAACCACTTGTCCGCCCAGATTGCCCTGACAGAACTCCTCTACCGATGCGCCTGCGTGACCAATGCCCACATTGTCGAGAGCAGCAATAGTGTGGAGCACTCCCACGGCTCCTCGGTCTACGATATGGTTATTGGCAAGGGTCACAAAATCGACTCCCGCAACGGCCAAATCGCGAGCCAGGCGGTCGGGCGTGGCAAAGGCGGGATAACCTCCGTAGGGAGGTCGTGGCGAGAGGGTTGTTTCGAGGTTGGCAACCACATAGTCGGCAGCCTGAAATAGCGGCTCAACCGGTGCAAAGTGGGGCCCGAAATTGTAGCGCTCGTAGCCCACCCAGGCCGCCTCAACCTGGGGCATATGGGCCATTACGTCGCCTACAAAAAGCATCTCAACCTCAATGGGTTGCACCTCTACACACTCCCCGTCAGACACCTCGCCCAAATGCACAAATTCGACTGCGATAGCCACCGCAGCAGCCACCGCATAGAGTGCCAAAAATGTGTATCCGAAGAATTGTTTCATCACCAAAGAAGAGTGCCTAAAAAGGGGCTGTCAAAACCGAGTGTTGGCAGCCCCTAATTGTCATATTTCTACGCACGCTGTGCGCACTCTGCTACCAAGCAAAGAGAGGATAGCCACCCATCAGCTCGTTCACATCTTTGCGAACTGCTGCGATGTTCTCCTCGTTCTCGTGGTCGGAGAGAACTCGGTCGATGAGCTCTACGATGTAGTCCATCTTGTCCTCTTTCAGACCGCGGGTGGTGATTGCGGGGGTACCGAAGCGCAGACCGCTGGTCTGGAAGGGCGAACGGCTGTCGAAGGGCACCATATTTTTGTTGGTAGTGATGTCGGCTGCCACGAGCACCTTCTCGGCCACCTTACCGGTGAGCTCGGGGAATTTGGTGCGCAGGTCGATGAGCATCAGGTGGTTGTCGGTACCGCCCGAAACCACTTTGTAGCCACGTTTGTCGAAGGCCTCGGCCATAGCGGCAGCGTTTTTCTTAACTTGGAGCTGATACTCTTTGTACGAAGGATCGAGGGCCTCGCCGAAGGCCACAGCCTTGGCAGCGATGACGTGCTCCAATGGACCGCCCTGAATGCCGGGGAATACGGCCGAGTTGAGCACTGCCGACATCTTCTTAACGATGCCTTTGGGAGTGGTCAGACCCCAAGGGTTGTCGAAGTCTTGGCCCATAAGGATAATACCGCCACGAGGACCACGGAGGGTTTTGTGGGTGGTAGAGGTTACGATGTGGGCATATTTCACGGGGTTGTCGAGCAGGCCTGCGGCGATAAGGCCTGCGGTGTGGGCCATATCTACGAGCAACAGTGCGCCCACCTTGTCGGCGATTTCGCGCATACGCTTGTAGTCCCACTCGCGCGAGTAGGCCGAGGCGCCACCGATGATGAGTTTGGGTTTGTGCTCAATGGCCAGAGCCTCCATCTGGTCGTAATCCACCTGACCGGTCTCTTCGCTGAGCTGATAGCCTACGGCTTTGTAGTTCACACCCGACATATTCACGGGCGAGCCGTGCGAGAGGTGTCCGCCGTGAGCCAGGTCGAGGCCCATGAAGGTATCGCCGGGCTTCAAGCAGGCGAAGAATACGGCCATATTGGCCTGAGCGCCACTGTGGGGCTGTACGTTGGCATACTCGGCACCGTAGAGCTCTTTCAGACGCTCTTGTGCGAGCAGTTCCACCTGGTCTACCACCTCGCAACCGCCGTAGTAGCGAGCTGCGGGATAGCCCTCGGCATATTTGTTGGTGAGCACCGAGCCCATAGCGGCCATAACTTGGTCGCTAACGTAGTTTTCGGATGCGATAAGTTCGATACCGTTGGTCTGACGCTCGCGCTCTTTTTCGATAAGGTCGAAGATTTGGTTGTCGTGTTTCATTTTGTTGTTTAGTTTTATGGTTTGTTGTTGTTTGTTCTGTGTTGTTCCGAACGACAAATTTATAAAAAAAGATTTAAGTTGTTATCGGTTTTCGCCAAAATTTGTATCTTTGGAGATATAAAACCGAGATAATAACCCCTAAAAACGGAAATAGTATATGGGACTTTTGACAGGAAAGGTAGCGCTGGTTACGGGCGCTACACGCGGAATTGGTCGTGCCATTGCACTGCGCTATGCAGCTGAGGGTGCGGATGTTGCATTCAGCTACCTCTCGTCGGTGGAGGCTGCCGAGAGCTTGGTGGCCGAGATCGAGCAGATGGGGCGTCGGGCTGTGGGCTACCGCTCGGATGCGGCTTCTTACGACCAGGCGCACGAGCTTGTGGCGGCGGTGCAGAAGGAGTTTGGCCGTATTGACGTGCTGGTGCACAATGCGGGCATTACGCGCGATACGCTGCTTATGCGCATGACTGCCGAGCAGTGGAATGCGGTTATCCAGACCAACCTCACCTCGGCGTTCAATATCAGCCACGCCATTAGTAGCGTTATGGCACGCCAGAGGAGCGGCAGCATTGTGTTTATGAGCTCGGTTGTGGGCATTGGCGGCAACGTGGGCCAGGCCAACTATGCAGCCTCTAAGGCGGGCCTTATTGCCCTGGCCAAGAGCATCGCTAAGGAGCTGGGTGCGAGGGGCGTGAGGGCCAACTGCATTGCTCCGGGCTTTATCCAAACGGATATGACGGCTGTGCTGAGCGACGAGATTAAGGCGAGCTTTGTGGAGGGCATTTCGCTGCGTAGGGCGGGCACTGCCGAGGACGTTGCGGGTGTGGCCTTGTTCTTGGCGAGCGAGCTGAGCGGCTACGTTACGGGCCAGGTGATTTCGTGCTGCGGAGGTATGCGCGGATAACCGTTCGTCGTGAAAAATAGCGAGTTGGGGTTAAATTTTTGTTAAATTTAGCCCCTTTTATTATATATAATAGGAAAAAGGGGTATATTTGCGGCCGATTTTGAACAAAATGCTTGTTTTTGAGCAACTAACGCAAACAAATACAACAACATATAAACTTTTTTTTAACCAAACTTAAACAAATGAAAAAAACTTACACCCAGCCCGCAATCGAGCTCGTAACCGTAGAGGTGGAGCAGGGCATCGCTCAGAGCGTTCAGACAACTACTTTTGGCCTCAGAAGTGCCACCGTAGAGGATGACGTATGGTAATCTAACCCAAAGTTTAACAACAGCAAAAAGAAGAAAAGAAGAGATGAAAAAGATTTTTTATTTTTTGGCAAGTGCTATTGTAGCTTTGGGCGCAATGGCTTGCCAGAACGAGGTAGATGAGAACATCACCCCCGGCACTCAGAACGATGTAGTTTCGTTCACCGTAGCTTTCGACGAGGCTACCCGTATTTCAATGACCCCCGTAGGCAACAACACTGCCAACTTTGATTTCGTGAATGGCGACAAACTCTATGTACAGCCCAATGAAGGTGATTATTTCGGTAACACGTATAAGTTCTCCACCGAGGATGGCGAGACCTTCTCGTGCCAGAACGCAAATCTTGTTAGCGAGTTGGAGACTTCGGGCAACTATGCTATGATAAACAGCCGCGAAAATGGTGAAATTTGTAGCGAACTTGGTGTAGATGGTTTCCTTTTCTACGGATATGCCGACCTTACTACCAAGGAGCCTGTTGTTTTGGAAATGCAGCACACTGTATTCCACTTCACCGTACCCGAGGGCACTGAGGCTACTCTGAAACACACTGATGATATCTTCGTCACCGAAGGCGGTGAATGGGTGAATGAGATGACTTTCACCAAGGGTGAGTACTGGGTTGCTGCTTGGGCTTCCATTGGTGGTACCCTCAGCTACTCGATCAATGGCGAAGAGGCAAAATCGATCACCAGAGATTTCGAGGACGGCACAATCTACAACCTCGGTGAGCTTAGTAAAACAATATATTTAGTACCCGATATGTGGGCTGCTGCTGGTGCTTGGTTCGCGGCTCACTTCTTTAACGCAAAGGCTGAAGTTGCTGACGTTAAGATGACCGATAATAATGCCGATGGTATCTACGAGTGCAACGTGCCCGTAGGTATGGAGAGTGTTACCTTCTGCCGTATGAATCCTGCTTATAATGAATTCAGTTGGGATAATGGCCATGTTTGGGATCAGAGTGAAAATCTCACTATTAACGAGGCTCCCAACAACTATTACTATATTACCGATTGGCAGGCAGGCGAGTGGAATGTTAAGGGTTATGATCCCAAGGCTTCGACTCCTGGCGAGGCATCGCCTTGGAGCCTTGCAAGTGATTGGGATGGGGATGTCACAACTGAGTGGAGCGACAAAGATATGGTAACCACCGAGATCAAGAATATCTTTGTTGTAAAAGATGTAACTCTGGATGCTTACGCTTCGTTCAAGGTTAGGAAAGATAAAGCCTGGACTGAGAACTATGGTGGTGGTATCCTTTATATGAATCCCAATGGTTATATTCAGGTTTATAGCAATGGTACCAATATTAGCATTACCGAGGCTGGTACTTATGATGTATACTTCAACTATACTAACAAACTGCTCTATCTTGTGGATGCAGGCACCGACTACACTACCGTAGCTGAGCAGACTACTAATGGCGCAGAGCCCCCTGTCGTGGAGCCCGAGGTAACCGAGAATGTACTCTACCTCCAACCCAATGCCAACTGGAAAGAGGCTGGTGCTCGCTTTGCAGCATACTTCTTCAATAATTCTGAAAACGTTTGGGTAGGTATGACCGCCAGCGACAGCGATGGCATTTATGAGGTACACATTCCTGAGGGTGAGTGGAGCAATGTTATCTTCTGCCGTATGAATCCTGGTACCGCAACCAACGACTGGAACAACAAGTGGAATCAGACCGCAGACCTCACCATCCCCACCGATGACAAAAACCTCTATACCGTTGCAGAGGGTGCTTGGGACAAAGGTGGTGGTACTTGGAGCGTAAAAGAGTAAAATAAGGATATAAGACATCCAAGACTACAAAAGCAAAAGAGCACTCGGCCGAGCGGTCGGGTGCTTTTTTTATGCCCAAGAAACTCTTAGATCTCTTATAAGTCCTATAAATCTTATAGGAGCAATAAGAGTTATAGGAGTTATAGGAGTTATAGGATTCTTTAGGGGCTTTAAGGAGTTTAGGGAGCTTAGGGAAAGGATAAGAAAAAACTTTCGGCACTCCTTAATCTCCTTAATCTCCTTAATCTCCCTAATCACCACCGAAGCACACCCCATCCAACAGCTCGGCCTTAATCGGTCGGGCTGTTTTTTTATGCCCAAAAAACTCTTAGACCTCTTATAAGTCCTATAAATCTTATAGGAGCAATAAGAGTTATAGGAGTTATAGGATTCCTTAGGGGCTTTAGGGGCTTTAAGGAGTTTAGGGAGCTTAGGGAAAGGATAAGAAAAAACTTTCGGCACTCCTTAATCTCCTTAATCTCCCTAATCACCACCGAAGCACACCCCATTCAACAGCTCGGCCCCTATCGGTCGGGCTGTTTTTTTACGCCCAAGAAACTCTTAAATCTCTTATAAGTCCTATAAATCTTATAGGAGCAATAGGAGTTATAGGAGTGCTACCAACAAAAAAAACATCCCAACAGCGGTGCACTTTACAAAAAAAAGCCTAACTTTGTAGTAAACCAACACCCCCTCACAAGCAATGGCCGTAACCAACAACTCGTTCCTACGACAAAAAGGCAATTACAAAGCGCTACTCGTATACCAAAAGGCCGAGTGCATATACGACCTGACTTACCACTTCGTGCACCGTTTCCTAAGCCACAGCGACCGCACACAAGACCAAATGATTCAGGCCGCACGCTCGGGTAAACAAAACATAGCCGAAGGCTCGGCCGCAGCAACCACATCGACCGAAACCGAACTAAAACTCACAAACGTAGCCAAAGCAAGTCTGCAAGAACTCCTGGCCGACTACGAAGACTACCTGAGGGTAAGAGGACTAAAACAATGGCAAGAAGGAAGCGAAAACTATATGCGCACAAGGCATATATGCACTACACACAACAATTCGGACTACTATCGCTCGATAGCAGACACACAATCCGATGAAACATTGGCAAACATTGCCATAACACTAATACACCAAGCAGACTACCTATTATACAAACTCATACAACGACAACAAAGCCAATTCGTTGACAACGGAGGAATAAGAGAACAAATGTACAACGCACGAAAACAAAAATTATAGGAGAAATAAGAGTAATAGGAGCAATAAGAGATATAAAACTCCTATTAGTCCTATAACTCCTATAACTCCTATAACTCCTATTAGTCCCCCCTCTGGCAACATTTTTGCACACAACACAACACTAATACAAACAACAAAAAAACACACTACAACTATGGCATCTATCAAAGGTACACTCACCGAACAAAACCTCCTGAAAGCTTTCGCAGGCGAAAGCCAGGCCCGCAGCCGTTACACCTTCTTCGCTTCGCAAGCCAAAAAAGAGGGTTACGAGCAGATAGCAGCAATCTTTATGGAAACCGCTGAGCAAGAAAAAGAACACGCCAAGCGTTTCTTCAAATTCCTCGAAGGCGGCATGGTCGAAATCACCGCAGCCTATCCCGCAGGCATCATCGGCGACACCGCAGCCAACCTCGAAGCAGCAGCCGCAGGCGAAAACGAGGAGTGGGAAGTACTCTACCCCCAATTCGCAGCCATCGCCGACGAAGAGGGTTTCCCCGCAGTGGCAGCAGCCTTCCGCAACATCGCCAAAGTAGAGGCTTATCACGAGAAACGCTACCGCTCGCTCTACGCCCGCGTGGCCGACGGCGAGGTGTTCCTCCGCAAAGACGAAATCACCTGGCAGTGTCGCAACTGCGGCTTCATCTACGTAGGCAAAGAGGCCCCAAAAGCCTGCCCCGCCTGCCTCCACCCACAGGCGTACTTCGAGCCCCTGAAAGATAACTTCTAAAAAGAAAAGCCCACTTTCGCAGTGGGCTTTTCTTTTTAGAAGGTCTAACGTCCAACGTCTAACGTCTAACGACTTTAAGGAGTTTAGGGAGTTTAAGGAATTTAGGGAGTTTTATGGTCGTTAAGTTCATTAAGCTCCTTAAATTCCCTATTTTGAATTCTGAATTTTGAATTTTGAATTATAAATAGGTATCTTTGTGCCAAATGCGCAAATTATAAAAATACAACCTCATAAACACACTATGGCAGACGAGAAAATTATCTTTTCGATGGTCGGAGTGAGCAAGGTGCTCAACAACAACCGCAAAATACTTAACAACATCTATCTCTCGTTCTTCTACGGCGCCAAAATCGGTATCGTCGGTCTGAACGGCTCGGGTAAGTCTACTCTGATGAAAATTATCGCCGGAATCGACAAAAGCTTCCAAGGCGAAGTGGTATTCTCGCCCGGCTACTCCGTAGGCTACTTGGAGCAGGAGCCCCAGCTCGACGACACCAAAACCGTGCGCGAAATCGTAGAGGAGGGTTGCGCCCAAACCGTAGCTCTGCTCAAAGAGTACGAAGAGATCAACGCCAAGTTTATGGAGCCCATGGATGACGACCAGATGGCAAAGCTCATCGAGCGTCAGGGCGAGCTCACCGAGGCTATCGACAACGTAAACGGCTGGGAGATCGACGCCACCTTGGAGCGTGCAATGGACGCTCTGCGTTGTCCCGAGCCCGATCGCAACGTGGCTACCCTCTCGGGTGGCGAGCGTAGGCGTGTGGCTCTGTGCCGTCTGTTGTTGCAGGAGCCCGATGTATTGTTGCTCGACGAGCCCACCAACCACCTCGATGCCGAGAGCATCGACTGGCTCGAACAGCACCTGGCTCAGTACAAAGGTACCGTCATTGCCGTAACCCACGAACGTTACTTCCTCGACAATGTGACGGGTTGGATCTTGGAGCTCGACCGTGGCGAGGGTATTCCTTGGAAGGGTAACTATTCGAGCTGGTTAGAGCAGAAGAGCAACCGTCTGGCCCAGGAGGAGAAACAGGAGAGCAAGCGTCGCAAGGCGTTGGAGCGCGAGTTGGAGTGGGTGCGCATGAGCCCCAAAGCTCGTCACGCCAAGAGCAAAGCCCGTCTGGGTGCCTACGACAAACTGCTCAACGAAGATACCAAGCAGAAAGAGGAGAAGCTCGAAATCTACATCCCCAACGGTCCCCGCTTGGGTAATGTGGTTATCGAGGCTCACGATGTGTCGAAAGCCTTTGGCGACAGGGTGCTCTACGAGGGTCTGAACTTCGTATTGCCTCCCGCAGGTATTGTGGGTGTGATTGGAGCCAACGGTAC
The DNA here is from genome assembly GCA_045614885.1 of Tidjanibacter sp. Taxonomy (GTDB): domain Bacteria; phylum Bacteroidota; class Bacteroidia; order Bacteroidales; family Rikenellaceae; genus Tidjanibacter. Next base: position 13,694 of record JAZLDU010000003.1, on the reverse strand, counting down.
CGGTAAGACCACTCTGTTCCGTATGATTATGGGCTTGGAGGAGCCTACCAGCGGCTCGTTCAAGATTGGTGAGACTGTGAAGCTCGCCTATGTAGACCAGCAGCACAAGAGCATCGACCCCGAGAAGACCGTCTTTGAGGTAATCTCGCAGAACAGCGAGCTGATCACTCTGGGCAACCGTCAGATCAACGCTCGTGCCTATGTGGGCAGGTTCAATTTCAGCGGTGCCGACCAGGAGAAGAAGTGCGGCGTGTTGTCGGGTGGCGAGCGTAACCGTTTGCACCTGGCCTTGGCTCTGAAAGAGGAGGGCAACGTGTTGCTGCTCGATGAGCCTACCAACGACATCGACGTAAACACCCTGCGAGCATTGGAGGAGGGTTTGGACAACTTTGCGGGCTGTGCTGTGGTAATCTCGCACGACCGTTGGTTCTTGGATAGGGTTGCTACCCACATTCTTTCGTTCGAGGACGACGGCCGCGTGGTTTACTTCGAGGGCTCGTACAGCGAGTACGAAGAGCACAAGAAGGCTCAGGGCATCGACACCACTCCCCACAGGGTTAAGTACCGCAAGCTGATTGAGAACTAATTCAAAATTCAAGATTCAAAATTCAAAATTAGAGTGCGGCAGAACAGCGGGTGCGATATATGAGGCGAGTTCGAGGCTTGCGATGAGCGAGGAAGCGCAGTTTACAGACCGTAAATGAGCATTCCGAGCACGAGCGTAACGAAGAAATCGCCCATAGAGCGCAACCGACGCCAAAAAGAATTATAACGTAACACAAAGATATAATGGCACAAAAACCAAGCATTCCAAAGGGCACAAGGGACTTTTCGCCCGTAGAGATGACAAGGCGAAACTATATGTTCGACACCATCAAGAGCGTATTCCGCACCTATGGCTACGCTCCGCTGGAAACTCCCGCAATGGAGAACCTCTCGACACTGATGGGCAAATATGGCGAAGAGGGCGACAAACTGCTCTTCAAGATACTCAACTCTGGCAACTTTATGGACAAAGTTACCCCCGAGCAAATCGAGGGCAACCCCAACGCCCTGGCAACCAAACTGTGTGAGAAAGGTCTGCGCTACGACCTGACCGTACCCTTCGCAAGGTTTGTTGTTCAGCACCAGAGCGAGATTGCTTTCCCCTTCAAGCGTTACCAGGTGCAGCCCGTATGGCGTGCCGATAGGCCCCAGAAAGGTCGTTACCGCGAGTTCTATCAGTGCGACGTAGATGCCATCGGCAGCCGTTCGTTGCTCTACGAGGCCGAGTTGGTGGAGATTGTAGAGGAGGTATTCCGCAGGTTGGGTATTGCAGTAGTGCTCAAAATCAACAACCGCAAGATTCTCTTCGGCATTGCCGAGGCCATCGGCCACGCCGACAAGATGATAGACATCACCGTAGCCATCGACAAGCTCGACAAGATTGGCTTGGAGAATGTGGAGAAGGAGCTCTTGGAGAGGGGTATTGAGCAGGAGGCTATCGAGAAGCTCAAACCCATCCTCTTGTTGGAGGGCACAACCTCCGAGAAACTCGCAACCCTGCGCACCACCCTGGCCGAGAGCGCAACCGGTCTGAAAGGTGTAGACGAGGTGGAGGAGCTCTTCGGCCACATCGCCACCAACGGCTCGACGCTCGACATCGAATTGGATCTCTCGTTAGCACGCGGTCTGAACTACTACACAGGTGCAATCTTCGAGGTTAAGGCCAAAGATTTCCAGATTGGCAGCATCTGCGGTGGCGGTCGCTACGACGACCTGACCGGCATCTTCGGTCTGCCCGACACAAGCGGTGTGGGCATCTCGTTTGGTGCCGACCGCATCTACGACGTGATGTTGGGTCTCGGATTGTTCCCCGAGGAGGCTCAGATGACTACCAAGGTGCTCCTTATCAACTTCGGTGGCGAGGAGATGAAGTGCTCTATGCGTCTGCTGAAAGAGTTGCGCAAGGCCGGCATTCAGAGCGACATCTATCCCGACGCGGCCAAGATGAAAAAACAGATGGAGTATGCCAATAAAAGGGCTATCCCCTACGTTGTTATCGTAGGCGAGAGCGAGCGCATCGAGGGCGTGGCAACCGTTAAAAATATGGTCAAAGGCGAGCAACAGAAAGTTCCCTTTGCAGAGCTTGCCGACTTTTTGGCATAATTAGGCACTTTGAAACACAGAGGTTTACATAGCAGACTAATGGCGGTGGTTGCAGCAGTTGCAACCACCCTTTTGTCTGTGGGCGTGGCAAGCGGCCAGAGTTTCCAGAAGGATTTGGAGAAGTTTGGCTCGTTTTACTACTACCTCAACTCGCTCTATGTCGAGGGGCCCGACAACGCCACACTCATCGAAGAGGCCATACGCAGCACCCTCGAAAGGCTCGACCCCCACTCGGCCTATCTGACAGCCGAGCAGGTGAAAGCCGAGATGGATATGTTTGATGGGGCCTTTGGTGGCGTGGGTGTGAGTTTCGGTGTGGTGAGGGACGAGCTCTATGTAATCTCCACCTCGGAGGGCTCTCCCGCACACAAAGCCTCGCTGGCCGAGGGCGACAAGATTATGGCCATCGACGGGCGCAGCACCAAGGGCATACACCGCGACTCGCTCACAACACTTGTGCGTGGCAAGGTGGGCTCGACCATAACCCTCGCGGTGGTCAAGCACGGAGCAGACGAGCCACAAGATGTGGTGCTCCAAAGGGGCGAAATTGCCATACCAACCATAGATGCCGCCTATACCTTATATAATATAGGCTACATAAAGGTCAATAGGTTTGCGGAGAACACCATGGAGGAGTTCCGCAGTGCGTTTGAGAGTTTGGGCCCTATCGAGGGATTTATCCTCGACCTTAGGGGCAACGGTGGCGGACTGCTCAGGGCGGGTATCGAGCTTGCGGGCTTCTTCCTACCCCGCAACACCCTCATTACCTCCACAAGCGGCCGTACCGAGCAGACCTACAACCACTACTCCAAGACCAAGGGCAAGTACACAAACGGCCCTGTGGTGGTGCTCATCGACGAGTTCTCGGCCTCGGCCAGCGAGCTTGTGGCGGGAGCATTGCAGGACTACGACCGAGCAGTAATCGTGGGGCGTCAGTCGTTTGGCAAGGGATTGGTGCAGAAGCAGGTCGTTATGGACGACGGCTCGGCACTGCGCATAACCACCAGCCACTACTACACCCCCAGCGGTAGGTGCATACAAAGGCCCTTCGAGAAAGGCAAGACGGCCGAGTACTACTTCGACCACGCCAAGAGGATGACCGACCGCAGGTATCGCGACTCGCTGGCAGTGGTGGCACCCAAATACAAGACGCTCAAAAACGGGCGAATGGTGTTGGGCGGTGGCGGCATTACGCCCGACGTATACATCGACCACGACACGACCAAAGATTTCACCTTTGCCAACGAGTTGCAGCAGAGGTGGATTATTACCGACCTGGCCAACGAAACCTTTGTAGACAACAGGGAGTCCCTCAGGGCAGCCTACCCCACCGTGGAGGAGTTCGTAAGGGAGTACTCCACCCCCGAGGCTCTGATTGACGAGGCCGTAAGGCGAGGAGGCGAAGAGGGTATCGTGGTGGATGAAGAGAACTTGGCCCAGAGCCGCGAGCTTGTGGGCTACTATCTGAAAAGTGCCCTTGGCTCGGCAATGTGGGGCACCGAGGGGGGCGTGCGCGTGGCCAACAGCCACACCGAGCCCACGTTTGGCAGCGCTATGAGCATCATAGCCGACAGAGCAAAGTATAACGCTTTGTTGGGAATTGAGAATTAGCCTTAGTCGGTTGACGGTCGACGGTTGACGGTCGACGGTCGACGGTTGACAAACTAAAAATTGACGTTAGACGTTGGACGTTAGACGTTAGACCAAAAAAATTAAATCCCGAATTTTGAATTTTGAATTTTTTCCGTATCTTTGCAGGCCCATATTTTATGGGTTGGGATTACATAAATTAACACAAGTATTAACTAATTAAAACACAAGAAGAAGTGGATTCTTTGAGTTACAAAACCATCTCGGCCAACGCTGCGACTGTTAACAAACAGTGGTATGTTATCGACGCAGAGGGCCAGGTGCTCGGACGACTTGCCTCGCAGGTTGCGAAAATCTTAAGGGGCAAAAACAAACCCGACTTCACTCCTCACGTAGACTGCGGTGACTATGTTATCGTAATCAACGCTGACAAAGTAAGGCTCACGGGTAAGAAGATGACCGATAAGGTCTATGTACACCACACCGGTTACCCCGGCGGACAGCGTTTTGCTACCCCCGCAGAGAGGTTGCAGAACAAGCCCGAATTCCTTGTTATGAACGCCGTTAAAGGTATGTTGCCTAAAACTCGCCTCGGCGTTGCTATTCTTAAAAATTTGAAGGTATATGCCGGCGCAGAGCACAATCACGCCGCACAGTGCCCCAAAGAAATTAAACTCAACGAGATTAAGTAAACACGAAAACTATGGAAGTTGTAAACACTGTAGGACGCAGAAAAGCAGCTGTTGCTCGCGTTTACGTTAAGCCCGGTAACGGTACTATTACCATCAACAAACGACCCTTGGAGGTTTACTTCCCTCTGGATATCTTCCAGTTTGTAGTAAAACAGCCCCTGCTCGTTTTGAACCAGTTGGAGAGCTACGACATCAACATCAACCTCGATGGTGGTGGCATCCACGGTCAGGCAGAGGCAGCTCGCCTGGGTATCGCTCGCGCACTCTGCGAGATCGACGCTGAGAACCGCTCGATTCTGAAAAAGAACGGTTTCCTCACTCGTGACGCACGCGAGGTTGAGCGTAAGAAACCCGGTCAGCCCGGTGCTCGCCGTAAATTCCAGTTCAGCAAACGTTAATTCTCCGTTCGCACCGAAAAACTGCACGAAAGAGGTTTACAAATCCGCCAGACCACCCCGACTGCTGCATAGCTCACTTGGCAGCCTAACAAAATGGGGAAGCCGAAAGCCTATGGCAGCATAGGGAGTGCTACTGGAAGATTGCCCTTTCGCGGAAAACCAACCGGACCGCCCACACACACGCTGTGGCGCTACCGACTTGGTTGACAAAAAGAGAGTTTTTTTAGACAAAAAAGAAAAAGAAAACATTTACGATTAGAAATGGCACGTACAGATTTTAATCAATTACTCGAGGCTGGCGTACACTTTGGCCACCTCAAAAGAAAATGGAATCCCAAAATGGCTCCATATATCTTTATGGAGAAAGGCGGAATCCATATCATCGACTTGCACAAAACTGCAGTAAAAGTTGATGAGGCGGCAGCAGCCATCAAACAGATTGCCAAGAGCGGTCGCAGGATCCTCTTCGTTGCAACCAAAAAACAGGCTAAAGAGATTGTTGCCGAGAAGGTGCAGGCAGTAGGCATGCCCTATGTTACCGAGCGCTGGCCCGGTGGTATGCTCACTAACTTCCCCACCATACGTAAGGCCGTTAAGAAAATGGCTACCATCGACAAGATGAGCAACGACGGTACTTATGATAACTTCTCGAAACGCGAGAAACTCCAGATCGCTCGTCAGAGGGCTAAATTGGAGAAAAACCTCGGTTCGATTGCAGACCTTACCCGTCTGCCCGCAGCTCTGTTCGTAGTAGACGTACAGAAAGAGTTCAATGCAGTTCGCGAGGCAAAACGCCTCAACATCCCCGTATTTGCAATGGTTGATACTTGCTGTGATCCCACAGACATCGATTACGTAATCCCTGCAAATGACGATTCTGCAAAGAGTATCGCTGTAATCCTCGACGCAATGTGCTCGGCTATCAACGAGGGCCTCGAGGAGCGTCGCATCGAGAAAGAGAAAGAGGCTGAAGAGGTCGCTGCCAAAGAGGCCGCTACCGAGAAAAAGCCCCGCGCTCGCAAAGCCGTTAAAGTAGCTGAGGCTGAGGCTCCCGCTACCGAGGAGGCTGCAGAGTAATCAAGCAAAACGAAGTAAAACCTTTTAATAAAGAGAAAGACTATGGCTGTTACACTTGCCGATATCAAAAAACTCCGCGATATGACCCAGGCCGGTATGATGGATTGCAAAAAAGCACTCGAAGAGGCTAATGGCGATATGCAGCGTGCTATCGAGATCATTCGCGAGAAAGGTAAACTCGTTGCCAGCAAACGTGCAGACCGCACCGCTACTGAGGGTGTGGTTGTAGCAAAACTTGCCGAGGGCAAAGCTTACTTGGCTTGCTTGGCTTGCGAGACTGACTTCGTTGCTCAGGTTGAGTCGTTTGGCGCAACCGCAAACACCATTATTGAGATTGCAGCAGCTAATAGCGCCGCCAACTTGGAGGCTCTGTTGGCTTGCCCCACCGCTGATGGTCGTACCGTTGCCGACTTGGTAACCGAGAAGACCGGTCAGACCGGTGAGAAAGTAGAGGTTCCCTTCTATGCTTGCATCGAGGCCCCCTACTGCGCAACATACGTTCACTTCAACAAGAAACTCGGCGCTATCGTAGGCTTCAACAAAGCTATCGACGAGGAGTTGGCAAAAGGTATCGCAATGCAGGTTGTTTCGATGAACCCCGTTGCTGTATCGGCCGACACCGTTCCTCAGGCTGTTGTTGAGGAGGAGCAGAAGATTGCTATCCAGAAGACCAAAGACGAGTTGGTACAGAAGGCAGTAGACGCTGCTTTGTCGAAAGCTGGTATCAACCCCGCTCACGTTGATAGCGAGGATCACATCGAGTCGAACATGTCGAAAGGTTGGATCACTGCCGAGCAGGCTGAGCAGGCTCGCGAGATCATCAAGACCGTTTCGGCCGAGAAGGCCGCAAACCTTCCCGCACAGATGGTAGAGAACATTGCCAAAGGCCGTGTTCAGAAATTCTTCAAAGAGCAGACTTTGGAGGAGCAGGCATACCAGATGGGCGATGGTAAGACTTCGGTTAAAGATACTCTCAAAGCTGCCGACGCTGAGGCTAAGATTGTTAGCTTCTACCGCGTATCGCTCTGCGACTAATCAGTTTGGAGTTCGAACAAAAGTAGAGAGGTGTGTTCCACTACGGAACGCACCTCTTTTTTGTTGAAAGTTGAGAGTTGAAAGTTATAGGAGTAATAGGAGTAATAGGAGTAATATAAGTCTTATTACTCGTAGATCTCCTATAACTCTTAGTTGTTAGACGTTAGACCTCAGTCGGTCGACGGTTGACGGTAGACGGCAATAATTTTGAATCCTGAATTTTGAATTTTGAATTCCAATTAGGTATCTTTGTGAACGAAATAGGATCACACAACAAACCATGAGCAACGCACCACTCGCAGAACGACTCAGGCCACAGAGCCTCGAAGAGTACATCGGCCAAACACATCTGGTCGGTGAGGGTGGCGTTATTCGCCGCTTTATCGAGGGCGGCAACATCCCCTCGTTCATCCTCTGGGGCCCTCCCGGGGTGGGCAAAACCACCCTCGCAAGGCTCGTAGCATTGGCCCTGGGCCGTCAGATGTTTACCCTCTCGGCCATTGCAAGTGGCGTGAAAGAGGTGCGCGAAGTAATCGAAGCCGCCAAAAACAGCCGTTTCTTCGGCTCTGGTGGCGCACCCATACTCTTCATCGACGAGATTCACCGTTTCAACAAGGCTCAGCAAGACTCGCTGCTCGGCGCCGTGGAGCAGGGCGTTGTGGTACTCATCGGTGCCACTACCGAGAATCCCTCGTTCGAGGTCATCTCTCCCCTGCTGTCGAGGTGTCAGGTCTATGTACTCAAAGCGATGAACAACAACGAGTTGCAAACCCTGCTCGACCGAGCAATCTCGACCGACAAGGTGCTGCTCGAACGCGGTGTGAAGGTCGAAGAGGTGAATGCGTTGTTTGAGTTTTCGGGTGGCGACGCTCGCAAGTTGCTCAACATTCTGGACATCATGGCGGGCGCAAGCGAGGGCGAACTCGTCATCAACGACCAGCGCGTAATCGACTGTCTGCAACAAAACATAGCCCTCTACGACAAGAATGGCGAGCAGCACTACGACGTAATCAGCGCCTTTATCAAGAGCGTGCGTGGCAGTGCGCCCGATGCGGCTATCTACTACTTGGCCCGTATGTTGGCCGGTGGCGAAGACCCCAAGTTCATTGCCCGCAGGCTGGTAATTTTGGCCTCGGAGGATGTTGGTTTGGCCAACCCCAATGCCCTATTGTTGGCCAATGCCTGCTTCGATGCGGTGCACAAGTTGGGTATGCCCGAGGCTCGTATTCCGCTGGCCGAGGCGACCATCTATCTGGCCAACAGCCCCAAGAGCAACTCGGCCTATATGGCCATAAACGAGGCCCTGAGGGTTGTGGAACACGACACCACCAACCGCCCTGTGCCCCTGCATCTGCGCAACGCCCCCACCAAACTGATGGACAAGTTAGGCTACGGCAAGGGTTACAAATATGCCCACGACTACGAGGGCCACTGGGTGGAGCAGGAGTTTATGCCCGAGGGAATGGAGGGACGCACCTTCTACACCCCCGCCAACAAGCGCGAAATCGACGCAACGGCGTGGAAGCCAAAAAAATAGTCTAACGTCGACCGTCAACCGTCGACCGTCGACCGACATTAGTCAAAAAAATAAAGGGAGCTTTGGTAGTCCAAAGCTCCCTTTTATTGTTTAATTCTCAGCCTAAAACAATTTAAGGTTATCGAACGAGGGGCTAAGTTCGCCCTTCTCGATGCGGTGGATAATCTCCACAACCTTGTCGTTCATAGGCGTAGGCCAGCCCACCTTGCGGCCATAGGCGCTAACAACACCATTTATGGCATCCACCTCGGTCAGCTTGCCCTTCTCGATATCCTGCAACATACTTGCTTTCAGCAGAGCGTGTTTCTTGATGGCAATGGGGATGATGAAGAACGAAATGGCCTTTTTGAGCCCACTCTTATAGTCGAGCAGCGCCACAATATCTTTGCCCTGCACAGGCTCGATCTTGATACCACCCGCAGCGCACACGTCGATACACTCCTTAATCAGAGCCTGCACAATGCGCCTAGACTCCTTGGGTTTGGCAGCCTCGCCAAAGGTGCTGCCCAGCACCGCGCTCATGCCCGAGAACGAGGCGTTGATGAGCAGTTTGCTCCAACGGGTGCCCACAAAGTTCTCGTCTACCTCCACTGGGCCCATCATCTCCAACAGAGCCTTCACCTGGTCGAAGTGACCATTGCGCTCCTTGGTGAGCGAGCCGAGCGAGAAGGTAAGGCTGTCGGGCTGACTTGTAAGTTCGCACACGCCAGGGCCCTGCATTGTTGCACCCCAAGCCACCGTACAACCCAGCGTGCGGTCGTCGCCCACAATCTGACCAATCTGCAACTCGGGAATGCCGTTTTGGAGGGTTACAATCACACCATCCTCGGCCAAAAAGCCCTTCAACATAGTCACCACCTCGGGATTCTGCTGCTGTTTGGTCATCAGGAAGATGACGTCATAGGTGCCCTCCATCTGCTCGGGCAGGTAGGCCACCACAGGCTGAGTGAAATTGACAGTACCCACCACCTTGGCGCCCTCTTTTTGAAGTGCCTCGACGTGGGCTTTGTTGCGGTTGATGAGTTCCACCTTGCCGCCATTCTTGGTTATGTATGCGCCCAGAATCGTTCCCAACGATCCCGCGCCATAGATTGCTGCTCTCATACTCACAAAAAAATCGTTTACTTTTATACAAAAAGGGCGCAGTAACCCACTCCTCAAAGAGAGTGCCGCCACCTACGCCCTCAAAAAACTATATCTCTATATATGTCGGCCGACTATTTGCCCAATTTGGCACGAACGGCACGGAGCATATCCTCGGTCATCTTGGCCAAGTCCCAATCGGGATTCCAACCCCACTCCTCGCGAGCGCAAGTGTCGTCGAGTTTATTGGGCCAGCTGCGCGAAATCTCCTCCTTCACGGGATCTACGGCGTAGTCCATAGTGAACTCGGGGATGTGTTTGCGAATCTCGGCAGCGATAATCTCGGGGGTGAAGCTCATAGCTGCGATGTTGAAGCTATTGCGGTGTTTGAGCTTCGAGGGATCTGCCTCCATGAGGTCTACGATAGCTTTCAGCGCGTCGGGCATATACATCATATCCATATACACGTCGGCAGGGATGGGGCAGGTGTAGTGACCGGTCTTAACAGCCTCGTAGTAGATCTCCACGGCGTAGTCGGTGGTACCGCCACCGGGCATGGTTACGTTGGAGATGATACCGGGGAAGCGCACGCTACGGGTATCCACGCCAAAGCGACTGTGGTAGTAGTTGCTGAGCAGCTCGCCGGTAACTTTGCACACACCGTAGATGGTGTTGGGCTGCATAGCCACGTCCTGAGGAGTGTTGTCCCTCTCGAAGTCGCCACCGAAAGCGCCAATCGACGAGGGGGTAAAGAGTGCACAACCATACTCGCGAGCGATTTCGAGCGAGTTCATCAGTGCGCCCATATTCACAGTCCAAGCGCCCTGTGGATTCTTCTCGCCGGTAGCCGAGAGAACAGCCACGAGGTTGAAGATGGTGTCGATGTTGTAGCTACGCACCAAGTTTGCATAGGCCTCGCGGTCGAGAATGTTGAGAATCTCGAAGGGGCCGTCGTAGGCCAACTGAGGGCACTCACGAAGGTCGGCTGCGATTACGTTTTCGGGGCCATAGATTTTCCTGAGATAGACGGTCAGCTCCGAACCAATCTGTCCGCCTGCACCTGCGATAAGAATTCTTTTCATCGTTTTGTAGGGTTTTGAGTAGTGTGTGATGAATATATTTGTTAAGATTTTGTTTCGTTTTGTTGCTGTTTGCGAGCTGCCTGCTTGTAGTTCTCAATCATCTGGTCCATATCCTGCATCTCGCGGATGAGGCGCAGGGGGATGGTGATGAAGTAGCCCGCAATGGCCAGCATAAAGAGCCCCGAGATGAGGGCAAATAGGCTCAGAGGTCGGCTTGTGAGGAGCAGAACGACCAGCACCACCACGAAAGCCACACCGAGCATCGTAATCACCTTGCGAAGAGCTTTGTAATCGTACATAAAATTTAGCGTGTGCACATTTAACCCCCAAAAGTACAAAAAAGAATTGAGAGTTGGCCACCCGAGGAGTGGTTTTTTTCGTTGGGCCCCAAAATTGCACCTTCCGCCCGTCGGCCCGAAAGTGCAGCTCGTCGCCACAAAACAGAGGTTCAGACGGCCTAAATGTGCATTTTTGCCCGTTTGCTGTGTGCCATTCGCCAAAAAAGTGCTATCTTTGTAGATGTGCACACCCTGCACCCTTGGCCTAACCCAAGAAAACAACTAATAAACAAACATAACAAAAACCTTTAACGAAATGAAAAAAACTTACACTACTCCCGCAGTAGACCTTTATGAGGTAGAGGTCGAGGCTGGTATTGCAGCCAGCTTGGCTAACGTTAGCCAAGAGGAAATTATTTGGCTCGAAGAGGCCAACGGTGGCAACCCCATTTGGTAACCCAAAAGTTTAACAAAAGCAAACAAAAAAGTTATGAAAAAGATTTTTTATTATTTGATGTGTGCTGTTGTTGCTATGGGCGCAATGGCATGCCAGAACGATATTGACACCGACCTCACCCCCAACGAGAACGGCGACGAGAAAGTTTCATTCGTGGCCGAGGTTGGCGATGTGACCCGCGTGTCTATTGGCAAGAAAGACGCAGTGAACGGCTACCCTATCACTTTAGATACTGACGACACGCTGATCGTACAGTTGTACAATGGCGGAGATCTTGGTGGTACTCCATACACTTTTACCACTACCGATGGTAAAAACTTCGTGTGCGCCACCACAGGTGTTAGCGAACTGCTGAACCAAGAGGTATATGTATATTATAACCACACATTTTGCAGCTTGTGTGGCATAAAAGGTATCGACCTCAACGGCAGAGGCACTTTGAGCCAAGACAACAAAATCTCCTTGGACGTAGCGTCGCCCGTGCTGATGTTCGAGTCGGATTATGATGTTACCTTCAACTCGCAATTGACTAATAATTCCGAAGAGGGCATTTTCAGCTTCTGCGACGATCACTATACCGACGACATGAAAGCCTTCACCATTCCCGCATCGGAGGGCGTTCACTACATCGCTGTTGTTGGTGGCGTAGAGTGCACCTTCTCGTACTCGATTGACGACGTAGAGTGCAAGAAACTCGAGAACTACAAGTTCGAGGGTGGCAAACTCTACAACCTCGGCACCCTCGACAAACCCAGCGCTTGGAACATTAGTGGTGGCCACAACGAATGGAGCACCACAGCCAATCCAATGTACTTGGAGGGCAATTATTTTGTAGCTCGCAACGTAACATTGACCGAAGATGGTTTCCAATTCAATCAGGGCGAGTGGACAAAGCAGGTTGGTGCTTACCAAGAGTATGGCAAAGAGCTCGACCCTGTTCCCGTTGGCGAGTGGTACGAATCTAAATTCAACACCGACGGTTACAAATCCAACATCACCGTAACCGACATCTCCAAAAAATATGACATCTATCTGCTGAATAGCGAAACTATGGCATATTTCTATATTGCTGAAAGTGGTGCACTGCCCGCCTTCAATTCTTATGCTTTGGCTGGTACTTTCAATGATTGGAGTGATACTCCTATGGTTGCAACTTCGACCTATGGTCTTTTCGTTGCAGAGGACGTCACACTCGCTGCTTACGACGAAATCAAAGTTAAAAACGCAACATCATGGGACGAAAGCTATGGAAGAGGCATCAACAATCTCGAGCCTAACAAGTTTATGACACTTTCTGCAGGTGGTGGTGATAATAATATTGCCGTCACCACCGAGGGCACTTATGATATCTATTTCGACTATTGGGGAAAGAAATTGTACTTAGTCACAGCAAACACTGATTATACTACTGCAACCGAACAAACCGAAAACGGCCCCGACAAACCCTATGTAGAACCTGAACTTAGCGAAAACATTATCTACGTAAAGATTTGTGCGAGTTGGAAAGAGTCAAATGCATGGTTTGCAGCCTATTTCTTTGGCAATGGAGAAGCTTGGGTAAAACTCACACCAACAGAGGGGGCTACCGATACTTATCAGTGCGCCATTCCCGAGGGATTCGTGGGTAAAAATGTAATTTTCTGCCGTATGAATCCTGGTTCGCAGTCAACCGGATGGGGCAATAAATGGAATCAGACCATAGATATTGCTCTTCCTACTGACGGCAAGAACCTATTCACCTTGGAAGATGACAACTTGTGGGATAGCAATAATCCCGGTGGCTCGTGGAGCGTAAAATAAGGATATAACGACATCCAAGACTACAAAAGCAAAAGAGCACTCGGCCGAGCGGTCGGGTGCTTTTTTTGTGGCCGAAGATAGTTGGAATAAGGTATGAGGATAATTGTTTAGGATGAATTGCACCTCAAAAAAAATCAGGGAGCGGGGGCCCTCTCCCATTCTACAACCGATAGTCGCCCCACACACAACCGAGGCCACAAAAATCAGGGAGCGGGGGCGCAAATAGCGCACACGCGGGGCGGGTGGGTGCGCCCTCGGGGCGCAAAAACGGCTACCAACAGCGCTCCCGAGGCCTAATTTTGCACTCCGAGTGAGATTTTTTGCAAAAAAGTTGCGAAAAAGTTGCACAATTCAAAAACTCGTCGTACTTTTGCCTCGCTTTTAGGAAGTAAATGCTGTTTTAGCTCAGTGGTAGAGCACTTCCTTGGTAAGGAAGAGGTCCCGAGTTCAATCCTCGGAAACAGCTCAAAGCAACAACGAGAAGGTGAAACGAAAGTTTCACCTTTTTTTGTTATGC
>JAZLDU010000002.1:0-38638 GCA_045614885.1 Tidjanibacter sp. | reverse complement strand
TAAAGCCAACCTTTCTTATTTTGCACAAATAGACTCGCACGAGCGACCCCAAGATGCCCCCTTCCAGGGGGTTAGGGGGTGTAAACAATAGTTCGCGAGAAAATTGCCTGCGCGTAGCGCGGGCTCGAGTCTCGGTTTCCGCTCAAAATGAGAAGGTTGGCTCAAAGCCAACCTTTCTTATTTTGCACAAATAGGCTCGCACGAGCGACCCCAAGATGGCCCCTTCCAGGGGGTTAAGGCGTGTTAACAATAGTTCGCGAGAAAATTGCCTGCGCGTAGCGCGGGCTCGAGTCTCGTTTTCCGCTCCAAATCGAAAGGCTTAGAGAAATCTAATCCTTTTTTGTTTGTGTGCATTTAGGTGCAAAAAGACATCCCAGATACCAAAAGGAATTCCTCTGTCTCATAAAATAGTTTTTTCATACCTTTTTGTTTTTATGGCTGGGTGTTATGCCCAACCAGGTTTATAATCGATTATCACTTATAGAGTAGATGGTGTTTTGGGAAAAGGATTAGTATAAATGATGTATTTTGTGAAATAATTTACTACCTTTGTAAAAATATCGATAATGAAAAAACTATAATAATATGAAGAATAATTTACTATTTGTGTTATTGTCGTCATTTTTAATGTTGACATCTTGCAGAAACAATGACTATAACTTAGGGTTTGAATTAGGTTCAACAGAAGAAGATATTATAGAATACATCCAAGAAAACAATCTAAAATGTCGCTATGAAGAAAAAAAAGGATATGATAGATTTGTTTTGCGAGTTTATGATTTCAAATATAAAAATATAGAATTTGGGACTATTAGATTAGCATTCAGTAATGACAAACTTTGCTACACCCAATATCGAATCCACAATTATACTCCTTTAGATGGTAAAGATAATATTTCTCAAACAATGTCATATTTAAAGAAACAATACGGCGAACCTAAAGAGAATGCAAATTATAAGGACAATGCTAATGGCAAATATTATTGGGGAGAAATAGGAGCAAAGTTTATGATAATAGAACTCTGCTCAGAAGATTATATCAAAGTCCACATAGCCGATTCTTCGTTAGATTCAGAAGTTCCTGAACTGTATAGGGAATTATTGTTAAATTAACCTCGATATTTTTATAGAACGAGAATGCGTTAAGGCTCAAAGAACACTTTCTAAATACACTGCCTAAATACACTGGGAAAATTAGATATATTTTTCAATTTTCGCAGTGTATTATACTTTCTATAATTCGATAATTGGTTGTCAATGCACAACCTTACCAAGGTTGGGGTCGCAAGTTCGAGTCTCGTTTTCCGCTCTGGCGCACAGAGGATAGCATAAGCTATCCTTTTTTTGTGCATTGTGCAGAATGATTCAAATCTTTTATACCACAAAGGCACCCCTCGCAATGAGGAGTGCCTTTGGTGGTTAATTCAAGCGATGCGAGTTTGCAAATTCAAAGCATTGCCCTACTCTATCGCCGAGGTAGATTGCCCCACTCTATCGCTGGGGGATATCGACCATGGTCTGGCGGCCGTCGATGAGGTAGTCGGTGAAGTAGTCCACCAATCTCCAATAAAAGTATTCGTTCATGTCGCCAAAGCCGTGGCGCTGGGTGGGCAGGTAGAGCATGTCGAAGCGTTTATTGGCCCTAATAAGTGCCTCCACCACACGCGAACTATTACCGGGGTGAACATTATTATCCAGCTCGCCGTGTACCAGCATCAGGTGGCCCTTCAAGCGGCGGGCAATCTCGGGGTTGCTCTTGATCTTATACTCGAAGGTAATCTCGCCATCTTTGCCCACTTTCTCCTTCACGCCGTGGTGAGTCTCGCTCCACCAGCGGTTATAAATCTTATTGTCGTGGTTACCGGCGCACGACACTGCCACCTTGAAGAAGTCGGGGTACTGCAAAATCGCAGCCGTAGACATAAAGCCACCGCCCGAGTGTCCATGGATACCGACACGATTAATGTCGATAAAGTTGTGGCGTGCAGCAAGTTGCTCAATTGCAGCCTTCTGGTCGGCCAAGCCATAGTCGCGCAGGTTGCCGTAGCCGTAGTTGTGGTACCATTTCGAGCGGTTGGGGTGGCCACCTCGGTTACCCACGGTAATAACGATAAAGCCTGCCTGAGCCAAGCGGTCTGTGCGCACGCTCATACGGGTAAATGGATAGTCGGTAGCCTCCACCTGTGGGCCGGGATAGACGTAATCCACGATGGGGTATTTCTTGTTAGGATCGAAGTCGAAGGGTTTGTACATCACGCCATAGAGGTCGGTAACGCCATCGGCAGCCTTCACCTTGAAAGGCTCGGGGAACTGATAGCCATTGGCCAGCAGCTGCGAGAAGTCGCTCACCTCCAAGGTCATCACCTTCTTACCCTCGGTGTCGTAGAGTGCTGTTTCGGGAATGGTGTTCACGCGCGAGAAGTTGTCGACAAAGAATCGGCAGTCGTCGGCAACAATGGGGCTGTGGAAGAAGTCGCCCTCGTTGAGCAACTTAACGGGGCCACCATCGAGGCTCACCGAGTAGAGGTGCTGATAGTAGGGATTTTCGCCCTTCTCTCGGCCCATACCCGTAAAGTAGACCTTGCGGGCCTTCTCATCGACCTTCAAGATTTCGTGAACGTGCCAGGGGCCTTCGGTCAGTCGGCGCACCAGAGTACCATCCTCGTTGTAGAGATAGAGGTGGGCCCAGCCGTCGCGCTCGCTCCACTGAATCAGCTCTTTACCACCGCCAACAGCCGACAGGGGACGTACCTCGATGTAGGTATTCATGCGCTCCTCGATGATTGGGCTGATGGTGTCCTGACCGATGGTATAGGAGCAGATGTCGATGCGGTGCAAATCGCGGCTCGAACGGGTTACGAAGAAGCGGTTCTCGTCGCCCAACCATACCGAGGGCTGATCGTAGAGGTGTCGCTGGGTGTGTTTGCGAGGAGTGCGAGCAATCGAGAGAGTCTGGTCTTTGAAGGCCTCGGTGGCAATCTCCTTGCGAGAATTGTCGGCCATATCGAAGAGATAGAGGTGGTCGATGGGGGCCTCTTTCTCGCCGGGCATCTGGTATTTGTAGGTTTCCAGAGTGGGGCGAGGCTGAGCAATGGCGTTTACTACCCACAGTTCTTTCACCTGACGCTCGTCGGTCAGAATGGTTGCAAAGTAGCGCGAGTCGGGCGACCACACACCCCACACACCTTTGCGCTTGCCGTTACAGAGGGTGTCGGTGTTGAGCAGGCTGTAAGGCTGGCCGTAGCCAAAGTCTTTCACGCCATCGGTGGTCAGAGCCACCTCCACGATGGTAGTGTCGCGGTCATCTTTTTTGAGCTTTTCGTAATCCTCACGCGACATACGATAGAGGTTCAGGTCTTTGGCATAGACCACGGTTTTGCCATCGGGCGAAACCGAAGCCCAATGAAGTTGCTTGGTCTCTTTCTCTTTGTCTTTCAGGTGGGTGAGGGTTTTGGTTTTCAGGTCGTAGGAGAAGTAGAAAATCTCTTTGCCCGAAACTTTCTTAGGCTTTTTGCCCGCCAGCGAGTCCTCTTTCGAGAGCTCCTTGGGTTTGGCATCCTGCGACGACTTTACCTCGAAGGTTACGGTATTGCCATCCTCCTCGACACGCAGGTTGCTGATGGGCAGGTGGGCCGCAATGAAGGGGTCTTTGACGATCTCGGTCAGCTGAGCGGCCATTTTGTCGTGGTCGAACATAGGCTCTTTGCGACGTTTGGCGGGCTCTACGACATACCAACGAGTGCCCTCACCGGTCTTGTAGGTGTACCAGAACTTGTCGCCTGCGGGAAACCAGTGGGGATCCACGCTGGTCGAGAAGAGCATTGTTCCGAGTTTGGATGCAGTAAATCGCTCGGCCAATTCGTAGCGATTTGCGGGGCGGTCATTGTTGTTGCCGTTGTCGGCCGCCTGCGACACACCCATTGCCACCATCGAGAGCAACAGGAGCACAAATAGTTTTTTCATAGGGTTATTTGGTCTGATTAGTTTGTGTATATTCATCTATTTTACGCAAATATACTAAAAAGAGCCAAAACCGCCACACCCTACTACCAATTCTCGCAAAAATTTATACCTTTGTAAAAATGTAAAACCCAATAAAACCCAAAACGTATATGAACTTTATCAGCCGAATCGTTGGATTGTGTGCACTTGTGGTTGCCGCATCGAGCTGCGCCAATCCCCAGCCCGTGAAGAACGAACTGAGAGCACCCTCCTACCCTCTCATCACCATCGACCCCTACACCTCGGCTTGGTCGCCCACCGACCAGCTCTACGACAGCTCGGTGGAGCACTGGACCGGCAAACCCTTCCCTCTGATGGGTACTCTGCGTGTAGATGGCCAGATGTACCGCTTTATGGGTGCCGAGCAGAGTATTCTCACACCCATTGCCCCCGCAGCTAAGGACGGCGATTGGAGCGCTACCTACACCTTCACCAAGCCCTCGAAACGCTGGACCGAGCCAGGCTTTAACGCCCGTGGCTGGAAGGTAGGCCCCGCACCACTCGGCACACCCGTATACTACTCGGCCGTAGAGACCACCTGGAATACCAAAGATGTGTGGGTACGTCGCCAGGTGGAGGTTGCTCCCGAGGATTTGGAAGGCAACCGCTTCTATCTCTACTACTCGCACGACGACATCTTTGAGCTCTATCTCAATGGCGAGCAGATGATTGCCACCGACTACGTTTGGAAAGAGGATCAGTGCATCGAGATTCCTGCCGAGATGATTGCCAAGGCGGGTGGCAAAGTAACCATCGCAGCACACTGCCACAACCGCACAGGCGGTGGCTTGGTCGATTTTGGCCTCTACAAACAGTCGCTGAATGTGGTTTCGATGGCTCAGACTGCCACTCAGACCTCGGTAGATGTTCAGGCCACCAGCACCACTTACGATTTTACTTGCGGCCCCGTAGATTTGCGCCTGACTTTCACGGCTCCTCTGCTGACCGACAACCTCGAACTCATTTCGAGGCCCGTGAACTATATCACTTATGCCGTTAGCGCCAACGATGGTGCCGACCACCAGGTAGAGGTCTACTTCGAGGCCGACGTTCATTGGGCACAGAACACCCCTGCCCAGAAGACCACAAGCGAGGCTCTCAGCGACGAGCGTTTCAACTATGTTAAGTGTGGCACCGTCGAGCAGCCCATCCTCAAACGCCAGGGCGACAATGTGCGCATCGACTGGGGTTACTTCTATATGGCAGCCGACAAGGCCACATCGACCAACGCTGTGGGCAACGGTCTCTCGCTCCGCAAAGCATTTGCCGAGGGCGGAGAGGTTGCAGCCACCAACGACGGTCGCCAGATGGCCATTGCTCGCACCCTCGGCACCGTGGGCAAAAAAGAGGTTAGCGACTACATTATGATCGGCTACGACGACATCCTCTCGATTCAGTATTTCGGCCAGAATATGCGCCCCTATTGGAATCGTAGTGGCCAGAGCACCATTGGCGAGCAGTTTGCCTTGGCAGCCGACGACTACGCCAAGCTGATGAAAAAATGCGACAAATTCAACCGCCAGATGATGGCCGAGGCTATCGAGGCAGGTGGTCGTGAGTATGCCGAGATGTGCGCTCTGGCCTACCGCCAAACCATTGCTGCCCACAAACTTATCGAAACCCCTCAGGGCAACCTTGCACTGCTCTCGAAGGAGTGTTTCTCGAACGGCTCGATTGGTACGGTAGATATCACCTACCCCTCGGCACCCTTCTTCCTCTACTACAACCCCGAGTTGGCCAAAGCCCTTATGAACTTCATCTATGAGTACTGCGAGGGCGGTGGCTGGGAGAAAGATTTTGCACCCCACGACGTGGGCACCTACCCCAAAGCCAACGGTCAGACCTATGGTGGCGATATGCCCCTCGAAGAGAGTGGCAATATGGTCATCTTGGCAGCCGCTGTGGCCAAAATTGAGGGCAATGCCGACTACGCCCTCAAACACTGGGATTGTCTGACCACCTGGACCAACTACTTGGTAGAGAATGGTGGCGACCCCGCAAATCAGCTCTGCACCGACGACTTTGCAGGCCACTGGGCTCGTAACGCCAACCTCTCGATTAAAGCAATCGTGGGCATTGCTGCCTATGCCGATCTGGCAGCAATGGCGGGCAAAGACGACGTGGCCGAGAAGTATGGCCAAATTGCACGCACCATGGCCGCCGAGTGGCAGCGTATGGCTCGCTACGATGACCACTACGCCCTGAGCCTCGAAAGCGACCAGGATACTTGGAGCCAGAAGTACAACCTCGTGTGGGACAAAGTTTTGGGCTACAACGTCTTCGACAGCCAGATTGCGCTCGACGAGGTGGCCTACTACCTGACCAAGCAGAACATCTATGGTTTGCCCCTCGACTGCCGTCGCAACTGGACCAAGTCCGACTGGATTATGTGGAGCGCCACGATGTCGCCCGACAAGGCAACCTTCGAGGAGTTTATGCGCCCCATGCACAAGTTCTTTAACGAGACCACCCACCGCGTACCTATGACCGACTGGTACAACACCGATGAGCCTACGCACATCTACTTCCAGAATCGTGCTGTGGTTGGTGGCTACTGGATGAAGATGCTTGCCGACAAGCTTGCCAAATAGGCCAAAATATCCACTCCACGACACTAAGGGCTGACATTTTGTCGGCCCTTAATCGACTGGAACACTATTTGATAGACCAAGCGGGTAAAAGAGATAACTACCCATTTTACCCAACAAACCTCACAAATGAGCAAGAGTAACATCACATTCGACGTAGACCGTCGCAGCGCCAAAGAGGGCGAGAGCATCACCGTAACCTGGGACTGCGGAGTGCCCGACAGCGTAAGCCTTCGTGTGGACAACGGCTACCGCCCATTCATACTCCAACTTGCCGACAGCGGCAGCAGAGCCATTATGATCGAAAAGTCGAAGGGCAAAACCACCCTCCGACTAACCGCCTCGTGTGGCACGCGCAAAGAGAGCCGCGAGATTGTCGTAAAGGTCAAGAACACCAAGGTCATCAAGGCCAAAGAGGTGCGCTACCGCCGTAGTCGCACAACCACCTCGCGCATCCCCTCGCTAAAAGAGTTGTGGCAGAGCATTAGGAGCACCCTTCGCAACTTGGTCCAGAGGGTCGAGTATGCTTGGCGCACAATGCCCCCAAGGACCAAGCGAATCTACAAGTTTATGCTCATTCTGTTGGTCGCAATGTGGATCAGCGCCATTGGTCGTTCGCAGGGCTACAAGGCGGGCTACGAGCAGGGCATCAAAGACCGCCAAAGCGTGGAGCAAGCCTACCCAAACGGCTTCCAAACCGCCCCTATACAGAGCCAAACCAATAGTTCAGGTGGCACAATTTAACAGATTGTTTAGCAAAAAGATACAACCCATTACGGTATGAAGTTTAGCTTAAAAGAGTCGTTCGGAGCCCTCACTCGTTTTGAGTGGGGTTTGTGGGGCGTGTCGCTCGTGGTTGTGATGGCCTCGTTCCTGCTCTGCCCCGAGCCCGACTATCTCACTCTGGGCACATCGCTCATAGGCGTAACGGCGCTAATCTTCATAGCCAAGGGTATGTTGTTGGGCCAAATTCTCACGCTCGTTTTTTCGACCTTCTACGGGTTTATCTCCTACCACTACGCCTACTACGGCGAGGTGCTCACCTATGTCGGAATGACCGCCCCTATGGCCATCGTTGCGCTGGTTTCGTGGGCACGTCACCCCTACAAAGAGAGCGCCGAGGTGGAGGTTGCCCGCATCACAGGCCGACAAGTCGTAATCCTCACGCTGCTCACCATTGCCGTGACGGTGTTGTTCTATTTCATCCTCCGAGCACTAGACACAGCAAACCTTCTGACCAGCACACTGTCGGTAACAACAAGTTTTCTGGCCGTCTATCTGACCTATCTGCGCTCGCCCTACTACGCCATTGGCTACTCGGCCAACGACATAGTCTTAATTGTGCTGTGGATACTCGCCACAATCGATAATCCAGCCTACCTGCCCATGGTTTTCTGCTTTGTGATGTTCTTGGCAAACGACATCTACGGCTTCATAAATTGGCGACGTATGCAGCGCAGGCAGCAAGAGAACGAATAATCACAGCCCAGCATATAACAAAAGCGGCCGAGAGCATCATCTCGGCCGCTTTTCGTATTGCGTATATCACTCCGCACGCCCCTCTATCGTGGCATCTTCACAAAGACCTCGATAGCCTGATACTCGGCCATACCGAGTGCGTCATAAAGGCGGGCAGTATTCTGAGTCCTATCCTCGGCCCTCTGCCAGAACTCCCTCTTGTCGGCACCGGGGAAGGGTACAATATCCTTCTGCGAAAGGTGGCGATAGATGGCGTGGCGTTTGGCAATAATCTCCTCGGGGCTCAAAGGCACAGCCATATCTACTGCACCCAAGTTCCACTCCTGCCAAGCACCGCGGTAGAGCCAAATGGTACACTCCTTGTTCCAATCCTCGTCGGCAGTGCGGGCCATAGCCTCAAACACGGCCTCGGTGCAGAGGCGGTGGGTGCCGTGGGGATCGGTCAAGTCGCCTGCCACATAAACCTGGTCAGGTTTAATCTTGTGGAACAGGTCGATAATAATCTCAATATCGGCATCGGTCAGCTCGCCTTTTTTGATACCACCGGTCTCATAGAAAGGCAAATTGAGGAAGTGGCAGTTGGTGCGGTCATTCAGGCCGAACGAGCGACAAGCAGCCTTAGCCTCGGCACGACGGATTGCGCCCTTAATGTCGAGCAGTGGACGGGGCTCAGGCTCGCCCTTCTTCTTGTTCTTGATAACCTCCACAATCTCGTCGTAGCGGTCGCCCAAGCCAAGCTCTTTGGCGGTGTCGAGATTCTGTAACACCACATCGTCATAAACGGCCACATTACCCGAAGTCTCGTAGGCAACGTGAACATCGTGGCCCTGAGTTACCAAGCGGTGGAAAGTACCACCCATCGAAATCACATCGTCGTCGGGGTGAGGCGAGAAGATGATAACCTTCTTGGGGAATGGAGTAGACTTAACAGGGCGAGTCGAATCGTCGGCATTGGGTTTACCACCGGGCCAACCTGTAATGGTGTGCTGCAAGTCATTGAATACGCGGATGTTAATCTGGTCGTAGGGACCCTGCTCTTCGAGCAACTCAGCCAACGAATTCTGAATATAATCGTTGTACGACAATTTTAAGATTGGTTTTTCTACCTTCTCGCAGAGCCAAACCACAGCCTTGCGCACAAACTTGGGAGTCCACTCACACGAGCCCACCAACCAAGGAGTCTCGCGACGGGTAAGCAACGACGCAGCATTCTCGTCGATATACATCGAGATATCCGAGTGCTCCTGCAACAGCGATGCGGGCACCACATTGCTGCACTCACCCTCCACAATATCTTTAATAGCCTGGGCCTTATCCTCGCCCCAAGCCATCAGAATAATGCGTTTGGCCTTCATCACAGTACCTACACCCAGAGTGATACCCATACGGGGGGTATTGCCATCGCCAAAGAAGAGGCTCGACAGTACGGTGCGAGTGTTGTGCGAGAGCTGTACCATGCGGGTTTTGCTCTTGGGATTTACGCCCGTATCGTTGAATCCAAGCTGGCCCTGTTCGCCCACACCGATAACCATCAGGTCGATGTTGCTTGCAGCCTTGTCGTAGAGTGCGCAGTACTGCTCCAAGTCGGCTTTATCCAAGTCGGCATCAATCAGGTGCACATTCTCGGGCTTAATATCGATAAGGTTAATAAAGTCCTCGTGGATACGATAGTTGCGGCTCTGCTGCTCCTCGGCAGTGATGGGATAGAACTCGTCGAGCGAGTAGACCGACACCTTAGCAAAACTAACCTCGCCACGTTTGCAGCGATCGGCAAGTTCACGATAGAGGCCCAGAGGGGTACGGCCGGTACTGAGTCCGAGGGCGAAGGTTTTATCCTCGGCAGCGTTCTCTTTTCCGAACTCGTTGATAGCCAACACAATCTGGTCAGCAATAGCCATAACAGCCTCCGAATCGGTGGCGTAGACTTTGGTAGGAATCTTCTCGAAACGGTGAACGATATCGTAGGGAGTTACGCTCTCACGAAGGCCGCCATCTGCGGGCAATGTTGTTCTTGAAACCATAAGATTTTATATATGTTTGAGTTTTTATCTCTTTTTTAGCGCCACAAAAGTAGCCATTTTTGGCCGAAACTGCAACACTCCCCTGCCCCATTTTTGCACTCTGAGCGGGGTTTGGCCCACATTTTATGTGGGAAGGAGCAAATTAGTTCAGCTCGGCTGCTGTTTCGGCAGTGTGCTCAACCGAGGGTGCAAAGTTGGCTTTGATGAAGTCGGTGAGCTTGAAATCGTGGCGTCTTTGCTCCAACGACAAGTCGTCTACCCACTCGAAATACTGCAACTTCTCATCGCCAAAGGCCATACGGTTGGCGAACTCCAACATATCCTCTCGCATGAAGTACATTGGTTTCCACGAAAGGCTGTGGCCCACATTGTTAGCTGCGTAGAACCAATAGGGAGCACCCGCCTGTTGGAGCGACTCGGCAATGGCCTTCGAGCCAAACATTCGGGCACCAAACAACGAGATTTTCTCGTAGGGCACATTGGTATCCGAGTTGCCGTGGAACATCATTATTGGGCAAGGCTTTTTGGCCCATTCGAGCTTGCGACTGCTCTCCATAATTGCACCCGCCATAGAGATAATGCCGGCATAGTTAAAGTTGGCCGGCACACGACGAGCCACATCCCAACCATTGCTGATGGCATACTCGGCCTGACAAGCAGTAATAGCACCCGCACTCGACCCCAACACTACAATCTGTTTAGGGTTGATAGCCAACGATTTAGCATTGCGAACAAGATATGCAGTTGCCGACAGCAGATCTTCGGTTGCCACATCCACAGCGTCGATAAGCATACGGCGAATGTCGAGAATGTTGCGGTCTACGTTGGGCTCATCGACCAGCGGTTTTAGGCCCAAGCGGTAGTCGATAGCAGCCACCTTCCAGCCCTGCTCCACAAAGTACTCATAGACCGAAATCTGCTCGGGCTCTTGGCGACTTCCGGTCAGGAAAGCTCCGCCAAAAACAAATATCAAACAGGGTTGCTCCTCGTCGGAGGCCGAATAGTAGTCCAAGCGGAGGTCCACACCGCCATTGGTAGCAAAGGTGTAGGTCTTTTTCTCAATCTCGGCAGCTGCACCGCCAAAGGCCACCAAAGCAGTGACAATCAACAGAATAAGTCTTTTCATAATAAGTAGTTGGAAATCGAAACATTTAGGCTCACACTCGTAAGCCCCACAAAGATACAAAAAACTATTCGGAGAGTGTGAAGTTTTGCACATATTTTGTTTGGTGAGAGGGCATAAAAACAGTAAGCAACACCAACAATAAACCTAATTTGCTATGAGTACAAACAACAAAACCGTGGCCACAATGCCACATTTAGCCTATCCTCTCGACGCTCTCTCGCCCCACCTGAGCCTCGAAGCGATGGACTATCACTACAACAAACACCTTAGAGGGTATGTAGACCAGACCAACAATCTGGTGCAGAATACCCGTTTCGAGAACTGCTCGCTGGTGGAGATTGTCAAAAATGCCGAGGGCCCGCTGTTCAACAATGCCGCTCAGGTTTGGAATCACACATTCTTCTTCGAGGGGCTCTCGCCTACCCCCAAGAAGGCCCCAACCGACCGCCTCAAAGCCCTCATTGACTACTATTTTGGCTCGTTTCACCAATTCGTGGTCGACTTCAACAAAACCGCCATGGCCCTCTTCGGCTCGGGCTGGGTGTGGCTCGCCCAAGACAGCCACGACCGACTGATGCTGCTCTCGACCCACAACGCCGCAACACCCCTGAGCGACGAGCTAAATCCCCTGCTGGTGGTAGATGTTTGGGAGCACGCCTACTACATCGACTACCGAAATCGTAGGGCCGATTACCTCAACTCCATCTGGGAGGTAATAGATTGGCACACAGTCGAAAGCCGACTCCGATAGCCCCCTCTTAACCATACATATACACTCCACCACGCACCCCTTGCAACAATACCACATTGCAGGGGTGCGTTTCTATTTCAGTCGCACACCACAAGCGACATTTTGCACACCAAATCAGTATGTAATGTGGAATTTTTAGGTAAAATATAATAAAGTATCTTAGGTTATCCCGATTATTAGTTGTATTTTTGCGCGCTATGAAAAGAGTATTAACCCATATCCTAACAGCAGCACTACTCGTGCTCATACCCTATTGCTCTTATGCACAGGAGCAAAAGGTAACAGTCAAAGGTACCGTTGTCGATGCCGACAGCGGCGACCCTCTCATTGGTGTAACTGTCCTGACCGACACTATGCAGGGCACTTCGACCTCCTACGACGGCACCTACACCATCACCGCCCCCGCAGGCCAAAACCTCACCTTCTCCTACATGGGCTACAAAGATGTGGTTTGGACCATCCCCGCAGGCGCAGCCGAAGCAATCTACAACCTCTCGATGCAGACCGACAGCGAAGTGTTGGAAGATGTTGTAGTAATCGCCTATGGTGTGCGTAAGAAGGGCACCGTGGCCGGCTCGGTTTCGACCGTCAAGAGCGAAAAGATCGAAAACACCCCCACCGCAGCCTTCGACCAGGCGTTGCAGGGACAGGTGGCCGGTCTGAGCGTTCTGTCGAACACCGGTGAGCCCAGCGCATCGGCTACAATGACCATTCGTGGTACCAACTCTATCAACTCGGGTACCGCCCCACTCTACATCCTCGACGGTGTACCCATCTCGGCAAGCGATTTCAACACCATCAACCCCGCCGATATCGAGTCGCTCTCGGTGCTGAAAGATGCATCGTCCACTTCGATCTATGGTGCAAGGGCTGCAAACGGTGTAATAGTCATTACCACCAAGCGCGGTAAAGTGGCCGAGCGTCCACGCATCGAGTATCGCATGCAGCTCGGTTTCTCGCAGGCCAACGACAACAATTGGGACCTGATGACCACCGCACAGAGGATTCAGTATGAGAAAGAGATTGGTCTGACCACAGGCCAAAACTATCCCGTATTGGAGCAGATTAACGTAAACTGGATGGATGAGGTTTTCAACTCCACCGCACCACTGCAAAACTACGAGTTGTCGATTTCGGGTGCAGACGATAAGACCAACTACTACGTTTCGGGCGGTTTTTACAGCCAGGATGGTACTGCCGTAGGCTCGGGCTTTGAGCGTTTCTCGTTCAGGGCCAACTTGCAGCGCAAAGCCTCCGACTGGCTCACCATCGGTACTAACACCATGCTCAACTATCAGCGTATCCAGCAGGCCGACGAGGGTGCATACACCCTTGTAACCCCCATCTCGGCTGCAAGGTTTATGCTCCCCTATTGGAATCCCCGCCGCAAGGATGGCTCGCTCGCCTCTATTGCCGACGGCTCGTGGAAGGGTAACGGCCAAAACCCCTTGGAGTGGCTCGAAAACAACCCCGTACACTATCAAAAATACAAAGTAATCACCACCTTCTTTGGCGAGGCCAAGCCCATCGAGGGCCTTACCCTCCGCTCGCAGTTGGGTGTGGATTACTCACACACCACCGGTTTTGGCGTATCGTACCCCAGCTATGCCCCCAACCAAAATCAGGGCTCGGCTTCGCGTAGCAGCACCGATGGCTACAACCTGACCATCACCAATACCGCAACATACAACTTCGACATCGACGACCTGCACAACTTCACCTTCTTGGCAGGTCAGGAGGGTGTCGACTACCACTACGAGGCATTCAGCCTGCTCACCGAGGGCCAGAACAACGACCGCCTGACCAACATCTCGACCGGTACAAGGGCCACCTCGTGGGACGATACAACCGACTCGGACTACGGCTTTGTTTCGTTCTTCACTCGTGGCGAGTACAACTACGACCACAAGTACTACTTGGAGTTTGCACTGCGTGCCGACGGTTCGAGCCGCTTTGGTCGCAACAGCCGTTGGGCAGGATTCTGGTCGCTCGGCTTTATGTGGGATCTTCGCAGAGAGGATTTCATGGCGGGCACCTCGCACTGGCTCACCAATGCACAGGTGCAGTTCTCGACCGGTACCAGCGGTAACTCCACCATCCCCAACTACGAGCACCTGGCTCTGATTGGCGGTGGTTTGGACTACATTGGTAATGCAGGTATCGGCCTTGCTCAGCCCGGTAACGAAAACCTCAGCTGGGAGAAGCCCTGGACCACCAACCTCGCCATCCACGCAGGTCTGTGGAACAGAATTAACGCCGATTTGGAGCTCTACTACAAGCAGACCTCCGATATGTTGATGGAGGTACCTCTGCCCTACTCGACCAGCGGCTACGGCTACTATTGGGACAACGTGGGCGAGATGGTCAATGCGGGTGTGGAGTTGAACGTAAATGCCACCCTCGTTGCCACCGACGACTTGCTGTGGAGTGTCAATGCCAACGTGTCGTACAACCACAACGAGATTACCGAGCTCTACAATGGCGTAACCGAGTATGAGCGCTCGGGCACCAACACCAAACTTGTTGTAGGCCGTCCTTTGGGCGAGTTCTACATGAACCGCTACGCAGGCGTGAACCCCATCAACGGTGATGCACTATGGTATGACAAAGATGGCAAACTGACCACCGAGTTGCGCGACGACGACAAAGTATTGCTCGGCAAGAGCTACATTGCCCCCTGGCAGGGCGGTTTTGGCTCGCAGCTTAGCTACAAGGGCCTCTCGCTGAGCGCACAGTTCAGCTGGGTTGCCGACAGGTGGATGATCAACAACGACCGCTACTTCGACGAGTCGAACGGCCGATTTGCCAACTACAACCAGTCGAACCGTCTGTTGGATCGTTGGAAAGAGCCCGGCGACATTACCGACATTCCTCGCCACGGCCAGTACACCGAGTTCGACAGCCGTCTGTTGGAAGACGCTTCGTTCCTGAGGCTCAAAAATGTGATGCTCAGCTACACCCTGCCCACCAAGTGGAGCCGTGGTGTTATTGCCGGTGCACGCATCTATGCTCAGGCTCAGAACCTGCTCACTTGGACTCGTTTCTCGGGCCTCGACCCCGAGGGTACCTCGAACATCTACGCTGCCCAATATCCTATGGCACGTCAGTACACCTTCGGTCTTGACCTAACTTTCTAAAACCGCGATTATGAAGATGAAAATGATAGCAAGAATCAAGATATTTGCAGTGGTTGTGGCTACCGCATTGGCCACCACCTCGTGCTTGGACAAGATGCCCGGCTCGGCAATCCCCGTGGATGAGGCCATGAAGACCTACGAAGAGGCCGACCAGATTGTAACGGGTATCTATGGACTTATGAAGAGCTCGTCGCTGTGGAGTGGCCTGATCACTCTGCTGCCCGACATTCAGACCGACCTCGTTTATGCCGTCGAGGGCTACACCAACACCTACGGACAGCATTGGCAGTGGGATATCCGCTCGACCAACTCCGAGGTGGAGGCCGTATATGCATCGCTCTATGGCGTAATTGCACAGTGTAACTTCTTCTTGGAGAAGATCGACGACGTTATTAAGGCTCAGACCGACGACGACCGCATCACAGCCTTGGAGCAGTACACCGGCGAGGTTTACACCATTCGCGCCTTGTGCTACTCGGAGCTGTTGAAGTTCTACTGCGAGGCCTACGACCCCGCCAAAGCCAACGAGCAGTTGGGCGTGGTGTTGCGCAAAGGTTTCTCGGAGCAGGAGCCCGCAGTGAGGGCCTCGCTCTACGACTCCTACGACTTTGTGGTTAGCGACCTCAAAAAGGCCGAGGAGTTGCTCGACAAAGATTACGACCAATACAGCAGCTACTATATGACCAGCGGTGTTGCCCACGCACTCCACGCAAGGGTGGCCCTCTATATGCAGGATTGGGAGTCGGCTATCAAGCACGCCAGCGCCGTGATTGACCACGAGAACAAAGTTTACTCGCTCTCGGCAGCCAACATCACCTACACGGGTGGTATGAGCTACTTCGACTACATGTGGAACTACGACTTGGCCACCGAGGTTATCTGGGAGATTGGTTTTACCCCCACATCGTTTGGCGGTGCACTCGGTCAGGTGTTCCTCAATTTCACCACCGACTACACATATTATTATCCCGACTATGTGCCTGCTCAGTGGGTGCTGAACCTCTACACTGCCGGCGACTTGCGCTATGGCAGCTACTTTGCCGAGCTGACCACAGGACACACCCACGGCCTTGTATGGCCCCTGCTGGTTAAATACTACGGCAACCAGCAGCAGTTTATCCCCAATATGATCTACCACGTTTCGATGCCCAAGCCCTTCCGTTTGGCCGAGCAGTATCTGATTCGTGCCGAGGCCTACTGCCGCCAGCAGACTCCCGACTTTGGAAAGGCCTCGAAAGACATCTCTACTCTGCGCGAGAGCCGTATGGTGTCGGGTGGAGCCATTTCGCTCACCGCCGACAACTACATCGAGCAGATTGCCGACGAGAGGGTTAGGGAGCTCTATATGGAGGGCCACCGCTTGCAGGACATGAAGCGTTGGGGCTCGCTCTACAACAATGGCGAGGGCTTCAAACGTACTCCTCAGCAGAACACTCTTGCCGAGGGTAGCTCGCTCGAAATCAAGGGCGACAATCCGCTGTTCGTATGGCCAATTCCTCAGCACGAAATCGAGGCTCCCGGCTCGGAGGTACAACCCAATGCCAGCAACAAAATTACCGAGTAGTAACCCCGTAAAGTGAGAACTAACAGAGATATGAAACGCATACCTATTATATTATTAGCATTTGGGCTTATGGTGGCTGCCTTCTCGTGTGAGGAGCAGTACACCACCTACGAAGGCCCCGAATACATTATGTTCTCGGAGCCCGAGCAGTATCACCTCGTAGAGGAGGGCCAGGAGTACTTCGAGGTTAAAGTTGCAGCCACCAATGTTTCGGACAAAGAGCGCCGCTTTGCAGTGGAGGTTGTAGACAAGGGTAGCAACGCCATTGAGGGCGTTCACTACCGCCTAATATCAAACACCGTATACATCCCCGCAGGCCAATCCGCAGGTAGTGTGATGGTTAAGGGCATCTATGAGAACATCGAGCCCACCGACTCGCTCGGCTTTGTGCTCCGTCTGGTCATCCCCGAGGAGAAGCAGTGGAGCGACCTCTATGAGGATTGCACCCAGACCAAGGTGGTGATGTATAAGAGTTGCCCCTACGACATTAACAACTTTACCGGCTGGGCTATCCTCTCCTCGATGCTGCTCAACAGCTATCCTGGCGAGAACGCCTACTACCAGCGACTCGTAAAAACCGAACTCCACCCATCGAAAAAGAACACTATCATCATCCGCGAGGCTTTCTACGACGGCTACGATGTTACGCTCACCTTCGATGGCAGCGACCCCGAGTATCCTCTCGTACACATGGACGAGGATCAGGTGTTGAGCGACGAGGCTTCGGTTTTGGGCTGGATTTTGGGCGACAACCACATTCTGGGTACCACAAGCCCCTACTACGACTCCTACTTCAACTCGTGCCAGAGGTTTGTAGTGTTGTGGTTGCAGGCCTATGTGGAGGATCTTGGCGAGCCCATTGGTACTATGGGACACTACTACAACATTATTGAGTGGATTAGCGACGAGGAGGCCGAATCGCTTATGCCCGATTTTCAATAAAGTGTGTAACCGACTAAGAGATAATAAAAACGACTAAACGATATGAAAAGGAATTATTTCGCTCAGGCAGTCGGCCTGATAGCCGCAGTGGTTATCGCCATGACCGCTTGTGAAACACCCGAGGGACCCAATGGCCCCGTAAAGCCCGGTGGTGGCGACGACTCTACTCAGGTGGTTACACCCAACTTCCCCGAGAAGATTGTGGCAAATGTGGCCCCAGGCGAGCTCTATAAGTTCACTATCGAGCCCAATATGAGCTGGGAGTTGAGCATTCCGCTCGACATTGCAGCCTACTTCAAGCTGCTCGATGGCGAGAGTTCGCGCTTTACACTCTATGGCGAGGCAGGCACTCACGAAATCACCGTTCAGGTGGCCGACAAAGAGGAGTTCGACAACGCAAGGGTGTGTGAGGTTACACTCAAAATGGACGGCCAGGAGCAGATTATTGCCGAGCTGACACGCGCAGCCAAAGAGCGTAGCGTGAAGGCCTATGCTTGCCAATTCACCACCGAAGAGGATGGTCTTGGCGTGTTTGGCGAGGATGCCGACGGCAACTGGATATACAACACCGAGCCTATGGAGAGTTTCGACTTTGTGTGGTGCAACGATCAGTGGATGCAGAGGTTGGTTGTAGATGCCAACTTCAAGTGGACTCTGCGCGGTATTCCCGAGTGGGCCATCATCACCACCTACGACGATATGGGCGATATGACTACCTTCAACGGTAGTGGCAAGGCCGGTCGCACCGAGCTGTTCGTGCGCATCAACGACGAGCTCTACCCCTGGGAGAATGAGAGTTTCACCCTCTCGTTCTGCGATATGAGCGACCAGAATGGCGACGGCCAGATTACCGAAGAGGATGTGCGCGAGTACGAGTCGCTGAAAGGCACTCTCGAAGGGTGCAAAGATAGGCTTGGCGTAGAGCTTAGCTCCATAATCAACTTCACCGACAAGGGCCTCAATAGCTCGGAGCTCGAAATTGTCTATGGCACAATCTACTCGCCCTATGGCGCAAAGATTCAGAAAGTTGCAGTGCTGAGCGACGGCACCCTCTCGGTGGCCGACAGCGATACCGCTTGGGTTACCCTGACCGAGGACGCTTGGCCCACCGAGGCAAAAGATGGTGGTCTGTGGAGCCACCAATTCTCGATTGAGGTGGAGGACAATATGTCTATCAGCCAGAGGCAGATGCACATCGTAGTACTTCCCAAACCCGTTGCCGAGGCTTTGGGCGGTGCCGAGAATCTGCTCGAAGGCGGCGCACTCAAAGAGCAGTATGCCGACTATTTGGCCTCGACCATTACTCAGGAGGCACTCTCGCTCGAAAACGACACCATCGTTCCCTACGAGAAGGGCGTTATGGCCGCCTACAACGCCAAGTTCCAGACTATGGCCGAGGGTATGTGGCCCTGGGAGGGCGATTGGGCACAGATTCCCAACGCCTACCAACTCACCTACAAGAAAAATGATTCGGGTAGTGAGTTGGTATTCAGCATTCCCTTTGCGTCGTACAAGATTTTTGGCCACGACGGCAAAACCGAATACACCGACTTGGAGAGCTGCTGGATTACCGTAAATCACATTGCCGACAACCCACGAGGCGAGGAGCTGTGTTACAAAATAGTGATGCGCCTCGACAACGGAGAGAGCGACGAAGATGAGGAGGAAGAGGATGATCAGAAACCCGCCCTCTACCCCAACACTCTGGCAGGCCCCAATGGCGAGAACGAGGCAACCATCGTCTTCTACGACAATGCCGGAAACGCCTTCGCACTTATCTACTGTGTGATGGATCCCACCTTGGAGACCATCACGGGTGCCACCGGCGAGGTTAAGTTTGCCAACCCCACCGATGCTGCAACCAAAGGCGCCACCCTGGCACCTATCCCCGAGAGCGACAGTGCTTTCGACAAAGATATGCACGCCCACGGCACCTTGCAGTACCGTCTTAACCTCACTCCCGACAGCAAGGATATAACCCTTATGTTGCCCGAGTATGGAATGGTTTGGTCATACAATTCGGCCATTACCACCACTCAGAGCGACAACGGCAAATATACCTACATCAGTGTCGAGTCGGACAAATCGATCAAGGGCTTTATCAGCTACTACAAAGTCAATGACCCCGACAACGCCATTGCCGTACAATTGCAGGTAGTCTACGTTGTTGAGTAGGCAGCCCCCACAGGAACGAATAGAGAGAAAAACAAAATATAGATATGAAACTAAAAAGATTGATTGCTTGGATGGTGGTAGGCCTCGGACTGCTGACCATTGGCTGCTCGAACGAGTACGTTGAACCTACTCTGGGCGAGGGCTATGGCTATGTGCAGTTCAAACTCTACAAGGCTGCCTCCTACCAGCCCGCAGCACAAGCCAAGACCAGAGCTGCCGAGATTGTAGACCAACTCGACCTGCTCTCGCAGGCCCACAAGGTGCAGGTAACACTGCTCTTTGAGGGTACAACCATCACCCAAACACTCCCCATCAACCAGCCCGAAGGCGACGCAGCCGAGTATGGCATCCGTAGCGACAAGTTGCAGTTGATGTCGGGCAAGTATGAGCTGGTAACCATTCAGCTCTACAACGGCCAGGACGAGCTGATTTATGTCAATGCTCCCTCGACCGAGAGTACTTTTATGGTTACCGACAATGGTCTGACCATACACGACGTTACCGTGAATGTGGCTCCTCGTGGCAAGGTTAAGTTCACCTTTGGCAAGGCTGGTGCGTTCCTCGACAAGAGGGCCGTGAGCCGTGTCTACACCTTCGACGAGGTTAAAAAGGTAGACCTGACCATCGAGCACACCATCACCGGTGAGCAGACCAACATCAACGGCCTGAAATGTAAGTTCGACATCCACTTCGACGAGAGCGACGACGTGGCCGACGGCTACGAGACCTCGTCGCTGTTGTGCGACTCGCTCGTGTGGGTAGCAGCAGGTAGCTACAAGGTGGCCGCCTACTCGACCTACGACGAGGGTGGTGTGCTGTTGGAGAACAACCGCCGCCCCGCCGAGAGCACTTTCAGCGTGAAGGACAACGAAACCACCAAAGCTAACGTGGGCCTGAGCCTCTATGAGTCGGACCCCTACATTCAGGACTACTACGCCCTGAAAGCCATTTGGGAGGCACTCGATGGCAAAAATTGGTACTACGTTGGCGAGAGCTTCAACAAGGGTGCAAACTGGAATTTCAATCGTGATGTGGACCTCTGGGGCGATCAGCCCGGTGTGGAGCTCCACTCCAACGGTCGTGTGGCACGCATCGACATTAGTCACTTTGCCTTCCGTGGCCACATGCCCGCAGCATTGGGCCAGCTGACCGAGTTGGTAGAGCTCTATCTGGGTACCCACAACGACACCAATAACCCCACCTACGACCCCACTCTCGACACCAACAAGAGTCTGAGCGAGAGGAGTCGCAATCGTATGGAGTTGCACGGTGAGTGGTTGCGCAAGATTCACGTTCCTACCCAGATGTCGGAGCCTTGTGCAAGGGCCCTGGCCGAGCACGGAATCGAGATTGAGGCTACCCGACTCTACAAAGATATGAACGAGAGCCAGATTTTCGACACCAAAGGCCACCAGCGCACCATTCGCAAGATGGATACCTCGCACGGCCGTCTGAACAATGGTCTGCTGTCGCTGCCCGCCGAGATTAAGAATCTGAAAAAGTTGGAGTATCTCTACATTGCCAACAGCGAGATTGCCGAACTGCCCGCCGAGATGGCCGAGCTGAGTGCTTGTACCGACATCGAGATTTACAACTGCCCCAAAATGGTGAAATTCCCCATGGCAATTACTCAGATGCCCGAGCTTATCTCGCTCAACATCTCGAACAACGCACAGTGGTCGGCCGAGGAGGTTTACAAAGGTATGAACGGTCTGGCAACAGGCCCCAGCCGCGAGAAAATCCAGATTCTCTACGCTCGTCAGAACAAGCTCAAAGAGCTTCCCGAGTCGTTCAAGAATATGAAGAAAATAGGCCTGCTCGACTTGGCCTACAACCAGATTGAGAAACTCCCCGCACTCGGCAAGGAGATTGCTCCCGTGCAGCTCTATCTCGACAACAACAACATCAGCGAGCTGCCCCGCGATGCCGAGGGCTACTTCTGTGGCTACGACGATGCCGAGACACTTTCGTTCAGGTTCAACAAGCTGACCAAAGTGCCCAACATCTTCTCGGCCAACTCGCTCTACACTATCGCTTCGGTAGACTTCTCGGGCAACCAGATTACCGGCTTTGAGGGCGAGGAGGATGGCACCTACAAGGGTATCAAGGTAAACACCTTCACCCTCTCGCAGAACCCCATCGAGAAGTATCCCACCTGTTTGGCCGAGAGCGGTTCGATTGTGTCGTACATCATTCTGCGCGCTTGTAAGCTCAACGAGATTCCCAAAGGCGCGTTCGAGGGCGACAAGATGATTGACCTTATGTCGCTCGATCTGTCGTACAACTACCTGACCGACCTGCCCCGCGAGATGCACGCAGGCAATATGCCCTACCTCTATGGCATCGACCTGTCGTTCAACTCGTTCAGCCATTTCCCCTACGAGCCTCTCGACAGTTCGGGCCTGACCGTCTTTGCCCTCCGTTCGCAGAGGGACGAGAATGGTCGTCGCACCCTGAAAGAGTGGCCTACGGGTATCTTCCAGCACAGCGGTCTGAGGGGCCTATACCTCGGCTCGAATGACCTGCGCAAGGTAGACGACACTATCTCTACCCTTATCTACTACCTCGACATCAGCGACAACCCAAATATCATCTTCGACGCATCGGATATCTGCTACGCCTGGATGAACGGGGCTTATATACTGATTTATGACAAAACTCAAAACATTCTGAATTGTAGCTATATGCTCGAATAAAAACCATAAATGACTATGAAAAAGATTAGAGTATATATAGCAATGGCAGCAGTGGCCCTGGCCGCAGTGGGCTGCCAGCAGGACCCCAAAGTAGATTTTGGCCTGGGTGCAGAGAATATCACCATCGGTGCCGTAGGTGGCGTGGAGAAGGTGAAAATCTCGGCCGACGACAACTGGATTGCCTCGACCGACAACACCTGGATTACCATCTCGCCCGCAAATGGTCGCGGCAGCGCAGAGTGCAAAATTTCGATCGACTCGGCACTGCTCTCCACTCCCCGAAATGGCGAGGTGATTATCGAAAATATGGCCACCCACGAGATTAAGAAAATTGCCGTGAGCCAAGAGGGTTTCCCCTTCTCGATTGAGTTGGAGGATAGCCAGGTGGAGATTGCCAACTTCAAGGCCTATGGTCAGAGGAATTTCAGCGTAACCCTCTCTACCAACGTAGACTTCGATGTGAAGATCGACAAAAATTGGCTCTCGAACAAAAAATACAGCGTGGAGCTGCCCCGCGGTGTGCGCCCCAGGCAGGTAACCATCGACTTCGAGTGGGACATCAACTCCACCGCCTTCGAGCGCGTAGCCGAGGTGCAGTTTGTGCCCAAAGGTGGCGAGCAGATGGCCCGTCAGGACGTTTTGAAGGTCTTTCAGGCTGCCAGCGAGCCTATCGAGGAGAACACCCGCAAGGGCGACTCGGTGGCACTGATCAGCATTCAGCGTTCGTTGCAGACTCTGTCGGGTTGGGACCCCTCGACCTCTATGGACAGCTGGAACAATGTGGTTCTCTGGGAGGAGGGTATGAACGGCTACACCCCCGACAAGAAAGGTCGTGTGAAGTATGTAGAGTTCCTGCTCTTCAACACCAAAGAGGCTCTGCCCTACGAGTTTAGGTATCTGACCGCTGCCGAGGAGATCTACATCTTCGGTAACGCCAACACCTTCCTCAAACACCTCGAATTGGGCGACGCCATCACCGAGCTCACACAGCTCAAACGTCTGACCGTAGGTAGCTATGGTCTTGACGATCTGGACGAGTCGCTCACCAAACTGAAAAACTTGGAGTATCTCGATTTGGGCTCGAACAACTTTAATGTTGTGCCCAGGGTGCTCACCAAAAAGAATTTCCCCAAGCTGAGAACACTTATTTTGAATGCCAACCAAAGGCACGCCATCTACGATCTGAGCAACGATACTCGTCAGGACATCGGTGGTCTGTCGGAGGAGAAAGAGTTCCCCAAAGAGTTGCTCTTGTGGAACCTCGACACTCTGATACTCTCGGTAAACTATCTGCACGGTGCGCTCCCCTCGTTTAAGCACGACGCCAACGTGCCATTCTACTCCGAGGAGGATCGACGTATGTCGAACGATACTCTGCCCGAGATGCTCGTTGGCAAGGTTAAGAAAGTGTCGCCCAACACCAAGCGACTCTCGATTAACCACAACCGTCTGACAGGCGAGCTGCCCGATTGGTTGCTCTACCACCCCTCGTTGGACATCTGGATTCCTTACAGCCTAGTATTCCCTCAGGAGGGTAACGACCGCGAGGGCAACAAGGCAGGTTTCAGCAACGAGCCCGTAAATCTCGACTACTACTACAACCTCTACCCCTTCAAAAACAAACCCATTGAGGGCCAATAGAAAAGTTGTAGCACACAAGAGTAACAAATCAGACAAACCACACAGAAACAACATCATACATTAGAAATATGATTAAGGCAAATAGAATTATATTGGGCTTGGCCGTTTCGACAGCACTTCTGCTGGGAGGCTGTGTGAACGAACTCGCCAATGTGCCCACTCCCGAGGGTGAGCAGACTCAGCAGCCTGGCGACACCCCCTATGTCGAGGGAGAGTTGATTGTAAAATTCACCCCCGAGGTGGAGGCTATGCTCGAAGGTATCACCCGCAGTGGCGGTAGCGCAACTCGTAGCGGTATTCCCACCGTAGACGAAGTCTTGGAGGCCGTGGGCGGCTACCAATTGGAGAGGGTTTTCCCCGTAGACCAGCGCACCGAGCAGAAAAGCCGTCAGAGCGGTCTGCACCTGTGGTATGTGGTACGCTTCAATGGCGAGAGCAGCGAGGCTGTGGCACAGAAACTCTCGGCCCTGGGCGAGGTGCAGAAGGTTAATCACAACCGCCGCATCTACCGCGCCTACAACAGCAAGGCTATGCCCCTGGTCAATGCTCAGGCCACCCGCGCAGCCATGAGTGGCTCGATGAACGATCCTCTGCTGGGCAAGCAGTGGAACATTATCAACAACGGCGATATGTTCCTCAAAGACGACTGCATCAAGTCGATTAAAGATGCCGATGTGCAGGTCGAAGAGGCTTGGGAAAAGACCACCGGCAACAGCCAAATCATCGTGGCCGTACTCGACGAGGGTGTGTGCTACACCCACCCCGACCTGAAAGCCAATATGTGGGTAAACGAGGGCGAGATTGAACTCTCGACCGAAGACAACGACGGCAACGGCTATGCAGGCGATATTCACGGCTACAACTTCGTAACCGGCAGAGGTGCTATCACCACCGACGATGTCTACGACACCGGTCACGGCACCCACGTTGCAGGCGTAATTGGCGCGGTGAACAACAACGGCGAGGGTATTGCGTCGATTGCCGGCGGTAACGGCTCGAAAGATTCGGGTGTGAAGATTATGTCGTGCCAGATCTTCTCGGGCAACACGGGCAGTAGCGCTCTGGCCGTAAGTAGGGCTATCAAATATGCAGCCGACAATGGTGCTGTGGTGTTGCAGTGTAGCTGGGGCTACATCTCGGGCGAAGCAAACATCTACGACTGGGGCGAGCAGGGTTTCCACTCACAGGAGGAGTGGGAAGAGGGCGCACCTCTGGAAAAAGATGCCTTCGACTACTTTATCCACAACGCCGGCTCGGCCAATGGTCCCGTAGATGGCGGTATTGCAATCTTTGCTGCCGGCAACGAGAATGCACCCGCAGCAGGCTATCCCGGTGCTTCTGACTGGGCAGTGGCTGTAACCGCCACCTCGGCCGACTTCACCCCCGCAACTTACAGCAACTATGGTCACGGCTCGGCTATCGCAGCCCCTGGCGGCGACCAAGACTACTATTGGAACTACAAGAGCGAAGGAGAGAACTATGGTGCCGAGGGTTGTATCCTCTCTAC
Source organism: Tidjanibacter sp. (assembly GCA_045614885.1). GTDB lineage: Bacteria > Bacteroidota > Bacteroidia > Bacteroidales > Rikenellaceae > Tidjanibacter. Next base: position 13,009 of record JAZLDU010000002.1, on the reverse strand, counting down.
CCTGCCCTACAACGTAAGTAAGAGCGGCTACGGCTATATGGAGGGTACCTCGATGGCTTGTCCCCACGTTTCGGGCGTGGTGGCCCTGGCACTCTCGCACGCAGCCGACAAGCGCATACACCTCAAAGCTACCGAGCTGAGGCAGTTGCTACTCGACAACGTCACCCCCATCGACGACTATATGACCGGTATCAAAGAGTATCGTCGCTATGTTGCCGACATCGGTCCCATTCAGCCTATGACCATGAATCTGGACCTCTATCGCGGCAAGATGGGTAGCGGTCAGGTGAACGCCACCAAGTTGCTCGCAGCCATTGAGGGTGCTGGCGTGCCTATGCGCTTCCCCAACATCTACGTTGCCGAGGGCGAAAAGAGCGTGGTTGTTCCTGCACACTACTTCGTGGGTGGCGAGCAGATGACTTTCAGTGTAACCATCCAGAATGGTGAGATTGCAAGCTGCACCCAGAAGGATGGCAAGCTCATATTTGAGGGCAAGAAGAGCGGTGTGACCGGTGCAACCCTCACCGCAGGTGGCTCGACCCACTCGTTCACCATCACCGTAAGGGAGGGTGCAAACGGCAACGGCTGGTTGTAAAAGTAAAAGAGCACGGAAACAGACAGGAGCTGAGCTATGTGGAGGAGGCTGATATGTGCAGTGGTGGTTTCGATGGTGGCAACACTCTCGACCGCCCACGCACAGCTGAACATCATTCCACAGAGCAAAATACAAGACGTGGCCAATCCCCAAACCGCCCACAGCGAACTGATGCCTTTCGACAACAATGGCGTGGTACGGATGGGAACAGTGAGCGAGGATACGGCCGAGTGGAAAGGCAAAGCCCTGTGGCGCAACGTGGGCAACAAACCCATAGCAATTACACGCATACAGAGCAGTTGCAGCTGTCTGCGAGCCTCGTTCGACAAGCGCCCCGTAGGTAGTGGCCAGAGAGGGGAAATTGAAGTTACGTTCAACCCCAAGGGCAGATTGGGAGGCGTGGAACAGCGACTTTTTGTCTACACCACCCTCTCCGACAAGTACCCCACAGCAATCGTGAGGTTACAGGGCAAAGTTACCCCCTCGGCAGATGCAAGTGGCAGCTATCCCCACTCGTGCGGAACACTGCTGATGATGCAAAAGCAGGTGGTATTTGCACCCAATGGTAAACAAACCGAGCGCATTGCCGTAATGAACGGAGGTAGCACACAACTTCGCATACGCCACGACGGCAGGATGTCTACCCCGGGATTGAAGGCCCACACCGAGCCCGAAACGCTCGCTCCGGGACAAGAGGGCGACCTGGTGGTGGAATACTCGCCACGCAAAGGGAACTACAATGGCCCTTTGATGCTCTACCTCGAAGGCGTAGAAGCTCCACCACGAGGGCGACGCATAGAGGTACAACTCCGAACCAACGAAACGAAATAAATAAGAGAGTAAACAAAATAGAAACACAACGATTATGAACAAATTTCTAAAAACAGTAGTTGCAGTGCTGTTTGGCGCGATGGTAATGGGCTGCGAGCCTGTCGACAAGCCACAAGAGTTGCCACAGCTTGAAGTTACGCCCAATAATGTGGCAGGTAGCTGGGAACTCGTAAGCTGGATGGGAGAGCCTCTGGCCGAGGGTAGCTATGTATACCTCGACCTGGTACGCTCGGGCCGCACCTACACAATGTACCAAAACATCGACAGCCACGATGCACGCACCATCACAGGTCGCTACTACATCGAGGTTGACGACCTGGGCAAGGCCGTTATTCGCGGCAACTACGACCACAGCGTGGGCGAATGGAACAACCGCTACGTCATCACCAGTCTCACCGCCGAGCAGATGATTTGGCAGGCCGAAGGTAACGATGCCGATGTGAGCGTCTACCAGCGTGCCGACATCCCTGCCGAGATTGTAGCAGAGTAGCTTTCGAGTTGAAAGTTAAAAGTTCAAAGTTGAAAGTTATGAAAAAGCGCCCGATTATCTCGGGCGCTTTTTTTTTATTAGGGAGGTTAGGGAATTTAAGGAGGTATAGGAGGTATAAAATTCCCAAAACTCCTTAAAGACCTTAATGACGTTAGACGTTGGACATTTCTCGGAGTCTGGTGGATGGATGAGGGCTATCGCCCGTCAGGGGGATAGCAGAAAATAATGGAGAGGAGAACAATCAAGCTTGCTTGAATTGGACTCCTCTCTGTTATTTTATGTAATCTGCCGATAGGCAGACCTCTGCCAACCACAAGACACCGCAAAGGCTACACTAAAAGTTTTTGGGGCCGCCTTTTTACAAAAAGGTGGCAGTTCCAGCGCCGAAGGCAAAATCGCTACTCGGCAGTGGTGAAGAGGTCGTAGAACCATTTGGGGGCGTGGCAGGGACGGCGGGTGGTGGCGTTCACGAAGACGAGTTCCACAAAGCCGGTATTGACGAGTTGGCCTGCTTCGTTGCGTATCTCATGGTCGAAGCGCATACGAGCTCCTTGGAGGTCGTGCATCTTGACCTTGATAGTCAGCAGGTCGTCGTAGCGGGCGGGGGTGAGGAATTTCATACCCACCTCACGCACGGGCATCATCACGCCTTCGTCTTCCATCATTTTATAGGTAAAGCCCTTTTCGCGCAGCAGTTCGGTACGTGCATACTCGTAGTAGACGGGGTAGTTGGAGTGGTGAACAACGCCCATCTGGTCGGTCTCTTTATACCTGACTCTCAGTTGAATATCCTTTTCGTAGATGATTTTATCTTCCATTTGTTGCGATATTTACAATTTGTGGCCGAGGAGTTGTTCGGCCTCGTTGATGTTTCCTTGTTCTATGAGTGAGCGGATGACCGTAGAGCTGATTTTGCCACCCCCGCTAAGGGTGAGGGCTTCGGCTCGGAGTACGTTGAACCCATATTTTATGCCGAGTTGTTCGAAGTGGTCGGGAGCCACATCGCGGTCGTGTCCGAAGCGGTGGTTATAGCCCACAACGAGTGTGTCGAAGTGGAGCTTTGCCACCAGATATTGGCTCACAAACTCCTCGGAGCTGAGGGCCGCGAACGCCATAGTGAACTCCACCACTACCACCTCGTCGATACCTGCCTCTTCAAGCAGTTGTAGTTTGCGGTCGAGGGGGGTGAGCAGGCAGAAGTCGGCACCTCCTCTTGGCAGCACCTCGCGTGGGTGGGGCGAGAATGTTACGACCACACTCCTACCCCCGATGCGTCGGGCCTCGGCAATCACTCTGTCGAGCAGTGCGCGATGGCCACGATGAACGCCGTCGAACGAGCCAATCGTAACGACGGGGCGGGCTATGGCGGGCAGGTTGTCAAATCCGTAGTGGGTGCGCATAACTTTGGGTGGCGTGTGTGTGAGGGTATTATATCTCGGAGTCTTCCTGTTCCTTAACGAAGTAGGCCACTTTTTCGAGCAGAGTGGTTATATCGTAGTTCTCGACCACGATGCCGAGGGGGAAGTTAAGCGGTTTGGAGGTGAAGTTGAGCACACCCTTGATGCCCGCATTTACGATGGGTACCACGGTCTGCTCGGCCTGACTTGTGGGGCACGAGATGATAACGATGTTGATATCCATATCGGCCACCGAGTTCTCGAAGTCGGCCATCGCAAAGCAGGGAATATCGTCTATGACAGTGCCCACCTTTTCGGGATCGATGTCGTAGGCAGCCACGATTTTAAGATTCAACCCCTTGCTATTGAAGTACTTGGTAATAGCCTGACCGAGGTGGCCCATACCGATTACGCCGATGTTCATAGGCTGCTCGGAGTCGAGAATATCGCTAATAAACCCGGCCAGCACCTTCACATCGTAGCCCTTTTTGGTGTCGCTCGTAAAGCCTATGAGCATCAGATCGCGCCTCACCTGCACAGCCGTAATGCCGTGCATACCAGCCAGCACGTGGGAAAATATGTGGGTAATACCCTGCTTTTGGCAGCGTAGCAGTGTGCGTCGGTACTCGCTCAGTCGCTCGACGGTCTTTTCGGGTAGAAGGGGTATCTGTGACATAGCTCTACTAATTTTCTGGTGCGAACATCTACAAAGGTAATAATTTTGCTTAAATTTGCGCTAAAATATATAAAAGGTATGATAAAAGGAGTAATTTTCGATATGGACGGTGTGCTGGTAGACAATATGAAGATTCATATTGAGGCCTTCGTGGAGATGGGCCGCCGCTACAACGTAACCGAAGCACCACAGACCGATATGAGCGCACTCAATGGGCGTGGCAACGACGATGTGATGCGAGCACTGCTGCCCGCCGAGGTTATCGACAAATACGGCATCGAGGCTCTCTCGAAGGAGAAAGAGGCCATATACCGCGAGCTCTTCGAGGCCACCATAGCCCCCACCGAGGGACTTGTGGCTCTGTTGGAGCAGTTGGCTGCCGAGGGTATTCCCTGTGCCGTGGGCTCGTCGGGCCCCAAGGAGAATGTGGCCTTTGTGCTCAATCGCTGCGGCATCGAGCCCTACTTCAAGGCTCGCATCAGTGGCGATATGGTGACCAAGTGCAAACCCGACCCCGAAATCTTCCTCACCGCAGCCGAGCAGTTGGGCGTAGCACCCGAGGAGTGTTTGGTATTTGAGGATGCCGTTTCGGGCATCGTGGCTGCCCAGAGAGCCGGTATGAAGGTTGTGGCGCTGACCACCACCCACACTACCGAACAGCTGCTGGCCAAAGTAACTCCCGACTTGGTTGTGCCTAATTTCAAGGGGCTTACCCCCGCCAAGTTACAGCAATTATAGAGATTATACAAGAAAAGCCCTTGCGGTTGCAAGGGCTTTAATTTTACATTTTGAATTTTGCATTTTGAATTCTACCTCACCTCGACGGTGTAATTGGGGCGGTAGTTCACCAGCGCCCACGAGTCGTTGACCATTATGCCATCCTCCTCGGTGAAGCTATACGGAATCTGCAACAGCTGTGTTACCGAGCCGTTCAACTCGGCAGTCAAATCGCCACCCGCAAACATTGCCGTACCAAACAACCTAACCGCATCGTAGGCCCTATATGCAAACGTCGAAGGCTGGCGACCAAAGGCCCTGATAAACCTCTTGTCGAACTCCCTCACCGCACGGTTGCCCCTATCGGCGTGGTAGTTTATCAGGTAGCTCACATCGAGCTTAAAGAGCAAATTCTTGTCCATATTGCGGTAGCGCTCCCAAGCAGCATTGCCCACAACACGGATGGGTACACGGGTGGTGCCATACTTGGGCTGGCGGCTATTCATTATCGAGCTGATAATGGCCAAGCTACGGTCGGTCTCAATCTCGTTGTCGGCCAAGACCACAAAGAGGTTATCCTCGACGGTCATAAGCTCCTCGATAGGCCTGCTCTGTAACGAGTCTACCTCGAAGGTCTCGGTAAAGATAACCTTGCCAAAGGGGTGGTCGCCCACAACATCGAGCATCTCGCGCTCCATCTGCTCGTCATACGACGAGGTGTAGACCATAATCACATTGGTCGTAGGAGCAATCATACCACTCAGTTTATCCCTACGGCCCTCCGATGTGGGAGCCAAGCGGTAGAGGTGGCGCCCCTTGACGCTATCGAGCTTGCTGGTCAATGGCAGTACCACGGGCTTATTCACGCCCCTCAATGGAGCCACATCCTCCTCGTAGACAGGCCCCACAAAGAGGTCAATCACTCCGCCCGCAAGCGAGTCCTGAGCGATAATCTCCTCCACCTGAGCGGGATTGTGGGCCACATCATAGAGTTTCACATCCAACGAACGGCCCTCTCTCTTCAAATCCTCGGCAGCCAACAGCGCACCCTGATAGAACTCCACAAAATTGCCCCTCACCTTGCCGTTATTGGTCATAGGCAGCATCAGCGCCACCGAGAGCACCTCGTCGCTGAACTGCTCCAAAGCCACCTCCGCAATCTGGTCGGTAGCAACGCTATCGGCCTGGGCCACAAACTCCTCCACCTCGGCTGCCAGCACCTCTTCCAAAGGCTCGCGCTCGCTGTGGGCACATTTGAGCACCTGACCTGCGTGGATAACCTCGGGGTAGCCGTTCTCCTCGGCCAACACATCCACACCCTTGCAGTGTTTCACGCCCAGCGAATAGAGCGTCTGGCCACTCTCCACCACAAAGTACTCATACTCGGTCGAGAGCCCATTGAGCAGTGCTGCATAGCGGCGGCTTGCTCGCTCAATCTCCGCCAATTGGGTGAGGCCCTTGGCACTCAGTCTGACATTCAGAGTCCTCACACCGCTAATGTCGGTAATATCCACACCAGGGTTATCAACCACAAGAGTATCGAGCGAAATGGCATTCTCCACAGCCACATCAAAGAGGCTCTCGCCCTGACCTACGGCATAGCGCTCAAAACGTCGGTCGCCACGCTTGGGAGCCAGCTTGCTAACCCTCTCGTAGCAGGGCACCCTCAGCACCCTACCCTCGGCCACCTCCTCGCCCTGGGCAATCTGGTTGGCCTGGCAAATCTCGCCAGCCGAAAGGCCATACAGCCCCGCCACCTCGGCCACACCCTCGCCCTCGGCCAAAGTGTGGAGGTAGTAGTTCTGCGAGTCGATGCTGACCACCACATCCGAGCGCTGCTGTCCGAAGGCCTCGCCTGTCAGACCGCACAACAACACTCCGAGTAGTGCGCACATTATGCTCCTAACCCTTGTCATAGTCGTATCTCTGCAAAAAACGGTTTATTTCATTCGTGTTTTGATGCGGGTGATTACCTGCTTGGTGTAGAGCGGGAAATCGCCATTCATCATCCAATCGTAGTAGGAAGGCTCCTTGCGGAAAACCTCCTCGACAAGCCTGCCCTTGTGTTTGCCAAAGCTGAACACCTCTTGGTCTTTGTCGTCGTAGACAATTCGGCCTGCATAGTCCACCGTGCGGGTGTGGCAGCTGAAATCGGCCAAGAAGGCAATGTCGTTCTGCAAGTCGTCATACTTATCCAACTGCGCTTTGAGCACCTCGTAGGTGGCCAACGTGTCGGCCTCAGCCGAGTGGGCATCCTCCAACTCTTTGCCGCAGTAGAACCTATATGCAGCCGACAGAGTGCGCTCCTCCTTCTTGTGGAAGATGGTCTGCACGTCTACAAACTTGCGCTTTTTGAGGTCGATATCCACACCTGCCCTCAGAAACTCCTCGGCCAGCATAGGCACATCGAACCTGTTGGAGTTGAAACCGCCCAAATCGCAACCCTTGATATACTCGGCCAGCGACTTGGCAATCTGGCGGAAGGCAGGGGCATCGGCCACATCGGCATCCGTAATGCCGTGCACAGCCGTAGCCTCCTCGGGAATGTGCATCGTCTGCCCCTTGTCGTCAACAGGGCGAATACGGCGTGTGCGCACCTCGGGAGTGTCGCTATCGGGCGACACCTTCACCAACGAAATCTCCACAATGCGGTCGTTCACCACATCTACGCCCGTTGTTTCGAGGTCGAAGAATATGATGGGGTTTTTGAGGTTAAGTTTCATCTTGCTTTATTTAAGTGGGTTACACTTGCGTTCTATGCGTTAATCATCATAGGCATCAGCAGCATCAGGGTCTCTGCGCTCTGTGGCTCGTCGTAGATGGGTTTGAACACACCTGCCCTGGTCGAGTCGGCCAGCTCAATCATCACGCTGGGAGTCTCGATGTTCGAGAAGATGTCTACCATAAAGGTCGACTTGAAGCCGATGGTGATAGGCTGGCCCTCGTAGGCGCACGAAAGAGTCTCGTGGGCCGAGTAGGAGAAGTCGAGGTCTTTGGTAGCGAGCTCAATCATATTGTCGCCAATTTTCAGTTCCACGAGGTTGGTAGCCTGATTCGAGCAGACTGCCACACGTTTGATGGCGTTGAGCAACTCGATGCGGTCTACAATCACCTTGTTGGGGTTGGCGGTGGGGATTACGGCGTTGTAGTTGGGGTAAACGCCCTCGATAAGGCGGCATACCAGAGTGGTGTTTTTCAGCTGGAACACCACGTTCTTCTTGTCGAAGCCCACCTTCACTGCGTCGTCCTCTTTGAGCAGCAGACCGCGCAACAAGCTTGCGGGTTTCTTGGGCAGAATGAACGACGAGGTAGCATCCACCTCGGCAGTCGAAGTGTACTTAACGAGCTTGTGAGCATCGGTAGCCACGAAGGTTACGGTGCCGGGGGCTATGTTTACAAACACACCGTTCATCACGGGGCGCAGGTCGTCGTCGGCAGTTGCGAAGATGGTTTTGTTGATACCGCAAATCATCATATCAACGTCCATATCGAGCTCGGTTTTCTCGTCGGCCAACTCGGGCAGTGCGGGATAGCCCAGGCCCGACGAGCCGGGGATCTTGATCGAGCCGCTCTTCCAGCTCACGGTAATCTCCCAAGTGTTTTCGTCGGCCTCGATGGTCAGGGGCTGCTCCGAGAACTCTTTGAGCGAGTCGAGCATCAGTTTCACGGGTGCTGCGATAATGCCCTCGCGCTCGACGTTGTCGACAGCGATGGTGCTCACGAGAGTAGTTTCGAGGTCCGAAGCGGTAACTTTCAGTTTGCCATCTTTCAGGTCGAAGAGGAAGAAGTCCAAAATGGGGAGAGTGTTTTTGTTGCTAACCACCTTACCGGTTGCTGCAAGTACCGACAAAAGTGCCGATGAAGAGATGGTAAATTTCATAACTTTGTGTGTTTTATAGTTTTACGTTTATTATTTATCTGCCAAACGGCGGGCTTTTGTGCGCCCTTGTGCCTACGCACGCGCACAACTACCCTATTTAATCTCCAAAAATAGTAAATAAAATTGAAAATGGAAAATTGAAAGTTGAAAATTATAGGGAGTTTAGGGAATTTAGGGAATGTAGGGAGTTTAGGGAGAAGTTGATGAAATGAAGCCCTACGGCCTCCTTAAACTCCCTAAACTCCTTAAACTCCCTAATATCTACCGAAGCACTACCATCGACAAACCCCCCCCCGCAGTTTACTGAGCGTAAATGAGGGGGAGTTTTTTTAGCGTAACGCAGTAATCGTCCGCGATATGCGCTATGCAAAGTGTTTGTAGAATTGAATGATGGTCTCGATACCCTTGTAGAATTGGTCGAGGCCGTAACTCTCGTTGGGCGAGTGGATTGCGTCCTTGCCCAAGCCAAAGCCAATCAAAATAGACTTCATACCGAGGATGCTCTCGAAGCCACTCACGATAGGAATACTACCGCCCGAGTAGAAAGGCAGAGGCTGTTTGCCAAAGGTATCGACAATAGCCGCCTCAGCAGCCTTATAGGCCTTCAAATCGGTGGGCGAAACGTAGGGCTGACCTCCGTGCAGAGCCTCCACCTTCACCTTAACGGTGGGAGGAGCAATCTTGCGGAAATAGTCCTCGAACAACTCGCCAATCTTCTTCCAATTCTGGTCGGGAACAAGGCGCATCGAAATCTTAGCCGACGCCTTCGAGGGGATAATGGTCTTGGTACCCTCCAAAGTGTAGCCACCCCAAATGCCATTTACATCCAAGCTGGGGCGCACACCTGTACGCTCGATGGTGGTATAACCATCCTCGCCAGCAAGTTCCTCTACGCCAACGCCTTTCATATACTCCTCCTTGCTATAAGGAGCCTTATTGAAGTTGGTGCGCTCCTCGTCGGTCAGCAGGCGCACATCGTCGTAGAAGCCGGGGATTGTCACGCGACCATTCTCGTCTACGAGTTTGGTGATGAGGCCAGCGAGCACATTTGCGGGGTTGGCCACAGCACCGCCATAGAGGCCCGAGTGAAGGTCGTGGTCGGGACCCGTAACCTCCACCTGCATATAGCACAATCCACGCAAGCCGCAGGTAATCGAGGGGGTATCCATCGAAATCATACTTGTATCCGAAATGAGGATAATGTCGCCCTGCACCAGGTCTTTATTCTCCTCGCACCAAGCATAGAGGCTGGGCGAGCCAATCTCCTCCTCGCCTTCGAGCATAAATTTCACATTACAGGGGAGTTCGCCCGTAGCCACCATAGCCTCAAAAGCCTTGGCGTGCATATAGAGCTGGCCCTTATCGTCGTCGGCACCACGGCACCAGATGCGGCCATCTTTAATGACGGGCTCAAAGGGGTTGGTGAGCCACTCACCCTTGGGGTCCTCGGGCATCACGTCATAGTGACCATAGACCACAACGGTAGGCTTTGCGGGGTCGATAATCTTCTCGGCATAGACCACAGGGTTGCCCGCAGTGGGCATCACCTCGGCACGGTCGGCACCCGCTTTGAGCAGTGCTTCGCGCAGCCACTCGGCCGTGCGCACCATGTCGGGTTTGTGGTCGCTCTGGGCGCTAATAGAAGGAATGCGGAGCAGCTCGAAAAGCTCTTCCAAGAAACGCTCCTTGTTGTTTGCAACAAACTCTTGACTTTTTTTCATAGCAAATAAGGTTCTATTATACAATTTTTCACTATATTTGTAGTTGTTCAGTTGTAGCCTCGGCCACGCAAAGTCCGACAGCGACTGTACAAATTTACGTTTTTCGGGCGAAAGAAAAAAATTTAATACAACATTAAAACGCAATACTATGAGAATTATTCCCTCATCGGAGCTTGTCATCAACGAAGATGGCACCATTTTTCACCTCCACCTTCACCCCGAACAGATTGCCGACACCATTATGCTGGTGGGCGACCCCGGTAGGGTTGATATGATTGCCAGCTACTTCGACACCATCGAGTGCACCGTCGAGAGCCGCGAATTCCGCACCACAACGGGTACATATAAAGGCAAACGCATGACCGCTATTTCGACCGGTATCGGTACCGACAATATCGACGTGGTAGTTACCGAGTTGGACGCTCTGGCCAACATCGACTTTGCCACCCGCACCGAGAAGGCCGAAAAACGACAGCTCACCCTGCTGCGCCTTGGCACTTCGGGCGCAATTCAGCCCGACATTCCTCTGGGCTCGTTTGTCTACGCCCGCACTTCTATCGGCTTCGACGGCCTGCTGAACTACTACGCTGGTCGTAACGACGTGTGCGACTTGGCTATCGAGAAGGCCTTTGTGGAGCACACCGGCTGGAATCCCCAACTGCCTGCACCCTACTTCATCGATGCCGACAAGAGCCTCTTCGACCACTTTGCCGACTCGGTTGTGGAGGGTATCACCATTGCCGCACCTGGCTTCTACGGGCCTCAGGGCCGCTGGGTGCGCATTGCTCCTGCGGACCTCAAACTGAACGAGAAAATCGAGAGCTTCGACTACGAAGGTCGCCGCATCACCAACTTCGAGATGGAGAGTAGCGCGCTGTCGGGCCTGAGCGCACTTATGGGCCACAAGGCGGGCACCATCTGCACCATCATTGCCCAGCGTGCGGTGAAGGATATGAACACCGACTATAAACCCTTCGTGCGCCAGATGGTCGAAATGGCCCTCGACAAACTCGCCGAGCTGTAATTGAGAGTTAGGCTGTGCTTCGGTAGTGCCGTCGGGCACTCCGAGTGTATTTGGTTGTGGTTCTGCCAGACCATTGTCGGTGGTTGGTTGTGCTTCGGTAGTGGATGGTTGTGCTTCGGTATTGATTAGGGAGTTTAGGGAGTTTAAGGAATTTAAGGAGGCCGTAGGTTTTTATCTTGGCGGCTCTTCCCTAAGTTCCCTAATCTCCTTATAGTCGGTTGACGGTCGACGGTAGACGGTCGACAAAAATTTTGAATTTTGAATTTTGAATTTTGAATTTTGAATTTATTTCGTAATTTTGCGGGCCGAAAAGCGTAGGACCCATAGCTCAGTTGGTTAGAGCAGCGGACTCATAATCCGAAGGTCGTGGGATCATGCCCCTCTGGGTCCACAACAAAGCCCTGTTCCGTAGTTGGAGCAGGGCTTCGTTTATAGCCCATCGCAAGAACTTCTCTCAGACCACCCCATACAGAAACATTTATTTGGCATTATTTGCGTGGTTGAGTTTTAATTTATACCTTTACACGATGAAATGGCTTTTTTTAGACCGAAACTACAATTCACTTAACTTATAATAAAACCTAATTTTCTCATTATGAACGACAAAAACGTAATCAAACAGAAATTTGTCGAACTCTATGGCGCAGAGCCCGAGATGTTCGCTTCGCCCGGCCGTATCAACCTCATCGGCGAGCACACCGACTACAATGGCGGTTTCGTATTCCCCGGTGCAGTAGATAAAGGCATCACTGCTGCTATCAAACTCAACGGTACCGACAAGGTTCGCGCTTATGCTATGGACCTCGGCGAGAGCGTAGAGTTCGGCCTCAACGAGGAGGATAAACCCAGCCAGATGTGGGCTTGCTACGTCTTTGGTGTTTGCCGCGAGATTCAGAAACGCGGTGGCAAGATTGGCGGTTTCGACACCGTATTCAGCGGTGATGTGCCCCTGGGTGCAGGTATGTCGTCGTCGGCTGCTTTGGAGTCGACCTTCGCATTTGCTCTGAATGAGTTCTACAACCTCGGTTTCGAGAAATTTGAGTTGGCTCGCATCGGTCAGTCGACCGAGCACAACTACTGCGGCGTAAACTGCGGTATTATGGACCAGTTCGCATCGGTTTGCGGTAAAGAGGGCCACCTGATGAGGCTCGACTGCCGCTCGATGGAGTTTGAGTACTTCCCCTTCGACCCCGCAAAACACGGCTACCGCTTGGTACTCGTTAACTCGTGCGTGAAACACGAGTTGGTAGGCTCGCCCTACAACGATCGTCGTGCTTCGTGCGAGAGGGTTGCTAAGGTGCTTGGTCAGGAGTTCCTGCGTGGTGCTTCGATGGAGCAGTTGGAGGCTATCAAAGACCAGATCTCGGAGGAGGATTACATGCGTGCTCGCTACGTTATCGGCGAGGAGCAGAGGGTTCTCGACGTGTGCGCTGCTTTGGAGCAGGGCGACTTGGAGACCGTTGGTGCTCGTATGTATGAGACCCACTGGGGTATGTCGAAAGACTACGAGGTATCGTGCGAGGAGTTGGACTTCTTGGCCGAGATTGCCAAAGAGTGTGGCGTAAGCGGCTCGCGTATTATGGGTGGCGGCTTTGGTGGCTGCACCATCAACCTGGTTCGCAACGACCTCTACAAGAAGTTCATCGACGAAGTCGGAGGCCAAGCGGGCTTAGGAAAG
>JAZLDU010000001.1:0-75164 GCA_045614885.1 Tidjanibacter sp. | reverse complement strand
CATTTCATCAGGTTAGGTTAGTTAGGTTAATGAGTACGGGATATTGTTCCCGTAAAACATCATTACAAAATTAGCCCTTTTATTTCGAAAAACAAATTTTTTCCTAATTATTTCCTCTATTTTTTAAGAAAAGTGTTGTTTTGTGCTCAAATAAGGTAGGGTTTGTTAAAATTACTTTATAAATAGGGTGGTGTTATTAAAATTATTTATAAATAACAATACCATTCTTTAACGCCCTATTGAGGAGTGCCGAGCGCAGTGCAGCAGGGGTGGTGCCAAAGTGGGCCTTGAAGATGCGAATAAAGTGCGAAGGGCTCGTAAATCCACACGCAAAGCCGATCTCTTTGATCGAAAGGGTGCTATTCAGGAGCAGAGTTTTGGCGTGGGCAAGCCGTTGGCGGGTGATGCATTTGTGGGGTGGCTCGCCAAAAACGGCCTTGAACTTACGTTTGAAGCTCGATGGGCTTAGGCCGCAGCGAGCAGCGAGTTGGTCGATAGTTATAGGGCTCAGCAGGTTGTTCTGCACCACCATAAAAATCCGTAGTCGGTCGCTGACCAGCCGGTGAAGGCAACCTATGGGGGTGGGGTGGTTTGGAATGTAGAAACTAACTTGAATGGGTGCTTCGTTTGGTTGTGTAGTCATGGCGCAAATACTCTCTTTTGTGCAAAATTAAGAGAGTTGCGAGGGGCTTTCGGGCTGGGCGGCCCGAAGTTGTCAAAAAGTTGTGAACACCCCCAAAGTCGAGGTGGTGAAAAATGACAAAGTGTTGATTATTAAGCAAAAAGTGTTGCGATGGCCACTGCCACCAAAGCTACATAGTAGAGTGCGCTGAACACTCCCGAGTGCTTAACGAAGAAGGTGTGGATAAGCGGAATTGCGCCTATCGACATTGTCGGAAGGGCTACGGCAAAGGGTACTCCGACGAGCAACATTGCCAGGCCTATAAACCACAAAATGGTGAAGCAGACGTGGATTTTGCGGGCCCTAAGGCGCATACCCTGATTGTTGGTGATGATGGTGGCGATACTCAGCAGCGACAGTAGGGTGTAGAGCCCCAGAGCTATGGTGGTCATAACTCCTCCGCACTCGCTAATGAGCGAGCCTAACTCTACAAAAGTGGGCTTCGTAAGCGCAGCAGCCCACCCCTCGGCAAAACACCAGACATTGTGGTCGGCTGTCCACCAAGCAAAGGTGCATATTGCCACAGGGCCACACATTGCCACCACGGCGGCCACCATCTCGCGTGGCGAGCGACGAAATACTAACCACTCGATAACCAGCAGTGGTACTACCCACACAAGGTCGGGCACAAGCAGGGCTGCGATGGCCACATAGACCGCCGAGCACATAACGCTGTCGAACATCTCGTACCTCTTGAATCCGGCAATCATCAGCTCGGCCGAGCGCAATAGCAGCAGCCAGCACAGGTGGAGCGAGGGATTCTGGGGTGAGAAGGCCACCACGCCCACACCTATAATATATAGCACCATGGGCATAAATGAGCGGATGACCGATATGGAGTAGCGCGAGATGATGCGGGTGATGATTACACCGCTCACGATGGTTGCAAGGATGGTTGCGGCTATGCCACCGCCACTGCCCAGCACTCCGTTGAGCCACACGCCCAGTGGGGAGAGAAAATCTGTGGCCACTTCGGCAGGGTGGGGCGAGCGCACCGAGCGAATGGTGAGCAGCGTTACCAACACTCCAAACGTGGCGAGCAGGGTGGGGATGGGTTGGCGGATTATGTCAATCTTGCGAGAGGTCATCTTTGTTGTGGTGCGGGCCATTTATTTGCGAGCAAAGATACAAATTTGTGTCGGTTTTTTGCTACATTTGTGCCACTATAACGCCCTTTTTTTGTGGGCGCTACCCAAAACATTTGTCGCTATGCTCGAACATTCATACCGCAAAGAGCTGCTTGAAGCAGGGTGTGACGAGGCGGGGCGTGGATGCCTTGCCGGTCCTCTGTTTGCTGCGGCCGTAATTCTTCCGCCCGACTACTTCAATCCTCTGCTCAACGATTCTAAGCAGATGACCGCGCGCCAGAGATTGGCCGTGCGCGACGACATTATGGAGCGTGCTGTGGCGTGGGCTGTGGCCGAGGTGAGTGCCGAGGAGATCGACCAGATGAATATCCTCAGGGCCTCGTTCGAGGGTATGCAGAGGGCTGTGGAGATGTTGAAGGTGCGGCCCGAACACCTGCTTATCGACGGCAATAGGTTTTACCCAAGACTCGATATTCCGTTCCGATGCGAGGTGAAGGGCGATGGTCGCTTTATGAACATTGCTGCGGCCTCGGTGCTGGCCAAATCGTTCCGCGACGAGCGTATGGAGCTGCTGGATAAGGAGTTTCCCTGCTATGGCTGGGCTAAGAATAAGGGCTACCCCACGGTGGAGCACCGCAAGGCCATAGCTCTTCACGGCCTCTCGCCCCACCACCGCTTGTCGTTCAACCACACGGCCGGCCAATTGTCGCTCTTTTAGGGCGGAGTCTTGCCAAGACCGTCAACCGACTAAGAATTATAGGAGAATTAGGAGAACTAAGAGTAATAAGAATCCTATAACTCCTATATCTCTTATCCAATCATTAAGGCCCTTAATGCCCTTAAAGTCTTTAAGGAGTATAGGGAATTTAGGGAGAACAGCTCCCCTAACTTAGTGGAGCAGTCATAAAAAAGATGCGCCCGACTTGCGGGCGCACCTTAATTTTCAATTTTCAATTCTACTCCTCGATCCAGGCGATGATGATACCAACGTAGTCGGCATCGGCACCACCAACCAAGTAGCACAAATTATCCTCTATTTTGCTGACGGTCATACCCTTATAAGTGGTACGCGACGAGAGGCCTACGCCCTTGCTGCGGCTCTCGACATCGACCTTCTCGCCCACAACAGGTGCGGCCGAAAGCACCACCTCGAAGTATTTCTTGGCAGTATTGTTAGCAATGCGGAAAGTGAGCGTCGAGGGGCTCAGGTAGCACTGGCCGTCGGTGTGGTCGAAGGCATACTCGGTGGCACCATCTACATAGATGCCGGGCACGTTCTGAGCGTCGAGATACTTCTCGATGGCCACATATTTCTCGTCTACTTTGGGTTCGGGATTACAGCTTGTGCCAAGTGCGATGGTGGCTGCAATCATCACTACTGCAATAATATAGCGTTTCATAGTCTATCTGTCTGTTTGCGGGGGTTGATTACTTGATGGTGAGGTAGCGATAGAGGTAGTGTTTGTTGCCCTCGGTATCGGTGATGATGGCGCAGATGCGGTGCTCGCCCTTGGTCATCTGAACATAGGAGCTATTGCTCTTGCGGCCGTCGATGAACCACTCGATCTGCTCGGGGGTACATTCGAGGTTCTGCAAGCTCAGGCGGATGTAGTCCTTGATGCTGTACTCGGCCTCCATGTTGAACGACGAGATGGGGGTGCGGGCAGCAGGAAGGGTGGTGAACAATACCGAGTGGAGCACCTCGCTCACGCCCGAGCCATCCACGCCACAAATGTTGGCTGTGTAGTCGGTGCCGGGCAGCAGGGGCTGAATGTGCAGTGTGGTCTCGCTGGTGGTGTAGTCGGTGGCCTTGCCGTTGGCATCGGTCAGCGTAATCTTCCACTCGGAGTATTTGGTAGCGTGCTCCGAGTTGTCCCAGTTGATAAGAGCGTCATATTGAGCAACCTCTTTCGATACGGTAACCTCCGAAGCCTCAAAGGTAACCTTCTCGCCGTCGAACTCGATATTCTCGATGTTGTATTTGAGCTTGGTTTTGGCCCAGCTGAGCAGTGCGGGAACGGTCTTGTCGGTCAGCTCGGTAATGCCGCGAGCGCCGGGGAAGAACCACTCTTTACTGTTATCTGCGGTGGCCGACATATTAGCCCTGATGAATTTGATGCACTCGTGCTCGGGGTTGGCGTTGAGCGAGTTGGTATTCCAGATGTTGCTTCGGTTCGAGCAGTCGATGTGGTATACCAGCATACCCTCACCGCCCTGGTGACCCGCTCCGCTGTCGCCATACAGCAGGGCCTGATCCCAGCCGAACTCCACATTATTGGCCTTGCTGCGATTCTCGAAGAGGTAGAACTCGTTTTTGTCGTTGTTGGCCCAGAGCAGGTAGCCGTTACCTTTGTAGAGCGACTCCAAGGTGTAGGTGCCACTCTGCTCGATGACGGTTGGTTTTGCCCAGCCCACCAACCAACGCTCCAAGATGTTGTAGGAGGGAGGGGTGCGGCTGTCGTTGAGGTAGTTGCCGTGGTCCATAATTGAGGCGTTGCTCAGACCGAATGCTGAGGGGGTGCCGTAGTCGGTGTCGTAGGCATCGGGCAGACCCAGAACGTGGCTGAACTCGTGGCAGAACGAGCCGATACCGCTCATACCGCTACCGGCTGCGTCAATGGCGTGGCCACTGCGCTCCGAGGTACAGGCGTAGGTTTTCAGCTTCTTGCCGTTATAGGTGGTCTTGTAGCTGCTGGGGATAATGCTCATCTCCGACTTGTGGGGCCATACGGTGTCGTCGGGACCGCCCTCGGCCTCGTTCACACCGGCATAGATGATGAAGACCATGTCGATATAGCCATCGTTGTCGTTGTCGTACTTGGTGAAGTCGGTGATGTCGCCGGCATCCTCGGCCAGCTTACAACCCTCGGCCACCATGTAGTGGGGCAGCGAGTCCTGATCGGTGGCGGAGTCGTTGCCACCATAGAAGTCCATATTCTGAGCCAAGGTGTAGGGACCTGCAACATCGATGTCGATGGTGAATTTGCCACACGAGTTGGCCTCGAAGTAGTCTTTGGCGCTACCGGTACCTTTATTTTCCGAGTAGCCCTTCTTGTTGAGCATATCGTGGAAAGCCTGGTTGCCGTTGGGGGTTACGAACTTAACGTCTTGATACTCCACAAGGATTACCAGCGCATTCATGTGCTGATTGCGATTTGCGCCCCAGCGACCGAGTGCGAGGTTGTCGGCCAGCGAGCCGTCGTCTTTGGTGATAAGCCTTTCGGCCTGTTTCTGCACCATATCTCGGAGTGAACCATTGGTGTTGGGCCTTGGAGTGGGCCTCAGTCCGATGCTTTGGTTGGCCACTTTGCGCTGCTGCTGGGTGAGGGTGCCGATGGGGGCAACCTTCACGTCGGAGGCTACGAAGAGTCCGTTTTGCTGAGTGGCAAAGTAGTAGTCGCCATCGAGGCCCTGCTTGACGGTGTACTGACCGTCTACGAGGGTGTAGTGGTGGAACTCATCGCCAAAGCGTTGGAGCGAGATTACGGTGCCATCTTTCTGTTTGTGGGTAAAGATGCCGGGTTTTGCGGGGCCTGCGAGTGCGGTCGAGAGGGCCACGAGCGAGGCTGCAACGAGGAGTGCAAGTTTTTTCATATAGTTGATTCTATGCAAAAAATGATTTTTCGATTTCGCAAGATAGGAATTTTTTTCGGAAACTCAACAATCTTCCACAAATAATATGCGCGGGCGTGTAAATAATTGGTTTGGGAGGATACAACTCTCGAACAAAATTCATATCTTTGAGAATTGTATGGCCTGTTGTGATGCAAAAGGTGTGCAGTTGCGACGGGATGACCCCAAGAGGGTGGGGCAATACAGCAAAGACGAAGATTTTTAATAACCAATAACTACCTACAAACACAATGAAAAGACTTATCGAATGCGTTCCCAATTTCAGCGAGGGACGCGATCTTACCGTCATCAAACAGATTACCGATGCTATCGAGAGCGTCGAGGGTGTGAAACTGCTCGATGTAGACCCCGGCAAGGCTACCAACCGTACCGTAGTAACCTTTGTGGGCGAGCCTGAGGCTGTTGTTGAGGCCGCCTTCCGTGGCGTGGCCAAAGCGTCGGAGTTGATAGATATGCGCTATCAGCACGGCGAACACCCCCGTATTGGTGCTACCGACGTGCTCCCCTTGGTACCCATCTCGGGTATCACCCTGGCCGAGTGTGCCGAGCTGGCTCGCCAGTTGGCTCAGCGCATCACCAACGAGCTTGCTATCCCCACCTACTGCTACGAGGCTGCCGCTCAGAAACCCGAGCGCAAAAACTTGGCCATCTGCCGCAAGGGCGAGTATGAGGCGCTCCAACAGCGCATCACTCAGCCCGACGAGATGCCCGACTTTGGCGGTGGCGAGTGGACCGAGCAGGCCGCACTGAGCGGTGCTACCGTTGTGGGTGCAAGGGATTTTCTGATTGCCGTAAACTTCAACCTCAATACCACCTCTACCCGTAGGGCCAATGCTATTGCCTTCGACGTGAGGGAGAAGGGTCGCCCCATGCGCGAAAAACCCATCGTGGGCAAGATTATCCGCAACGAGCAGGGCGAGCCTATTATGATTCCCGGCACCTTGAAGGGTTGTAAGGCCATCGGCTGGTATATTGCCGAGTATGGCATCGCCCAGGTGTCGATGAACATCACCGACATTGCCCAGACTCCTCTCCACGTTGCTTTTGAGGAGGTGTGCAGGGCTGCTGCCGCTCGCGGTGTGAGGGTTACCGGTACCGAGATTGTGGGCCTTGTTCCCCGCTCGGCACTCCTCGAAGCGGGCAAATACTTCCTGCGCAAACAGCAGCGCTCGCTCGGTATTACCGACCAAGAGATTATCGACATAGCCATTCGCACAATGGGCTTGGCCGAATTGTGCCCCTTCAAACCCGAGGAGAAGATTGTCGAGAGCCTTATCGAGAAGGGCGAGCCTGTGGCTCCCAAACTTATCGACCTGAGCTGCAAGGGCTTTGCCGAGGAGACCTCGCGCGAGTCGCCAGCCCCTGGTGGTGGTTCTATTTCGGCCTATATGGGTGCGCTGGGCGCTGCTCTGGGCACTATGGTAGCTAACCTTTCGGCCCACAAGCCCGGTTGGGACGATCGTTGGGAGTTCTTCTCGGATTGGGCCGAGAAGGGCAAGGCGGTTATGAACGAACTGCTCCACTTGGTCGATGAGGATACTGATGCCTTCAACGGCATTATGGCGGTGTTTGCAATGCCTAAGGGTACCCCCGAGGAGAAGGCTGCAAGGGCCGAGGCTATGGAGAGTGCAACCCTCTATGCCACCCAGGTACCTCTGAAAACCATGAAGGCTTCGCTTCGCGCATTTGAAATTGCAGGCGCAATGGCCGAGGAGGGTAACCCCAACTCGGTGAGCGACGCAGGTGTGGGTGCTCTGGCTGCAAGGGCTGCTGTTCAGGGCGCATTCCTCAATGTGAAGATCAACGCCGCAGGCCTGAAAGACCGTTTGGCTGCCGAGCAACTCGTGGCCGAGGCCGCAGCTATTGCACGCGCTGCCGATGCCGAGGAGAAACGAATCCTCGAAATCGTAGAGAGCAAAATCGACTAACACACACAACTCAAATCGACACAGGATATGACACTCAAAGAGTTTCAAGACGATATAAGGGCGGGTATCCCCGAAGTGTTGCCCCCCGCAAAGCCCTATGATACTACCGTAAACCACGCCCCCAAGCGCAAAGAGATTCTCACCCACGCCGAGAAGGTGCTGGCCATTAAGAACGCTCTGCGCTACTTCCCCGAGCATCTGCACGAGGAGTTGGCGGCCGAGTTTGCCGACGAGTTGGAGCAGTATGGTCGCATCTATATGTACCGCCTAAGGCCCGACTATGAGATGTATGCAAGGCCCATCGAGGAGTATCCCGCCAAGAGTCGCAAGGCTGCGGCTATGATGCTGATGATTCAGAACAACCTCGACAAGGCCGTGGCTCAACATCCCCACGAACTGATTACCTATGGCGGCAATGGCGCTGTGTTCCAGAACTGGGCGCAGTATAGGCTCGCTATGAAATACCTCTCGGAGATGACCGACGAGCAGACGCTGGTGATGTATTCGGGCCACCCTATGGGCCTCTTCCCCTCGCACCCCGACGCTCCTCGCGCGGTGATTACCAACGGTATGGTTATCCCCAACTACTCCAAACCCGACGATTGGGAGAGGATGAATGCGCTGGGCGTGTCGCAGTATGGCCAGATGACCGCAGGTAGCTGGATGTACATCGGCCCTCAGGGCATTGTTCACGGCACCACCATCACCGTACTCAACGCAGGTCGCAAGCGTATGAAGGCCGGTCAGACCGACTTGGGCGGTATGTTGTTCGTGTCGGCAGGTCTGGGTGGTATGTCGGGCGCACAGCCCAAGGCAGGTAACATTGCAGGTGTGGTGAGCATCGTGGCCGAGATTAACCCCGCAGCGGTGGAGAAACGCTACTCGCAGGGTTGGGTGGATGAGGTCTACACTTCGCTCGACGAGCTGTTGGCTCGCGTGGCCGAGGCGCGCAAGAATAAAGAGGTTGTGTCGATGGCCTATCAGGGCAATATCGTAGACCTGTGGGAGCGTCTGGCCGACGAGGGTATAGAGGTCGATCTCGGTAGCGACCAAACATCGTTGCACAACCCTTGGGCAGGTGGCTACTACCCCGTGGGCTACTCGTATGACGAGAGCCGTGTGATGATGGCCGAGGAGCCCGAAAGGTTCCGCGAGGCTGTGCAGGAGTCGTTACGTCGCCACGCTGCGGCCGTAAACCGCCTGGCCGAGAGGGGTATGTACTTCTTCGACTACGGCAACGCCTTCTTGTTGGAGGTTTCGAGGGCTGGTGCCGATGTGGTGCTGCCCGATGGTAAATTCCGCTACCCCTCGTATGTTCAGGATATTATGGGCCCGATGTTCTTCGACTACGGCTTTGGTCCCTTCCGCTGGGTTTGTACCTCGGGTAGCGAGGCCGACCTGGACAAGAGCGACGAGATTGCCGAGAGGGTGCTGAGCGAGATTCGTGCCGAGGCTCCCGATGAGATTTGCGGACAGCTCGACGACAACATTCGCTGGATTCGCGAGGCCAAGCGCAACCGATTGGTTGTGGGTTCGCAGGCGAGGATTCTATATGCCGACAGCGAGGGCCGTATCAAGATTGCAAGGGCCTTCAACGAGGCTATTGCTCGTGGCGAGATTTCGGCCCCCATTGTGCTGGGCCGCGACCACCACGATGTGTCGGGTACCGACTCGCCCTACCGCGAAACAAGCAACATTTACGACGGCTCGTCGTACACGGCCGATATGGCTGTGCAGAACGTCATTGGCGACGGTTTCAGGGGTGCAACCTGGGTGTCGATTCACAATGGCGGCGGCGTAGGCTGGGGCGAGGTTATCAACGGTGGCTTCGGTATGGTGGTCGATGGCACACCCGAAGCACGAGTGAGGATTGACAGTATGCTCCATTGGGACACCAACAACGGCATTGCACGTCGCAGCTGGGCCCGCAACGAGGGTGCTATGAGCGCCATTAAGCGCGAGATGGAGCGCACTCCAAGTCTGAAAGTCACCCTGCCCAACTTGGCCGACGAGGCTCTTATCGAGAAATTTGTAAAATAACAACCAAACCGAAATATAGTTATGAGTAAACAGCATATCATCAGTAGCAATCACCTCACCATAAGCGAAGTTATCGCTGCGGTGAGGGAGGATCATCACCTTGTTCTCTCCGACGAATCGAGGGCAGCAGTGGCCAAGTGTCGTGCCTATCTGGATCGCAAGGCTATCGAGAGCCCTGTGCCCATCTATGGCGTAACCACAGGCTTTGGCTCGCTGTGCAACATCTCTATCGAGGCCGACCAGCTGTCGGCTTTGCAGAAAAACCTTGTGATGAGCCACGCTTGCGGCACGGGCGACAGAGTGCCCACCGAGATTGTACGCATTATGATTATGCTCAAAGTGCAGTCGCTCTCGTATGGTCACTCGGGCGTGCAGGTAGCCACCGTTGAGAGGCTTATCGATATGTTCAACCAACACTATACTCCCGTGGTTTATCAGCAGGGCTCGCTCGGTGCTTCGGGCGACTTGGCTCCCTTGGCCCACCTCTGTCTGCCAATCCTTGGACTTGGCGAGGTGGAAACGGCCGAGGGCGAGGTTATCACGGGCGAGCAGATGAACGAGCGAGAGGGGTGGGAGCCCCTGACACTCCACTCGAAGGAGGGCTTGGCGCTGCTCAATGGTACCCAGTTTATGGCCTCCTATGGCGTGTGGGCAGTAGACAAGGCCCAGAGGCTCTCGGCGTGGGCCGACCTGATTGGCGCAATGTCGCTCGAAGCCTTCGATGGCCGCATCGACCCCTTTGCCGACAATGTTCACCAAGTAAGGCCCCACGCAGGTCAGATTGCCACGGCTGCACGTTTCAGGGAGCTGTTGGAGGGTAGCGAGCTGGTGGCTCTGCCCAAGAAACACGTTCAGGACCCCTATTCGTTCCGCTGCATACCTCAGGTACACGGTGCCTCGAAAGATTCGATTGCCTATGTGGCAAGTGTGGTGGAGACCGAAATCAACTCGGCTACCGACAACCCAACCGTATTCCCCGACGAGGATATCATCGTGTCGGCAGGCAACTTCCACGGTCAGCCTTTGGCCGTGGTGCTCGACTTCTTGGCTATTGCTATGGCCGAGCTGGGCAACATCTCGGAGCGCAGGACATATAAACTCATTTCGGCCCAGAGGGGACTGCCAAGTTTCTTGGTGGCCAAGCCCGGTCTGAATAGTGGCTTTATGATTCCTCAGTACACCGCTGCCTCGATTGTGAGCCAGACCAAGGGGCTCTGTATGCCCGCATCGGTCGACTCTATCCCCTCGTCGCAGGGCCAGGAGGACCACGTTAGTATGGGCTCCAATGCAGCCACCAAGTCGGCTCGCGTGGCCGACAACACCGAGCGTGTGTTGGCTATCGAGCTGTTCAACTCGGCTCAGGCCTTCGAGTTCCGTCTGAAATTGGCTGCCGAGGTGGCTGGCCGCGAAGTGCGTTCGAGCAAGGCTATCGAGGGGCTCTTTGCCGACTTCCGCAAAGAGGTGCCCTTTGTAGATGACGATACCTTGATGTATCCTTTGATTGCCAAGGCTGTGAAATTCCTGCAAGAGAACTAATTAGCTTATGCGACTACTGATAAAAAACATACATACGCTGGCGGGTATTGTACCCCTCGAAAAGTTGCGCCTCTGTGGAGCCGAGATGGGCTCGGCAGGGGTGATTGAGGGTGCCTATCTGGTGGCGACCGATGGGGTGATAAGCGACTTTGGCCCTATGGCAAACCTCTCGGCCGATGTGGTGGCCGACAAGGTGATAGATGCCGAGGGTAGGGTGGTCTATCCCGCCTTTTGCGACTCCCACAGCCACATTGTCTATGCCGGCTCGCGCGAGGGCGAATTCCGCGACAAAATTGCGGGTATGACCTACGAGGAGGTGGCCGCGCGTGGCGGTGGTATTCTCAATTCGGCCGACAGGCTTGCCGAAGCCTCGGAGGAGGAACTCTTTGAGGCTGCGGCGCAGAGGGCGTGGAGGATGATTCGCGCAGGTGCTGCAACTATTGAGGTCAAGAGCGGCTATGGACTCACCACCGAGAGCGAACTGAAAATGCTCCGCGTGGTTAGGCGCTTGGCCGAGGAACTGCCCATCACCGTCAAGGCAACTTTTCTGGGTGCTCACGCTGTGGGCCGAGCCTTCAAGGGACGCCAACAGGAGTATGTCGACTATGTGTGTCGCGAGATGATTCCCGCAGTGGCAGCCGAGGGTTTGGCCGAGTTTGTAGATGTCTTTTGTGACAGGGGCTTCTTTACCCCCGAGCAGACTGCCCAGATTTTGGAGTGCGGCAAGAGCTACGGACTGAGGCCCAAGATTCACGCCAACGAGCTCGCATCGAGCGGTGGTGTGCAGGTGGGAATTGAGTATGGAGCCTTGTCGGTAGACCACTTGGAGGAGGCTACTCCCGACGATGTGGCCGACCTGAAAGCCTCCACAACCATCCCCACGGTGTTGCCCGGAGCGTCGTTCTTCTCGAACCTACCCTTTGCACCCGCAAGAGCTATGATAGACGAGGGGCTGGCGGTGGCTATTGCCAGCGACTGCAACCCCGGCTCGTCGCCCTCGGGCAACCTGCAACTGCTCTGGTCGCTGGGGTGTATAAAGATGCGTCTAACGCCCGAAGAGGCCCTCAGTGCTCTGACCATAAATGGTGCTGCGGCTCTGGGACTTAGCCACGATAGGGGTGCTATCAGCGTGGGCCGCAGGGCCGACCTGGTGGTGTCGAAGCCCGTGCCTTCGATTGCCTACATTCCTTACAGCTTCGGCGAGGATTTGGTAGAGAAAGTTGTGGTCGGCGGCAGGGTAGTCGTGGGCGAGTAGATTGGGCGCAAAAAAAGAGTGCTACTTTTTGTATTTTCAAGAAAATTCGTATCTTTGCAGGCCGTAAAATGCGGATTTATTATTAACAAACAAATTAACTTATTGTAAATGAGCAAAATTTGCGAAATCACCGGAAAGACTGCTCAGTCGGGAAACAATGTTTCTCACTCGAACAGGCGCACCAAACGCAAATTCAATCTGAACTTGAAAACTAAGCGTTTTTGGAGCGAGGAGGAAAGCCGCTGGATTACCCTTAAAGTAACCGCTGCCGGAATCAAAACTATCAACAAAAAAGGTCTGGATGCTGCCCTCAAAGGCGCCAAAGCACCTAAGGCTATCTACTAAACTACTTTTTTAACAAAAGATTATGGCAAAAAAAGGTAAAGGCAATCGCGTACAGGTCATTCTCGAGTGTACCGAGCAGAAAGCAAGTGGTGTTCCCGGAATGAGCCGCTACATCACCACCAAAAACAAAAAGAACACACCCGACCGTATGGAGCGTAAAAAATACAATCCTTACTTGAAGAGGGTTACCATCCACCGTGAGATTAAATAAGGAGGAAAAGAACTATGGCAAAGAAAGTAGTTGCAACACTTAAAAAAGAGGGTGCAAACAAAGGTTTTACCAAATGCATCAAAATGGTTAAATCGGAGAAAACCGGTGCTTACGTTTTCAAAACTGACGTAGTTCCCACCGAGGAGGTTAAGGAGTTCTTCAACAAGAAATAATCCGAGCTTCTGCACGATTAAACCAAAAGTATTCGGCCCACCGAGGCCAAATACAAAAGGCGCTCCCAAGTGGAACGCCTTTTGTGTTTTTATAGCCGTCGACCGTCAACCGTCAACCGTCGACCGACGGAGGTCTAACGTCTAACGACTAAGATTTATAGGAGCAATAAGAGCAATAAGAATCATAAATCTCCTATATCTCCTATATCTCCTATAAAATAATTAAACTCCTTAAAGTCTTTAATGGCTTTAAGGAGTTTAGGGAATTTTCAATTTTCAATTCTCTATGCGCTTTGGAGCAGGTCGAGCTTTTCGACTCTCTGGCGGGCGTAGTCGAGGGTTACGCAGAATTTGTCCAGATCGGCCGAGGGCAGCTCGAACATCGCATCTGTCATAATGGCCTCGCAAATGCTCCTCAGACCACGAGCACCCAGCCTAAACTCCACAGCCTTGTCTACGATGTAGTCGAGCACCTCGCTCTCGAACTCTACCTTGATGCCATCGAGCTGGAAGAGTTTCTCGTACTGCTTGATGATGGAGTTTTTGGGCTCGGTAAGTATCTGGCGCAGAATGGTTTTGTCGAGGGGTTTGAGGTAGGTCAGCACAGGCATACGGCCCACCAACTCGGGAATCAGGCCAAACGAGCGCAGGTCCTGAGGAGTGATGTACTGCATCAGGTCGTTGCGGTCGATGTGGCGGGTAGCGGTCTGGTTGTAGCCGATAACTCGGGTGTTGAGCCTGTCGGAAATTTTCTTCTCGATGCCGTCGAAAGCGCCGCCGCAGATGAACAAAATGTTGGAGGTATTCACCTGAATAAACTTCTGCTCGGGGTGTTTGCGGCCGCCCTGGGGAGGTACGTTCACAACCGTTCCCTCCAAAATTTTCAGCAGAGCCTGCTGCACACCCTCGCCACTCACGTCGCGGGTGATGGAGGGATTGTCGCTCTTGCGGGCGATCTTGTCTACCTCGTCGATAAAGACGATACCCCTTTCGGCCTGCTCTACATTGTAGTCGGCCACCTGCAACAGACGCGAGAGAATGCTCTCCACATCCTCGCCCACATAGCCCGCCTCGGTCAATACGGTGGCGTCTACGATGGTGAAGGGCACGTTGAGAAGGCGTGCAATGGTGCGAGCCAGCAGGGTTTTGCCCGTACCGGTCTGGCCCACCATAATGATGTTCGACTTTTCGATCTCGACCTCGTTGTTTTGGGCCTCCTGAGCCACTGCCTGCTGAGCACCTTTGGCCTTGGCACTCTTGGGCTTGCTCTCGGCCGCCAGCAGACGTTTGTAGTGGTTGTAGACAGCCACCGAGAGGGTTTTCTTGGCAGCGTCTTGGCCTATCACATATTTGTCGAGGAAGGCTTTAATCTCGGCGGGTTTCAGCAGCTCGTCTTTTTTGATTGAGGGTGCCGACGAGTGCTTCTTTTTGCTGTTCTGCTCTTGGAGCACCTCGTAGCCGCGCTCGATACACTCGTCGCAGATGGTCGCTCCGTTCATACCCGAAAAGAGCATACCCACATCTACGGCACTGCGACCGCAGAACGAACAAGCGTCGATGCCTCCGTGGCGATTGTTATCCTTGTTGTTTGCCATTGTTGTTCTCCTTTCTTAGATTATCTTTTGCGGCCCACCAGCACCTCGTCGATGAGTCCGTAGGCTTTGGCCTCGTCGGCCCTCATCCAGTAGTCCCTATCGGCATCGGCCTCGATTTTCTCGATGGGCTGTCCCGAGTGGTTGGCCAAAATCTCGTAGAGCTCGTGTTTGTATTTGAGAATCTCGCGCGCGGTGATGGCGATGTCGGAGGCCTGTCCCTGCACGCCACCCAGAGGTTGGTGAATCATCACCCTCGAATGGGGGAGTGCCGAGCGACGGCCCTGCTCGCCCGCAGCCAACAGCACAGCAGCCATACTTGCAGCCATGCCGGTACAGATGGTCGAAACCTTAGGCTCGATGAGCTGCATGGTGTCGTAGATACCCAAACCCGACGACACGCTGCCACCGGGTGAGTTGATGTAGATCTGAATATCGCGCTCGGGGTTGGCTGTTTCGAGATAGAGCAACTGTGCCTGAATGATGTTGGCCACATCGTCGTCGATAGCGGTGCCGAGGAAGATGATGCGATCCTGCATCAACCTCGAAAATACGTCGATCTGTGCCATATTCCACTTGCGCTCTTCGATAACGGTGGGCGATACATAACCATCCACAATCGTACCATAGCGGTGGAGGTTGAGCGACGAGATGCCCTGCGAGAGGGCAAATTTCTTAAAATCGTTGTTCATACAAATTGAGTGGTTTGTTGGGAGTGGTAGATGCAAACCTCGCACCACCTTGCCCCATAAAACATACCAAAGGTAATATATTTTTTCGGCTTTTGTAGACAAAAGAGGGGTTGTCGGCCCACAATCGAGCGACAACCCCTTCTAAGCGTGCCTTTCGGGCCTATTTTGCAGCCTTCTTGGCCAGAATTTTGTTCAACTCGTCGATGGTAACGCTCTTGTTCGATACCTTCACCAGAGGAGTAACGGCCTCGACAACTTTGTTCTCGTAAACCTTCTCGATGAGTTTGTTAGCCTCCTCTTTGTTCGAGAGAATCTGCTGTGCGTAGTTCGAGAGCATCTCGTCGGCAACGTGCATCATGCCATACTGTGCAAACTGTGCAGCAGCATAGTTTTTAGCCTCCTCCAACAGATCCTCCTGCTTAACCTCTACGTTGAGAGTCTTAGCGAAGTGTTTCTGAACAGCGCTCCACTTCATCATCTCGGCAAAGGGTGCGAAGTCTTTCTCGATCTCCTCCATGGTGAACTTGCCCTCGTTGATGGCGAGCAACCAGCGTTTCAGGAAATCCTCGGGCAGGGTCAGAGCAGCTTTCTCTACCAAGTACTCGCGCAGAGTGTTGGCAAATACATAGTCGCTCTCTTTTTTCAGCTCGCCCTCGATCTTCTTGTCGATGAATTTCTCGAACTCCTCCTCGCTGGTGATGTTGCCCTCGGGGAAAGCGAGTTTGAAGAACTCCTCGTTCATCTCGGGATCGGCATATTTGCGAATTTTGGTGATGGTCAGGTTGAACTCGGGGTTGATACCCTCCAACTCGTTCTCTTTAACGCCCAGAACCGAAGCCCTCTGCTGAGTGCTCTTGTAGAGCTCGTTGATGTTTACGATCATCTGGTCGCCCACTTTCTTGCCGATGTAGGGTTTGCGCTCCTCGTCGTTCATGCTGATAAGGCCAACGTAAGCGTCGTCGGTTTTAATCTCGCCGTTGTCGAGGGTGCACATAACAGCCTCGTCTTTCTCCACAACCTCTACGTCTACCAGGCGGCCATAGGTGCGCAGGTAGTTCGAGCGGTAGTCGGCCCTCATATTCTCGTCTACTTTAATTTTGTAGCGAGTAACTTTGTCTTTGTCGCTCAGTTCGAGTTCCACTTTGGGAGCCAGACCGATCTCGAAAACAAACTCGTGCTCGGTGTTGTTGTCGAAATCGAATGCGCCCTGCTCGTCGCTAGGCATAACATCGCCCATGTAGTCGATGCCCTCTTTCTCGATGTACGAGAAGCAGTTGTCCGAAGCCATCTTGTAGGCCACCTCGGCAACTACGCCTTTGCGGTACATTTTGTTGATGATACCCATAGGTACCATACCGGGGCGGAAGCCGGGGATGTTGGCTTTGCGTTTGTATTCGCGGAGTTTTTTCTCTACCTCGGTGGCGTAGTCGGCCTCACCTACGGTAATTTTGATAATCGCGGTTTGGTTCTCGCGAGCTTCTTTCAGAATGTTCATAGTCTTTGTGTTATATAATTTTTTATGTGTATTCTTATCCGAGCCGCAAAGGTAATAATTTTCTGCCGAAATTCAACCTCTTGGGGGCTAAATCTTTGGGCTAAAAAGTAGAAAGCCCCCCGATAAAGCACTAAAAAGAGAGTCCCAACACCAATTTGAGGTGTCGGGACTCGTCTTGTTTATGCTGTGCATTTAGACTCTTACGAGCCGGTGGGGACTATTTGCAGGTCATCGAGGTAAGACCGATGGGCGAAGCGGCCCAACCAATACTCATCATACGGTTGCCGGTGCCATCGAGCATCTCGTAGCTGTGACCGATTGCATACTTCCTGCTCTGATCTTTGAACTTGATGGTCTTGGTAGCCGAGGTAACGTCGAAGGCCAACTCCAACTCGTCCTCGGTGGGAATCAAGAAGGGAGTGCTGGCGCTGTTGTTGGGCACTACAACCATCTGGTAGAGGTAGATCATCCAGTCGGGCTGAACACCATACTGCTCGGCGAAGGCTTTGTATGCCTCCTCGGTCTCAAAGAAGGCGCTCACCTCGATAGCCGCACTGATGGGCTTGTAGGTGGGGATGGTCAGAATCTCCTTGTCGCCGGCTTTGATGAAGTTCAGATAGAAGGGCATTTGGTTGTAGGTCGAGTTGGGATCGGTTACACCTTTGCTCACCCAAGCCTCAATACAGCCATTGGCGATGCTCCACGAGGTGGTGATGCCGATGGTGTTGTTCAGGTCGCCATAGTTGGCGATGGGGAGCGAGAAGTTTACGTTCCAGGTGTCGCACAAACGGTCGCGAGTATTCTTCTCGATGTGTACGTTGCACACCTTCTTCTGTGCGTCGATGTCGGTGTTGGCCGAGGCCAGACCGAGTTGCAGATCAAACTCATCTACGTTGGGGATAACCCTGATTTCGAGCGATACCGAGTCCACACCGGGGCGGAATACAAGCTCTTTGCTGGTTACCATAAAGTCGGTATCCTCGACTGCGTTCTGCACGTCGAGAACCTCTACGGTTACGTTTACGTCGGCGGTGTTGGCCTCGTTGCCCATATCCATACGGATAGGCACATAGACAAAGCCTGCACTGAAACCGTCCTCTACCACCTCGTGGCTGAAATAGACGGTAGTGTCGCCCACGGTGCCCTTGTTGAAGCTGTCGCACGAGGTCAATGCAAGTGCGCCCAAGAGCATCATTGTCAGATATTTCATGTATTTAGTCATAATCTTTTTCTGTGCTGTTATGTGTGACGTGCAAAACTATTAGAAACCGGGGTTCTGCTGATTTTTGATCTGGGGGTTAGCGTCGATCTCGGTTTTGGGGATGGGCCACAGGTAGCGGCCGTCCTCGCCAAATTTGCGGTCGAGCTCGTCGTAGTCCTGACCGTTGCGAACCATTGCAGGATTCTGCGAAGCGCCACGGGTTACGTCGAGACCCCAGCGTTTCAGGTCGTGCATACGGAAGCCTTCGCCAACCAACTCACGAGCCCTCTCTTTCTGAACTTCGAGCAGCAGCTCATCGCAGTTGCGGATGGTCGAGGTGGTTGCAGGGATGTAGTCTGCAATACGAGCCTCACGCAGCTTGTTCAGACAGCGGATACCCTCGGTCAGCTCATCGTTCATGGCTGCACACTCGGCCATAATCAGATACTGCTCGGCAATACGGAAGGGTTTTGCCATATTCACATAGTTCGAGGCCAGACGATAGAGGTCGGGGTTGCCGGGGAACTTGGTGAACAGATACAGATTGTCGGTACCATAACCGGTAGCGGTGATGGTGTACTCCTTGAAGTAGGTGCTGCGACGAATGTCTTTCTCGTCATAGAGATCCAAGAGCGACTTGGTGGGGATGTACTCGGGGTCCATCACACCGTTGTTTTTCTTGTCGTTCAGATATACGGTACCGGTGGCCGAACCTACGTTGTTCAGATCCATCACTACCAGCATAATGTTCTCGGTCGACTCGTCGTCTTTCCACATCGAGTCGTGAGCTGCCTGGTTGTTTACGAGGGTGTATTTGCCATCCACGAGGCCCTCGGCAGCCGAGTAGGCCAAATCCCACTCCTGCATATAGAGATATACGCGGGCAAAGGCAGCCTCCACAACGTCCTCGGTGTAGTAGGGCGAGTTTACGGCGCCGGTGGTGGTGATGTTGGCAGCCTCTTCGAGGTCGCTGAGAATCAGGTCGTAGGTGTCGTACAGACTGCTACGGCCGGGGTATTTCGACGACGAAGTGGTGGGGTTGTACTCGGTGGTCAGGGGCAGACCCATCTGCTCCTCACAACGCTCGGGGTCGTAGGCCTCGCAGTATTTGGTTACCAGGTCGAGGTAGGCCAAAGCGCGGGTCATGTGAGCCTCGGCGATGAAGAGCTCCATCTGCTCTTTCTCCTCGTCGTTCAGCTCGGCATTTTTGAGAATCTTGCCAAAGCGGTCGATAGCGTAGTTCATGCTACCGATAAGGCCGTAATCGCCATACCACAGCGACTCGGCGCTCTGGTCGGTGGTCTGAACGGTCCACGAGTGGAACAGGCCGTAGGTGTTACCAAAGTCGGCCATTGCGTTGAAGTAGTCGGCACGAGTATCCTCGATGGTCAGACGTGCGCCACAGAGAAGGCTCATCAGTGGCGAGTAGATGCTGACACGGTAGTTCTGTGCATCCTCAAAGGTGGCCATACCGGTACTCTCCTCGATTGCCGAGTAGGGCAGCAGCTCCATGTCGCACGACACGAACAGGGTGGCCAGCGCACTAATTGTAATCAGAATTATCTTTTTCATAGCGTATAATCAAATTTTAAGCGGTTTTGTTAGAACATCAGTTCGAGGCCGAAGGTGTACTGGCGAGTGCCGGGGTAGGTACCCTGCGAACCGTTTGCGAAGTACTCGGGGTCGAAACCGAGGTAGTTGGTCAGAGTCCAGAGGTTACGGCCGATGGCGTAAACTCGTGCGCTCTGGATGAAGCCCGCTTTTTGGAGCAGATGCTGAGGCAGGTCATACGAGATGCTCACGTTCTTCAAACGCAAGAATGCTGCGTTCGAGTAAGCGGTGTCGTCGAACTGGAACTGGGTGCCTGCTTTGGGGATGTCGGTAACATCACCGGGCTGGCGCCACATATTCAACAGACGGCGCTCGTAGTGAGTCTGGCCAATTGCAGTGAAGTTGAGGTTGGCGGTGTAGAACTTCTCGTTGAGCCACATCCAACGCTCACCTACCCAGCTGAAATCGGCGCTCAGAGTAAGGTTGTTCCAAACAAACTGAGTACCGAAACCACCCGACCAGTCGGCCATGTATTTCTTGCCCAGCCAGTTCTCGTGGCTATCCGAGAATACTTTGGTTTTGTTGCCCTGCTTGTCGTACCACATAGGCATACCATCGCGGCTGTCTACGCCTGCAAAGATGGGAGCCGAGAACTCGCCCATAGAGTGGCCTACTGCGTAGCGCAGACCGGTAGCACCGTCAACATAGTCTTTGGTGTCGCCATAGAGGGCCAAAATCTCGTTGTGGTTGTACGACACGTTGGCGTGGATGGTCCAGAGCATATTCTGGCTCTGGAAGAGGTCGTAGCTGTAATCGAAGTCTACACCGGTGTTGCGCATCTTACCCACGTTGGCCATACCCGACGAGAAACCTGTGGTTGCCGAGAAGGGTACGCTCATAAGCATATCGTCAGTTACACGGTTGTAGAACTCAATCTCTACGTTCATACGGTTGTAGGCGCGAGCCGATACACCGATGTTGAAGCTCTTCATAACCTCCCAGGTCAGATCGGGATTCTCGGGGTTCGAGATGCCGGTACCCGACTGGCCGTTGTACTCGGGACCCGAACCGATAAGGCCGAGAGCAACGTAGTTGCCGATACCCGAGTTACCGGTAGTACCGTAGCTGGCTTTCAGACGCAGGTCCTGAATGTGGGTTGCGCCAAGCATAAAGTCCTCACGCTTGATGTTCCACATACCACCGATACTCCAGAAGGTACCCCAACGCACGTTCCTACCGAACTTCGACGAACCATCGGTACGCAGCGAGAGATCCAAGTGGTAGCGACCGTCGTAGTTGTAGGTTGCGCGACCGAATACCGAGTTGTAGGCCTCATCGACCATCGAGTGGCTGCTTACGTAGGTGGTGTTCGACACACCTGCGGTCATCATAGTCAGACGGTCGTCCACCAGACCCTCGATACCTACGCCAAAGCTGTCGCTCTTGGCCACAACAGCCTCCTGACCAAGCAGGGCGCTGAATTTGTGGATGTCGTCGATGTCGAATTTATACTCTGCGGTGTTGGTTGCGGTCATCTGATAGTAGCGTGAGAAACCCTCCTGGCGGATACCGTTGCCGATAGTGCTCTCGAACGAAGGCAAACGCCAAGCCGAGCTGCGGCTATCCGAAGCGTCGATTGCCTGAACAGCTTTCAGCACGAGGCCCTCCATGGGGCGAATCTCGAAGAAGGTGTTACCCGAGAGGGCTACGCTGTTGTACGACGAGGGGAATTTCTCGTAGTAGTAGAAGGGGTTGTATGCACCCTCGCCCATCCAGTCGAAGTACTTCAACTCGTTGTCGTAGTTGATGGTGTAGGAGGTGTTGTCTGCATTAGTAATAACCTCGTAGGGGGCGTTGTAGGGAGCCTGACCATAAACCAGACCATCGACCGAAGCGAGGCTCCAACCGGTGTTGCTAATCTGGTACTGGCTGTAAGTCAAACCGATGTTCATACCAATCTTCAACCAATCCCTAACCATCGAGTCGAGGTTGGTACGGAAGGTATAACGAGTGTTGCCCGAACGGGGAGCAATACCCTCGGTATCCAGGTAACCAAACGAGATGTAGTAGTTGGTCGAGCCGCTCGAACCGCTAATCGAAGCGTCGGTGCCGAACACGGGAGCGTTGCTGCTATATGCATAGCTCTTCCAGTCGAACTCAAAGCCGGCCTCGTTTACGAGTTTGAGTTTCTGCATCCAAGCGTTGTCTTTTGCCAACTCGGGGTGCAGCTCCATCTCGAAGGCCATCTGCTCTTTGGCGGTCATCAGCTCAAAGGCGGTATTGTCGATCATCGACGAGAAACCACCCTGCATACCGATACGGATAACGCTCTGGTCGCGGCGGCCTTTCTTGGTGGTAACATAGAGTACACCGTTTGCAGCACGAGCACCGTAGATAGAGGTCGATGCAGCATCTTTGAGCAGAACTACGCTCTCGATATCGTTCGAGTTGAGGTTGGTGAACACGGCGCTCGATACGGGAGCACCGTCAAGAATAATCAGAGGCTCGGTGTCGGCGTTGAACGACGAAGCACCACGCATCATCATAGTCGAGCCTGCTGCGGGCTCACCCGACGAGGTGAAGACCTGCAAGCCGGGGATTTTACCCTGCAATACGTCCGATACGTTGGCAACGGGGGTGTTGGCAATCTTCTCGCCCTTAACCGACGAAACCGAGCCGACCAGCGACTTGGCCTCTACACCCGAGCCGTAGCCTACTACGACGAGCTCTTCGATTTGCTGTGCGTCCTCTTGGAGCACTACGTCAATTTTGGTACGTCCGGCAACCTGCAAGGTCTGGGTAGCCATACCCACATACGAGAATTCGAGGGTTGCATCCTTTGCAGCCTGAATTTCGTAGGCGCCGTTGATGTCGGTAATGGTAGCCGACGTTGTACCAACCACCGCTACGGTTGCTGCCAAGATGGGCTGGCCATTCTGGTCGCTAACAGTACCGGTAATTCGCAAGTTCTGAGCCGATGCGCCAAGGCACATCACCAGGACTGCAAAAATCGATAGTACAATTTTTCTCATACTTACTTTTAGTTTGTGTTGGTTAATAATTATTGTTTTGTTTGTTTTTTTGCGGTTAATTTCTGCTCTTGGGTTACACTTTCAAACTTGCCATATGGCATATCTACAAACACCAAAAGGGCCATCCGACAGCCTCTTTTGGTGCCACCCCCTAAGGGGTGATGTGGCTGTCAGGTCGCTCTTGGGCCGATTTGGCCTGTGGTGCTCGGGCTTTCACTTCGAAACCTTCGCGCATAAATCCTGACAAAAATATATATTTTTTGCAGAACAGCAAAGATGTGCCCCTCTTTGTTCGAATTTTTTTTGTTCGTGTCGGCAGGGTGGGGAGTTTGAGAGGTTACAATTTGTAACTTGTGTGTGGAGATATGTGTGGAGTGGGGTGTGGGCAGGGTGGTGAAAGGAATGTGTGGGCAGGGTTGTGGAAGGAAGGTGTGGAAGGGGTGTCGATGGGGTGGTGAGGGTGATTTTCGTCGGGTGTGCTATACCTTATTATTATATATATAATAGGCGGAGAAGAGAAATGGGCGTTTTAAGGGCTTGTGGCGCGGAATAAAGGAGGAGTACGCCTGTGGGAACAAATGTGAAATATGGGGCGAATTTTGGGTTATAATTTGTTAGTTTGGTGAAAATAATTGCCCGAAAACTTGCACAGTATTTTTTTTTGATTTAATTTTGTTATCATCATTTCGCTTCGTTGAGGGGATTTGAAGACAAAATGAAAGCCTCAAAATAGGGGGTATTTGCTCAAAACTTGTTGATGTGTAGCGAGCAGGAGAGCCCCCGGGGCAGTGACAAGAGAAATTTAATTCGGGTTAGATATTTTTAGGTTAAACAAGAAGCATCGGATTTTTTAGAAAATTAAAGAGAGAAAAAGGATAACAAGCGAAATTACTTACGAAGTGATAGCACGGGCCGACAATTAGAAGAGGCCCCATAAAGAAAAGAACAAAACAAACTAAACTAACTACAAAACTCAATTATTAACTAAAAACTAAAACGTATGAGAAAAATTGTACTATCTATTTGTGCAGTTTTGGCAGTTTGCGCTAGTGCGCTTGCTCAGGACTTGCGAATCACTGGTACAGTTGCTACCAATGAAGGTGTTGCAGCAGTTGGCGCAACCGTTTCGGTTGTGGGTACCACAGATGCTACTATTACCGACATCAATGGTGATTATGTTATCATGGCTCCCGCTGACGCAACTTTGTCGTTCAGCTATGTGGGTATGAAAACTGTAGATACCAAGGTTAACGGCCGTACCAAAATCGACGTTGTTTTTGATGCAGATGCTACCCAGATCGAGGAGCTTATCGTAGTTGCCTACGGTACTGCAAAGAAAGAGTCGTTCACCGGTTCGGCTTCGAGCGTTAGCTCGGAGGATCTGGCCAAGAAACAGGTTTCGACCGTAACCCAGGCCCTTGCAGGTGTTGTTCCTGGTATCCAGGCAACCACTTCGAGCGGTCAGCCCGGTAGCGGTGCAACCATCTATGTTCGTGGTGTAGGTTCGATCAACGGTACTCAGACTCCTTTGTACATCGTAGACGGTATGCCTTACGACGGCAGTATCGCTTCGATCAACCCCGCTGATATCGAGAGTGTTTCGGTACTGAAAGACGCAGTTTCGACCTCGCTTTACGGTTCGCGTGCATCGAATGGTGTTATCGTTATTACCACCAAAGGCGGTAAGAAGGGTAAATCGAAAGTTACTTTCGACGCTAAGGTCGGTGTTGTAAGCCGTTTGGTTGGCGAGTATGACATTATGAAAGATCCCGCTGAGTATATCCAGACCTACTGGATGGCTAAGAAAAACATCAACGGTGGTGACGGCCTCAAAGCTGCTCAGGATACCGCTATGGAGATCGGTTACAACCCCTACATCTCGACTGGTGATGTGTGGAATCTGACCGGTACCGACGAGGAGACCGGCGAGGTTTACAACTACACTGTTGATAAAATCATCGACGAGAATGGTAATATGGTTGCTACCCAGCGTCGTTACACCGACGATTGGGGCCAGTTGGCATTCCGCGCAGGTAAACGTACCGAGTATACTTTGGGTATCGAGGGCGGTAACAACAATACCCAGCACTTCATGTCGGTTGGTTACTTGACCGACGAGGGTATTGCTCGTGGTACCGACTATGAGCGTCTGAGCGGTCGTATGAACATTTCGCACAAAGTGAACAAATTCATCGACCTGACCGGTAGCTTGGCATACAGCCGTGGTGAGCAGAACTTGCAGTACTCGACCGGTACCGCACTTGCTAACCCCTTCTTCTTCTCGCAGCAGATGGCTCCTATCTATCCCGTTTATGCATACGATGCCGAGGGTAACCTGATTCTCGACAAAAACGGTGACAAGATTTATGACTGGGGTGATGGTACCTACGGTACTCGTGCTAACTCGCCCAACCAGAACCCTCTGGCAACCGACAAAGCTAACGTAAACCAGAGCGTTACCGATCAGGTTTCGGCTCGTGGTAGCGTGAGCGTTAAACTCATCGACGGTCTGAAATTCCAGGCTAACGTGGGTTACGATATGCACAACGGTATCCAGACCGTTCACCAGACCGGTCAGTTTGGCGACGGTAAGACCGCAGGTGGTCGTACCTACAAATACAACACCGGTAACTCGACTCTGACCAGCAACCAGTTGCTTACCTACAACAAACAGCTTGGCGAGAACAGCTTCGACTTCTTGTTGGGTCACGAGACTTATCAGTACGACTATCGTTACCTCTACACTCACAAATCGAAATTCTTCGACCAGAGTGGTAACCCCGAGTTTAGCAATGCTATCATTATGCAGGATATGACCTCGTACACCTCGAAAGAGACTATGGAGTCGTACTTCGCAAACGTAAACTACAACTACGCAGACAAATACTATCTGTCGGCTTCGGTTCGTACCGATGGCTCGTCGAGGTTTGCTCCCGACAAACGTTGGGGTACCTTCGGTTCGGTTGGTGCTAACTGGCGTATCTCGCAGGAGGAGTTCCTGAAAGATGCAGAGTGGCTCGACAACTTGGCTCTGAAAGCCAGCTGGGGTACCGTGGGTAACAACGGTATCGGTAACCTCTATGCTTACAAGACTCAGTACCAGGTAACCAACGCTAATGGCGACTTCTCGGTAGGTAAAGCTTATGTTGGTAACCCCGATCTGACTTGGGAGGTTTCGGAGAACTACAACGCAGGTGTTACTGCCAGCTTGTTTGGCGGTTTGCTGACCGTAGACTTCGAGGTATACAAGAAATATACCGACAAGATGCTCTACAACATGCCTCAGCCTCCTTCGAGCGGTATTTCGTCGATTCCTATGAATGCTCTGTCGATGGAGAACGTTGGTTACGACTACGACGTAGCTTTGACTCCTATCAAAACCAAAGATGTTCTGTTTAGTGTTCGTCTGACCGGTGGTCACTACGAGAACAAAGTTCTCAACCTGCCCGAGAGCAAGAAAGAGAACGGTATTACCAGTGGTACTCAGCGCATTATGGAGGGCTATCCTCTCTACTCGTACTACTACTACAAGAGCGCAGGTGTAAATCCTGAGAATGGTAAAGCACAGTGGTGGGCCGAGCAGGAGATTCTCGACGAGAACGGCGAGGGTACCGGCGTGATGGAGACCGTTAAGGTTGAGGATTACACCAAGGCAACCAAATATGACCTGGGTACTGCACTTCCCGACTTCACCGGCGGTATTATCCTGAACTTCCAGTACAAGAACTTCGATTTCAGCGCAGCAGCTAACTACCAGGTTGGTGGTTTGACTTACGACTCGTGGTATGCAACTCTGATGCACACCGGCGATAGCGCAGGTAGCAACTGGCACCGCGACGCTCTGAGGGCTTGGACTCCCGAGAATCCCAATACCGACGTGCCCATCCTCGATGGCGACCGCAACGCAACTACCTTCTCGGATAGGTTCTTGATCGACTCGTCGTACTTCAACCTGAACAACGTTTCGGTAGGTTACACTCTGCCTTCGAGCCTGACCCGTGCTTTGCACATCCAGAAAGCTCGCATCTATGTTGTAGCCGACAACGTAATGTTGCGCACCAACCGTCAGGGTCTTGATCCTCGCCAGAGCCTCAGCGGTAGCACCAGTGTAAACTACTCGGCTGCACGCACCGTATCGGCTGGTATTACCTTGAACTTTTAATTAACCAACTGATTGAAAGCTATGAAAAAACTGATTTATATTGCAACAATGGCATTGGGTGTATTGGTTACATCGTGTGCCGATGATTTCCTTGCAACAGAGCCTACCAGCACTATTGATAGCGAAATCGTAAATGAAATTATGGCCGCAGACGTAGAGCAGTTGCAGGCATACATCTCGGCTGGTTATGACGAGCACTACTGGGCATATCAGAAAGCAGAAAATAGCGATGAGCTTGGTGCTATGTCTGAGATGTTCTTCACCGACCTGATGTCAGGTGATGCTACCAGCCCCCAGAGGTTGTATGGTTGGTATATTTGGGATATGCAGAACGATAACCGTTTGTCCAACTATCGTAGGCCTCGTTCGTTGTGGTCTCCTATGTACTACATTATCGTAAACTGCTGTAACCCCGTAATCGAGATTCTTGCTAATCTCGAAGAGCAGACCGAGACCACCAAGAGCATTCTCTATCAGGCTTATGCTCTTAGGGCTTACAACTACTTCAAGCTGATCAACTACTTCCAGCAGCCTTACCAGGTTAATCCTGAGGCTCTTGGTGTGCCCCTCTACACCGAGGATGCAACCAAAAACATCCCTGGTCGTGCACCTGTTAAGGATGTTTACGCACAGATTATCAGCGACCTCGACGCTGCTTACGCTCTCGCAAAGGGTAAAGGTTTCGAGAATGGCAAGACCGCTTTGTCGGAGTACAGTATTGCTCTGATTTATGCCAACGTATTGCTCTTCACCGGCGACTACGAGAACGCTGCTGCATACGCAGAGGAAGCTATGAAAGGTGCAAACCTGATTACCGATGCAGAGACTCTGGTATACAACGGTTTCAACTCGATTGTTGATATGACCGAGACCCTTTGGGGCTACGATGTAACTGCTGAGACTGCTGCTATCTACGCTTCGTTCATGTCGTACATGTGTCCTTACATGCCTGGTTATGCAGGTTTGGGTGACCCTGTTCTTATCGACACCTCTTTGTATGAGAAGATCAATGCAAATGATGTTCGTAAGCAGTGGTGGGGTACCACTTTGGCTCCCGGCATGTCGCCCGCAGACGTATTGCCCGAGTTTATGATTGCAAACGGTTGGGGTAAAACTTGTCCTAACAAGTTCCTTGACGTAGCTCTCTTCGGTGGCGGTATGTTCGAGTCGGATATAATTTTCCAGCGTGTTGCAGAGGCTTACTTCGTAGCTGCTGAGGCTCACTATCTGAACAAAGACGAGACCAACGCTAAGAAGGTGCTCAACGACATTATGAAGACCCGTATCGAGGGTTACAACTGCACCCTTTCGGGCGAGGCTCTCTACGAGGAGATCTGCTTGCAGAAACGTATCGAGCTTTGGGGCGAGGGTAAACGTCTGTTCGACGTTAAACGTCGTAACGAGTCGATTAACCGCGAGGGCCGCAACTTCATGCCCGAGATGGCTGTAACCAACTTCAATGGTCAGGATGCCGTAATGGTATTCCAGATTCCTAAGAGCGAGTTGGATAACAACGACTTCATCACTCCCGATCAGCAGAATCCCTAATGGATAAGCAGAGGAGTCGAAAGACTCTTCGCGGGACTGAATACCCAAGAGGGCTCGATTTCTCGGGCCCTCTTTTTTTGTGGGTTATGGAGCCGCTATGGAGGGCGAGCTGGGGCGCGGGCCTTGTTTTTTGTGGCTTTTATTTGGAATACTGACCAAATAATGGTACATTTGTGGATGTAATCACGTATCTAACAAAATCAAAACATAAAACCTCTCACACTATGAACAAGAACCTTGCTATCAAAGCAGCAGACAACATCCGTATCCTCACTGTTGCTATGGTCGAAAAAGCCAAATCGGGACACCCCGGTGGCGCTATGGGTGGCGCAGACTTTATCCACGTCCTCTACTCCGAGTTCCTCCGCTACGACCCCGATAACTACGCTTATCCTTGGCGCGACAGGCTCTTCTTGGACCCCGGACACATGTCGCCTATGCTCTATGGCGTTTTGTCGCTGGCCGATATTATGCCCCTCGAAGATCTGAAAACCTTCCGCCAGTGGGGCACCATCGCTCCCGGTCACCCCGAGCGCGACCTGACTCACGCAATTGAGAACACCTCGGGCCCCCTCGGACAGGGACACGCTATGGCCGTAGGTGCTGCCATTGCAGAGCGTTTCTTGGCCCAGAAGTTTGGCGAGTGGACTGCCCACAAAACCTATGCCTACATCTCGGACGGTGCTGTGGAGGAGGAGATCTCGCAGGGTGTAGGTCGTGTTGCCGGCCACCTTGGTCTGAGCAACCTGATTATGTTCTACGATGCAAACAATATCCAGCTCTCGACCACCGTAGACGAGGTCGATACCGAGGATATTGCCGCAAAATACAAGGCTTGGAATTGGAATGTGTTGGAGTGCAACGGCAACGATGCCGACAGCATCCGCAAAGCCCTCGTGGCCGCCAATGCCGAGACCGAGCGCCCCACGCTGATTATTGGTCGTACCATTATGGGCCTTGGCGCAGTTGATCCCCAGGGTGGCAACTACGAGAACAAGGTTTCGACTCACGGTCAGCCCATCTCGGCTGCCGGTGCCGATCCCCGCAAGACCATCGAAAACTTGGGCGGTAATCCCGACGAGCCCTTTGCAATCTTCCCCGAGGTGGCCGAACTCTATGCCAAACGCAGGGAGGAGCTGCGTGCTTGGGCCGCAGAGCGCAAAGCCATTGAGGAGGCTTGGAGAGCCGAGAATCCCGAGTTGGCCGCTAAGGTAGACAAGTTTTTCAGCGACGAGGTGCCCGAGGTTGACTACTCGAAAATCAACATCCCCGAGGGTGCTGCTACCCGCAACACTTC
This sequence comes from Tidjanibacter sp., assembly GCA_045614885.1. Lineage (GTDB taxonomy): Bacteria > Bacteroidota > Bacteroidia > Bacteroidales > Rikenellaceae > Tidjanibacter. The sequence continues at coordinate 45,703 of JAZLDU010000001.1, read as the reverse complement.
GGCAGCTGTGTTGGGCGCATACGCCGAGCAGATTGAGAATATGATTGTTTCGTCGGCCGACCTGAGCAACTCGGACAAGACCGACGGCTATCTGAAAAAGACCAAAGCAATCACCAAGGGCGATTTCAGCGGTAAATTCTTCCAGGCAGGTGTGGCCGAGCTCACCATGGCCTGCATTATGAACGGTATGGCACTCCACGGCGGTATCATCCCCGCGTGCGGTACTTTCTTCGTATTCTCGGACTATATGAAACCCGCAGTTAGGTTGGCCGCGCTGATGCGCATCAAGGTATTCTATATTTGGAGCCACGACTCGTTCCGCGTGGGCGAGGACGGCCCCACCCACCAGCCTATCGAGCACGAGATGCAAATCCGCCTGCTCGAACACCTCCACAACCACCAGGGCGAGCGCTCGGTATTGGTTCTTAGGCCCGCCGATGGCGCCGAGACCGTAGAGGCTTGGAAGCTCGCTATGGAGCAGAATAAACCCGTGGCAATGATCACCTCGCGCCAGAATGTCAAAGACCTGCCCGCACAGAGTGGCGACCGTAGGGCCGAGGCAGCAGGTTTGCGCAAGGGTGGCTACGTTGTTGCCGAGGGCGAGAATGCTCAGGCTGTGCTCATCGCCAGCGGTAGCGAGGTTTCTACCTTGATTGAGGGCGCCGAACTGCTCAAAGCCGAGGGTATCGAGGTGAAGGTTGTGTCGGTACCCAGCGAGGGCCTCTTCCGCGACCAGAGCAAAGAGTACCAGGCCGAGGTGCTGGGCACACTGCCCCGCTATGGCCTTACCGCAGGCTTGTCGCTCACCTTGCAGGGCTTGGTTGGCGAACACGGCAAGGTGCACGGTGTAGACCACTTTGGCTACTCGGCACCCTATAAAGTGCTCGACGAGAAGTTCGGCTTCAATGGCGCAACCGTTGCTGCCGAGGTGAAAGAGATGCTCGGATAGTTATTTGTCGCTTTTTTGTAAAAAAGCTCCGCAAAAAACTTTTAGTGTGGCCTTTGCGTAGGCTGCTGAAAGGCTGAGTACTGCCTATCGGCAGCTGACAGAAAATAACAGAGAGGGGATAGTCTTCAAACAAGTTTGAGCCTACCCCTCTCTGCCATTTTCTGCTATCCCCCTGACGGGCGATAGTCCTCATCCATCCACCAGACTCCGAGAACGTCGACCGTCAACCGTCAACCGACAGAGGTCTAACGTCAAAAGGCTTTAAGGAATTTAGGGAGTTTAAGGAGTTTAGGGAATAGTTATAACTCCTATAACTCTTATAACTCTTATATATCCTACAAATCCTTAATTTCTTTAACCTCCCAAATAAAAAAAAAGATGCACCACATCGCAGGCGCATCTTTTTTTATTTTCAACTTTCAACTTTCAACTTTCAACTTTCAATTCGTCTACTTGTTTAGCACTTTCCAGAGTGCGTCTTTCAGCTCGGTGATGCCCTGCATCGCAACCGACGAAATGAAGTAGGCGGGGATGCCTTCGGGCAGTTCTGTTTTCAGGTGGTCGATAATCTCGTCGTCGACCATATCGCACTTGGTGATAGCCAGCAGCCTATCTTTGTCGAGCAACTCGGGGTTGTACTCCCTGAGCTCGCCCAGCAGAATTTCGTAGTCTTTGGCGATGTTGTCCGAGTCGGCAGGCACCATAAAGAGCAACACCGAGTTGCGCTCGATGTGGCGCAAAAAGCGGGTACCGATGCCTCGGCCTTCGTGTGCGCCCTCGATGATTCCGGGGATGTCGGCCATCACAAACGAGTGTCCGTCGCGCACCTCCACGATACCGAGGTTGGGCTCGAGGGTGGTGAAGGCGTAGTTTGCAATCTTGGGTTTGGCGGCCGAAACGACGCTCAGCAGGGTCGATTTGCCGGCATTGGGGAAGCCCACAAGGCCCACGTCGGCCAGCACTTTCAGTTCGAGGATAAAGGCGCCCTCCAAGCCCTCCTCGCCGGGTTGAGCATAGCGGGGAGCCTGGTTTGTGGGGGTTTTGAAGTGCCAGTTGCCCAGACCACCTCGGCCACCTTTGAGCAGCACGAGTTCTTCGCCGTGCTCGGTCACTTCGCCCACAATCTCGCCTGTTTCGGCATTGCGTGCCACGGTACCGAGGGGTACTTCGATGATTTGGTCGGCAGCGGTCTTGCCCGACATACGCGAGCCACCGCCCGACTCGCCATCTTTGGCAAAGACGTGGCGGGCATATTTCAGGTGAATGAGGGTCCAGTATTGGCTGTTGCCGCGCAGAATGACGCTACCGCCATTTCCGCCGTCGCCACCGTCGGGACCGCCATAGGCCACAAATTTCTCCCTGCGGAAGTGGGCACTACCCGAGCCACCCGCACCCGAGCGGCAAAATATCTTTACATAGTCTACAAAGTTCGACATACTTTTATCTTTTTTCGATTCTACGCCACAAAGATAACTATTTTTAGCGAGTGGGCAAGAATAGTGCGTCGGGCGAGGCGATAACTATCTGATAGCGCCCCGCAAAGATGCCCAAAATACCCTCGATGTTCCACTCGCCCTCGGGGATTGTGCGCCACCAGAAGTCTGTGCGGCCGCTGGTGTGGAGTGTGAGGGTGTCGGTTGGGGTGGCTGTGTCTACCAGGTGGCGGTTGAGCGATGCGCCCTCCTCGGCCCACGTTTGGCCTGCCTCCACAAATCTTGCTCCTTGGATTACAACACGGGTTGCGAGGTCGGCGGCGCGGATTTGCCCGATGCGCAGTGGCTTGGGCTCCACGCTTGCGGGGTGGGCAACGCCTTGTGGGTGGCAGATGGCCCGCCAATGTTCCCAATCGAGCTCGCTCACCTCGTAGCCCTCCATAGGAGCATCACCGAGCCTTAGATCTCCGCCATAACTGCCGAGCCACAATCCTGTGAGCCTTACCACAAGCGAGTCGCCTATGGAGTAATCTGCGTATAGTTCGCTGCGGTCGATGCAGATCACGATGCCTCCCGTGGCGTCTTGGACCACAAGGCGGTGGTGGTGTTCGCCGTGTCGGTCGCTGCTCACCACTGCGCCACCCATCACTCTGTTGGTGGTGAGTTGCACGGGGTGGCCCTTGTAGAGGCCCCGTAGCGAGGCTATCGAGAGTGGCTCCACCTCTGGCTGGGTGACGGGAGCACAACCGCCCACCACTATTGCCAGCAGAGTTAGTGCCACGATATATCTACAAGCCTTTCGCATCTCTATCTACAATCGTTCCACATCATCCGTTGTGCGCAGTTTGAGCGTGTAGACCACCTCTCCGCTCTCCTTCTGGGTGCAGTAGAGAATACCGCTCAGAGCAAGCCTTCCCGAGGGGATCCTCTCGCCCGCAAAGTCGGCATAGTTGCTCGTGGCGACCACCAATCGTTCGCCCTCGGGGGTGGTGAACTCCCTCTCGGCCACCGTGCCATAGCGGGTGGCAGCCCAACAAGGCTCTGTGCCCACATACTCTACGCCCACAAACCTCACCAGGCGGCCGCACTCGTCGGGCAAAAGGTCGCCAACCACCACATTGCGTGCCACCATTGGAGCGCTCTTGCCGGCCACCATTACTCGCCTGTCTACCTCGGCCGGTGTGCCAAGCGGTTGCAGGCGTGTGGGATTATAGTCGTAGGGCCGTCGCCCCAGCTGCACCACTCCGTCGTAGAACATCACCCCAAGCCCCTCGGTGTCGATAACAACCTCGGCCCCCAAAGGGAAACGGCAATGGAGGTCGTAGAGCCCCACGCACAACTCCACAGCGGCGGTGGGGTCTTCGACGACGATTGTTTGGTAGAAATTTCCGCCCCAATCGTTGGCCGTAACCACTCCTGCCACAACCACATTGTCGGCCACAAAGCCTACACCGCTCCGAGCAATGTCGTGCAGCGTAGCAATGGGAGCATTGGCTGTGAGGGTACACCCTCTCGGCTCGGGCTCGCGGTAGCCACAGCTTGTAGCACTCAGGAGCAGCAGCGCAATGCCCACAAAGTTCCCTATGTGATCTCTAAAACTCATATCCAAGCGTAATGGTTGCGTGGGGTGGATAGGTGTATTGGTATCGTGTAGGGTGGGGAGCGTAGTACTCCACCTCGTTGTTGTTCCTGACAATCACACGGTTGGGCCTGTAACCGTCATAGAGCGTGCGGCCTCCACCTGCCAAATTGCGCACCGCCACCGATAGGCTCAGGCGGTCGAAATCCCTACTGAGCGTAAAGCCCACATTGGGAGCCGCGCCCAAATCCTCCTGGGCCAGAAGCGCACTGCGTGTCTCGGGCGCAAGGTTTAGACTATGCAGATGGTCCGAGCAGAAGTAGAGCGACGGGGTAACGTATCGCTTGGCGCACAAGGCCGCCTCGATGGTCATCCACCAATCGTTCCACAACTCACCGCTCACACGCCCCACAATGGCCACCTCGGGCGACGAAGAGGCCCTCTGCCCCTCGATGTCGATGGCAAACTCTTGGGCCACCACCGAGCCACTGTCGTGCTCCACAATGTCGGCCACCGCAGGCGCTGTGTAGCGACTTGTGCCAAGAGCCACAATGGCCTCGGCCTCAAAACCTCCGCCCAGCGGCACGGCGCACGACATCTCGGCACCCACCGACACAAGGTCTATTCCGCCCGCCACAAACGAGCAGTAGCTACCCGCCACGTCGTTCCAAAAGTTGCTCACCCGACTGCGCCCCGCCAGATAGTCGGCATAGAGGCTTAGCGACACCCCCACACGTCCAAAACTCCATCGGCTCCACACCTCGCCACCGGTGTTGTGCTCGCCCGTGGCGTAGCGATTCGGTGTCATACACCCCTCGGTCGCGGCAAACAAATCGCCCCAAAATGGGGCGGCAAAGTTGTAGTGGAGAGTTGCACCAATGGTGTTGTTCCACCCCACCGAGTAGTGCCAAACGGCTTTGGTCGAGAGGTCGAAAAGCCCCTTGGCCCTGACGGTATGCTTGGAGTTGTTGTTTCGATATGCAAGGCTCTGCACCTCACCTCGGGCACCCAGGCCCAGCGTTCCGTAGTCGCCCGAAAAGGTAGCACCAATGTCGCATCCCGCCGCCAGACGGCTCACACGATAGTCGTAGCGGTCGTATCCCTCGGCCAACACTTCGCTCCCAAGCAAATCGGTGGGCACGTTGCGATTGCGGCTGCTGTGGTACGACACCCAACCATTGAACCTGCCCATCGAAGGTAGGTCGGGGTCGGGCAAGCGGTCGTGCGACCACAAATCACGCCCCTTGGCGGTCGAAAAGTTTAGCGTAACCTCGCGCACATCCTCCCGCTCGGCCATAAGCGCATAGATGGCCCCTCGGTCGGAGAGGCGGTTGAGGTCGTAGAGCAGTGGCCAATCCACCTGCGTATAACGTGTGTCCCCCGCTCGCCATAGGGCCCTAATCTCCTCGGCCAGCACCTCGTCGCCCTGGTAGCTCGGCAGCAGGGTGTAGTGGTCGGGCAGAGGGTTGGGAGCCTCGGCCCAATCAAGCAGGGTGGTCTGCCTACGGCCCGCTCGTGCAAGCAGTTCGACCGATACGTCGTTGCCCAAGTCGTAGCGGTCGCTCAGCCGCCACGCCACATAGAGCACCGGCACACACTCGCTCTTCACCCTCGATGGGCGCACTCGCCCCGATTGGTAGCCCCAATTGGAGTTGTAGAGCTTGTTTTGGGCCAAGTCGAAGAGCTCGGCCGAGTTCCAACTGCGGGGTGCTCGCTCGGAGTAGGGGAGCAGTAGGGCTGCCACAATGTGGCCCACATAGCCCCAATCGTCGGGAGGTAGAATCTTCTCAAAGGCGCTCCAAACGTAGGCATTGTTGTTATAAGTGCCCTCGATGTGGGAGTCGCGCCCAAGTCGGCCACCCGCTGCCACCGAATAGAGCCACCCTTGATCTTTGATGCGGTCTACGGTGCGGTAGTCGGCCCCCAAGAGATAGTTGCGCCCCGAGTAGTTTGCCCTGAGGCTGTGGCTCTTGGCAAGACTCGCCAGCGAGATGTCGAAACGCTCACCCCTGCGCCCCTGCTCTTCGTGGGGTGCGGTGGTGGAGTATGTGTAGGTGTGCAGGGTGGGTACCCGTCGGAGAAATGCGACAGCCGTGTTGTCGCCATAACGCATTAGTGGAGAGTTGAGGGAGATGTTGCCAATCCTCACTCGGTCGGGCCTCTCGTCGGCTCTGCGACGATAGCCCGCATAGTAGAGCGAGTAGCGCGCTATGCGCTCGAAACGTGGCTGATAAACAAAGGGGGTGTAGAAGAGTAGGGTGTCGCTCTCGGCGAATTCGTCTACCTCCTCCTGAGGATTTTGTGCATAATATAAGGCGCTCATCTGCTGGGCCCATAGTACTCCTTGCGACACCAATATCAGTATGCCCAACAGCACTATGCGCCTCATGATGAATAGTGGTTTAGAAGTGTATGGTGGTGAGTTTTTGGCCAAGCTGATGGAGGAAGTTTTCGATCTCTGCTTTGCGCTCGGCCGAGGGATGCTTTGCCCCATTAACATACTGCTGCATAAGGGTTTCGTTTATACCCATAGCTCGTGCAACCTGCCTAATGTTCAGTTCGGGGAGTTGTGCAAAAAGCTCGCCTACGGGGTTTTCGCCCGGTAAAGTTTTTATTTCGTGCTTTGCCATAGTAGTTAGTGGTTTACGCAAAGTTAGCCATCTTTTTTGATACCGACAACTGTGAGGGAGTATTTTTGTGCGAAAAACATTTATCCCAGCCCTCTTGGGTATTATTTTTAATACCCGAGATTCCTTGGCTGGCATCCCATTATGAATTCCCGGCACCCTTATCACTTGGGTATTATTTTTAATACCCAAGACTTTCTGGGGTTTCCTTTTTGTAATAATTTGGGCCCTCCCAAGCCACGCAGGTATTATTTTTAATACCCGCGACTTTGGGGTAGTGTCCTCTTGTGGAGATTTGGGCTTCCCTAAGCTACTCGGGTATTAATTTTAATTATTATATCAAAGGTGTAACAATCCCCAATTCCCAAGTTAAATAATTTAACAGAGCTTCCACCCCACAAAAGTACCACAAATTCTTGATGATTTCAAGAGTTACAACTGTATTGACAACCAAATCACTAATCTTTTGTAGATTTAGAATTTTGTGCTACCTTTGATATAATAATATGTTTGAGAAGTATTTTTAATAATTATATGATTATGAATAAGTGTATTAAAAGAATAATAGGCGTAGCGTTCTTTATTGTAGGATTAACATCGTGTGATAGTGATTTTAACTGGGTTGGAAACAATAAAACCTATATGTACTACGCAGACTATGCGGAATATAATTATTTCTCATCGGATGGAGATCTGGTGCAAACTGTTGTGATGGATAGTGAATATAGTGGGAATAAGATAATGTCATCAATAGTTACTACTAAAGATATAAAGTCTAATACTACATCAATAACTAATTACACATATGAGTATGATGATTTAATTCGCAAATATTTATATAATATAGAATCTGGTGACTATCAATTCTTCTGGGAAGAAACCATTGAATATTTAGATTATAGTTACCGGCACATTAAACATAGAACACTAAAAGGAAGTGTTATTGTAGATGGTAATACTTCTGGTACATATAGTGTGATAGACAATAAATATAATGGTAAATGCATAACTCAATCTAAGACCCAAAATTACACTTGTTACAACGAGGAAACAACCCCCGGAGGGTATATCATAACTACATATAGCACCAACGGGCTACATCAAACTAGTACAACTAAGAGTTTTGATGCTGACGACAATTTAATATCTACATCTTCAACAGAATACACCTATCTGAATGACGACTATTGGGATTATACAGAAAGTATTGTGAAAGATAGCAATGGTCTGGAAAGTAGTCGTACAGTAAATGTTTATAATGATTCTAATCGAATTACAGAATATAGACTCTATACAAACAAGAAACTAGTCTCTCAACAAAATTACGAATATGATGGGGATTCTTGTCTTGTTTCAGGCTTCTCGGGAGACTTAACTATGGTAGGTACTATACGATACATTAAAATACCAAACTAGGTAAAATCCTTGTTTTATTCCCTCGTGGTCTTTTTTTGGTAGAATTATAATTGATAGGCAATAGAAAATATGAAGTGGAAATTAAGATTATTATATCAAAGGTATAACAATCCCAAATCCCCCGGGTATTATTTTTAATACCCGCGACTTTCTGGGGCCTCCTTTTGTAACAATCTGGGCTTCCCCAAGCCACGCAGGTATTATTTTTAATACCTGGGTTTTGGGTGGGTGGCTTAGGGTTGGTTTTGTGGCTACCCCAAACTATTCAGGTATTATTTTTAATACCCGCGACTTTGGGGTAGTGTCCTCTTGTGGAGATCTGGGCTTCCCTAAGCTACTCGGGTATTAATTTTAATACTTGCGACTTCTGGGGATTTCCATTTTTAATAATCTTGGTTCCCCAAACTACTCGGGTATTAATTTTAATACCTGGGCCTTTGGGGAGTGGCTGGGAGTGTGGTTGGATTGCTCTCCTATACCTCTTGGGTATTATTTTTAATACCCGCGACGTAAAGAGGGGGAGGTGATTGTTGGATGCCCCTCCAACCTCTTGGGTATTATTTTTAATACCTGGGCTTTCGTGGGAGATTGGGTTTTGTAGAATGGCCAATTTCTGCTTGGGTATCAAAAAAATATCCGCAACTTAACTAAAAGTTTTTCGGGAAGGGAGAATGTGCTATACCGAAAAGAAAAAATCCCTCAATTCAGTTGAGGGATTTTCTGGGTGAACAGCCACATTGTTGCCGTCCTTTTCTTATTTCCATTTTGACGGTTGGGGTTATCGTCTTTGAACCTTCAACATATCGGCTACGGCTTGGTAGGCGGGCAGCGAGATATAGTCGTTAAGGGTGTTGCTCGCATCGGGGTTGCTTGCCAAGCGCACGATGACCATCTCGGCCGTGGGGTCGATATAAATAGCTTGGCCGTGGACTCCGCGGGCCATATAGGCTCCATCGGGGTTGTTGCTCACCCACCACATATTGCGGTACGACCAGCCGGGGAGTTTGCGGCCATACTCCGAGCGGGCAAAAGGCTCGGCCGAGCCACCAAAGCGGATATCATCGACCGCATCGCGGGGGATAATCTGCTGCCCCTGCCAGCGGCCACCCTGCAACATCATCTGGCCAAAGCGTGCCAAATCGCGCAGGGTCGCATCAAATCCACCACCCGCAAAGGGAGTGCCCGAAGCATCGACCTGAAAATAAGCGTCTTGCTCCATACCCATACGGCTCCAAAAGCGGTCGCGCATCTGCTCGGCCACATTGGCCCCACCCACTCGCTCGACAATCCAACCGAGCAGTTCGGCATTTACGGTGCGGTAGCCAAACACCTCGCCGTGGGTGCCGTTTTGCTTCACCTTTTTGAGGTATGCGTGGTAGCCGTCGGGAGCGCCCTCGGTGTGGACAATCATCGGATTGCCCGCAGCCGAAAAGGCCCACACCTCGGCATTAGGGTCGGTGTACTCCTCGGAGTAGGCAATGGCGGTGGTCATATCCATAACCTCGCGCACGGTGGCAGAGCCTAAACCACTACCTGCCATTTCGGGCAGATAGTAGCTCACAAGTTTTGTGGGATCGAGCCGTCCCTCGGCCACAAGTGCAGCCGCCAGGGTGCCCGTAAGGCTCTTGGTTACGCTCATTACGGCGTGGGGCGACGAGGGGGTCAGGTGGCCGAAGTACTCCTCGTAGACCACTCGGCCACGGTGGAGTATCATAATGCCGTCGACGTGATTGCGACGCAGCCCCTCGGCCCACGATATAGGCTCACTTTCGCCCGTAGGGGTGAAGGTGAGTGCCTCAATCTGTGCCTTCATAGGGCGCTGGTGGAAAGGCTTTGGGTAAACATTGTTGCCACGCGGAACATTGGTGGTGGGCAGAAACTCCCTCATGTTGCAAACGCTGTAAGGGAGCATTGCGGGGGTGAAAAACGAGCCGTCGATAGCGTTTCCGCGTTCGGCAGCGGTGGTGGGGCGACGAGTGGTTTGAACCTGCTGTGCCCCCAGGTGTGAGGTCGCTACAATCATCATTGTAAGTGCAATTAAGACTCTTTTCATAACTATTTGGTTTGTTGGTTTGTGCGAGTATAACGTACAATATGCAAACTTAGTACCCCAAAGAGTAGATTTGCTAAATTACTTTCGCACAATGTTTAGGGTGAAGATTTCAAAAAAAGTATATATATTTGCAAGTTGGAAGCGTTTATCCATTAGAGATATACAAAAACTAAAAACATATAACAACTACTCAATTTATGAAATTTATCAAGATTCTGTTGTTGGCAATGACCACATTGCTCTCGACAACCCTCTCGGCTCAGCCCGGTGAGACCCGCACACGTTGGTCGGCAGAGGTGGTAGACCTCGGCGAAGGCCACTACCAGATTGACGTAACTGCCAAAATCCCCAGCGATTTGCACATCTATGCAATGGGCGAGCTTGGTGGCTACAATCCCACCACCCTTTCGTTCGGCTCGGAGAACGTAACCCTCGAAGGCGAGGTTGTTCCCTCGCGTGAGCCCCACAAGTACTACGACGATATCTTTATGGTCGATATGGGCGACTACTCGGGCGAGGTTACTTTCAGTCAGAAGGTTGCCAGCCACAAGAAGGGTGCCAAAGTGGCCGTAAACATCGAGTGGCAGGAGTGTACCGACGAGACTTGCCAGATGGGCGAGGTTGAGTTGGAGGTTAAACTCGGCAAAGCCGTAGCTAAGAAGGGCGAGGCCGTGGTAAGCTCGGCCGAGGCTCCTGCTCAGGGCGGTGGCAACTTCTGGGGCACCATCATCGAGGCAATCCTCTGGGGCTTTGCAGCACTGCTCACCCCTTGTGTATTCCCCATGGTACCTATGACCGTGTCGTTCTTTATGAAGGGCTCGGAGAATAAGGCTAAGGCCAAATTCCGTGCCATTATGTATGGCGTATTTATCGTGGCACTCTACACCCTGCCTATTGCGGCTATCATCCTGATTACCCGCTTGGTGGGTGGTGATGCGGTTACTGCCGACATCTTCAACTGGCTCGGTACTCACTGGCTGCCCAACATCATCTTCTTTGTGGTATTTATGATCTTTGCAGCATCGTTCTTTGGTGCATTCGAGATTGTACTGCCCTCGAAGTTGGTGAACAAGAGCGACGAGAATGTAGACAAAAAGAAAGGCCTCGGTGGCGTATTCTTCTTGGCTCTCACCCTCGTACTTGTATCGTTCTCGTGTACCGGTCCTATTGTTGGCTCGGTGCTGATTAAGGCAACTCAGGGCGAGGTATTGACCCCCATCTTTGCAATGATGGCCTTCTCGATGGCCTTCTCGATTCCCTTTGTGCTGTGTGCACTCTTCCCCGGCCTGTTGAACAAGATGCCCAAGAGTGGTGGCTGGCTCAACTCGGTGAAGGTGGTGCTCGGTTTTGTGGAGGTGGCTCTCGGTTTCAAATTCCTCTCGACTGCCGACCAGGTTTACCACTGGGGCCTGCTCGATAGGGAGATCTATCTGGCCATCTGGATTGTATGCTTTACCCTCATGGGCTTCTACCTGTTGGGCAAGCTGAAATTCAAACACGACTCGGAGGTTAAGTATGTTTCGACCTTCCGCCTGGCTCTGGCCATTGGCGTATTTACCTTTGTGGTATATATGATTCCCGGTATGTGGGGTGCACCTCTGAGTGGCCTTTCGGGCTACCTGCCCCCTATGCAGACTCAGGACTTTGTGCTGGGTGCCAACACCGGTAACGCCGGTGTGGTGGTGTCGGCAAACAATAACTCCACAAGCGAGTTGCCCTCGACCGTTAAGTATGGCGACTTCTTGGAGCTGCCCCTGGGCTTGGAGGGCTTCTTCGACTTGGAAGAGGCTAAGGCTTATGCTGCCAAGGTAGGCAAACCCATCTTCTTGGACTTCACCGGCCACGGCTGCGTAAACTGCCGCGAGATGGAGGCAAGGGTGTGGAGCGACCCCACCGTGAAGGCTAAGTTGGAGAACGACTTTGTTATCTGCGCCCTCTATGTCGATGACAAAAAGCAGGTGGCAATGGAGGATTGGGTGACCTTGGAGAATGGCAAGGTGCTCAAAACCCTCGGCAAGATTAACTCCAACATCGCTTTGGAGCAGTTTGGTGCCAACGCACAGCCCCACTATGTAATCCTTGATGCCGAGGGCAAACAGCTGGGCGAGGCTCGTGGCTACAACCTCGACGTGGCTGCCTTTGTGGAGTGGATGAACGCAGGCATTGGCGAGTTTGGCAAATAGTGGCGGAGCACTTGTAGGACAATAACGGCTCTTCTGCCGCAACCATAAAATAGCCCCCGACTACCAAGTGGAGTAGTTGGGGGCTGTTTGTTTGCACTTTTCGGCCGGATTTTGTATATTTGTCTACTCGGAACACGGATATAGTAACCTTACATAAAATATAACTACTATGAACTATCCCAAAGTTGTAGACCATATCGTTGGCTGGATGGCCGACTATGTAGCCCAGAGCCACACCAAAGGTTTTGTGGTGGGCATTTCGGGCGGCATTGACTCGGCATTGGTATCGACCCTTTGCGCCCGCACAGGACTGCCTCTGCTTTGCGTCGAACTGCCCATTCACCAAGCCTCGGCCCAGGTGAGCCGAGCCAAAGAACACATCAAATGGCTCCAAGAGCATTTCGACAACATAGAGGTTGCTACGGCCGACCTGACCGACGCCTACGAAGCCTTCATCGGCCCTCTGGGTGGCGAGGATAATCCCAACTATCAGCTCACCACGGCCAACACCCGCTCGCGACTGCGTATGACGGCGCTCTACTACTATGCCGGCTTGCGCGGAGCGTTGGTTGTGGGCACGGGCAACAAGATTGAGGACTTTGGCATCGGTTTCTTCACCAAGTGGGGCGACGGCGGTGTGGACATTAGCCCCATTGCCGACCTGACCAAGACAGAGGTCTTCGAACTATCGGCCCACCTGGGCATATGTGGCTCTATTCTGGGGGCCAAGCCCACCGACGGACTCTTTGGCGACGACCGCAGCGACGAGGACCAGATAGGTACCACCTACCCCGAGTTGGAGTGGGCTATGGCCGAGGCCGAAAAGGGAGCTGTGGCCGAGCAGTTCGAGGGACGACAGAGAGAGGTCTTCGACATCTACACACGTCGCCACCGAGCCAACCGCCACAAAGTGGAGCCCATCCCCACCTGCACAATTCCCGAGGAGTTTAAGTAGAGCGATAGTATTGTTATGACACAAGCAATAAAAATCGTAGTAATTGGTGCCACCTCGGGCTTGGGTCGCGAGATGGCTGCCCAGCTGGTTAGGGCGGGCTACAAGGTTGGCGTTGCAGGTCGCAGGAGTGAACTTCTGGGGTCGTTTGTGGAGGAGTACAAAGGTGTAGCCACCGAGCCTATCGAACAACAAGTGATAGATATAACCTCGCTGGGTGCCACAGCATCGCTCGACGAGCTCATCGAGCGTATGGGCGGTATGGACATACTGCTCCACGTTTCGGGTGCAGGCTTTGAGAACCCCTCGTTGGAGGAGGGCAAAGAGCGCCACATCACCGAGGTCAATTCGGTGGGCTTTGTGACCATCATCGACCACGTCTACCATTGGTTCCGCACCCACGGTGGCAAGGGTCACATTGCAGCCGTCACCTCCATTGCAGGCACGAAGGGTATGGGCGTTGCTCCCGCCTACTCGGCCAGCAAGAGGTTGCAGACCACCTACCTGAGCGCACTTGCCCAACACGCGCGTATGGATGGCGTGAAGTTGCACATTACCGACATACGCCCCGGCTATGCCCAGACCGATATCCTCACCCCCGGCAAGAAGTACCCAATGGTGCTGACGCCCGAAAAGGTGGCCCGCAAAGCCATTGCCGCCATCCGTCGCCACCGACGTATCTGCACTATCGATTGGCGTTTCCGACTGTTGGTTGCGGGTTGGAGCCTTATTCCCCGCCCCTTGTGGGAGCGCATTACCTTTGTTAAATAACACTTTAAAAACTCAAACGAATATGAACAACGAAAAAAACTTGAACCCCGAGGTGGTAGCCACCCCCGAGGTTAAACGCACGCAGAAGACGGCCTGGTGGCTGATAGTTGCGGGTATGCTTTTGCCCTTCTTCACCCGACTCTCCTTCGCAGCACCGCTGACGACCCTTGTGACCCTTGTGGCCTTTGTGATACTCCGCAAGGTGGCATCGAATCAGATTGTAGAACTTGTATGCAAACGAATGGTGTGGGCACAAGCCGCATTGGCCCTGATACTGTTCGTCTCTTCGGCGATGTGGATCAGACCTGGCGGAGATATGATGTTGGCCGACCTGGGCCTACTGCTCGGAATGACCGCAGAAGTGTGGTGCTACTCGGCCCTTGCCCGTAGCAAAACCCTCAGCGACGAAAATATCGGCTGGCTCAATGTTATCGTAACACTCATCATCGTGAAGGCTCTGTGTATCAGCGTCGGCGACAGCGACTTTATGGAGGCCTATATCGTTATCAGCCTCGCTTGGACCTTTATGGTAGCTTTCGCTTGGCACAAACTCATCCATAGCGAGGCATTCGTTGGCAAGGATTTAATGCCCACCGCTGTCGAGGCCAGCAAAGCATTCAAGGTGGTTAACAAATACACTATCCTCAGCCTTGTGCCTGTTGCGATGTTGGTAATGTTCTATTGTATGTGGTACCTGTAAAAACGTAGAGAGATATGAAAAAGAGAATACAGAAATTTATTCAGTTGTTCCACTCGTGGGACGAGAGATTATGGGGCGACGATTTTGTTGGCTCGTCGTGGTTTGCAGCCCTCACAACTCTTCTTGCAGCACTCTTCGGAGCCGTGCTAACCATCTTGGAGGGCGGCTTCGACGACGGTTTCTTCATCTACATTATTGTGCTTGCAGGTGCACTTGTTGTTGATTCGGTGCTCTCGGCCAAGAGCGTCAAGGTTGCCATACTGCGCCCGTTGCTGATTTCGGCAGTTGTGGCGGTTGCCTTTGTTGCAGGCATCTTGTCGGTTATCGTGGCCATTGTTGCTCTGCTCTGCATCAACATGTTGGGCGGTGGCGTCTCGTCGGGCAGTGGTAAACTCACTATCGACGGCGAAGAGGTGACCGAGAGTAGCAACCTTCTGGGCTTCGACAAGAGCTACAAATCGAAAACAAGCGACCGCAAATGGAGCTCCTCCGATGGTGGCCGCACCGCAACCGAAGAGTAAAACTAATGTGGGGGCAGCGATAGCCCCCACGAACATATAGACGAACTATGAATTACGTTGAGTTGAACATCCTCTGCAACGACGAGTTGGCGGAGATACTGATTGCCGAATTGGCAAGCTATCCCTTTGATAGTTTCGCTACCGAGCCCGACACCCTCAAAGCCTATATTCCCCAGGAACGAATGGCCGACTGCTACGACCGTGTGGAGCTTTTGTTGGCCCACTATGGCATCACCGAGCGTCGCTATATCGTCATCGAATCGCAGAATTGGTACGCCCTGTGGGAGAGCAATTTTCCGCCCGTAGAGGTGGACAATTTGGTGGCCATTCGTGCCCCCTTCCACGAGCCCTATCCCACATTCCGCTTCGACATTGTGATTACCCCCAAGATGTCGTTCGGCACGGGACACCACGCAACCACCTATCTGATGAGTCGTGCAGCTGCCTCGCGTGATTTTACGGGCAAAAGTGTGCTCGATATGGGGTGTGGTACGGGCGTACTGGCCATTATTGCGGCCAAATGCAACGCTGCAAGTGTCGATGCAGTCGATATCGACGAGTGGGCCTACGAGAACTGTACCGAGAACTGTGGCGTGAATGGCGTGGCCGAGAAAGTGGCGGTATACCTGGGCGACGTGAGCACCATCAAGGGGAAGAAGTATGACGCCATCTTGGCCAATATCAACCGCAATATCCTGCTGGGCGATATGCCCAACTATGTGGAGGCCCTGAACGAGGGTGGCGAACTGATTATGAGTGGTATTTTGGAGGGCGACATTGCCACCATTCGTGCGCGAGCCGAGGAGCTGGGCCTGAGCTATGTGGGCTGCGACCTGAAAGATGGCTGGGCCGCCGTAGTTACCCGCAAGGAGTAGTTATAACGCCCACGACCTCAGGGAAAAACCCTTTCTGTGGTGGGCATAATCTATAAAAAAATGCGACCGTGCACACTGCCGCGGTCGCATTTGCTTATTTATGTGGCGTGAGTTCTACTCCTCGCCGGTTACGTTCTTCCAGTAGGCCACCGAAGCGTCGATCTTCTTCTCGGTAGCCTCGGCACCGTAGTTGTCCACGTCGGCCAAGTTCTTCTTGCCGTGGTTGATACACAAGGGGCCGTTCAAGCAGCCACCCTCGCAAATCATACCCTCGAAGAAGTTATACTCGCTCTTGCCTACTTTCAGCTTAGCCAGCTCCATACGGCACTGGTCGATACCGCTCATCGAGATAGGCCTCAGATCCTCGAACTGGTGCTCCATAGCCAAATCCAACAAGCCCTGGATGATACCACCAGCCTTGGCAAAGATACGGCCGTAGAACGATGCGTTGTTCAGAGGGGTGTCCTCCTGCTCGGTGGTCTCAATCTCGCGAGCATCCAAGAATGCCTGCAACTCCTCGAACGACATTACCGAGTCGATAGCGCCGTTGGTCTTTTCGAGCGTGTACTCCATCTTCTTAGCAGCGCAGGGGCCGATGAATACCACCTTGGCAGTGGGCTCGCTCTTCTTGATGAGCCTTGCGATCTCGATCATGGGCGAAGGAGTGTGCGAGATGTGCTGGGTGAGGGTGGGGAAGTTGAGCTCGATGAACCTCACAAACGAGGGGCAGCACGAGGTGGTCAGAAGTTTCTTCTCGTTCCACTCGCGCGACTCTTTGTAGAGGGTCACGTCGGCACCCATAGCCACCTCTACCACGTCGGCAAAGCCGAGCTTCTTGATGGCGGTAACTACCTGCTCGATGCGGCCATACTTACACTGGCTGATGATTGCGGGGGCCAATACGGCATATACCTTGTTGCCGGTCTGCTCGCTCTCGCGGAGCATCTTGATAATATCCAGCAGCAGCGACTTGTCGGCCATAGCACCAAAGGGGCAGGCGATTACGCACTGGCCACACATAATACACTTCGAGTTGTCAATCTTAGCCTTCTTGTTCTCGTCGATGCTGATAGCCTTAACCTTGCAGCTCTGCTGACAGGGGCGTACCATCTTGATAATCGAGCCATAGGGGCAGGCCTGAGCGCACTTGCCACACTCGATACATTTGTCGTGGTCGATAACGGCACGTTTGCCAACAATGGTGATTGCATCTTTGGGACACACGGTCTGGCAGTTGTGAAGAATACAGCCACGGCAGGCGGGAGTCACGAGCATAGCGTTGGTGGGACACTCGTCGCAAGCGATGTCGATAACCTCAATCACGTTGGGGTTGCTCTTGTCGCCACCGCAAGCCATCTTGATACGCTCTTGCAGAATTGCGCGCTCTTTGTAGATACAGCAGCGCAACTCGGCCTTGGGGCCGGGCGAAATCTTCTTGGGAATATCTATGTAAGCCGACTCCATGGTGCCCTCGTAGGTGCTACGAACAACCTCTTTCAGTACGTTGTATTTGAGCAACTGAACACTGGTGTCGAAAACTTTGTTCTGTTTCATAGATCTAATCGTGTCTAAAAATGTTGGTTTCTCCTATTTTTGCGCCACAAAAATAGTCATAATGGTTGAAAGTTGAAAGCCACCGAGCGAAATTAGCACACATTTTGGAACAATGTCGCATTTTTCGCCCTATCTTTGTGGCCGAAAACTATGTGCAAATAACAAAACAATGGCAAACGCTAACACCAAAGGGAAGTTCTCGATTGACTTCCAACCCAAACTTTTCTCGTCGCTCAAAGGCTATGACAAAAACGCCCTGAGCAAAGACATTATGGCCGGCATCATTGTCGGTATCGTGGCAATCCCCCTGGCTATCGCTTTCGGTATCGCCAGCGGCGTGGGCCCCACCGAGGGCCTTGTAACCGCAATCATCGCGGGCTTTATCATTGCAGCCTTTGGCGGCTCGAAGGTGCAGATTGGTGGCCCCACGGGTGCATTTATCGTTATCGTCTACGGCATTATTCAGCAGTTCGGCCTGGTAGGTCTGGCCGTGGCAACCATCCTTGCGGGTGTGATGCAGGTGCTGATGGGTGTATTCAAGCTCGGTAGCGTCATCAAATTTATGCCCTACCCAATCATCGTGGGCTTTACGGGCGGTATCGCTATCACCATCTTCTCGACACAGATGAACGACCTGTTCGGTATGGGTATCGAGAGCGTGCCCGCCAACTTTATCGACAAGTGGGTATGCTACTTCCAGAATCTCGACCAGATAAATTGGCTCGCCTTCTTGGTGGGTATCCTCAGTATTCTGATTATCGTCTACACCCCCAA
Organism: Tidjanibacter sp.; assembly: GCA_045614885.1. Classification (GTDB taxonomy): domain Bacteria; phylum Bacteroidota; class Bacteroidia; order Bacteroidales; family Rikenellaceae; genus Tidjanibacter. The sequence continues at coordinate 27,316 of JAZLDU010000001.1, read as the reverse complement.
AATCTCGAAGAAAGTACCCGGCTCGTTGCTGGCTATTATAATTATGACTTTGGTGTGCTGGTTGCTGCGCGAGTATGCAGGTGTGACCTCCATCAAGACCATCGGCGATCTGTATGAGTTGCCTTCGGGTCTGCCCAAGTTCCGTCTGCCCGCTCTGGCCGAGGGCGAAACCATCTTCTCGACCGCTCAGTCGGTGCTCCCCGCAGCCTTCACTATCGCTATGCTGGGTGCCATCGAGAGCCTTTTGTCGGCTATGGTGGCCGATGGCGTGGTGGGCGACAAACACAACTCCAATACCGAGCTTATCGGTAACGGTCTGGCCAACATCGTAACACCCTTCTTTGGCGGTATCCCCGCAACAGGCGCAATCGCCCGTACTATGGCCAACATCAACAACGGTGGTCGCACCCCCGTTGCTGGTATCGCACACACCGTAGTATTGCTGCTCGTACTGCTCCTGCTGGGCGACCTGGTGGGACTTATCCCTATGCCCTGCTTGGCGGGTGTGTTGATTGTGGTGTCGTACAATATGAGTGGCTGGCGCACCATTCGTTCGATGTGCCGTCAGTCGAGGGGCGACATTGCAGTTCTCTTTGTGACTCTGCTGCTTACCGTCATCTTCGACCTCACTATCGCTATCGAGGTGGGCCTCGTGATGGCCGTGGTGCTCTTTATGAAACGAGTGATGGAGTCGAGCAACATCTCGGTTGTGGAGAACGAAATCAACCTCCACAGCGATGGCGAAAAAGACGAAAAACTTGCTGTTCCTTCGCTCACCGAGGTTTACGAAATCGAGGGCCCCTTCTTCTTTGGTGTGGCCAACCGATTTGAGGAGCTGTCGCGTCGTCGCTCGGTTATGCCTATCCGAATTATCCGTATGCGTAAGGTGTCGTTTATCGACGCTACGGGCATCCATAACCTCGAAATCTTTATCGAGGCAGCCCAGAAGGAGGGTCGTACCATCATCCTTTCGGGCGTAAATGAGCAGGTTTATGCCGAGATCGAGAAGGCCGGTATTGTGGCAAAGGTTGGCACCGAAAACGTACTCGACCATATCGACAAAGCCCTCGCCCGCGCCGAGGAAGTGGCCCAAACCCTCCGCCAGGCTAAATAGTTTGCCTTTTTGCCTTCGGCGCTGGAACTGCCACCTTTTTGTAAAAAGGCGGCCCCAAAAACTTTTAGTGTAGCCTTGGCGTAGTCTGCTGGCTGGATTAGGTCTGCCTTGTCGGCAGCTGACATAAAAATAATAGGGAGAGCCCCCGCGTCAAATAAATTTGAGCGTTGGCCTCCCTATCATTTTTCTGCTATCCCCCTGACGGGCGATAGCCCTCATCCATCCACCAGCCTCCGAGAACGTCGACCGTCAACCGTCAACCGTCAACCGTCTAACACACGCCCCCGGCCTTCGGCCACCCCCTCTAACTTAGAGGGGGAATAATCCCATAACTCTTATAACTCCCATAACTCCTATTAAAATCATTAAGGGCCTTAAAGCCCCTAACGACCTTAAAGCCCTTAACTTTCAACTTTCAACATCTCTACTCAATGTAGCCAAAGCGTTTGAGCTGGCGGCTGCTATTGCGCCAACCCTCGTCGACCTTGACGTGGAGCTGCAAGAAGACCTTCTTGCCGATAAACTTCTCCAACTCGATGCGGGCCGCAGTGCCTACCTTTTTGAGCATCTCGCCCTTGTGGCCGATGATGATACCCTTCTGCGAGTCGCGTGCCACATAGATGGTGGCCATAATGCGGTCGATTGTGGGCTCCTCGCGGTACTCGTCGATGACAATCTCCACCGAGTAGGGAATCTCTTTTTCGTAGTTGAGGAATATCTTCTCGCGGATAATCTCGCTCGCAAAGAACCTCATAGGGCGGTCGGTCAGGGTGCCCTCTTCGTAGTAGGGCATACCCGCAGGCAGCAGGGTCATAATGGTGTCGAACACTCCGCCCACGTTGAAACCTCCGAGGGCCGACACGGGTACAATCCTGGCCTCGGGCAACCTCTGGTGCCACAACTCCACCAGGCTCTCCAATTGGCCCTGGTTCGAGAGGTCGATTTTGTTGATTACCACAATGGTAGGTATGGCGCTGAGTTTGATTTTTTCGAGTATTTCTTCGCTGGCGTCGTCGCCTTTCTCTACGGTGTCGGTAACGTAGAGTATCACATCGGCATCTTTGAGCGCTCCCCTCACAAAGCCCATCATACTCTCCTGCAACTTGTAGTTGGGGCGCAGGATACCCGGGGTGTCGGAGTAGACAATCTGGAAGTCGTCGCCACCCACAATGCCCATAATGCGGTGACGGGTGGTCTGTGCCTTGGAGGTGATAATCGAGAGCCTTTCGCCCACAAGGGCATTCATCAGCGTCGATTTGCCCACGTTGGGGTTGCCGATGATATTCACAAAGCCCGATTTGAATGTTTTGTTCTCTGTCATTGCTGTATATTGTCTATTTTTTAGTTTTTGCTGTTATCCATCAGTAGGGCGGTGCTCACACCTTGTGTGGCCACCAGCATCAGCACACATCGCACCACGATAAAGCCCACATAGGCGAGCCAAAGTGCGTTGTTGCCCAACACCCCCTCCAAGCCGTAGAACAACACAAAGAAACCCACCAACGACCAGAATGTCGTGTTGCGCATAATGCGTGTTTTGGTGGCTCCGATGAGTATTCCGTCTATCAGGAAGGGGACAAAGCTCAGCAGCGGTACGCTCACAATCCACCCCACATACTCTCTGGCGCAGGCGTGGATGGTGGGGCTCTTGGAGAAGAGTCCGAGTAGTGGCTCCCACCAGAGCAGGTAGACCGCTATGAATAGTCCCGCAGCAGCGGCGCTCCACAGTAGCAGGTGGCGAATACAGCTCCTCAGCAGTTCCTTGTTACCTTCGCCGATAAAGCGGCCCGTGAGTGACTCGGCAGCGTAGCAAAAGCCGTCGAGCATATAGCTAAACAACATAAAGAGTTGCAACAACAACTCGTTGGTGGCCAGAATGGTGTCGCCAAAACGTGCCGAGAAGGCCGTAAAGCAGGTGTAGACCACGCATACACACAGGGTGCGCAGAAATGCGTCGGAGTTGATGCGCAGAAACCTCACCAGGGGCTCCATACGCAGACACTCCCTCAGGTCCACCTCACGAACGTAGGAGCCGTACTTGGTAGCCAACACCACCAGCGAGATAATCAGCGAGGCGTACTGAGCCACCACCGTACCCCAAGCGATACCCACAACACCCATATCGAGCCCAAAGGTGAACCACACCGAGCAGAAGATGTTGATGATGTTGTTGATGATGGTCACGACCATAGGGGTTGTGGAGTCCTGCATACCTATAAACCATCCGTGCAGAGCAAACAGACCAATGGCGGCAGGAGCGGCCCAGATGCGGGCAAAGAAGTACTCTCCCGCAAAGGCCATAGCCTCGGGCGAGCCCTGCATCAGTTTGAAGGCGAGCGCTCCGATGGGGCGGTTGAACAGGAGCAACACCACCGCAATCACTCCCGCAGCGGTGAGCGAACGGCCCAAGATGTTGGCCACCTCACGTTTGTCGCCTGCTCCGTAGGCTTGGGCCGTAAGTCCGCTTGTGCCCATCCTCAGGAAGGCAAAATTCCAATAGATAAAGCTGAAAATGGCAGTACCGATGGCCAATCCGCCAATGGTGCTGTCGCCTCCGCCCATACGACCGGCAATAGCAATATCTATCATTCCCAGCAACGGTACGGTTATGTTGCTGATGATGTTGGGTATGGCAAGGCGCAATATCTCTCGGTTCATAGCTCTCTTTGGCGGGGGCGGGTTATTGTAGGATTCTTAGCTCTTTGGGCATAAGGTTGTTGGTGCGTGCGCCTATGCGCTTGGCAAAGCCTATGGGCTGACCCTCAAAGGTGAGCAGGTTTATGCCCTCGGCCAGGGCGCCGATGTTTTCCAACTCTTCGCGACGCAGGAAGTGGAGTGCATCTTCCAACGACACCTCCACCACGTTGAAAGCCTCTTGGTTGAGTGCGGTGGAGAGTGCGAGAGCGTGGTCGGGCTTGAACTTACGACCAAAGAGCTCGCCAACCCTAACTCCCGAATACAAAACGCTCATCTGCTCACACACGGTGCGGATGTCGGCCCAATGGTCGGCAGGGTAGGCGTAGATACTCTCGCCTATGGCCACAATCTTCATCGCCTTGGGGTGTTGCAACACGCCCTCAATGGTGCCGAGGCTCTTTTTGTCCACCTCGGTAAAGGGGCTCTTGCGGGCTTTGGGGCTTTTGCTCCTTGCCCCCTCGCCACCCTTGCGCACAATGGCCGCAAAGAGTCCCTCGCCCTTGGTCTTGTGGGGGTAGAAGTGGAAACACTCGGCCTCCTCGGCCACGGTGCGGGTCACGCCCCAATGGTCGGGCAGGGGAGCAATCTCTATGTGTTCGGCCCCCATCTCTTGGCATAGCCAAGCCATATTGTCCTCATTCTCGGTACGGTTGAAGGTGCAGGTCGAGTAGATGAAGATTCCGCCTGGGCGCAGTGCCTTCCACGCATCGGCCATAATGCGCCTTTGTCGTGCGGCACAGAGCTTTACGTTATCGGGGCTCCACTCGGTGCGGGCCTCGTCGCTCTTGCGGAACATACCCTCGCCCGAGCAGGGAGCATCGACCGCTACCACATCGAACCAACCCTCCAAAGAGCCTGCAAAGTGTGCGGGATCGTTGTTTGTAACCACTGCGTTGCCCACACCCCAACGCATAATGTTGTCGGCCAAGGTGAGCGCACGGGCTCGGATGACCTCGTTGGCTACCACCACGCCTTTGTCGCCCACAATGGTACTGTAAAGTGTCGATTTTCCACCCGGAGCGGCACACATATCGAGCAGCCTGATACCCTCGGGGACCTCCCCTCCGAGAGCCTCCCACAGCAGGTGGCCCACAAACATCGACGAGGCCTCCTGAACGTAGTAGCCTCCCGCCTGAAAGTGTGGGTCGAGCGTAAAGCGTGGGCGTTCGGCCAGATAGTGGCCCCACTCGCACCACTCCACGGGCGTGCCCGTAGGTGCCGTGATACCCTTGTGGGGGTTGTGCCTAACCGACGTGGGTTGCCCCTGGCCGGTGAGCGCACCGACAAGCAGGGCGACCTCTGCGTCGCCCAACTCGGCCCTCATCTGTTCTACAAACAGGGCAGGTATGGTGATGTTAGAATTCAAAACTCAAACTTGCCCTGATTGGCGTAGAGGTTGTTGATGTCGGCAACAATCTGGTCTACAATCTCGGGGTTGCTTACAAAGTCGGTCTCGTCGATATTGACAACCAACAGCTTACCCTTGTAGCCCTGAATCCACTCGTTGTAGCGGTTGTTGAGCCTTTCGAGATACTCCAAGTCGATATTCTTCTCGTAGTCGCGGCCACGTTTGAGAATCTGCCTAACCAGCGTGGGCACACTCGCCTTCAAGTAGACCAATACATCGGGCGAGGGCACCAAGTCGGTAGCCAGAGTAAAAATCTTCATATAGGTACCATAATCCCTCGACGACATCAGCCCCATCTGGTGGAGGTTGCCGGCAAAGATGTGGGCATCCTCGTGGATGGTGCGGTCTTGAATAACGTGGCCAGTGCTCTCGCGCAGCATCTGCAACGTCTGGTTGATGCGGCTGCCGAGGAAGTACATCTGGAAGTTGAACGACCAGCGATTCATATCCTCATAGAAGTCCGAGATGTAGGGATTGTCGATATCCTCATAATAGGCCTTTGCGCCATAGTAGGCCGAGAGCCTTTCGGTCAGCGAAGTCTTACCGCTACCGATGTTTCCTGCAATAGCTATATACATATTTTATAAAGTTTGAGTCTAACGTCTAAGCGACCGAAGTGCTATTCGGCCTTGTTCTCCTTGGCGAACTCCAAGAGGCGCTCCACATAGGTACGCTCGCCACTCAGGCGGGGAATCTTAATCTGTCCGCCCACACGGCCATCCTTGCGCAGCAGTCCCTCGAAGGTACCCTGAGGAACAACCGACACAATAGGCCTCAACAGCGTGAAGTTGTTGTTGCGCTTAACGCCGTAGTCCGAGTTTTCGGCAATCAGACCTGCGTCCAGAGCGTCGGTGAAGGCCTCAATGTCCTCGGGGGCCTTGCGGAAGCTCACAACCCATTGGTGGGTACCCTGATTGTGTCCCTCCACAGCACCCATAAATACGGGAGCCATAGTGAACTCCTCAATCTCGGCATCGGTGGCCTTGCAAGCGGCCTCGATGGCTCGCTCGGCATTGTCGATGATAATCTCCTCGCCAAAGGCGTTCACAAACAATTTGGTGCGGCCTGTAAAGCGGAATTTGTAGGGCGTAGCCTGAGTGAAACGAATGGTGTCGCCAATCATATAGCGCCACAGACCGTTCGAGGTAGTGATAATCACGGCGTAGTTTTTGCCAACCTCCACACCCTCTAAGGGAACGATGGTTGCGGGGTCCGAGAGCGAGTCGGTGGGCCAGAACTCGTAGAAGCAGTAGTAGTCCAACATCAGCAGCATCTCGTCGGTGTAGCACTCCTCGGCCACGCCAAAGAATCCCTCGCTGGCGTTGTAGGTCTCCATGTAGCGCATATTCTCCGAGGGGAACATCTTCTCGTACTGAGCCTTGTAGGGCTTAAAGCTGATACCGCCGTGGATAAACAACTCCATATTGGGCCACACCTCCAACATATTCTTCTTGCCCGTGTAGGCCAAGATGCGCTCCAACATTATCAGGTTCCACGAGGGCACACCCGAAAAAGTCCTCACGTCATACGACAGAGCCTCTTTGCAGATGGCGTTCACCTTGTCGTCGAAGTTGGCCATTAGGGCAATCTCCTTGCGTGGTACGCGGAATTTAAGCGCAATGCGTGGAGTGTTGTCGATCATGGCACCGCTCACATCGCCCACGCGAATTTTGCCCATCATACTCCTTGCGTTCGAGCCGCCGAGGGTGAGTGTTTTGCCCACAAAGGCTTTGCTCTTGGGGTAGAGGTGTGTGTAGATGGCTGCCACATCTTTGGGGCCACGGAGGTGGCTCTTGACCACGCCCTCCTTGGTGATGGGGATATATTTGCTGTGGCCTGCGGTGGTGCCCGAACTCTGGGCAAAATAGCTCACCTCGCCCGGCCAGATTACATTCTTCTCGCCCGCCTTAACTCGGTCGATAAACCTCTCGAAGTGGGGATACTCCATAACGGGCACCCTCTTGCGGAACTCCGAGTAGGGCATAGCCTCGGTGATGCCGAACTCTTTGCCCAGGGCGGTCTTGCTACCCGCCTTGACGAGTTTTTCGTACTGCTTTTGCTGTACCTCTATGGGGTGTTTCTTAAAGTGCTCTATCTGCTTGATACGAGGGGCAAAATAGAGCTGCATAATTTTGGGAATAATGCTCATAATCTGTGATTGTTGTGGCGTTTGGGGGTATTGTTTTGCGGTTATTTTCTGGGTGTATGTGGGGTTAGTTGAAGAATCGGCCCACCTTGCCAACAGCCGAGGGCAAGGCCATTACCACCACGCGGTCGTAGGCGTGTAGCTGGGTTTGACCGTTCACCAGGAATACGTTGTCGGCCCTCGAAACACCGCCAATGGTGGCGTCGGCAGGGAAGCCCAGGTGCTCGACGGTCTGCTTGGTTGCGGGCGAGTTGGGCTTGACGATGAACTCCAACACCTCGGCATCCGAGCCGGTCAGAACTCGAATGGCCTGCACATCGGTATTCATCGTAAAGCGGAAGATGTTGCTTGCCGTAACCTGCTTTTTGTTTATGATGGTGTCGATACCGATGCTCTCGGCAAGGTTGATGTAGTTGAGGTTCTCCACCTCGGCAATAACCTTCTTTACACCCATCTTCTTGGCAATCATTGCCGTAAGGATGTTTGTTTCGCTACGGCCCGTAACGGCAATAAAGGCGTCCATGTTGCTAATGCCCTCGTCCATCATAGCCTCGGTGTCGCGACCGTCTTCGTGGATGATGAGTGTGTCGTCGAGAAGTTCGGCCAGACGGTAGGCCTTCTCGCCGTTGTATTCGATGAGTTTTACGTTCACCTTCTTCTGCAACTCCATGGCGATACGCACGCCCACACGGCTACCGCCCAGAATCATCACGTTCTCTACGTCGATGGTCGAGATACCGCTGTAAGCCATCACCTGCTCGATATTCTTGCGGCTGGCCACAATGTGGAGCGTGTCGCCCTCTTTGACCACGTCGTTGCCGTGGGGGATGATGGTCTGCTCGGCTCGGGTGATGGCCACAATGCGGAAGGGTACACCCACGTTGTGCTCACCCAGCTCGATGATCGACTTGTCGAGGAATGGCGAGCCCGACTCGACCTTGAATACCGACATGGCCAACTTGCCGCCCGCAAAGTCGACATACTCGGTCGACGAGGAGTGGCCCAGCAGGTTTACCACTTCGAGGGCTGCCACCTTTTCGGGGTAGAAGAGGTAGTCGATACCCATGTTGATAAACACCTCTTTGTTGTTGGGTTCGAGGTATTCGTTGTTGTCTATTCGTGCGATGGTTTTGCGTGCTCCGAGCTGTTTGGCAATCATTGCCGAGATGATGTTGGGGCTCTCTTCGCGGTTTACGGCGATAAAGAGGTCGGCTTTGCGCACCGCTGCTTTTTTGAGTGTTGCGAAGGTGGTGCAGTCGCCCTCGACGGTTACTACGTCGGTGGTGTTCGAGAGGTCTTCGAGCAACTTGGGGTCGCTGTCGATAACGCTTATGTCGTGGTCGCCCTCGCCCAACATTCGGGCCAGGTGGCTACCCACTTCTCCTGCTCCTGCAATTACGATTCTCATAATGTGTCGAGTCTGTCTGTTTAGGGTTTTGTGGTGGGTGGCGCGAAAAAAAGTTGGGCCACACCCGCACAATCTATTACAAAAGTACTACTTTTGTAGCGAAAAATTCAAATAAAACCGAATAAAATGTCATCGATACTTGTAGTAATAGTTGCTTCGATAATAGTTGTAGCCTTTTTCTTTGTTGGCTTAGGGCTTACGAGGATGATAAAAGGGCACGATATTCAGTCCGAGATTTCGACCAATCCCCACATGCAGGAGCGCGGAATTAAGTGTGCTATGCAACAGGAGCGCGAGGCTCAGTTGGAGGCTATGGGCGAAGAGGGGTGCTCCACCAACATAAACTGTAACGGCGAGTGCTCGGCCTGCGGAGCAGTAGAAAAGAAATAGGAACTCGACACCGAGTTCCTATTTCTTTGTCGACCGTCGACCGTCGACCGACAATTTTCAATTTTCAATTCTCAATTCCATCAGCGTGGGCATCAGCACCTTCGAGCCCACCTTTGTCCCCGTCTGGTAGGGGTGGCGTAGGGCCGGGTTGGAGTCTTGCTCCACAATCTTTTGGTATAGCTCGTCGGCCTTGGTGCGCAGCTCGTTGTTCTGCTTTCCTGTCTTGCACCACTCAATAATGGCACTTCCGTAGGCCGCCACATTTTTGCCCTGCAACAGCCAGGGGCGCAACTCCTCAATCAGCTGTGGATTGGAGGTGTCGCCCAGCAGTGTGGTGCAGGCCTTGCCCAACTCGTCGCACACCTTCGCAAGGGCCGTGAGGGCCTCGTCGTTGCCCTCGATGGCAAGGTGGCAAATCTCCTCAATTTCGGCCCCCTCCTCGCGTCGGAAGAGGTGCACGTTTTCGCCCATATCTTTGTTGTAGAGCGCAAAGATGCGCAGAGCCTCGTGGTTGGCGGGCAGCAGCGCTCGCAGACTGCGCAGCCAACTCTCCTCGGCCTTGTAAGCGTCTGTGTTCCAGGTGTAGTCGGCAATGGAGTAGAGCGCCACCTTCGACGCCTCGGCATACTCCATGGGGTTGCTCACAAAGCCCTCGACATCCTCGGCCACGTCGCCCGCATTTCCATACACGGGGCCCAGCAACAAGTGGTCGCGAACGTAGTCGTTTACGGGGAAGTTGAACCACACAAATCCTCGGCGACCGATGCGCTCGTTTATCCACCCCATAGCCTCGCGGTCGATGGTCGAGATTACTCGGTTGCCGGTCCACATAACCCTGATGTTTTTGTCGAGCATTGCGCCCAGCGTGCGCAGATAGCCGCCTGCCTCGTAGGACCAGGCTCGGTTGTACTCCGTGGGGCAGAGCATCAGTGGCTCGATGTCGGGGTGGGTGGCAATGAATTGGCTGTTGAGATAGTTGAGCAGTTCGGCCTGCTTGTCGGCCTTGGCTCCCTCGCCACCAATGTCGTCGAAGAATACTGCAAAGGCCCTCACACCAAGCCCATACATCTGCTCGAATTTGGCCACCAGCGCATCGCGATCCTCGTCGGTCCAACGGATGTCGCCACCGGGGTGAATGGCCCAATAGAAGGTAACGTGATTGCGCCTTGCACCCTCGACCAACTCGGCCAGACGTGTGGCCTCCTCGGTGGGGTAGGGCTCTCTCCAACGCCAGCGGTGCCAAGGGTCATCTTTGGGGCCATAGACGTAGATATTCAGCTTGTTGCGGCCGTAGAACTCCATCTGGTCGAGCCTTGCCGAGTGGCTCCAAGGGGTGCCGTAGAATCCCTCCACCACACCTCGCTCGGCCATCTCGGGCCAATCCTCAATGGTGCAGCAGTGAAGCCACACTCCGCCCTCGGCTTTGCCCGCCTCGATGAGCGTGCGGAGGGTTTGAAGGCCATAGAAAAGGCCGTCGCTGTCGTGGCCCACAAGGGTTATTCCTCGATTGTCAATCGTGAGCCTATATCCCTCGCTCTTGGCGGGAGGAATTGCGCCACCTACGCTCTTGTCGCCCACCACTCCCAGGCGTATCTTCACTCCTCGGCGGGGGTGGAGCATAAGTGCATCTTCGCCCACTATGCTGCGGAACATCTGGCAAGCGTCGGGTGTGCCCACAAGCCTCCAACTCCCACCGAAAAACATCGCTTCGGGGGCAAACTCGGCCACTTGTGGCGTGGGGTTGATTCTCTCCAAGGGGGTATACCCCAAGGTGTGGCCAAAGGCGTGGGTGCTCCACAGCAGAGCTGTGAGCAGCAGGGTTAGCAGGGGGCGCATAGGCTTAGAAAAATTTGCTCTGACAGGTGAAGTGGGGGTTGGCCAACGACTCTTTGTTGTAGTCCAGCTCGGTGCCCTCGGGGTGCGAAAGTGTGGCACCTCCTGCGGCTCGCAGTATGGCTTCGCCTGCGGCGGTATCCCACTCATAGGTGGTCGAGTTGCGGTAGTAGTAGTCCACACCGCCCTCGGCAATCATGCAGAACTTGAAACTACTGCCCTGCTCAATGACCTCAATTTGTGGATGGCGACCACGGAGCGAGTCGATGTGTGCAAAGGTGTCGGGATTGTGGTGCGAACGGCTTATGGCCACCCTCAGCGGGCCCTCGGGGCGCTCGTTGGTGAGGGGCAACTTCTCGGCACCCTCGAAGAGCCAATCGTAGCCGTAGGAGGCCTCGCCGGCAGCGCAGACGTTGCACTTGCGGAAGGCTCCCAGGTCGGGATCGTTGAAGTAGAGCAGCTGGCGACCGGGCACATAGACCACGCCAAACTCGGGCTTGCCGGCCACCATCAGCGCAATGTTCACCGTAAATTCGCCATTGCCTTTGAGGAACTCCACCGTTCCGTCGAGCGGGTCTACCAACCAGAAGAGGTCCCAAGCCATACGCTCCTGATAGACCATTTCGCGCCCTTCTTCGCTCAGTATGGGGATGCGGGTGTCGAGCAGGTGTCGTTTTATGACCTCGTGGGCATTGCGGTCGGCCTTGGTGATGGGCGAACGGTCCTTTTTGAGGTCGTAGTCGTGGTCGGAACTCTCGTAAACGTCCAGAATGGCATCGCCGGCAATGATGGCTGCGCATACCGCCTTGGGTAACAAAAATTCCTTTTGAGTCTTGGTAATCATATAAGTAGTAGTATTGGTTATTTCCTTTTTTTGTCTAACGTCTAACGACGATTTGAATTAAAAATTGTCGACCGTCAACCGTCAACCGACTAAGATTTTCAATTCACCTTAAATATCGCCATTTTGCCGGCGCTAACATCGACATCTATCACTCTGGGGCCCTTGATTATGCGGCCACTCTGGTCGGCCCACTTGCCCTTGGGCAGTCGCACCATACGCCTTGCGCCCTCTTCCACAACGGGGGCTATCAGATATTTGTCGCCCAGCATAAATTGGTCGCGGCAGTTGGTGAAGCCCGTGCGGGGGAATTGGTATTCGAGGTGGCGGATTATAGGCTCGGCCGAGGTGGCTCCCTGGCGGGCCAGCGAGAGGTAGTAGGGCCCCATCTCGGCACGCCACAAGAGCAGTTCGTCCACAGCCTTGGTGTCGCTCAGCCCCCACACCGAGTAGGGGATGATGGCAATGGGCATAGTGGCGGCAAGCTGGGCGGTGCGCAAAATGAGAGCCTCGTTATCCTCGCCCGCAAAGTTGAGGTCGGCTGCTATGCAGGTGCGCGAAAAGCCCAACACCGAGGCCTCGACGGCTGTTTCGAGCCCCGCTTGGAGCGAACTCCACGAGGCTGTGCGCGAGGTGGTTACCGAGCTTGCGGCCTCTCCAAGCTGGCGGCTCGAAGGAGTGCACAAAATCACTGCACCCAGATTGTCGCCCACGCTGTGCCAGGTGGCCAAGAACTGCTCCAACTTGTCGGGCTGGTCGTTGAGCAGTGGCAGGGCATCGAGGCAGTCGAGGTAGAAACCATCCACGCCCGTTTGTTGTTGTAGGCCTTTTAGTGCGGTGTTTATCTCTTGGGCGCTCTCGGGGGTGAGGCGGCGGCAAGCGGTATAGCCAAGCCTTGTTTGAAAAACGGTAGGTTCGCCCGCAGTGTCGCAGATGAGCGCTCCCGCCTTGCGGCTCTGTTGGAAACCTCGGCCCGCGGCCATAACATAGGGCGTAACGGTCAGCATCACGCGCATACCTTTGGTGTGGAGCTTCTCGACCATCTCTTTGGGCGTTGGGAAGGCTTCGAGGTCGAAGGTGGGGGCTCCCGAAGGGCTGTTCCAACCCATTGGCAGCAGGATTGTTCCGTTGGGGGCTCCTCTCTGTGCGAGCATATCGGCAAAGGCCTCCACGTCGGCCTGGGTGTAGAGCAGAGCATCCTCGCCACCAAGCTCATAGATGGGTGCTCCGAAGAGCAACTCGGGGGCCGAGAGCTCTTTGGGTGGGAAGTTCTTGTGGCAACACATCAGATAGGCCTCCCTGAGCGTGCGGCCCGACTTGTGTACGGCGGGGGCTTGGGCTGCACCGTTTGCCACAACGGAGAGTCGCTTGCCGTCGTAGGTGACCGTCAGCGGAGTGGCGCTCCAAATGTAGCGACCTCGGTTGGAGAGCAACATGTTGGCCTTGTAGAGCGTGGGGCCGAGCGTTGCGGTGTTGATGGTGAAGGGCAGCTCGAAGGGTAGAGTGATGTTGCCCGTGTTTACGACCAATCCCCACCACTTTTCGCCACTTTGGAGTTTTACTTCGAGTGTGGGGCTACCTTTGTCGCTCTTGACTGCGGCTGCGGGAGTGGTGGTGTCTACTTCGCCCGCTGTGGCCGAAAAAGTGGTCAGTAGGGCGAGTAAAAGTGTCGATATGAGTGTCTTGCAAATTTTCATCGTATGGCTTGTGTTATGTTCTCTTGTGGATGTACTTATCCACATCCCTAAGGTACGGAGATTTTTTGGGATTACGAAATTTTTGGGCAACTTTTTGTTATTTTTATAACAAAAGCCGCTGGGTAAATTGAAAATTGAAAATGGAGAATGGAAAATTATCGCAAGTCTAATTTTGAATTTTGAATTTTGCATTTTGAATTTCCAATTCGTCCTCTGCCTTTTTGTGGAGGCGGGCGGCACTGACGGGGAGCGAGAAGAGTTGCGCCGTGCCACCCTCCAAAATGCGCAGCGAGAGCTCCACATCGGAGTCGCTATTGCCCAGCGGCGCAAGGGCAAAAAACCGAGGCGAAAGCCCCTCGTGGCGAAGCCTGCGGGGGAGCGAGCGAGAGCCCACCAGAAGGCTCACAAATCGTGTGATTATCAGGTCGTAACGCTCGGCGTGGCTGCGCTCTTCGAGCTGCTCTTTGGTCCTCACGATGTCGATGTGTGGGGTGAGGTCGCACAGCAGTACCGCCAGCCCCAAGCACAGCTCTCCGTCGCCACACGCAATCAGTATGCGGGGCGGGGGAGTGGGGCGGGTCTGGCGAGGAGGTGTTTTCTTTTTCATCTCTGCGGTTTTTGGGAGGGCTCTCTTCTCCACGCAAAATGCAGGCCACTTTTTTGTCGACCGTCGACCGTCGACCGTCAACCGTCAACCGACCTAAGTCTTTGAGGAAATTAGGGAGTTTAGGGAGTTTAGGGAGTTTAGGGAGTTGTTTGGTCGTTAAGTTCCTTAAACTCCTTAGACTCCTTAGACTCCTTAGATTCCTTAAACTCCCTATAACTTTCAACTTTCAACTCGTTGTTCGACAAAAAAATAGGTAATTGTTTTGTGTTAAGAAAAAAGTTTGTATATTTGCGGGCTAATTTTAGCCAAATTTAATTTATAAACTATGTACGTAATAGTAGAAATCGCAGGCCAACAGTTTAAGGCTGAGAAAGGTAGGAAGCTCTACGTAAACCGTCTCCACGAGGATGTAGATGCCTCGGTGAGCTTCGACAAAGTCCTGCTGGTAGACAACGACGGTCAGGTTTTGGTAGGCACACCTGTTGTAGAAGGTGCCTCTGTAAAAGTTAAAGTTCTTCGCCACCTGAAAGATGACAAAGTGCTCGTGTTCAAGAAACGTCGCCGCAAAGGCTACCAGGTTCTGAACGGTCACCGTCAGTATCTTACCCAGGTACTTATCGAGGAAATTATTGTTGCATAACTAAAAAAATTCACAGACAATGGCACACAAGAAAGGTGTAGGTAGTTCAAAGAACGGCCGTGAGTCGGAGAGCAAACGACTCGGCGTTAAATTGTTCGGCGGTGAATTTGCAAAAGCTGGCAACATTCTCGTCCGTCAGAGGGGTACTGTACACAACCCAGGTGAGAACGTGGGTATGGGTAAAGACCACACTCTCTTTGCACTCGTAGACGGTACCGTTACTTTCCGCAAGAAAGCAAACGGCAAATCGTTCGTTAGCGTAACTCCCGTAAGCGAGTAAGAAGAACTCTAAACAAAAAGATTAAGGCAACATCCACAAGATGTTGCCTTTTCTTTTTTTTGTCGACCGTCGACCGTCGACCGTCAACCGACCGAGAGGAGATAGGAGAAATAGGAGTTTTGGCCTCCTATAACTCTTATAACTCTTATAACTCTACCGAAGCACAACTCCTCAATCTCCCCAAATAATTTTCAACTTTCAACTTTCAACTTTCTCTCACCTATAATATATAATAAAGGGCCGCGGAGGTTTCCGTAGCCCTTCTTTATTATATAACTCAACGGGGATTACTCCTCGGTGGGTTTCAGTTCGATGCCCAACTCTACGAGCTGTGCGGGATCGATGATGCTGGGTGCGTCGACCATCACATCGCGGCCCTGGTTGTTCTTGGGGAAGGCAATGTAGTCGCGGATAGACTCCGAGCCACCAAACAGCGAGCAGAACCTATCGAAACCAAAGGCGATACCTGCGTGAGGAGGTGCACCATACTTAAATGCGTTCATCAGGAAGCCAAACTGAGCCTCGGCCTGCTCGGCAGTGAAGCCCAACAGACGGAACATCTGCTGCTGCAACTTGCTGTCGAAGATACGCACCGAGCCACCGCCGACCTCGACACCGTTACACACGAAGTCGTAGGCATTGGCCCTAACACGGCCGGGATCGCTCTCCATATACTGAACATCCTCGGGTTTGGGCGAGGTGAAGGGGTGGTGCATTGCGTAGAAGCGCTGAGTCTCCTCGTCCCACTCCAACAAGGGGAAATCTACAACCCACATGGGGGCAAACTTCTTGGGATCGCGCAAGCCCAAGCGGTCGCCCATCTCCAAACGGAGCACGTTGAGCGCCGAGAGGGTCTGTTTCCTATCTCCTGCAAGAATCAGAATCAGGTCGCCGGCCTTAGCACCGCACTTGGTGGCAATGGCGCTCAGCTCCTCGGGGGTGTAGAATTTGTCGATGCTCGACTTGATGCCACCCTCCTCGATGCGAATCCACACGAGGCCTTTGGCACCCACCTGGGGGCGTTTTACAAAGTCGGTCAGCTGGTCGATCTGCTTGCGGGTGTAGGTTGCGCAGCCCTCGGCTACGATGGCACCAACATACTCGGCCGAGTCGAACACCACGAAATCTTTGCCCTTAACGTCGGCAGTGATGTTGTTGAACTCCATACCGAAGCGGATATCGGGTTTGTCCGAGCCGTACTTCTCCATAGCCTCGTGCCACGACATACGGGGGAAGTCGTAGGCTATCTCTACGCCCAGCACCTCTTTGAAGAGGGTTTTAGCAAAGCGCTCAAAGATGTTGAGCACATCTTCCTGCTCCACGAACGACATCTCGCAGTCGATCTGGGTGAACTCGGGCTGACGGTCGGCCCTGAGGTCCTCGTCGCGGAAGCAGCGTACAATCTGGAAGTAGCGGTCGTAGCCGGCCACCATCAGCAGCTGTTTGAAGGTCTGGGGGCTCTGGGGCAGTGCGTAGAACTTGCCGGGGTTGAGCCTCGAAGGCACCAAGAAGTCGCGTGCACCCTCGGGGGTCGAGCTAATCATATAGGGAGTCTCGATCTCCATAAAGTTCTCGCCGTCGAGGAAGTTGCGGGTAACCTGAGCCATACGGTGACGCAGCATAAGTGCGTTTTTCAGGGGGTTACGACGCAGGTCGAGGTAGCGGTAGCGCATACGCAGGTCGTCGCCACCGTCGGAGTTGTCCTCGATGGTAAAGGGAGGAGTCTCGGCAGCGTTGAGGATGCGGAGGTCGCTCACGGCAATCTCAATGTCGCCGGTAGCCATCTTGGGGTTTTTGCTCGAACGCTCAACAACCTTACCGGTGGCCTGAATTACATACTCACGACCGAGCGAGTCGGCAATGGCTTTAATCTCGGCGGGCGAGTTGTCGTCTACAACCAGCTGGGTGATACCATAGCGGTCGCGGATGTCGATAAAGGTCATTGCGCCGAGGTCGCGGCTCTTCTGTACCCATCCTGCAAGGGTTACCTCCTGCGATAGGTTCTCGATGCGAAGTTCGCCGCAAGTGTGTGTTCTGTACATAGTTTGTAACTCTTAGATTTTATTATTTGCTATATTTTTTGTATTTTTGTCGTAGGCTTCAAAAAACTTCCAAAGGTAAGAAAAAAAGATGGACGCAGAATACAACATTGAACATTTTTTTATGCAGGCTGCCTTGGCCGAGGCTCGCGCTGCTGCCGACGAGGGCGAAATACCCATCGGAGCGGTGGTGGTGTGTGGTGGCAGAATTGTGGGCAAGGGCCACAATAGGGTGGAGGCGCTGGGCGATGCTACGGCCCACGCCGAGATGCAGGCACTCACGGCTGCAATGAACGCTCTGGGTGGAAAGTATCTGCCCGAGTGCACGATATACGTCACCGTGGAGCCCTGTGTTATGTGTGCCGGAGCGCTTGCGTGGAGCCAGATTGGCCGAGTGGTCTATGGCGCAGCCGACCCCAAGAAGGGCTACTCGACCTACTCCAACGCCATTCTGCACCCCAAAACAGTGGTCGAAAAGGGGCTTATGGAAGAGGAGTGTCGAGAGGTAATGGAACAATTTTTCAAAAAACTGCGACGCTAAATTTGTAATTTCCGAGGTTTTTGCATAATTTTGTCGGTTAGAGAGCATTATATTGCAAAAACAATACATATTAACTATAAAAACTGATTGAAAAGATGAAGATGAAATCGCTCCTTATCGCTGTGGCAGCCCTGCTGGTTAGTGTTAGTGTATCGGCTCAGGACGCTGTGAACGATGTGAAGAAGATGTACAACGAGGCTGTGGCTCTGGTGAAGGCTAAAAACTATGCCGAGGCTCTGCCTATCCTCGAAAAAGCTGCCGACGAGGCGCTCAATAACGACGTTATGGAGGTGTTTGAGGGTGCTCAGAAACTTATCCCCACCTGCTACTTCCGCGTAGGTTTGGGCCTGGTGAACACCGACACCGAGGCTGCTCTGGCAAACTTGAACAAAGCCGACGAGCTCGCTCTGCTGTATAGCGACGCCAAAACCTCGCGTCAGGCCAAGAGCGCTATCTCGAAAGTATACAAAATGATGGGTGCCAACGCATTCAACAACAAACAGTATGCCGAGGCCGCTGTGGTATTCGCAAAAGGCTACGAGGCTAACCCCCAGGATACCGACCTGGCTCTCAACCTCGCAATGAGCTACTGCGAGTCGCAGGATTGGGAGAATGGTGTGAAGGTTTATACCGACATCATCGCTCTGGAAAGCCGTCACAGCAAATTTGCTGAGCCCGCAGCTGAGGCCAAAAAGGCTCTCTCGAACTACCTGCTCGTAAAAGCTCAGGACGAGAACGCTGCCGGCAACAAAGAGGCTGCATACGCAACTCTCGAAACCCTCGTGAACGCCGACCAGACCAATGCCGAGAACCAGATGTTCCGCTTGCAGATGGCAGGTCAGAACCAGGATTGGGACAAGATTATTGAGTGGGCAGAGCTTGCAGCTGCTTTCCAGATGACTCCCGAGGGCGTGAGCGATGTTTACTACCTGCTGGGTGCTGCTTACGACAGCAAAAACCTCAATGCCGAGGCTATCGCTGCCTACAAACAGGTAACCGCTGGTGACAAACTCGAAGTTGCTACTGCTCGTGCAAAAGAGCTCGACGAGTTCATCAAAGCCGAGGCTGCTGCAAAGAAATAGTTTGACTACGCAGATATAAAAACGAAGGCACTACCCGATGGGGTGGTGCCTTTGTTTTTTGTCGACCGTCGACCGTCAACCGTCAACCGACCGAGAGGAGATAGGAGAAATAGGAGAAATAGGAGAAATGGGAGTTTCGGCCTCCTATAACTCCTATAACTCTTATAACTCATATAACTCTACCGAAGCACAACCATCCTCTACCGAAGCACAACCCTCCACCGCCCCAAATAGTTCTCAATTTTCAATTCTTGCAAAAGAGTCTGTCGAGCGAGTAGCGGCCTCCTCCAACAATGGCCAGAAATATATATATGCCCGCAAAGACAACGTGCAGTTCGGCCTGAGCAAACGTCTGCCCCGGAAAGAACAAAAATGCCGCACCAAACATCACTACCGTCATCACAGCAGCTACGGGGCGGACAAACAATCCCATTGCCAAGAGCACTCCCGCTCCGAGTTCGAGCAGTCCGGTGATGGTGACAATCTGGGCCGAGGATATTCCCAAAATTGTGGGGTAGTCGTTCTCTATCAGGAGAAAATCCTGCGACTTGGTTATCGCCTCGGTGAAGAGCAGGGTGGCCGTAAAGAGGCGCAAAAAGAGCAGACCATTGTCGGTGCGCTGCATTCTCGCAGGGCACTTGGCCCCAGGGGTGGTATTTCTGTTGGTGGTCATAGCGAAAAAAAAGAGGTTGTTTTGGAACTCTCCAAAGCAACCTCTGTGCCATTATGTGGCGGTGATTTTAGTGTTTGAGTTTATCGAGCAGCACCTGGCACCCCTCCTCCAACATATCGAGCACGAGTTCAAAGCCGTCGGCACCCTCGTAGTAGGGGTCGGGCACATAGTCGTAGCCAAAGTGGGCGGGGATGTAGTCGGCCATACGCTCCAACTTTTGCAGCCCCTCGACGCTGGGCGACAGTCGGCTGAGGCTCTCGTAGACCGAGTCGTCCATAGCCAGCAGCAGGTCGAAGCGCTCGAAATCCTCCGAGCGAACCTTGCGACTGCGGTGGGTGAAGTTGTAGCCTCGCTTTTTGCCAGCCGCCCTCATTCGTGGGTCGGGAAGCTCGCCTGCGTGGCCACCGTATGTGCCCGCCGAGTCGATTTCAAACTCGCCCTCCAACCCTCGGGCGATGGTCAGTTGGCGGAAAATCTCGTCGGCAGCCGACGAACGGCAAATGTTGCCCAGGCACACGAACAAAACTCGTTTCATATCTAATAGTCAGTGATTTAGCGGATTGTTCCGGGGTAGACTTTAAGCGCCTCGCGCAGGATTTCGCAGGCGGCCATAAGGTCCTCTTTGCAGAGCACATAGGCCAGACGAGCCTCCTGAGTACCACGGCCCTCGGTGGCGTAGAAACCCTTGGCGGGGGCTATCTGTACCGTTGCACCCTTGTAGGAAAAGTCGGTCAGCAGCCAGCAGGCAAACTTGTGGCAATCATCCACAGGGAAGCGGGCAATGGTGTAGAAGGCTCCCTGTGGGGTGGGCGAATAGACACCCTCGATCTTGTTCAGCTCGCTCACAAGGCAGTCGCGACGCGAAGTGTACTCGGCCACCACATCGTCGTAGTAGCTCTGTGGAGCGTCGTAGGCAGCCGCAGCAGCCACCTGAGCCAAGTGGGGAGGCGACAATCGGGCCTGAGCCAGACGCATAGCGGCAGCCATAACATCCTTGTTGCGGCTCACGATGTTGCCCAACCTCACGCCACACATACTGAATCGTTTCGACACCGAATCGACCACAACCACATTGTCGTCTACACCTTTGAGCGAGAGTGCCGAAGTCTGCTTCTGTCCGTCGTAGCAGAACTCGCGGTAGACCTCGTCGCTGATGAGGAAGAGGTTGTAGTGGGCCACAAGCTCGCCCAAGAGTTTCATCTCCTTGGGGGTGTAGAGGTAGCCCGTGGGGTTATTGGGGTTGCAAATGAGGATTGCCTTGGTACGGGGTGTGATGCGCTTTACGAACTCCTCGATGGGAGGCAGGGCAAAGTCGTTGTCGATGCTGCTGGGTACGGGAACAAGGATGTTGTCGTAGCTGGCAGCAAAGGTGTTGTAGTTGGCATAGAAAGGCTCGGGTACCAAAATCTCCTCACCGGGGTTGGCGCACACCAGCATAGCCATCTGCACGGCCTCGGTACCTCCGAGGGTGACAATCAGGTCGTCGATGTCGATGTTGATGCCGTTGCGGGAGTAGTACTCCACAAGTTTCTGGCGGTAGGGCATAAGTCCTGCCGAGTGAGAGTAGGGGAAGATGTCGTCCTGAATGCCGCGCACAGCCTCGACCGCCTCCACGGGGGTTTTGATGTCGGGCTGACCGATGTTGAGTTTGTAGATGTGGGTGCCTCGTGCGGCAGCAGCCTCGGCCAGCGGTACGAGCTGACGGATGGGCGATACGGGCAATGTGTGGCTTTTAGCAGAGATTTTGAGCATAGCCGTAAGGTTGTAATAAGGTTAGTTTTAGGCGCTTCGGACACGGTGTGTACACAAGCAACATCGTAAAATTACACTTTTTGTGCCGAAAAAGCAAAATAAAATCGCACTTGCACCAAAAAAAGATTATATTTGTAGTGGAAAAAACTTTTTTTTACACACTAATCCAATAAAACTTATCAAACTATGTCATTTTTGTCCGAATTTAAGAAATTTGCGCTCAAAGGTAACGTCGTAGATATGGCTGTCGGTGTTATCATTGGTGGTGCTTTTGGCAAGATCGTAACCTCGTTGGTTAATGACGTGATTATGCCCCCTCTGGGTATGCTCATCGGCAAGGTAAACTTCACCGACTTGGCTATCAACCTCGGTAGCGAGGCCGAGCCCGTAATGTGGAAATATGGTGCATTCTTGCAGCAGGTATTTGACTTCCTGATTGTTGCAATGTGTATTTTCTTGCTCATCAAGGGTATCAACCGCTTGTCGGAGCTGACCAAGAAGAAAGAGGCCGAGGAGGCAGCAGCAGCTCCTGCACCTGCTCCCGCACCCGAGCCAGAGCCTACCAAAGAGGAGGTGCTCCTTACCGAGATCCGCGACCTTCTGAAAAATAAATAAAACGCGGATAACGAGCGACTGCTTCGTTACACAAAAAAAATCTCTCCCTCATTTACGTCTTGTAAACTGCGGGAGAGATTTTTTTGTAAGCCTCGCATTCATCTCGTTCTGCGCGTTTTATTGTTTTTTATGAAAGGAATTTAGGGAGTTTAGGGAGATTAGGGAGTTTAAGGAATTTTAGGAGTAATAGGAGCAATAGGAGAAATAGGAAGTATAACTCTTATAGCTCTTATAACTCTTATAACTCTCAGTAACTTTCAATTTTCAATTTTCAATTTTAGAGGTCGCTGTTCCATTGGCCGGCAGCCTCGGGGTAGACCATCGGGCGGAGTTCGCCACCCAGAGCCTTCATCGCTAAGTAGCTCTCGTAGAGGCAGATGCCGTTCTGGGCATTGCGGGCCAGCGAAAACATCACAACCGAGGGGTGGCCCTTCGAGGAGTGGTACATCTGCAAGGCGCGCTCCTTGTATGCCTCCTTCCACGCTGGGGTGTTGCTGGGGCTGTTCTTGGGCGTTGCGCCGCTGCAATCTATGTCGGTCTGGTCGCACACCATAAGGCCCAGCTGGTCGCACAAGGTGTAGTACTCGTCGGGCTGAGGATAGCGGGGAGCTACGAGGTTGAAGCCCCTCTCTTTTGCCTCCCTAAGCAGTCGGGCGGTATTCTCCTCATTCTCGCTCCACGACAGCTCGGTGGGTTTGAGGTCCACCCTCTGGCCGTTGAGCCACAAGCCTTTATCTTTCAGTTCGGCCGTGCGGAAGCCAAACTCCACGCTCACGCACTCCTTAACCCTTGTTTCGTGTTTGGTGTAGACCACCACGCGGTAGAGGTTAGGCTCTTCGGGGCTCCACTTCTTAACCTTGGGCACCCTCGCAAAGAAGCTCACCGTATCGCGCGAGAGCATACGGGTAGTCAGTTTTTTGCTGTCGCTCGCCAGCACCTCGCCATCGGGGGAGTGGAGCTCGTAGTGGATGTGGTACTCCTTGCTATTGAGCAGAAAGCTCTGCATCACCACGCCCAGGTTGAGCAGGCCATCGCCTGCGGCATTGAAGGTGGTGGTTGTCACAAAGTCGTAGACCGCAACGCGGGGCGACACTACAAGTCGGGCACGCTGGAACTCGCCCTTGGTGGTACGGCCGGCCTCGATGGCTCGGGCGGCATAGTCGCTATGAACGGTGATGCTGATGGTGTTGTTGTTCTCCCTGAGCGACTTGGTGAGGTCGAACTCGGTGCGGCCAGCAGCCGAGGCAGCATAGCCCACCTCCGAGTCGTTAACCTCCACACTCACAGCACCATCGGCTCCCTCGATGCGGAGCACCAACTCGCGGTCGTCGTATCGGTAGTTGCGTTTGAAGCGAGTAGTGTAGCGGGTGCGGTGGCCATCCAGCGACTCCACCTGCCAGCCCCCAAGTTCGATGACCATCTCGCTGGGTGCTCCGGCTACGAAGGCTTCGCGAGTGGGGTAGGGAGTGGTGGCTCGGTGGGGCAGCAGCAGTTCGCGCGAGGTGTTGGCAGCCTCGCCAAGTGCCTCCGCAGCAGGGGCAGGAGCCTCGTACTCGAAGGGGTACTCCCACTGGGCCGAAAGGGTGAATGTGCCGCTCAAAAGGGCTGCAACAAGCAAGAATATGGTGCGTTGTTTCATCGTTTATCTCTTTTTGGCTATATTTGGGGCTAAAATTACAACTTTCTTGGAAAAGAACGAAAAAAAATATCCGCAATTAAACTTTCCGCCCACAAGGTTGAAGGTGCGACGCTCTTCTGATGGCGGCGTGGAGGTATTTGTGCCCCTGCGCGGATGGCTGGTGCTCACCCCCGAAGAGTGGGTGCGTAGGCATGTTGTGGGGTATTTGGTGGAGTGCAAGGGGGTGCCCCCAACATCCATCAGCGAGGAGTATCCCGTGATGCTCAATGGTCAGCCTCAGAGGGCCGACATTGTGGTCTTTGGTCCCGACGCCAAGCCCGCACTGCTGGTCGAGTGCAAAGCCCCCGATGTGGCCATAGACGAGCAGGTGGTGGCCCAAGCTGTCAGGTACAACAGCATCGTTCGAGCCCCCAAGCTGATGGTCACCAACGGCTTAGTTACCAAAGTCTTTGACGCGGGCTGTTAGCCCTACTCCCTCTCCATTATATTGTCGCTGAGGTTATCTACGGCGCTGGTGAGCTCCTTCACCGACTCCTGCAAGCGGTCGCTCTCCGTCAGTGGAGCCATACGGCCATAGCCCACATAGGGGCGCACAAAGAGGTAGTTCTCGCCTCCATCGGCAAACATAATGTTGTCTACATAGTAGATGTCGTCGTAGCTCTCGACACTCTCGTCGTTCGACTTGACAAGGGTGCCCAGCGGAGGTATCGCACTAAGCGAAATGCATTCGCCTATGCGCCACCCCTCCGTATAATGTATAAGTGTAAAGCTATGCATAGAGGAATTCAAAATTCAAAATTATAGGGAGGTTAAGGAGATTAGGGAATTTAGGGAGTTTAAGGAATTTAAAGACCATATTACTCCCTAAATTTCTTAAATTCTCTAAACTCCTTAAAGCCTTAGGTCGGTCGACGGTCGACGGTCGACGGTCGACGAAAAAAGGCCCACTCGCGTGGGCCTTTCGTTTTATTAGTGGCAGTGTCCGCCCTCGCAGCCGCTCTCGCAGTCGCCCTCGCAACCGCAATCGCTCGAACCACAGCCGCAACCACACGAGTGGGGATAATCCTCGTCGGTGGCCTCGTGAACATCTACAACCTCACCCTCAAAGTTCAAGGTCTTATCGGCCATAGGGTGGTTGAAGTCCATCTTCACAGCCTCGTCGGTAACCTCTACAACCACGCCAACTACGGGCTGGCCCATCTGAGTCATCATAGGAATACGGTTGCCAATGGTCAGCAAACCCTCCTCAATCTGGCCCTCAATCTCGAAGGCAGCCTTGGGCACGTCGATAACCATCTGAGGGTTGCTCACACCATAACCCTCCTCGGGCGAAAGGGTGAACGAGTATTTGTCGCCGGGCTCCAAGCCCAACAAGTACTCCTCGAACTTGGGCAGCAGCATACCAATACCGTACACAAATTTCAAGGGAGCCTCGGCAGTTGCCTGATCTGCAACCTGACCATCTACTGTAAGAGTGTAGCTAATAGCCACAGCTGTTTCTTTTGCGATTTTCATTTTTTCGGTTTTTATTTGGTTTGTTTCTTTTCTTTTGCGCCTTTTTGTAAAAAGTCGCCCAAAAACTTTTGTTTCGCACCTTTTTGTAAAAAGCTGCACCAAAAACTTTTCTGAGATACTCGCTTCGCTCATATCTCTTACTGCCTGAGCTGGTCGAGAATAATTCTCAATTTGCACACGCCCCCGCCCTTCGGGCACCCCCTCTAACTTAGAGGGGGAAATTCTCAATTCTCAATTCTCAATTCTATTTGAGCGGGTTGATGAGTTGGAGCATATACTCGTCGAGCCAGTCGGTGGTGGTCAAAACCCACTCGCGTTTGAGGCCCACAACGCTGAAATCTTTGCTCTTGAACAAGTTCAAGCTACGGGTGTTGTTCGACAGCACGTTGCAGTAGAGCTGGTTGAGCCCCAATATCTGGAACGAGTAGCGAATCAGCGCCTGCAAAGCACTCGATGCATAGCCCTGACCCTCGTCGTCTTTGTCGTAGATCATTATGCCCACGCCCGCACGACGGTTGTAGGGGTCGATGTCGAAAAGGTCTATCGTGCCCACAGCCCTGTGGCTCTGCTTGGCCTCGATGACAAGCCTCATCTGGCGAGTCTCGTAGATGTCGTATCTCTGCTCGTCGATAAACCTGCGCAGGATGAACTTCGAGAAGGGGGCTACCGTGCCACTCACCCTCCACACGTTGGTATCGTTCTCCCAACGGTAGAGCACATCCACATCCTCAGGCTCCAACGCCCTCAGTTTGATTATGTCGGTTTCTAATGCGTTCATACTCTTTTGTATAACGTCTAAATGACTAAATCCTTAGAGTCCAATTACTTTGTTACGGATGAGCATTGCTGCTCCGAGTGCGCCTGCGTCGGCACCCATCTGGCTCAGGCGGAACGAGGTGTCCTTGTAGACCAGATTCATCGAGTATTTGTTGGTGGCCGACTTCAAGGGCAGCATCAGGTAGTCGCCCGCGTGGGACATGTTGCCACCGATAATCACCGCCTCGGGGTTGAAGATGTTTATCAAAAAGGCAATACTCTTGCCAATCTTCTCGCCTGCCTCCTCGATAAGCTCGATCGAGAGGTTGTCGTCGCTCTTGGCTGCACCGATGATGTCGTCGATGTGGATGCTCTCGCCCGAGGCCCACTTCTGCCTCAGGATGGTGTTCACACCCGCTTCGAGCTGACTCACCATCTTGTTCTCGATGGCAATACCGCTCACCTCGGTTTCCAGACACCCCTTCTTGCCACACGAACAGATAATCTCGTTATTAAAGAAAGGTGTGTGGCCAAACTCGCCCGCAAAACCACTCTTGCCATAGTAGAGCTTGCCGTCGGCAATGATGCCGATAGCCACACCACGACCCAGGTGGAGGTAGAGCACATTCTTTTCGGTCTGACCCTCGCCCGAGTAGTACTCGGCATAGCAACGAGCTCGGGTGTCGTTTTCGATGAGCACGTTCAGCCCTGTGGCCTCTTCGAGTGCCTCTTTGAGCGAGGTGTTGCCACCGGTGAAGTACATATAGCTGTGGCCCGTCTGGGGGTTTACCCTACCTACAATACAAGCACCCAAGCCCAGAATCTTGCTGCGCTCGATGCCGCAAGTGTCGAGGAAGGTGTTTATGTGGGAGCAAATCTCGGCCAAGCAACGACCGTCGTCGGAGAGGGTGAAGGGTGTGTGATACTCAGATGTTATCACGTTGTTTTTCAGGTCTGTAACCACGCAGCAGAGGTAGTCGCGACCGATGTCGATGCCTGCAAAGTAGATGGCGGTGTTGGCCAAACCGAAGATGTTGGGCCTACGGCCACCGGCTGTTTCGACCTTGCCGTTGTCGACCACAATAGCCTCGGCCACAAGCTCGCCCACGAGTTTGGTCATGGTGGGTACGCTTATGTGGAGCGCCTTGGTCAGCTCCGCGAGGGTGCACTGACCATTGACGGCCATGTAGGCTATGATGCTCTGCTTTATCAGCATATTTTTGTGGGAGATGCCTTTGAGGTTGGCGTCGCCGTCGTGTTGCTGATAAAAGAAATCTTTTAATAGTGCCATAGCGGTATTGCGCTAAAATTTTATTTAGCACCACAAATATAATAACATTTTTTAGAAACTGCGCCTAATTCTTAAATTTTTTCAAAATTTTTTCAAATTTTTTTAGAAACAGGGCGGGAGTTGGGGTAAAAAATCAAAATGGTCGACCGACAACCGTCGACCGTCGACCGTCAACCGTCAACCGACCGAGATGAGATAGGAGAGATAGGAGAGATAGGAGAACTAGGAGTTTTGGCCTCTGACACTTGTTGTACTGCTCGTGGTGGGCTCTCGCTCGCTCCCCCGCAGGCTTCGCCACGAGGGGCTTTCGCCTCGGTTTTTTGCCCTTGCGCCGCTGGGCAATAGCGACTCC